>CALLAW010000055.1 GCA_938001865.1 uncultured Saprospiraceae bacterium | reverse complement strand
CTACCGGAGTTACTCTTCCTCTTCTAAAAATTTGGAGATTCCATATTTCAGGTCTTTGCGTTTAAGTGGTTTGAGTTTTTTCTTTTTTACCGCCTTAGATTTTGGCAAGTCAGCTTCTTCTTGCAAGCTTCGTTTGTCCTTATTTCCTTTTTTGTATGTCACGAGCATTAATGTTTTATATTTAATCAGTAATGTCTTCTATATCATTCTCATCGATCTCTATCTCATCGATTTCGTCATCGTAGTCATCATCATCAGCGACGATCTGCTTCGCTTCATTCTTCGTCATCCTGATGAGGTAGTGGTACTCTTCGGATTCATATGGCAATGCACTGACGATCTCTCCTTTGGCATTGGTAAATTTGATTAGATGTTTTTCAAAACTATAAGGGTATCGAGATTTGATCTCAGCTATTATCTCGGGGGATAATTTATCATAGTCTTTAATGAGTCTAGGCTTGTTATTCATATGATAGATGTTTTGGATACTTACACGATGTGAGAGTCGGGCAATCTATACATGCGATTGCATGAGGTAATGTCCCTCCGTGGAGCAGGGACTCTCTGATCACTGTTGAGTCTTACCTTATACTTAATGTCTCGTGCATATAGATTACTCATCTCACTCTGATATTACTGCCTACATTCCTAAGAGATAGGCGAAGATTAATGGTGCAACAATAGTGGCATCTGATTCAATAATAAACTTTGGAGTATCGGGATTGAGTTTACCCCAAGTGATTTTTTCATTGGGTACGGCGCCAGAGTATGATCCATAACTGGTAGTGGAGTCACTGATCTGACAGAAGTATGACCACATCGGGATATTCTCCATCTGTAAGTCTTGGTGCAACATTGGCACTACACAGATGGGGAAGTCACCAGCGATCCCTCCACCTATCTGAAAAAATCCAACGTCATGTTTTCCAGCTTGACTGCTATACCAATCAGCCAAGTACATCATGTATTGGATTCCCGACTTCATCGTGCTCGGATTCATCTCTCCAGTGATACAGTATGACGTGAAGAAATTGCCACAAGTCGAGTCTTCCCATCCTGGTACGATGATAGGGATATTTTTTTTAGCTGCAGCTAAAAGCCAACTATCCGCTGGGTCTATCTGATACTTAGAGACTAACTCATCACTCAAGAGTATCTGATAGAAGTACTCATGAGGCAGATAACTGAGTCCTTTGCTATCTGCATCCTTCCACACGGTATAGAGATGCTCTTCTATCGCTCTCATCGCCTCTCCCTCTGGGATGCAAGTATCGGTCACTCGATTATAGTGATTGTCCAGTAAGTCTTGCTCATCTTGTGGAGAGAGATCTCGATAGTGAGGGATACGTTTATAGTGATCATGAGCTACGAGATTGAAGACATCTTCCTCTAGATTAGCACCTGTGCAGGTAATGATATGGACCTTATCTTGTCTGATCATTTCCGCTAAGGATATCCCAAGCTCAGCCGTACTCATAGCTCCTGCTAGCGTGATCATCATCTTATTACCCTGGGCTAACTGCTGCTCATATGCAATTGCCGCATCGACGAGTGAGGCAGCATTGAAGTGTTTATAATGCTTGAGTATGAATTGGGATACTTGACCTTTGTGCTTCATGATGAAAATTTGTAAGAGAGGAGTTTGTAATAGAGCTTAGCTGCTAGGAACTGTGGAGCATGTAACCCTTCGATCGGTGCCAACTCTACGATATCAAATCCTACAACATTCTTAGTCCTGAACACTTCCCGTAGGTAATTGATGACAGTATACCATTGCAATCCACCTGGCTCCGGTGTACCAGTTGCAGGCATGATAGATGGGTCAAAGACATCTAAGTCAATCGAGAGATAGACATCATTGGTCATGAGTGCTAGCGAGTCGGTGATCCAGTTGCTCCCACCATGGATCTGGTCTGCAAAAAATACTTTGGTCCTATCCATGTGATCTCCCTCTAATCTGTCCATACTCCTGATGCCTACTTGGATGAGATTGGTATGCTTACTTGCATCATACATGGCACAGGCATGATTGTAGGGAGTACCTTGGTATGATGGTCTCAAGTCAGCATGTGCATCTAACTGCAAGACGGTCAATTGATCATACCGCTCATAGAATGCTTTGATGATACCGATACTGACAGAGTGCTCTCCTCCAAAATATGTGAGGAACTTATCGAACGTTAACTGATGCTTGACATTGGAGTATACGGACTCATACATGTGCTGAGGCGAGGAGAATCCACTGATCTCGTCTAGGATATGTACTCCTCGTCGGTATACCTCCGTATCAGTCTCGATATCATAGAGTTCCATATTGTCAGAAGCATCAAGGAAGGCAGCGAAGCCTCGATCAGATCCTTTACCCCAAGTACTGGTGCCATCATATGGTATCGATTGGAGTAGGACATCAGCTGTGTCAAACTGCGTATATTGATCGTCTATGCCCGCGTACCTCATGTTACTCATTGGTGCTATTATTATATCCAAGTATAGCCATCATCTCCTCGACAGTCTGTTCGTTGCGATAGACTGTATCTACGAAGTTGCCCTGATCATCCTTATCTACGATAATCAACTTAGGCGCTGGGATCAGGCAGTGCTTAATGCCACCATAGCCACTGATCGAATCTTGATATGCACCAGTATGAAAAAATCCAACATACAGAGGCACTTCATCATCTACAGGGTAACTCGGTAAGAACAATTGTTGATTGAGGTCTTCCGAATTATAATAATCTGAATGATCACAACTAATCCCTCCGATACTTACTCTCGAGTACTCATTGTTCCATTTGTTAATCGGAAGGAGGATGAATTTCTCCAAAATCGACCAAGCATCGGGGATGGTATTCATGAGGCTATTGTCTATCATGTACCATTTCTCTGTATCGTTTTGTTGTTTTTGTTCGAGGACAGAGAAGATGATAGCCCCACTCTCTCCTACTGTATACTTACCAAACTCTGTAAAGATGTCTGGATCATCTATATTGGCTTCGGTGCAAGCTGTCTTGATATTGCCAACTATCTCATTGATCATATACTCATAGTCGTATGCAAAGCCAAGATTGTTCCTGATCGGAAATCCGCCACCAAGATTAAGTGCTTTGACGCTTGGGCACCGTTGTTTCAACTGGACGAACATCTTGAGAGCCTTCTGAAACTCTCCCCAATAATACATATTATCCTTGATCCCTGAGTCGATAAAGAAGTGTACCATCTTGAGACTGAGATTGGGGTCGTCATGGATCTCCTCTTGGTAAAAATCAATGATCTCCGAAGGTCGGATGCCGAGTCTTGATGTATAGTATGCGGATTGTGGCTCTTCGTCAATTGCCATCCTGATCCCAATCTTTATGGGTCGACGAGAGGCATCAGCGTATCGTTTGACTCTCCTGATCTCCGACTTGCTATCTAGGACGAGTATCGAATTTTTAAACCCCTCAGCGTTTAGCTTGATGATCTTCTCTATGTAGTCGTCAGTCTTGTATCCGTTGTGGACTAAGATAATATTCTTAGTGAGCTCACCTTCCTTGTACAACTTGAATATCAGGTCTATATCAAATGATGATGACGTCTCGATGTGTACACCCTCTCTCAAGGTGGCCTTGACGACATGGGAGAAGTGACAGCACTTAGTACAGTAGCAGTAGTGATAGACTCCGTTGTAATTATGCTTTTTGATTGCTCGACTGAATAAGTTTCGAGCTTTCTTGATTTGCTCCGAGATCCTTGGAAGGTAGAGCAACTTGAATGGGGTCTTGTACTTATCTATGAGGTACTTCAATGAAAGACCGTGAAAAGATAGGTAACCATCTTTTAAATCAAAACCCTCCTGCGGAAAATAATAGCTTTGATCTATGAGATCGAAGTAAGTATTCTTCATGATTGTCAGCAATAAGATAAGTAGGTTATCTCAGGGATGCATTCAGTTTAAATTTCTAGGTAAATAAAATGCATATTTTGTTATAAAACAATAATTGCTCTCAAAATTTATTGAATAATACCTAAGTGCAAAATCCGACCTCCAGATTGATTCACTGGCGTGACACTCTTACCTATCACTATGCCTGCCTCTGGTGCATGATATGATTTGGTCTTTCGTCCAAAGATATCTCTAATATACCCGACCTCTTGGTCTTTTGTAAGGATCTCTCGAAGGTCAACATTGACATTGAGTAAGCCTCCAGTCTGAGTGTATAGCCAATACGATTTTTTACATATGAGTGTTTTCTTATCGATCAGCTCGATCTCATCATCAATCATATTGAGATGGCAGAGCACATTGTGGATCCCCACTACTCCACTTCTTATCAGACGTTTTTGGAATACGCTAGGATTGCCAACTTCCATGGTGATTGCTGGGATGCCTAGCTCATCAGCTGCCCCTCTCAGGGTACCATCAGAGGGTGGATTATGGACGATGATATCTGCATTCTGGAGCATTGCTAACTCTTTAGTTGCTGGCTGCTCCATATCTGCCCTGATGTAGAATGAGTTAATCCTCCCAAATGATGCCGTATGCAGATCAATGAGAAAATCAAAGTGCTTTGCTAATCGGTCAATAAAGCGATATGCATAGATTTGACTGAGATTGCCATGTTCTTTACCTGGCATGATATGATTGAGATCTACACCATCATTAAACCGTCGCTTCTTCCTCATGAAAGATGGCACATTGACAACTGGTACTCCGATAATAGTGCCTTTGAGCTCCAATGGATCAACTTCATTGAACAATCGTTGGATGACTGGTATGCCATTGAGCTCATTACCATGAACAGCAGCAGTCAGTCCCAGTATCGGACCATCATCAAGTCCTCTAGCAACCATTAATGGAATACTCACAGGGTTAGCAAATCCATCTGAAATTATCCTCAACCAATAATACTTTATCGTACCCTTCGGAGTATCTTCTAGATCAAAGGTTGTTATAGTTTGAATCTTCTTCCCTTCATTATCGAGCAGCATAGTTAAATATTTTATCGATTGTTTGTTTAATAATAGGTTTTTTCATTTGCCTTTGAGCTTGAGGGAACCCCCCAATACTCAGTGCATTTATCTCTGATAAGACTCTGACTCCTTCATCATTTTCCAAAGTGTCAAATCCACAGATCAATATTCCATTCGCTTTGAGCTTTGGGTAGACGATATTTACTATTTCTCTTTCTCTATCGGTAGGTAGAGATCCAATAGAGGTGCCACCCAGAGCCACATTGCACAACCATGAGTCTGGAGGTGGCAATCGCAAGGATGCACCAAGTATCTCACCATCCACTACAAGCAACCTTTTGTCACCGTTAATGACATTTCTTTGATATTGCATAGCTAAGTATCCATCAGATTTGATCTGATCCTCTATACTTAACAAATATTCCATTTTATCATAGTCTGTTACTCCATCATTCGCTATCCCATCTACAATTTTCAATAGTCCTTTGCCTCCATATTCTCTGAGTGGCTTCAATACAAGATCATAAGTTGCTGAGAAGTCAATGACATCTTCAATAGAGTTGCACATCTTCATTGGAGGACAACACTCTGCAAAATTCATCAGATATGCCTTAGTACTGCACTTAACTATCCCGATAGGATCATTTATAAATATCGCGTTGGATAACTGACTTTTAAGATTGACTAGAAACCCATCAGTCACTGGCCTTGGCAATCTGAGGATGATCATATCATAATCCTCAGGATTAACTTTTGTTATCTCTTGTTGATAGCTCTGCCCCGATTCATCATATCTGAATTGATCAGTGACTCTACTGACGTAAATGGCACTAAATTTTTCATGGACAAAAAAGTCATCATTCACGTTCAGCCCTCTGCTCCCAACATCTACGTAATCGCATTCTTCAGCGAGTATCATTTCTTGAAGTATCGCATAGAGAGAGTTTTCCTTGCTATGCCTAGTGTGATCTGTGAGTACTAAGACTTTATACTTTTTCATAACATGATTTCATTTAATAACGTCGCATCATTATTCAATGAATTGAAGAGTTTCATCCTGAACTTTCCCTTAGAGTTATACAGATTGACACACATCTTATCTATAGCTATAGTTGACAAGACAGTCTGTATATATGCTTCGATGAGATCATCTAGACCGATACCCAACTTATTGAAGTCTCTTCGATCCATCAGTATCAATCGGTTAGTATCAGAGCCCCATTCGTTTTGCCCCAATTTAATACTCAGATTGGTTCCTAGCATTCCCCACGAGTCACTACTCGCCTCTAAGTTTTCTGCTAGTGGTTGCAATGCTCTTCTCGAATAGATACAAAGGGGTTTAATCCCTTCCGCTGTACTACTCAACATCATCCTAATATCTGCTACGAAGGTTGACCCATTCTTATCTGGCATCGTACCTACGTGATAGTATTTCCCTTCTTTGCTTCTGGAACTCCAATTGTAATTACCAATCAGACTCTGCACTATGTACCTCTCATATTGGATGTCGGTCTCCATGAAGGCATCTAACTCTTGCTGATTAGTGATCGTATAGACTCCTTGACCAGCATTAGAGTATGGAATTTTCACTACGGCATGACCTCCCAACTTTGATACCCATAGAGGAATCTCTGCCTTACTGATATCCCAGATTGTCTCAGGCATATTGATCTTCAATCCAAATTGCTGCAACTCTGAATTAAACAGATCGTAAGCCTTCGCGGCAACCATTTTATTCCTCCCACCAGCAAGACACGCTACGATAGGGTTCAAGATTTTAGTCTTACTATGTAACGGTAGTCTGTTCCATGGCTTCTGAGTGACATAACGGAACATTGCTCTCAATGGATGCCAACAATCATTGTAATAGACATGAAATATTCCATTCTCTATCTTGATATGATCATTTTCGTTATCATCGTAGTATTCGATGAGGAACACCTCTTCATCAAAGACATCAGCCATCACAGCGGCATATCCAGAAGTTTCCATATGATTTTTGTCATAGATCACAGCAAGCCCTCCATGTAATCTTGGGACACCTTGCTTTGGCTTGAGATAATGCTTAAATGTACGTTCTAGGAGCAGCTTATATGACCCTTCTTCCTTATTATCATCCAATAATGGCATAGATTTTTGACCTGATGGACATGAATTATTTTCAATCACTACCATTTGTCTATTGCCATCTTCTGATGTTGCATTGAACAGATCTGAACCACTCCAAAGAAAGTATTTACATTGATATGATAAGAGTGCTATCAATTTGTCTCGATCAACAGTTGGGTGCAGGTGACAGTATCTAGATACTATCCGTTTTTTGTCCAAGTTTAGGAAGAAATTTACCATCGGATGGATAGTGGCATTCAATGCCTTAGGATACCAGTGATCTTCGTGGTTAAATGATCCTGGTTTGACAATTTTTATTTGATCTTTCATTTTATTTTTGCTCTAGGCAAATGTGATTTGTTTTTTGATAATAGAAATATAATTTTTAGTGCAAACCTAAAGTCCTAAAACTGCATTAAGAACTTTGAGGCAACTTGAAGACTAGCGCAGGCGTCTCAAGATCAGTCAGCATGCTCAATGTAGTACTTGGATCGAATAATCTCGTCCAAAAATTTCTTGGTTTAGTCGTAAACACGAAGACATCAAACTGATTTGTAATAGCAAAACTCTCTCTATTGACATATCTACTTATCTCCTCATTGAATGATTGGTACTCCAGTTTTTTCTTGACCTGAGTACGGACGTAATCAACCCATTTTTCTTCAGACTCATTCGTCGACTCATCGTAGTCCTCACTCTCAAAATGACTTAACGTGACTTTAGTGTTTGGAAAATGCTCTGTAATCAATTTGATACTACCTACATCATTCTTTGAATGTGTCGTGAGAAAATTTAGTGATTTAAATGGCTTAAACACTTCAAACTTAGGAATGACAATCAGAGGTGTAGGGATCACATCAAAGAATAAATTTTTAAACTTTGACAAATTTTCTAATTCGATCGTGCTCTTATCTATGATGATAAAATCAATAAAATTATCATTGATTACATGCTCTACCAGACTCTGAGCATTACCACCGTTGACTTTGATATCAACCCATTGAGAGTCTAATATTTTGCCAATCTGATCAGTAATCTCCTCAGTAACCCTATGTACCTTATTGATATCATGAGTATACAAAAATTTCTTGTAATAATGAGGTGACGATATCAGTATTGGCTCTGACTTCTCATCGATATTGAGGATATGGAGTTTTGCTTTGTAATGCTTACAAAATTTTGCAGCGTACTGCAGTGTAGTCCCTTCTTCAAGGACATTCGTTATCAAGAGTATATGCTTCATGTTACTTTAGATTTTTATTTATAATTTACTAAGTATGGTGGTGAGATACATCAGTTAACAAGTCAAATATCTGAGATGTCAATCAAAGTTTCCTCATAGTAATAACCTAATTTTGTGTCTAGGTAATTTACCTATACGATTCAGCTAATTTGCAAGACATAGTAGACTGTGTAGTTAGAGACACCTTCCGGAGTTCTATACAGCAGAAACACGTTATCAATCTCCACATCTCTATCACAATATTTATCAATATTCATTCTTTACTCCACCAAAACGGGTAATCACACTTTCTGATAAAATGATAAGATTGCACATCGAAGCAATAGCTGTAGTAAAGGGGACACTTAAGAATACTTGAACTCGTCTCATTATTTAAAAATTTGGGTTTAATAATAAGACAAAGTTCACCTATAGATCAGGTGTTCTAATCAGTGCAAAGTCGTAAATTACTCAGTAGGTAATTCACCTAGAAGTATGATTGCAGCTGATTACTTTATATCGATTAGCCCAAACTTTACGGCATGCTTTACTAGCCCTGCCGTGTTCTTGACATCCAATTTCTCAAGGAGGTTACGGCGGTGTGTATCTACTGTCCTGATACTGATGAAGAGTTCTTTTGCAATTTCGGGATTGGAGTATTCATTCGCGATGAGAGTGAGGATTTCTATCTCTCGCTTTGTCAGTGGAATTTGTATTCCTTGCTTTGGTTTAGTCCCTTTGGTGATGTGCTTGATTAAGACCTCTGACACATGTTTACTATAGTAAGTATTACCTTGATTTACAGTACGGATTGCATTGACCACCTCCTCTCCTCCTGACTCTTTGAGGAGATAACCACTGGCACCATTCTCCAATACTTTGACAATATAAGTGTCTTCATAGTGCATAGAGATAGCCAATATCTTGATAGATGGATGAAGGTCCATCACAGTCTTAGTTAGTGTAATACCACTCTCTGTACCTAGTGTCAAGTCCATAAGTATTACATCAGGGAGATCGGTCTCTAATCGTTCTAGTGTCGTCTTGGTATCTGGCGATGTCCAGATCACATTGATATCATTTTCATCACTCAACATTGCCTGCAAGCCATCTCTAAACATTTTGTGATCATCTACTATTGCAACTCGTATCATGATTTCAGTATTGGTAATTTTATTATTATGCTAACTCCCTGATTTAATTGGGAAGTGATATTGATTGTTCCATTCATTGATTCTACTCTTGTCTTCATATTCTTCACACCGATACCGTGACTTACTTTTGCAACATCATATCCTTTCCCATCGTCAGAGATGATAAGTATGAGAGTATTATCATCTCTTGATAGTGAGATACCAAAGTGTGTACACTCTGAGTATTTCATGGCATTATGTGTTGCTTCTTGTATGATCCTGAAGATACTTACTTCGAAGTTCTTGGGTATTTGGTTTAAGTCTACGTCGCTTACCTCTGACTCTATAGTTATTGTAAAATTGGTGGTGTCATTATTCTTATTGACGAAATTTTCGAGAGCAGCGAGGAGACCAAAGTCAATGATACTACTTGGCATAAGATCATGTGAGATTGATCTAATTTCCTTTGATATCTCCATGATAGTATCAGATACTTGACGGAGCCTCTCTTTTTCCTCTTCTTTTTGGATTGCTTTAGTGATACGTTCCAAACTCAACTTGACCGTTGAGAGTGTAGGGCCTATACCATCATGCATTTCCTTAGCTATTCTATTTCTCTCTTTTTCTTGACTTTTTATTATGAGTTCTGTTGCTTCATTTTTCAGATCAATCAAAGGCGTAATATTATTCAAGACGATTAACATCCCATTCAAGAGTTTGACTCCTTTTATATCTACATACTTATCATTGATTTTGAGCATTGGGATTTCGAAAGCTTTGCGTCCCTTTTCAAGACACTTGACCACATGTGATCTGAGTTGACCCTGAGGCAGCAAATCGACTACATATTGGTCAATCACTTCAGATATTTTTGAGTTTAACTCAAGCAATTGAACAAACTCCTTATTTACAATAGTGACATACCCTTCTATATCAAAAGCGATCATTCCACTTGGAAATGATGAAACTAATCCTTTGATGAATTCATAAGACTCAGTTTGACTCTGCATCATGGGTTGTTATATTTCATGGTCATAATTGTAGCATCGCCGTATGGCTTATGATACTGATCAAATAATCTATTAGCAACTGCCTGTGTATTACCTGACAACTCTAAGGTCGAAGGGAGTGTTGACAATCCATCTGTACACAGCACTACCTTTACACTTTTGTCAAATGAGTATTCCTTCATCCCTTTTTTGAAATAAAGTAACTGACCGAGGCGTCCGCCCTCATTGACGAGTCTATGCATCACCCCATCCATAACCAAGTAAGCATGTGTATCACCGCATCCCTTATATTCGATCCTTGATGGTTTTATCCGCAAGAGTGAAGCGGTTATTCCAACATCATCATTACTCTCCTTCATCAATGTGTCTAATCCGTAGACCAAGCTATCTAATGAGAGTCTATAATTTTCCTCAACAAATTCTTTGCATGTCAATGCAAAAACATAGGCATCGTAGCCTTGACCTGGACCATCAATGACACCTATAAGTACTGAGTCTCCATCATACTCTTTGAGAATATAAGTATCACCATTAAAGTTATAATTCTCATCTGGCACACTTACCAAGCCGTAAGATATCACTTCAAGAGTAAGTGGTCTATACTTCTCTATCAGGATCACAGTTCCATCAGAGTTGCTTGACTCTATCTCAAAATAATCAGAAGATCGTTGGGCCACAGTTAACCCTAATCCAAGACTCGTTTTTACTGTAGAGTATCCTTCTCTCATCGCTAAGTCATAGTTCGTAATGCCTGGTCCATTGTCTTCTATTCTCACAGAGACCACTGCACCATTCTTCTTTACATGAATTAAGATATTCCCACCCCCACCATGTCTAATCGCATTATGAGACATCTCAGATATCGCAAGTACGAACTCTTCTACTTCGAGATGAGGGAATCTATGCTCTAGCATTAACTTCCGAGAGAAATGTAGAATGTCACTGATACTTTGCACATCCTTCAATAAGAAATAATATGGTTCTTCCTTAATCATTTTACGCCTTTACCAAGCTCAAGCCCTGAATAGAGTAGACATATTTTAGAGCTCTCTTGAGATTCTTCTGGACATTAATGTTTTCTAGTTCCACACCTGCACTCACCATACTATTTGCTACTACTGGCTTGATTCCACAGAAGATTACATCCATTCCTATAAGTTGAAGTAACTTGTTGAGACTTTTCAGATGAGCAGCTATCGAACTATCGATAATGTCAACGTTACTTAGATCGACAATGATTAAGTCGTTTTCATTTCGGTTTACGACTTCAAGTAATGCATCAATGACCTTCTTTATTCTAACGGAGTCAAGAGTACCATAGAAGGATGAAAACAAACATCTATCTGTAATTTCATTAATCACAATTGGGGTGTCTCCACCAAGAACTCGTCTACTAATTGATACTTTTTGGTCTTCAGGTTTCTTTTGATTCATAATTATTTGATTAGTGTTGAAAAGATGAAAATACAACATAAAGGATACAGGTTACATCTATTTACTCCATTCTAACCCAAACAGAACATTCCCAATATTCCATAGTAGATCGAATATCAATATATACAACTGATTATCAGTCATCTAGCTATTGCTAAATTTGCTTCCTTTCGCCACGACTGTAGACATACTCCTCTATCCAACTCGAGAGACATTTGATAGAGCTAATCTATCTATCACTTCCGAGAGAAGAGCAATCAATTACTGTAGAGTATTGTTTGATTGAATCGTTTGCACAAAATTTCATCATATTGACAACATTCTTACATACTGGCTGTAACAAAGTTCGAGATCCTTCTCTATTTTATACTCAGCGTAATAGTGTATTTTTCTCTATAGGCAATTTACCTAGAGTATACATTTAATTACTCCATTCTATGCCGAAAGAGAAAATTCAAAACTCTATCTATTGCATCAAGTTGGACAAATGATAGATAGAATTACTCTGAGTGAAGTTAAAACCACTTCATAGATTTAAACCAAATTACTAATCCTGAGGCAATAAGTGCCATGACTGCAATCAATACAAAATATCCATTCTCATATTGGAGCTCTGGAATATGATTAAAGTTCATACCATAGATGCCAGCAAGAAAAGACAATGGAACAAATATCGTTGTGATGATGGTCATGATCTTCATGACTTGATTCATCTTATAATTGATCTCAGAATTGTAGAGTTCTTGAATACTCGATATCAGCTCTCGCTGATTATCAAGCATATCTACTTGGTGTGTTATCTGCCCTCCTATATCTCGGAGGAATAACTTAGTATCATCCAAAATATACTTGCTGTCCGACCGTGCAAAAATTGCAATACCTTCTCGCATAGATATAATCTGCTTTCTCAACAGTTGAATAGCTCGATGGAGATGATAGGCTTTCTCTTTGATGCTATTATCAACCTCGACCAATAATCTTTCTTCGAGGAGTTCAATCTCAGTATTGACCTGCTCTAGTAGCAAGAAGTGAGAATCTACTATTACATCCAAAATCGCAAAAGCGAGGTAGTCAGCTTTCTTATTCCGAATCTTGCCATAGCTATTTGCAATTCGACCTCTCACATTGACAAAGAGATCTGTTTCCTTCTCTTGGAAACTCAACAATACTTCTTCAGTAAAGTAGATCGATACTTGTTCGAGTTGGATATTAGTAGTCTCTTTATCAAAAGATATCGACTTGAATAAAAAGAATAAACCTGAGTTGAACTCTTCAAACTTCGATCTTTGATATGGATCTACGATACGTTCGAGTACCAATTGATGTATGTCAAATTTGTTACCAATCTTCTTTATGAGTTCAACATCATGGATCCCAACTAGATCAAACCAATCAACAGAGTCAGCAATATCCGTAAACTCAGAATCGTCAAAACCATTCAACTTGCTTCGAGTCAATTCTTGATCATTGTATCTGAGCTTGTGAATCAAAGTCTTTTCGACTTTTTGATCCCCCGTAAATGTAACAGTACCCGGTGGCAAACCAACTTTTGAATTTTTACCCTTTTTCATTTTCTTCATAGCTTGTTGGCACTAAGATTATCTTTAGATATAATAGTTCTATGCGGGTAAGGGATCTCTACCCCATTGCGATCGAAGCTTTCTTTTATTGACTTCAATACATCACACTGCAATGTGAAAGCATGGTCAAAGTTTAGCGTCCAGACATATGCTCTCAGAGTGATAGCGTATTCGCCTAGGCTAATTACTCTGATCAATAGATCCGGTCTTTCCTGATCTATTTCTTTCTCACTCCGATTATCAAGAAATAACGGATGATTCTTTATCTCCTGCCTAATTATATCCATTGCTTGATCTATATTGCTCTCATAAGAGATACCAATATCTATATGCTTTCTAATCTTATCGTCAGTGATAGAGCTATTAATGATCGTCTCCTCACTGATCTGACTATTAGGGATGACGATTCGCTGGGATTGATAATCTTTGATAATAGTATGCCTGAGTGTGATCTCTTCGACTGTGCCTTTTCTGCTATTTGAGATTTCTATGATGTCTCCAACTCTGAATGGCTTGAATATCAAAATAAATAATCCTCCGATAATATTGGAAAATGCTTTTTGTGATGCAAACCCTATCACTGCAGCCAAGACTCCAGCTCCAGCAAACATCGCAGTACCAAGCGCCTTGAAGTACGGAATCTTTTGAAATATCCAGAAAAGACCTATCGCATACAGTACGAATGAACTCGAATTCTTTAAGAAGATAAAATTCGTTGGATCTATGTGTAATTGTTCACTCTTCTTCCTTATCAAGAGATCTAGCGACTTATTGAGCAAGTAAGAAATCAATGTGACAAATAAGAAGGTACCTACGATAAGTATGAGATAATGAACATATTGATTATTGAGAATTTCCATTTTTTTCAATTTAATTGACAAGATAGATGATGAGAAGAGATATCAATAGCTCAAATCCATAATAATCACTCCAATATTCGGTCCTAACTTACTACTTACTAGAGGTATGAATAAGCATCATACATCTTTTTTATGCAAATAATATCCTAATTCACTCATTTTGACGAACCTGCTGAGGTACTAGAAGTCTTAGAGTGTTCATCCATACAAGCAATGGAAGCAAGACAAATCGAGTGCAGATGTGCCAACAGTGTAGGATATAGTAGGATATGGGCGATGAGGAGGCGATAGAGCAATTAATGATACTCACATACTCTTGGATCATTAAGGCAGTGGAGGATATCTCATACTATAGAATCTGATGATAGCTTGTCCGGCTCTCTCTCAGTAGAATATAGAAGAGGGATAAGCGGAGGAAGAGGGATTCGAACCCCCGGTACCCTTTCGGGCACATACGCTTTCCAAGCGTACCTATTAAGCCACTCTAGCATTCCTCCTTAGAGCGGTGCAAATCTAATGACTTTATCTGTGATTATAGATGTTAGTTCGCAATATTCTAAGCAATAGCTATTCCTAGATCTCTAGCTCTGGTGACTAATTTGATCAGTACCTATTAAAGTTTTGGCTATACAGAGATTAGAAGTATATACTCATCACATCTCAGGTGATTGGAACTTAGAAAACATTAATATCGTCAATGGTATCGTCGGTGAGACTCTGGGAGTAATCCTAATCAGAATCTCTAATAGCTGTCTTAGCTATTGATTAATGATATACCTCACAAGAGAGAAGTAAAACCATCATGCAGTCATCAAACCGCAATCTCTAAATGATCATATCCCGCTCCATTCCAATTGAGAGCAATCACAATGAGATGTAACAAAAAAAAAGTGAAAGGATATTTCCTCATTTACATGATGATAATCTATTTTCACAATCTAGCTTGATCAGCATTATAGATCTATCGCTTGTAAGCAAAAAATTGATGAATCGATTCAAAATATTATTGAACAACCTTGGTCCAGGACTCCTCTTCGCTAGTATGGCCATAGGTACGTCACACCTTGTACTCTCTACGAAGGCTGGTGCACAATATGGTTGGTTGATGATCATCCCCATCCTTTTAGCTAATTTACTCAAGTATCCTTTCTTTGAGTTTGGAGTGAGATATACCAATGTAACTGGCAAGAGTATCATCGAGGGCTATCGTAATCGAGGTAAGAGCTATCTTTGGCTCTATGCCTTCATCACATTAGCAACGTCTATTGCGACTCCTGCAGCCTTATGTTCTATCACTGCTGGTCTATTGATCAATATCTTAGGATTGCAGGGTGTAGGTATTGCCACAGTTGCTCTTGGGCTTTTTTTATTCAATAGCATTATCCTGATTATTGGTAAGTATCAACTATTGGAGACAATGCTTAAGTTTGTTGTGCCTACATTATTTGTTGCTCTCTTTATTACCACCTTTTTGGCATTTTCTCAGGGTCCAATCACACCGGTTGTCGATTTCGAACCGCCTCCTTTTTTTGACAAGCTTGGTATCCTGTTCATCATTACTCTGATCGGATGGATGCCAACTGCTGTAGAGGCAAGTAGTTGGCTCAGTCTGTGGACGATAGAAAAGTACACAATACAACATCACAGACCATCCCTCAGAGAAGCTCTTCAAGAGTTCAATGTTGGATATGTTGTGACGGCGATTCTTGCAATATTCTTTCTTGCTATTGGGTGTCTGACATTGTATGGCTCTGGTACAGAACTGAGTACTAACGGAATCGTCTTTGCTGATCAAGTCATCAACCTCTTTACGACTCATATCGGACAGTGGGCATATCTCTTCATCGCAGTAGCTGCATTTGCTACGATGTATAGTACGTGCTTGACCAATCACGATGCAACAGCTCGTATCGGTATTGACATTATCAATCTGCTCATAGGCAAAGGGAACAGTCGAGAATCTAAGCGATTTTATTCATTTGGCATTCTTTTCATCTCGGTGATGAGTCTGATCGTACTCTTCATATTCAACTCTAATATGGGATTGATCCTTGCGATAGCGACTGGAGTTTCATTTGTATTAGCTCCCATAGTTGGATATATGAATTTGCAGAATGTACTCAGTCTAGACCTTCCCCTGTCTGACCAACCAACCAAAGCTCTACAGCTACTGAGTTACGCTGGCATTATATTTCTCACTCTGTTGGCTCTCTACTATGGTTACTTACTCATCAATTAAGCTATACAGCGTGCCAGTTAATGTCAATGACTTTAGAAGGGAATGACCTCTCTCATTGCAATCTTTAGAAGTCTTGTACCCTATGTGCCCTATACTCTTCAACAAAGAGAGACTTACCTCACTCAAGAGATAAGTCTCATAATCTTTAGATTTAATGGAGTAACTATTTCTTTCCCGAATTATATCACAGGATCTAGATTATATTTATTGACAGAATCTTCTAGTGTCTTCATTGGTGAATCGTCTCCCTTCTGAGTTCTGCTGATAATATTTACCTCTATATTTCTTTCTTTAGCGTTTATCTCAAATTCTTTGATGATCTCGATGACATCATAGTGGATATTCACTGACTTAGAAGCATCTATTGTCACTGTAGAGCCATCAGGGATAATCTGCAAAGCTCTCTGAATATTTGCTTTGTTGAGGAATGATACATCTTCTGACAATTCTAATGTAATATTTCCACTCTGACCAAATTGTTGTCCTTGTTCAAAGAAGAATGGCTTCTTGTAATTTTCATATAAAATATAGAAAATCGCCACAGCCATACCAATACCGATACCAACTAAGAGATCCGTAAAGACAATTGCCAGTATTGTTACTACAAAAGGAATGAAATTAGTCCATCCAGTCTTAAACATCTGCTTGAATAGTGAAGGCTTAGCCAACTTATAACCGACAAGTAGAAGGATAGCTGCTAAACTTGAGAGTGGTATGAGATTCAATAAGTTGGGAATAAACATAGCACTACCGAGCAAAATAAATCCATGTAATATCGCTGACATTTTGGTCTTACCTCCTGACTGGATATTGGTACTACTCCTCACAATTACTTGCGTGATAGGAAGTCCACCGATTAGACCTGATACTAAGTTACCGATTCCTTGAGCTCTCAACTCTTTGTTAGCAGGGCTGACTCTCTTGAGTGGATCCAACTTATCAGTCGCCTCTAAGCAAAGGAGGGTCTCCAATGATGCGACGATTGCGATCGTTATCGCTACTGTATACACTTGAGGATTATTCCACTGTGTAAAATCTGGTAAAGTAAATAGATTGATAAACCCTGTAAGACTATCAGCCACAGGTATCGATACTACTTGATCAGCACTCAGCCCCAGCGATGAACCCGAAAATGCAAGATTCAATATAATGCCCAATGCCACTACCACGAGTGGACCTTGGATGATTTTGAATACTGAAATTTCCTTCATGAATTTCTGCTCCCATAATATCAATATCGCTACTGATAATCCAGCAATAATGATAGCACCAGGAGTGATACTCTCTAACATGTAATAGAATTGCGAAAATGTATTGTGGCCATCATTCTGAGCAAATGACAAACTCCCTTCATAATTTTTGTCATATCCAAAAGCATGTGGGATTTGCTTCAGAAATATAATCACACCTATACCGGCTAACATGCCCTTAATCACCGCATCTGGAAAGTAATATCCAACAATGCCAGCCTTCAATACTCCCAAGATAAACTGAAATACACCTGCAAACACTACTGCTAATAGAAATGTCTCAAATGCTCCTAAATCTTGAATCGCAGTCAATACGATGACTGCTAGACCTGCAGCAGGCCCACTTACTCCCAATTGGGATCCACTCAATACTCCACAGACTATCCCCCCAACTATCCCCGCAATGATACCGGAGAATAATGGAGCACCTGATGCTAAGGCAATCCCTAAACACAACGGCACTGCTACCAAGAAGACTATTATCGATGCTGGAATGTCATTCCGCAAACTGTTAAATGGTGTATTCATAGCTTTTACTTTTTTTTTAAAGATAACAAAACATTAGTAATACTAATATTTTTGTTAGTAAAGAAATCCAATATGGTAGTATTAATTATACCTTTACAAGAGATCGTAACAAAGATTGTTCACCTATGTTCTTATTATCCGAAAAAAATATCCCAAAGGGACTCTACCTAAAAGATCCTTTAGAGAGCAAAATCGGAAAGAAAATAATTTCTCAGAGTATTATCCTCTTTGATAAGATTGGTTTTGAGGCATTTACCTTTAAGAAATTAGCTCAGAATATGGACTCTAATGAGACTACTCTCTACAGGTACTTTGAGAACAAACATCTGCTCTTACTGTATCTGGTGGTCTGGTACTGGAATTGGGTCTCATTCCTGATAGATTACAATACTAAGAATATTGACGACCCGAGTCGCAAGCTCGACTTGATCATAGAGAACTTAGTCGATGCCACCAAGGAGAATCCCTCTGTAGAATTTGTCAATGAGAAGATCCTCCATAGAATCATCATCACCGAATCATCTAAGGCATATCATACCAAGGATATTGACAAAGAATATCAGCATGGTTTCTTTCAGAATTATAAGATATTGATTCAAAAGATCGCAGATGTAATTCTAGAGATTGATTCGACATTTCCTTATCCACATTCTTTTGCGAGTAACCTCTTTGAGATGGCTAATAATGAGATATTCTATGCTGAGCATTTGCCAAGACTATCGGATATCTCAGTAAAGAACAAAAACTATGATGAAGTAGCAGTACTCCTCAAGTATTACAAAGAACGAATGATTACTCCGTGTGATTAGAGCAGACTGATCTGATCCAAGTGATCTGATCTCTTGGATGATTGACTGCCTGTGATACCTCTACTCATCAATAAAAAAAAAGGGAGACTACCTGATTGGCAACCTCCCCTGTCGATTATTTTATACTCATCTGCTTATGCTAGGGCTTCACGGTCCAATTCAAACCTATCAAGGTTCATCACCTTGTGCCATGTCTTCACAAAGTCCCTTACGAACTTGTCTTGAGCATCAGAGCTCGCATACACTTCTGCTGTCGATCGGAGCACAGAGTTAGATCCGAAGACGAGGTCAGCTCGAGTTGCAGTCCATACGGCATTACCAGTTTTACGATCTATTGCCTCGAATGTTTCTTGTGAGTCATCTGTCGCCTGCCATGCCGTATCCATACTCAATAGATTGACATAGTAATCATTAGTCAACTGACCTAGGTTCTGAGTCAGTTGCCCATGGCTATTATTACTCACACCTAATACTTTGAGTCCTCCCATCAATACAGTCATCTCTGGTACAGTCAGTGTCAGGAGCTGTGCCTTATCTATGAGCATATCTTCTGTGCTTACTGAGTATTTCCCTTTGAGGTAATTCCTGAAGCCATCCGCTATTGGCTCTAATACGCCAAATGATTCTATATCAGTCTGCTCCTGTGTGGCATCCACTCTTCCTGGCGTAAATGGTACTGATATAGAGTTCCCGGCATCTTTTGCCGCTTTCTCTATCGCTGCACATCCACCAAGTACGATAAGGTCAGCCATGGATACTGGATCACTTGAGTTCTGTTGGATCTGAGTATATGCTGCGAGTACTTTGTCCAATTGTTGTGGTTGATTGACTTCCCAGAATTTCTGCGGAGCTAATCTGATACGAGCTCCATTGGCCCCACCTCTCATGTCAGAGCCACGATAAGTTGATGCTGATGCCCAAGCAGTTGACACCATCTCGCCTACAGTCAATCCTGACGCTAATAAGCTTGACTTGAGATTAGCTATAGCACTCTCACTCAGTGTGTAGCCATCAGCATTGGGCAGAGGATCTTGCCAGAGGAAGTCCTCTGCTGGTACTTCTGGACCGTGATATCTTGCCTTAGGTCCCATGTCTCTATGTGTCAATTTGAACCAAGCTTGTGCAAATGCCTTTTCAAATTTGTCATGATTCTCGTAAAAGTCTTTTGATATTTTCGCATAACTCGGATCATACTTCAGCGATAGATCTGTAGTTAACATCCCAGCGACTTGATGTCCTGAATCATGTGCATTAGGTACATCTGCGATACCGCTTTTGGCTACCCATTGGTTAGCTCCAGCAGGACTCTTAGTCAATTCCCATTCATTTTCAAAGAGATTTTTGAAGTAGAGTTGGGTCCATTCTGTTGGTTTCTGTGTCCAAGTGACTTCGAGACCACTTGTGATCGCATCACCACCTATACCTGTACCGTGAGTACTCTTCCACCCAAGTCCCTGTAAGGCGATATCTGCTGCTTCTGGCTCTGCTCCTACTAAGGCAGCATCACCTGCTCCGTGAGTCTTACCAAATGTGTGCCCACCAGCGATCAATGCCACTGTCTCCTCATCATTCATCGCCATACGGGCAAATGTCTCTCTGATATCTTTAGCTGCAGCGATCGGATCTGGATTGCCTTCAGGTCCTTCGGGGTTGACATAGATCAGTCCCATCTGTACTGCTGCAAGGGGATTTTCTAATTCTCTCTCGCCGGTATATCTTTTATCTCCAGCTTCCCACTCTGTCTCCGTACCCCAGTAGACATCTTCTTCTGGCTCCCAGACATCAGCTCTACCTCCTGCAAATCCAAGCGTCGGGAATCCCATTGACTCTAGAGCCACGTTACCCGTCAATACCATCAGATCTGCCCATGAGATCTTATTACCATACTTTTGCTTGATTGGCCAGAGCAATCTCCTTGCTTTGTCTAGGTTGCCATTATCCGGCCAGCTATTGAGTGGTGCAAATCTATGCTGTCCAGTCCCTGCTCCACCTCTCCCGTCTCCAGTCCGATAGGTACCTGCAGCATGCCACGCCATCCTGATAAAGAATGGACCATAATGACCAAAATCTGCAGGCCACCAATCTTGAGAATCTGTCATCAAGTCTGTGAGATCCTGCTTGAGACCTTCATAGTCAAGTGATTTAAAAGCTTCCACATAGTCAAAGTCTTCATCCATTGGGTTCGTCTTCTGCGAATTCTGCTTGAGGATGTTAAGCTTGAGTGCCTTAGGCCACCAATCTCTATTAGTAGTCCCTCCTCCAGCTGTAGGCTGATTACCGCCCCCACTCATAAATGGGCACTTACTGATATCTCCTTGATTACTGTCCATATTACTTATTATATTTTAAATTATTGATCACACAAAAATACACCTAATTTAATATTATTGTGACTCGAAATCTTGATTACAATTATTACTCTTCTTTATTCATCACACGGAGTCATTCATGTGTGAGAGTACTCGCGAGGAGGTGGCGAGGTTCCACCTTTAGCATTTAGCTAGACTGAACAAAAAAAAGAGACTGACCACAATGTGATCAGTCTCCTATATCTATCGAGTATTCATTCTAGAAATCTCTAGAACAAATATTCTAAATCTACTTTGCTACGAAAAATTTAGTAGTCGTGATACCCGCATCAGATCGAGTTATAATCGAATAGACACCATTGCTGTAATCAGCTGCATCAAATGTCAGAGTGTTAGCTCCTTGATTGAGATTTACTGATCGATTCACTACGACTTGTCCCATGGCATTGATTACCTCTAATTGGACATCACTGCCTTCACTTACCACTACGTCCACAGAGAGGATATCGATCACAGGATTAGGTGAGATATTGATACCAGTAACTATCTCAGTGTCTATAGTGCTTGACGCAAATGCAACATCAAACGAGAGTGGCACCTCTAGGAGTGGGTTGTCAGGATCACCTTTGGGCCACAACTTGAGATTGAGACCACTCGTGCCCTCTATCTGCTTATTATTGAGGTATACTGAGAAGAATACTGTATCCTGCATCCCTATTACATTGGGCTTATCCAATGGACAAGACTCTACACCAAACTGATAGCAAGTGACTAAGTCACATACGCTGAACTCCCAGTCTGAAGACATATTATCATCTCTCTCTATTGCCCAGAAAAACTCCCCAATATCCGCATCACCTACAGCCATATAGATAGAGCTAGAGATTGAAGATTCTAAGGTAGTCCCTTGGATATTGAAGTCTTGGCCATCTACGAGTGTCAACTGAGCTGACATCAACGTGATACAAGACAATCCAATGATTATTATTGTTACTAAATTTTTCATAATACTCATATTTTATTAATGTTGAAGTAAGTAACTCTTAGTTTGCAAATATTACCCTCTGAGTTGCACTCTTCCCATCGATTGTTACTGTTACGAAATACGTTCCTTGATCCAAGTCATTTCTTTGGATAGGAAGTACATTAGTACCAGTGATGCTTGAGTACGTATTCTGTGATACTACCTGTCCAAGAGTATTTCTTAGTGTCAACTGCACATCTGATTGCTCAGCAATATTCAGACTGACATAAGAGACATCATTTGCAGGATTTGGTTGGATAACCATATCTACACCTTCTAGTGCATAGTCATCAGCTGATGATAATACTGCAACTTCTCTATTGATCACAGAGTTAACTACTGCACCTGTCTCATTGTTAATGATGATAGCTAGTACATTGAGTTCCTGTAGATCATACTCTTCTGGTACTTGGTACGTATATTCAGCAGTATTAACCTCACCTACTGCAAATGTTCCAGCGAATACAGAACCATCTCCATCAAATCCTGTTGGAGAATCTCTCAATACGTGATCATATACCATATCTGCAGCAGGAACTGGGCTAGGTAATAATTCGTAACCTCCCATTGGTCCATTTGAGTTATTTGCATAAGCGTTAATCTGGTTGTAATCTGATGTAGTACCAGTCACACCATCCTCTGATATGATCACTACAAGAGAATAGTCACCACTGTGATTAGCTCTCCACTCTACATCTGCTGTGATATTGAGCATTCTATCTTTGTCATCTACCTGAGCAGATACTTCTACACCACCTGGTGCTACTCTTGCCGTATAGAAATCTTCGATAGCTTGACCAACTACTACCATGTTGTCAAGGCCAGGGATACTCTCTCCACCCAAATCTCTCTCGACAGACATTGTAGGGTAAGCTTGACCATTCAATTCCCAGAATGGTGTTACATAACTTTCTACCATCATCGGTGATACACCACCGAAGTTACCGTGTACAGCTACACCTACGAACTTATCTGGAAATTCTTCTTCCATTGTTTCCATAAATACAGCTCCTCTTGGACACCAAGTACATCCTGGCGCTGTCAACTCTTCGATAAACCATCTTCTAGTTGGAGGAGTATCAACACTTACAAATACTTGCTCTCCTTGGTTATTCTCTACTACTTCGTCAGCTCCGCCATTCACATTGATGATATCGTACGTGATTGCATACTCCTGACTTACACTTATGTCATAATCAAATGACAAGTCAACTTGCTCTGAACTTCCAAAAGCAATATCTAATCCGTCGATTGTTGTTATCCCTAAGCTACCTGTAGCATCAAGAATCTCAACATCTAATGAATTAATCGTCTCAAACCCTTCATTAGTCACCTCAAGAGTACTTGCAAGACCAGCACCTGAATCTACAAATCTCCATCCTTCTATACCAGCTAATCTTGCATCTTTAGCATTAGACACTACACTAATACTGACATTATCAATAGCGAAACCAAAGTTCCATCCGTCACCATCATCATAATCAAATGCTAAGATGACTTCTCCACCTGCAGCACCTTCCAACGCTACACTCTGGGTAGCAAAGGCATCTCCGCCACCTATTTGTGTTACTCCAAATTCCTCTAAGTCAATGAGCTCAGTGAATGAAGAACCACCATCTGTACTTGCGAGTACCTTAGCAGTTTCGTCAGCACCTTGATAATCTCCATTGACCCAGTAATGATCAAATGAAAGGACAACAAAAGAATTAGCATCTACACCTGATAGATCAATAGCTGATGTCACTAATCTACCAGAATCATCGACACCACTTCCTACAGCATCATCATTGGTACTCCAAATGTTACCTGTTCCTGCTGGTATTCCAAAAAATGAACTACTTAATGTAGCAGCATTACCGAATTCCCATCCGCTTTCTGCGAACCAACCAGCAGGCATTCCAGCCTCAAAGTCCTCAGACCATACTGTTTCTTGAGCAAATAAGCCTGTTGTTGCAACAACGGCAAATACAAATTGTAAAAATTTTTTCATTTCTATATTTTTAATTAAAATTCTAAAGTCGGGTAAATATAAAGAGAATAATTTTGATTTTATAAACCGATAAGATTACTAAGTCACCTATCTGACATCTCTTTATAATAAGATAAACGTATCTTCCCACTTTGATATAAAGAAACAGAACAATATGCATATCGTAATTATAGGGAATGGCATCAGTGGCACTACTGCCGCAAGATGGGTCAGAAAGCTTTCCGATCACAAGATTACCATCATCTCCTCAGAGTCCAAATATTTCTACTCAAGGACGGCTCTCATGTACGTCTACATGGGGCACATGAGATATGAAGACATCAAGCCATACGAGGATTGGTTCTGGGATAAGAATCGAATCGATCTCGTCAAAGATCATGTCTCACACATTGACTTCGATAAGCAAGAGTTGACTCTCACTCAAGGTAAAATGCAATATGACAAGCTCGTATTAGCCCTTGGGTCTAAGTCTAACAAATTTGGCTGGCCTGGCCAAGACCTCAAAGGTGTAGGCGGTCTCTATCACCTCCAAGATCTCCAGCAAATGGAAGAGTACTCCGATGGACTGCAGCGAGCAGTGATCACAGGAGGTGGACTGATTGGTATCGAAATGGCAGAAATGTTTCACTCAAGACACATCCCTGTCACACTGCTCGTCAGAGAACAATCCTACTGGAACAATGTACTCCCTCCAGAAGAATCCAAAATGATCAGTGACCATATCATTAAGAATAACATAGACCTCAGACTCGGAGTCAACCTAGATCAAATCAAAGATGATGGCAATGGCAGATGTAAGTCGGTAGTCGTCAAAGAGACCCAAGAAGAAATCGCATGTGGATATGTCGGACTGACAGCAGGTGTAAGCCCCAACGTCTCTTGGCTCAAAGACACTAACTTGGAGATAGGGAGAGGGATCAAAGTCAATAATCACCTCCTCACTAATCAGAATAATGTCTATGCCATCGGTGACTGTGCAGAGCTATCAGAGCCAAGACCTGGCAGACGTGGAATAGAAGCCATCTGGTACACCGGTAGGATGATGGGAGAGACAGTTGCATACAATATCTGCGATCAACCAGTATCTTACGATCCAGGGATCTGGTTCAATAGTGCCAAGTTTATCGATATCGAATATCAAGTCTACGGTGACGTGCCAGCTACGATCCCAGAGACGATGGCTACACTCTATTGGCAACACTCTGACAATGAGAAAGCAATCAGGATCAATTATGATAAGGCTTCTCAATCAGTACTTGGATTCAACTTGATGGGGGTAAGATACCGCCATGAGGTATGTGAGAAGTGGATTGCTGATAAGACACATATCGAAGAAGTACTCCAGCACCTAGGGATGGCTAATTTCGACCCAGAGTTTTACAAAGAGTACGAATCAGATATCGTCAACCTCTACAACACTCAATCTGGCAAAAATCTCAAACTCAAATCTAAGCGAGGTCTCAAAAGAGTACTTGCATTCCTATCAAAATAACCTCGCAGACTCAATATCAATATGAAATACTTACAATACTTCGGACTCATCTTATTTATCTTCGCTCTACTGATCTTTACAGCCATGCTAGGGATCGGTAAGATCACATTGACATCAGACAATCTCACTGTAGACGATAAGCAGAGTCATCACAAAGTAGCAATCATGAAGGCAGCCCAAGCTGCTGGACTTCTCAATACTCCTACATCCAACGTTGCATTCATCTCTCAGTACAAGTCAGTAATCAACTCTGCAGCTGATGAGATAGAAGCTCAGGCAGCTGCTGGCCTTCCAGAGGGTGTCCCCAAATGGGAATATACTATCCAGAAGTGGCAAAAAAATAATTATATCTCCGAAGCAGTGACCAAGGGAGCATCAGGACCAGTTAAGGACAATCCACTGACATTTCTCTTTTTGACATTTGGGTTAGCCATTATCGGTGGATTACTCTTCATCCTACCTAAGTTCCTAGAGCATGAAGGAATCAAGCATAATGGCATCTACCTCAATAGCCTGACTAAAGGTCTCAAGTCACCCCTCCAGAATCTCTACCTCTTTGGTACTATCCTAGGTGTACTGGTCTATGGTTTTTTCAAACTCCAAGATTTCTTCTGGCCTTTGGTAACTGTAGTACTTGGACTTCTGATCTCCTACTTCGTCTTCATCAGAGAACGATCCAAAGAGCATCAACCCAAGAAGTCTTCATCACCAGTCAATACTGGGTGGCTGGGGCTGATCGCTGGGACGTACATGCTGACATTCTATGTCCTACTCTATTGGGCACCTGCTTATATTGATAATTGGGTGACGATGGTCAACCCAGTAAGTGAGATGCTGAGTGGCAATGGTGCTAGCAGATGGTTCCTCTATGGGATGATGTATACCGTGATCGTCATCGTCATGGGTATCCGTATGCTGACGAAGTACCAACACAATACTTATCAGAAAATCAGAACCGCATCAGTGATGTTCTTTCAGACAGCATTTGCATTTTTGATTCCAGAGATCCTTGTCAGGATGAATCAGCCATGGTTTGATTTTAAAAACTTTTGGCCCTTAGACTATGACTTCTTTTATAGTTACAACATCAAAGAACTCTCAAGTAGTGGATCACTGGGTCTATTCATGTTGATCTGGGGTATTATTGGTATCATCATTATCATCCCACTGATGACTTACTTCATGGGTAAGAGATGGTACTGTAGTTGGGTCTGCGGATGTGGGGGACTAGCCGAGACGTTGGGTGATCCCTGGAGACAGCTCTCAGATAAGAGTCTCAGAGCATGGCAGTATGAGAGATACATCATCCATGGAGTCTTAGCATTTGCGATCATCATGACGAGCATGGTGCTCTACCACTACTTTACAGGTACATCCACGATACTGGGACTCAATGTCGAAGGGGTCAAGTCTTGGTATGGATTCTTCATAGGGGCTGGATTCTCTGGAGTCGTAGGGACAGGATTCTATCCGTTGATGGGTAATCGGGTATGGTGTAGATTTGGATGTCCACTAGCGGCATACCTTGGACTCGTACAGAAGTTTAAGAGTCGATTCAGAATCACGACTAATGGGAGTCAGTGTATCTCTTGCGGCAACTGCTCTACATACTGTGAGATGGGGATCGATGTCAGATCTTATGCTCAGAAAGGTCAAGATATCGTACGGAGTAGTTGTGTAGGATGCGGTGTCTGCTCTGCTGTTTGCCCTAGAGGCGTACTCAGATTAGAGAATAGTAGTGGTGATATCGTCGAGAGGACTGATGCATTGCGTACGATCCATATCACAGAAGATCAGATCTTCGTAAATCTCAAATAGAGAATATCGAGAGTAAGAGCAGCCTGTGTTCAACGACAGGCTGCTCAGCACAAAAAAAAGTCAAAAGGACGATTCTTTCATATTGTTTGGAGTACTGATGTATTATTCATAATCTTTTGCTCCTAACTCTGACTACTCGTATCTACTCAGTGCTAGATCATCTTTGAGAGCTAGTTTCATCTCATGTGCTGCTAGGAGAGTCATATCATGATCTGTCGGGAATGGGAGCAGTTGAGTCCCGATTCTCTTCAATGTGCTGCTGCTCAGAGCCCTTCGATCTCCATAATATCGACATGTCGCATTGGCGAAATTATTATGGACAGTAATTGGCTTCATCCTGAGTACTTCGCCATTGCGAGCATCAGTATATCTCATCATACCATCTACAGTAGCCATCTTCTCTCTAGTCATCTCTACTATGTTCGCATCCACTCTGCGATACTTATCTATCTTGATGAAGTTACCTAGCGAGTCCTTGAGTCGCTTCCCATTCTTACCTGTTTTATATTTCCAACCATCTTTAATCTCTTTACTCTCATGGTATTCTCTAATCAACTCTCTCTCAGGACTGACATGGATCTCACTGACGATGAGTGTAGCATTGATATCCATGGCCTTACCACCTGGCGGATTGAGGTAAAATCTCTTCCACTTGTCATTGATATCTCTAACACTTACACTCAGTATCTCGTCTTCAAATCTTGCAGGCATGATCACTGGTGCTTCGTTGCGTAGATTCACATAGATATGAGTGAGACCTAGCTCATACGCCTCAGCTATCATTGCATCTATCTGACTGTGATTATTCTGATAGTATTTCGCTTTATTGAGACTCTGGTGAGCTATCCGAGCTTCTTCCTTGTCACCTGCTCTGCCTCTCTCGAGCTGATGCATCCCGATACTGTAGTAGTACTTACCCACCTCACGCCGAGCATTAGCGATGAGCCCTCTAGTCTCTACCAGATTGAACTCTGCTCGGTAGCCATCTTTACTTACAAGTGGGAGGAATGGGATGATGAGAGCCTGTCTATCAGCGATACCATCATAGACATCTATCGCCTTGAGATATGCTCTTCCTCCTCTCTCTTCATAGCTTTTAGCAGTAGCGAGATCTTGTGCAGTCACTTTGGCAAATGCTTCCTCAAGGATCTTTACATGCTTTGTCTTTTTGGTTTTGTCTCCTGCAAGCTTACGTGCAGCTCTGATGACGGTCTGATCATACTGTCCACTCTCAAGCTTTCTCTCTAATGTATTACATGATCCCAATGTGATAATGGCGAGGATAAATAAGATGAAGTTTTTCATAGCAGACATGTTTTAAAAGGTGAAATAATTGTTTTACATTATTTATAGTTTGTTATAAATCAAATTTGCAGTATTTAATTTGTTTTTATTGAATTTAAATAGTCACTTATTCTTAAGTTAACCTTAGTCCTAAGATGATGTTAATGGGAGATGAAAGAGAGGGGACTTAAACGTTAATGAACTCACAAATCTTAACACTTCTACCAAGCACTCAAGGTAAATGTTAAACACAAAATTTAGCATAAAGGCTACTCGTCTCTCGATACTATAGCTATCTTAGTATACTCCTTTGGAAAATTACTCAATCGTATGACTAATCAGAATCCATCGTATATAGACTCAGTAGTCGATGTCGTCCGACTTATCCCTGCTGGAAGAGTAACTAACTATGGAGCTATTGCAGACTTCTTAGCACTTGGCTCAGCACGGATGATTGGTTGGGCTCTCAACAAATCTGGGATCAATGATCCCTCTATCCCAGCACACAGAGTCCTCAATCGCAAGGGACAGCTCACAGGTCGACTTGCATTCAAGGATCCTGACTATATGGAGAGGACACTCACCAAAGAAGGCATCCCGATCAAAGACAACCAAGTCCAAAATTTTGAACTCTACTACTGGCACCCCGAAGAACTCTTAGACCAATGACTCAGATTATACAGATGATATCCGGCCCTCGCAATATCTCTACAGCGATGATGTACAGTTTCGATTCTAGAGATGATTGCATCGGAATCGACGAACCATTCTATGGATACTACTTGAGCAAATATCCGAGTATAGATCACCCAAGTAGGCAGGAGGTATTAGACACACTCCCCCACTCCGTCGATCGTACCCTAGAGAGCATTGGCATGCAAATGTCAAAGTCTCCGTATCTCTTCATCAAAAATATGGCACATCATATCGATGGACTGCCATTAGATTGGGCAGAGAGTTACAACAACTTTCTCCTTATCAGAGATCCACGTAGAGTACTGGCCTCATTTACCCAAGTGGTAGACAATCCTACAGCTACAGATATCGGCATCATCCAAGAGTGGAATATCTATAACCAACTCACCGACAGAGGGCACAACGTGCCGATAATCGACACTGATAGATTCTTAACAGATCCTCAATCACATCTCCGATCTCTCTGCGATGCCTTAGGGATTACATATCAAGAATCCATGCTCACATGGTCACCTGGACCGAGACCTATCGACGGTGTCTGGGCACCTCACTGGTATGGGAGTGTCCATCAGTCAGCAGGACTACAGACGGTAAAGACTCGAGCAATCCCTATCCTTAGCCCCCAACTGCAAGAGGTAAGTGATGAGGTAATGCCCTACTATCAAAAAATGAAAGCACTTGCCATCTAGATCCATGCTCTCTCACTCTCTATCAGATGATTTACTAGAATGAACACACATATGAATCCTAGACGATATGCACTGCTCCGCTATGGGCATTTTGAAGAATTTCTTCATTGGCACAAGCATAGATAGCTCAGAAAAATAAATGAAACAGAAAGATTCAAACTATTAATGTAATTTCAACCAATAATTGACATAAAAAAACAATCCATGCTCCAATCATTCAATCCAAAAAATAAAGATCTACAAGTCTATGTCGGTGACAAACTGTATCACAGAGATGACGCCAAGGTAAGTGTCTTCGATAGTGTAGTCCAAGGTGGTGATGCCATATGGGAAGGTCTCAGGCTCTATAGTCAAGGGATCTTTCTCCTTGAGAGACATCTCCAGAGATTCCAAGATAGTGCCAAGGCGATGGCATTTGTAGACATCCCGACCAATGCTGAGATCATCTCAAAACTCAAAGAAACATTCCAAGCAAATGGGATGACAGATGGCGTACATATTAGACTCACACTTACAAGAGGGAAGAAGATTACATCTGGGATGGACCCAAGACTCAATCAAAGTGGGTCAACACTCATCATCCTACCCGAATACAAGATGCCAGTCTATGATAATGCCAAAGGAATCAGTGTCATCACCTCATCTATCAGAAGAAACTCTCCTAATAACTTAGACTCTAAGATCCATCATAACAATCTCATCAATAATATCTTGGCTAAGATCCAATCCAATGTAGCTGGAGCAGATGCAGCTTTGATGATGGACAATTATGGATTTGCCGCAGAGCTCAATGGGACCAATATCTTCGTAGTGAAACAGGGCAAAATCTATACACCTCATGCGGATGCATGCCTCCATGGAGTGACTAGAGGGTTCATCATAGAACTAGCTCGGAAGTGTGGACTAGAGATGTCCGAGAAGAATCTCTCACCCACAGAACTCTACTCAGCAGACGAAGTATTCTGTACAGGGACGATGGGTGAGTTGACACCTATTACACTGATAGATGGTAGGATTATTGGCAGTGAGGATAGACCGATATTAGATAAGCTCAATTCAGAATTTCATCATGCAATACCCAACTATTGTACTTCGATGAATGACTAGATGGCACACTCTACTCTGTATCTTTATACTTCAGCTAGACTTGGGTTTCGCAATTGGTCGGCATCTGATATAGACTGGTTAGCTGACTTATGCTCTCATCCTCAAGTCATGCAATACTTCCCAAGAGTACTCAGTAGACAGGAATCTCTAGCCACATTGCAGAGACTGATGGCACTCTCTGAGGAGCATGGCTATACCTACTACGCAGTAGAGGAGCTCCAGAGTAAGTCACCAATTGGGTTTATTGGTATTGCTTACCAAGACTATTTAGAGGAGATACCTCCATGGAATGATATCGGCTGGCGGCTCCATCCTGATCATTGGGGTATGGGCCTGGCTACAGAGGGTGCTCAAGCAACTCTAGACTATGCATCTCAGGTACTCCAGATGACAGAAGTGTTAGCAGTAGCTCCCATTATCAATAAAGCCTCGATACAAGTGATGAAGAAGATAGGCATGACCAAGGTCAAGACATTCAACCATCCTAAGTTGGATGACTGCTCAAAGATTGAAGAATGTGTGATGTACAAGATTCACATCTGATATCGTTTCATGCAGAGAGGGGGTTTGGAATCCAATACCACTCGTTATGCTTAAGTTTTATCCAATTTGAGAAAAAAATGCAAAATTGAAACCATCATTATCTTGCACAATAGATATTATAGTATTCTGAGAGAGTCCATCAGATACAAATATTCAGAGAGTGTTGCATACAAGGCCCCGAAGGTCTCAATACGGTATTATAAAATGCTGTTATCTCCATTTGAAACATCTTAGACTCTATACAGTTTCTTGTCACCACCCTTTGAAACCCACACTCACAGCTCTCACCACGATTGTCAAAATTTATCGTACTTTTAATCAGTGGTTATTTCATGGACTGCTGTTATGGGCAACCGGAAAACAAATAATTAATCATTCCTTCTGCAAATCTAGTGCAAGAAAATACTTTCTAAATCTGTGATTAAAAATAACTAAATATGAAAAGTATAATAGCTATTACAGTTTCATTTTTTTTCTTTCATTTCACTGTAATTTGTCAAAATGGTTATTCAATCTTTCCCGAATCATTTGATGAATCCTACAATGAAGACTTAGGCAATGTTACCAATCTTAGATTTAAGGCCTTAATGGGAAACAATTCTGATTCTACTTTAACCATTAATTGGGAAATTGTAAATATTGATATTCCATTAGAATGGGGTTTATCAGTTAGTGACAAAGATATGAGTTATCCTCCTGGACCCCAGATAACGACCAATAATGGAAATCCACTTACATTTTACTCAGGAGAAAATAATATTCCTTTTAATGTTGATATTTATCCAAACCAAATTTCAGGATGTGGAACGTTTGAAGTGATCATATCATTAGATGCTTCTGAGCTAATCTTAGATACAATTGAATATGAGATTTCTATTAATGATGACAACTGTTTAATTAGCACAACAAACAATCAATATGAGGATGAAAAGATTGAAGTATTTCCAAACCCATTTATGGATCATCTAAATATAAAAACAGAACTGGACGTCAAGTTTGTTAAAATTTACAATTTGTCTGGAATTCCATTAACACCCCCACTCACTAATTTTCAATATTTTGAAGTATCTAATTTTGAATCAGGTATGTACCTCTTAGAAATTGTTTTTGAGGATGATCATAAAATAACAAGAAAAATAATTCATGAAAAATAGAACTCCTGCTAAAAATTGAAGGGCAGCCTTTAACAATAAATGAGATAGGATATTTCCTTTGATCATACTCCGCTTATAACCTCCACACAGTTTCTTGTCACCACTTACTGCAACCCACACTCACAGCTCTCACCACGATTGTCATAATTTATCGTAATTTTAATCAGTGGTTATTACATGGACTGCTGTTAATATCTATTTTTTCAAAATGACAGTAAAGAACTTTTTACTTGGTAATACTGAATTTGGATTCTTCTTTAAGACAAAAGGGGAATACAAATATCTTAGTTGTGGAACTTTAATTGATGGAAAATTAGATATTCAAAAAGAGTTTGAGTTTGATCATACAAATAGAATAATTACAGAAACAGGTTTTCAAAATGGTTGGACAGCTTACCATCCAGGAGGAACTCCTCTTCCACCAATCAAATTTAGAAGGCATTTTACATACGAAGACGAACAATTAAAGATTATCTCTGAATTAGATTACAGCACTAATGAAAAGCTTAAATCATACATCTTCAATTATTCAAATCACCTTATATCAGAAATCGTAGAAATAAACGAAAAAGATAGTCGGTACTCACCTAAACGGACTAAATACAACTATGACACCAATAGTAATTTGATTGAAGAAGTAATTTACATAAGTTCAATTGGAGATTCCAAGACATACCTTACCTATAAAATCACAAGAAATGAAGATTTTCGAATAGTGAAAATTGTAAATTACAATTCAGCTGAACATAATGGGGAGGTAGTTTCAAAACAAGAAATATCCACAAAGGAAATTAAATATATAGATAAAGAAATCAAAATAATATTCAGCAGTCCTAATCATGATAATATCTTTGTTACTACAGCCGAATTAATGACTGAGAATTCTGAAATAGTTAAATCCATAATATATCCAGACGAAATGTATAAAGAAAAAATAGTCTATGATTATGACTTGAACAATTTAAACATCATAAGCAAGTCAACTATATATAAGGGCAAGAATGTAACTGAAATATACAGATACAAGTAAAATATGAAAAACAGAATTGTTGACAAATGGAACTCAGTTCCAATATTTATCATAGGAAATCCAAAGATTCTATTCAATGGACTCTAAGTACCGAAGGGTTCTTATCTTACAGCCCATAGTAAAAATCTACTACAATTTGGCCTTAGAGGAAATGACAATCCAAAAGTACTATTGAGAAACGAAGATTGGAAGCTTGAACTCGACATAAAGAACTATGAACGTATTGTACCCGAACTTGATTTTTCAAGTATAGAAATATCATTGATACCTCTAACCAATTGGATATAATTATCTAGTCAAGCTAATATTATTTATGAGTCTCATATTAAACCAATGCATAGCTCTAAAAACATTGAATGATATAGAAGTCCACATTTTTGATGAGTTAGTTAAACCGAAGAGTAAAATAGCAGAGATAGTTGAGTTAAATGAATACAATCTCACAACAAGATATTGGAGATTCAATAAGAAATTTCAAATAATTAAAGAGATAGACAATAGACCAGATTATTGGCCTTCCAATATTGGATGGAAATCAAACACAAGACAGTCAAAAAAAATATACGAATATGAATATCAAGCAAACGGGAAAATAAATACAGTTAGTAAAACACAGACCTCTCAGGGTGAAGTTGTAAAAACTACCTATTTATTTACTTATCCAAATGAAAACACGATAAGAGAATACCACAAATTACAATTTGACAAACGAATGAATTTCGATTTTGAACTCACATACACAATGAGCAATTCACGTATAATTGAGCAAAATCAAACAATGAAAAACTTCATTGGAGATGGTCACGTACAGACCGATGAAAAGCGAATGTATGTATATGATGAACTGCTTAAGGAGATAAACCATTATTTTAAGGTCAATAGCCTTCCTTTAGATAATGAAGAAGACCTAATGTTGGAGTCGTTGGGGGCAAAAACGACTTTTGCATATGACTCTTTTAGTAGACTTAAAAAAATTACAGAGTTAGAATATCTTGAAGAAGGAGGTCAAATAATAAATAGGGAATTACATTTTAAGTATCTAAATAAATCGGACAAAATTGCGAAAATAATTTTGAAATATGGCGAAAATTATACTCCAAGAGAACTTGAGTATATTATAGAATACACAAGTAATGGAGACTTAAAAACTATAAGTGTTAATGGGAAGATATGTCATTACATAATAAAACGATGAACCTAATTTAGAAAACGCTGCACATAACAATAGATACTATCAAAAGCGAAATTTTAGCAACTTAGCTTTTATAATATATCAATCTTACAAGATTATCGAGAATAGAAAAACGAATGGCCTTCACCGAATGGAGGTCATTCGTTTTTCGGTTTTGAGACACTTTTGGCTCACCGCAATCTCATGCCTTGCTGCAAAAACTATCGCCGATTCAGCAAAGACAACACAGATGGGTTCAAGTCTCTCCATATAGTATTCAGGGACTTTTTGCACACTAGGTCCAGAAGGTCTCTATATGGCATAAAAAAGTGCTGTTTTCGCCGTACCCGTCTAATTGGGAGTGGACTCGGCTTCGGAGATGTATGCCTCAACGCATACTCAGTAAAAGCCCATTACCTATTTATTTGTATCTTAGGACTTATTGGATATTTAGAACTCTAAGTAACTCTAAAATTTATGAAACGAATTTGGATTTTTTTCACACTTATTATTGTGTTCTATCAGTATTGTGATATTTATGCAAATGGAGACAGTTACAATAGTCCGATAGAAATCAGTTTAGCTTTAAACTCAATTACATATAGTGGTGATTGTTCTTGCCCTATAGAACTAGATTTATCAGTAGCTCACTCTATAAATACTTACACAGGAAATTTTAGTAATTTCTACGAAACGTTTTGTGATCATGATCATTTCTATGATATCTGGTTTACGTTTGTTGCGACTAGAGAAAGTATGTTTGGTAGAGTATCAGGTGAGGATTTAAATTTTTCTCTCTTTAGAGGGAGCTGCGAAAATTTGGAACTTATTCAGTGTGAGTCAAATGTATCTGAGATAAAGTTTGAAAATCTCATAGTCGGAGATCGTTATCTTTTTAGCTTATCAGTAGACGGCATTTTAGATGATTTTGAGCTTGAGATGATACCTGGTTATTATTATCCACAAAATCAAATTACAAACTTCAATATTCCAGAACTGAGTGATACTACTCTTACCCAACGTTCTTTTAGAGAAGATATCGATGGGTCTATCTGGTTATTTGCAAAGAATGTACTTGGTCATGATATCTTCATGAAGTATTCTGGCGATGGATGGGAGCAAATCTCTGGTCCATGCTCAGCTTGCCTTGAAGATGTTGTTATTGGTAGGGATGGTATCATCTATCTGGCAGCTGGCAATGATGGTCTCTACCAATATGAAAACGGTATTTGGACTCAAATATTAACCGAAGAAGTTATCGCTGTATTTATAGATGCATTCGATCAGTTAGCAGTAATTAATGCTATTGGAGTTGGTAAGGTGATTGACAACCAATTTGTAGAAACAAATAATGATGGTTATCCAGGCTTTCAACCAAAAACCGAAGTAATAACTCCTGAAAATAGAATATACCTAGACAAATATGAGTATTGTTATGAGAAGGGATGGACAAGAATCTACGTCCCACCATTACCTACACTTTGTTGCAATTTTGGCTATACTTCGATAACGAAAGATACCAATTATGTTTTGCATTATGGGACGACAACACATACTCTTTCATATTCTTATAGTGGAGTTAGTGCATTTGACAATGGAGCCTACCAAAGTGCTAATCTAATATCTAACTTCACTCATTTTTATACTTTTGACATTGATAACGATAATGATTTCTGGATGATAACTCCTGAAACATTAAGAAAAGATAATGGATCTTACGTAAGAGAGTGGCCATTAACTGAATTGTTTGGTCCAACCACATATATAGGTTCTTGGGGCTATTCGCTTTTTACGGATTCTAAATCAAATTGTTGGATTATTAACCGATTTACTGGTGAGATTGTGGTCTTACACTCAGAAGGTACGCAACTTGGGGTTGGATTTGTTGCGGATGATTTCCAGCCTATTGAAGTAGATTGTACAACATTTACTTATGACATAGATGGTGATGGCTATAGAACTCCAGAAGACTGCGATGACTATAACAATCAGATAAATCCTGGTGCCATTGAAGTGCCAAATAATGATATAGATGAAGATTGTAATCCTTTGTCTACTGAAGGTGACATAGACGGTGACGGTTATGGTACTGCTGAAGACTGTGATGATGAGGATCCCAATATCAATCCTGACCAAACAGAAGAACCTTACAACGGTCTAGATGATGATTGTGATCCTTTAACTCTTGACGATGACTTAGATCAGGACGGTTATCTACTCGCTGATGACTGTGATGATACCAATCCTGACATCAATCCTGACGCAGAAGAAATTGTAAACAATGGAGTAGACGAAAATTGCGACGGCATGGATTTAACTTCTTCCACTTATGAAATTGGGAATACACAAATACATCTATTTCCAAATCCGACAAGCGATAAAATCAATTTACATTTCAGTAGAAATATACTGTACAGAGCAAACTTGTACGATTTGACAGGTGCATTAGTGCTCTCTAAGGAAAATACAGCCCAATTGGAAGTATCAACCTTAAATCAAGGTGCCTACATACTTGAAATTATTGATCAGAAAACTGGACAATTTCTAATTGAAAAAATAATTATTGACAGATAAACACCAGCCCATACCAAGTGATATGAGATCAGACTTACGATCGCTAATTCTGGTCCAGATCACCCATCCGATCATTCCAATTTCTCGTTGATACTTTATTTTGCACTTGCTTATTGTGATCCGTCGAACATCAATCCGATTGAGTTGTTACAGTTACATCTAAATGAAAGCCACTCAACAATTCAATGATTGGTTTGCCTCTCGCAGGTGGACCCCATTTCCCTTCCAAGAAGAGGGATGGCAAGCCTATCTCCAAGGTCACTCAGGACTCGTCAATGCACCGACTGGCAGTGGTAAGACTTACTCTCTCCTACTCCCTGCTCTCCTCCAAGCATCTAGATCTAATAAAAAAGGACTGCACATCGTCTGGATAGCTCCAATCAGGGCACTGACCAAAGAGATAGAGATAGCCTGCAATAGAGCCATCGAAGGACTCAACCTAGATCTCACCGTCGGGATTAGGACAGGGGATACTACACAAAAACTCAAAAAAGAACAAAAGTCCAAACCACCTCACCTCTTGATTACGACGCCTGAGAGTCTGCATGTCTTGATGACGATGAAGGGATACTCTCAGTACTTCTCTCGGTTACAGTCAGTGATAGTCGATGAGTGGCATGTACTGATTGGGTCCAAGCGAGGTGTGCAGACTGAGCTCTTCCTCTCACGGATGCGTGGACTCAACCCTCAGCTGATGATATGGGGAATCTCTGCAACGATTGGCAATATGGATGAAGCAACGGATGTCTTGCTTGGAGCCGTCAAACCACCCAAGTGGACCTTCATCAAAGCAGACATCAATAAAGAGATAGAGGTCATCACTCTACTCCCCGAGACCTTAGAGAGGTTTCCGTGGGCTGGACATTTGGGCTTGACCCTACTCCAAGAGGTCCTACCAATCATCTACTCACATCGGACGACACTGATCTTTACTAATACACGAGCACAGAGTGAGATATGGTATCAGCAACTGCTCGATACTGATCCTGATCTCGCTGGACAGATTGCAGTACACCACGGCTCTCTCAGCAGAGAGGTCAGAGATTGGGTGGAGCAAGCCCTCTATGATGGACAGATCAAAGCTGTGGTCTGTACCAGTAGTCTTGATCTCGGAGTGGACTTCAGACCAGTAGAGGCTATCGTCCAGATTGGAAGCCCCAAAGGTGTCTCACGATTCCTACAGAGAGCTGGCAGGAGTGGACACTCACCTGGTCAAAAAAGCAAAATCTACTTCGTACCGACTCACTCTCTTGAGATACTCGAAGCAGCTGGACTCAAACATGCCGTCAAAGTATCTCACCTTGAGGCAAGAGTGCCGTATATCAGATCGTGGGATGTACTGATGCAATACTTAGTCACTTTGGCCGTCTCTGACGGGATGGACCCTGATTGCATTTACCTAGAGTTACTCAAGACCTATAGCTATAGTAGCATGTCTACTGATGAGTGGGCACAGCTCTTAGAGTTTATCCAATATGGCAGTAAGTCTCTCCAGGCATATGACGAATATCGCAAGGTCGAGATAGACGAAGAAGGCATCTATAGAGTAACTAACAAACGGATAGCACTCAGACACAGGCTCTCCATAGGTACGATTGTAAGCGATGCCATGATTAAGATCAAGCTCAGAAGAGGAGGATATATCGGAAGTATAGAAGAGTACTTTGTCTCTCAATTGTCTATCGGTGATGTCTTTTGGTTCAGCGGCAGAGCATTGGAGTTGGTAAGAGTCAAGGACATGACTGCTACTGTGAAGAAGGCAACTAAGAAGACTGGAAAGATACCATCCTATATGGGGAGTCGGATGTCACTGAGCTCGGAGATGTCATCAGAGTTACGAGACAAGATTCATGCTTATGCAAATGGAGTACCTATCCCTAGCCATGATAGAGAAATGCTAAAACTCCAGCCTCTCCTAGAGATGCAGTCTGAGAGATCACACGTCCCTAATGATACGGAGTTCCTGATAGAGTACTTCCAATCTAAGGAAGGATACCATCTGATGCTGTACCCATTCGAAGGTCGAGGAGTACACGAGGGACTAGGTGCTCTACTGGCAAATAGATTATCCAGAATCAAGCCTATGACCATCTCTATCCAGATGAATGACTATGGCGTAGAGCTCTTAAGCGACACAGACTTCGAGATAGACAAGGTACTAACACCCGATCTCTTCTCTACTGACCACTTGATCAGCGATATCCAAGCTAGCGTAAACGCCATAGAGATGTCTCGGCGTAAGTTTAGAGATATTGGAAGGATCTCAGGATTGATCTTCGGAGGATTCCCAGGGAAGATGAAAAAAGAACGACACCTCCAAAGTAGTGCCCAACTGCTCTTCGAAGTATTCAGAGAGTATGACCCTGATAACATCTTATATAGACAAGCCTACGAAGAAGTGCTTGCATTTCAACTCGAAGAAGGTCGACTCCGTAATGTGCTTACCAAACTCCAAAACCTTGATATCGTACTTAAGCGTCCCTTACGTGCCTCTCCATTTGCATTCCCGATCATGGTAGACAGATTGAGTCGAGAAAAATTGACCACTGAGACCATCGAAGACAGGATAGAAAAGATGAAAGTAGAACTCTACAAATAATCTGTCGATAAAATCATGGAAGTATCCTTGCCAATGAATCCACGATGATCCTAAACTCATACCCTACTCCGTGATCTGATAGACTTGAAGTGGAGCATCATTGCTCGCTATGACGAGCTTGTGGATTCCACTCTGAGTAATGATCTTGACATCTTGGGCTTCGTATGGGACATAGAGGCCTGACTGAGAGTTAGGGACCAGATCAAATGTCCCATCTCCCCGTCCAAGTCCTAATAGTCCATATCCTGCATCACTCCGAGGAGTTTCGACCTCAGAGTCGAAGATGTTGCCAACCATAATGATATCGAGATTACCATCACCATTGATATCATGTGATGCGATGCTGTTGATACTATACCTCTGATATTGTGGAGGGAGTGTACTCATCTTTAGATTGCCACCTCCGAGGTTTTCGATATAGGCATGTTGGAATGTGTTGACCTTGAGATGAATCCCTTCACTCAGTACATCTTGTCCATAGATATCTTGTACTGTAGAAGAGGCAAATCCATGATAGTTGGGGTACTTCTGCATAAGACTTGGCATCTGCTCAGATGAGCATTGTCTCCCTCTGACTGGATATTGCTTGCCCTCTTGATAGTAACTCAGTACGATATCTTGATCTTGATCTTGGTCAAAGTCTTGTGAGTAGATATCAAATGTCTCCTCATCAGATGCTTGATACTTATAGTTAGTACCAAGATTGCCTACGATGAAGTCCATATCACCATCACGATCATAGTCAGCAGCGTGGATAGACTTCCACCATCCGATCTGTTGAGAGAGATCAAGCTGAGATTGATGCTGCAGTGTACCGTCGATATTCTCAAAGAGATGAATCCCCATCCACTCTCCACAGAGCATCAGGTCTTGATCTCCATCGCCCTCTATGTCTACCCAATGAGCATCTGTCACCATACCTATCTGTGAGAGCTCAGGTGCTAGGTCGCTAGTGACATCTACGCCATCCCTCAGGACATAACTCCGCGGAGGACTTGGATATCTCCCCGGCACCTGTCTTCCTAATACGAATACCTCCGATATGCCATCACCATCGAGATCTTGTGCCGTAGTGATCGCAGCACTCAATCGGAGCTCTGGAGACAGAGGCTTACTCTCGCTAGCAGTCAATAGATCTGAGTAGTAGCGCTGGCTGTAGTAAGATGATTGGAGGTCATCATCTTCGTTGCCTCCACTCGATATGAGTAAGTCTAGCTTACCATCATGATCGATGTCCGCTATCTCAGCAAAGACATCCTCCTGCTCAGCGTCGCTAAGTGGGGTAATGCGATAGCCACCTTGACCATTACTCAGGTGGAGCTCAGTTGCTTGTCTTTGCGGTCCAGGGATGATCAGATCCGTATCACCATCACCATTGAGGTCTGCAACAGCCAATCTAGGACCGAGTGATGACATCTTATGAGGGATCAAGACCTCTCGCTTATAATCATCGTAATCATTCTCTCTATGCGTATACGTCAGAGATGGAGACTGGTCTAGTCGGAGATATTGTGAGGCTGCCTGTGGTAGATCTACGCCATCAATTGCATTGGTATAGTCTAAGAGGAGTGTCTGATTCGCATTTACCTGAGTGAGAGTCTGTCTCTTCCCATCAGTCCATCTCACTTGGAGCTTATCGATCACAGCCAATGTGTCGACACCAAAGTAGATAATGGGCTCTACAGATGACTGATACCCTCTTACCAGAGTGTGATCTGCATACCATGTCTGCTCACCACTCGTCAGGGTCAATCTAGCACCCAAGCCATTAATATTGGTTGCAGATCCTTTGAGTTTGACTTTGAGGAAATTTTTGTTTTGGTCAGAGGCAAAATTTTGGAAGATAACTGCTGTGCTATCTATATTATTAATGATAATCTCTAAGTCTCCATCATTATCTAGGTCTGCATGAGTAGCACCATTAGAGTAACCGCTATAGTGAATTCCCCAGTCTTCATTAGCTCTTGCAAAGGTTTCGCCATTATTCCTGAAGATATAATTGTCTGTCTTGACGCTTGGAAGTTGCTCAGTGAGATCGACGAAGCTCAGTTCTTTGTATTTTACCTTAAGTTTGGTATCAGTTTGCTTTAGCCATTTGAAGTAGTCTTTGTTATTGATCTCTCTACGCGTACCATTGGAGACGAAGACATCTCTACGTCCATCCTGATCGTAGTCTCCAAGTAGACATGCCCAGCTCCACTCTGTCGCATGCATCTGATTAGACATTGCTATCTCGCTAAAAAACGGACTTCCTGCAGGATTCAGCCCATTATTGATCTGTAGACTATTGTACATATATTGATATCCAAAGCCTGCTTCCACTCCAGCCCAAAATGCTGGAATATTCATACTAGACATGTTAGCCTTGGATCGATAGTTATCAGTAGTCGTCATATCTACTTGATAGAGATCGAGCAGCGTATCATTATTGAGATCAGCGATATCGACTCCCATCCCATAGAACGATGTATGCTGAAAACTCGATCGCAACGATTCAGTAAATGTGCCATCACCATTATTGAGATAAAAGAAATCAGGTGTCTGAAAGTCATTAGATACATAGAGATCTGGGTAGCCATCTTGATTGACATCTGCACTCACTACTCCGATCCCAAGTCCAAATCTAAGGAGTCCTGCCTCCTCAGTGACATCAGTGTAGGTGAGATCACCATTATTACGATAGAGATGGTCTGACTCTTGAAGGGTTACTCCTTGAGACAGTGCCTCGTACTCTCTTACTTTGGTATTGAACTCTGTAGGTGGATAATTGACTACATAGACGTCGAGGTCACCGTCATTGTCATAATCTAGGTAAGTCGATTGGATAGAGTATCCACTATCGTTGAGGCCAAGTTCTTGTCCTGATTCTTTGAATTGTGGGATTCCATTACTATCATTCCCTTGATTGAGGTAGAGTAGATTAGATCTCTCAGCCCATATCCCTGACACTGCTACGTAAATGTCTAGCTTACCATCATTATTGAAATCGTGAAAGTTGCACCCAGTATGCCATCTCCCTGATGACAGCAATCCAGCTTGGTCTGTAATCTCTTCAAACTGGAGATTACCCTTATTGAGGTAGGCTCTGTTTGGTACCATATTGCCCGTAAAAAACAGATCAGACAGACCATCACCATTGAGATCACCTGCTGAGACACCACCTCCCATATAGAAGTATCCATACTTGAAGAAGTTCATCGAATCATTGACATTCAGTGTATTCTCAAAGTCTATCTTGCTGCTCATCGGACTGACTGGTGCAAACAACCTCTGAGGGCTCATCTCTTGATCGACTCCACACCCAATAACAAGGATGACTATCCCGATTATCGCCAAATAATATCTATAATTCATATCAACAACTCTCAAATTCTACTGATTACAATAATCTGTACCCAAGATAAGGCGTATCACAATTTACTCCAATAAAAAGAGGATGCTATTTATCATAGCATCCTCCTAAACTACTTATAGTTATGTAGAAAAAACTTCCAATGTGTATTTACCATCCTGGATTTTGAGTCATTGCTGGTGCTCTTGCAATCTCATCATTAGGGATTGGGAACAATTCATGCTTACCCACCTCAAATCCTTCGAAGTTATCACCTGCTAATCCCCATCTTACCATATCTTGGAATCTAAATCCTTCGAATGCAAGCTCTAGGAATCTCTCGTTGATAATCGCCTCTAGTAAGTCATTACCAGATGCCATCATATCAGATAATCCTGCTCTTGTTCTTACCATATTGAGATACTGTCTAGATGTATTCTCATCACCTGTACGAGCAGCTGCTTCAGCACCGACGAGTAAGATATCAGCATATCTGAGTAATCTCCAGTTAGTCCCATAGTTTTGCTGGATAGATATCTCATTAGACTCAGATGGCTTAGATCCGTACTTGAGTCTGATATAGCCATTGTAATCGTGAGCATCACCTGTAAATGTTCCACCTGCAGCGAGATATTCTTCTTCGCTTACAACAGTAGCCAATCTTCTGACATCATCACCAGCAGCGATATATGCATCATAGAGCTTAGGAGAAGGGTAATTGAATCCCCATCCTTGGATCACTCCCAGATCTTCTGCATCGCCAAATACGCCTTCTCTAGGACCCATCAATTGGATATGCATGTTAGACTCCCAAGTACTTCCTGGTAGACCTAGATCCCAAGGGTTAGTACCCCAGTTATGTCCTACTTCACTCGTAAATACTGCCTCAAGCATCGATCCAGAACCAAACTCACCGTCCAACTCAAAGATAGATGCAAAGTCATCAGCAAGAGCATACTCTCCACTGTTGACGATCGTCTGCACTGAAGTAAGTGCTCCGCTATAGTTACCTTGGTTCATCTGAGCCTTAGCTAAGAGTCCCAGTGCTGTACCTTTAGAGATTCTGAACTTATCAGAGTCTGCATACCCTGACTTCTCTGGAAGAGCAGCGATCGCTGCAGCGAGATCACTCTCGATCTGAGCATAGATATCTGATGATGCAGCTCTAGGCTGATTGTACTCCTCAGGTGTAATCGCTGTAGTAGTCAAGAGAGGAACATCTCCAAAGTGAGAGACTAACTCTAAGTAATAGTATGCTCTCAATCCATGTGCCTCACCAATTGCTCTAGCCTTAAAATCAGTATCTGGAGTCACGAAGTCAAGTACTGTATTACATCTATGAACACCAAAATAGTTCAAATTCCAGAATGCAGATACCTTGTCATTTGTAGAATCGTAAGTATAATCATCTAGTGTATTGTAACCTGCTTGATCAGAAGGCGATGATCCACCACATGTACCCTCATCACTTGGAAGAGTTTTGATGAATACCGGAGCACCCCAATCCCATACGTTGTTCCATGTAAGGATATCATATGCTGTAAGTATGGCAGCATTGACATCTTTGTCAGCTTCATAGTAGCTATCCTGTACGATGACACCATTGACTGGGACATCAAGATAATCTTGACAAGCTACGATACCGAGTACCATACAGATTGCCAAAGCGATAATTTTAGTATATATTTTCATATTTAATTTATTTAATAATAATCTTATTAATGGTTTAGAAATCTAGTGATGCACCGACCATGATCCTGCCTGGTACTGGGTAGATACCTCTATCTATCCCTATCGCTGCATCGAAGTCAGAGCCAATCTCTGGATCTAGACCTGGGTACTTAGTGATCGTAAAGTAGTCCTCTAATGATACATATAACCTGAGATTGTCAACTTTGTTTATCAGATTACCTGCGTCGTATCCCAATTGTATCTGCTTGAATCTGAAGAATGATCCATCAAACACCATGAAATCAGATGAGTATACCTCACCAGAGATTGCTGGAGCAAAGAAGTCATCCTCAAGGAATACTGTAGGCTTATTACCTAATCTATCCGTCCGATTGAAACCCATGATGATTTCATTACCAGCTACACCTTGCCCGAATACTGTGAAGTCAAATCCTTTGTACTCTAGTCTCACTGTTGCACCATAGATCAGGTTAGCGTGTGGATCACCGATATAAGTAAAGTCATCTGGTGTGATCTCTCCATCACCTGAGACATCTACGATATTAGCTGTGCCATCAGGATTGAGACCATCAGTCTGGTATCCTCTATAGTACCATGCTGGGAAGCCAGCTTCAAATGTAGAAGGATTCCAATCTACACCGACATCAGAGTTAGTTCCTTGGATGATCGTACCTTCTGTCAACTCGAGTACTTCATTGTTGAGTGTTGTGACATTTGCTGCAATCTGATACTTCAGTGCATTGTCACTATTACGATATCCCAACTCAAACTCCAAACCTCTATTCTGCATCACTCCAGCATTGATCAGAGGAGCATTGTTACCAATAAAGTTAGGAGAAGATCCACCTGTGATCAGATCTCTTGTCAACTTGTTGAACCAGTCCACTGAAAAATTGATCTTATCATTGAAGAATCCTAGATCCAAACCAACATTAGTCTGCTCACTTGTCTCCCAAGTCAAGTCAGGGTTAGCAAGCGAACTCGGATCAGCCGCGATCTGACCGCTATACTGGTTGAAAAAGTTGAGTGATGCTAATCCAGCTCCAGGACTTACTGAAGAGAGTGAACCAGCTTGACCCCACGATGCTCTAAGCTTAGCGAAGTTGAGTACTCCTCCACTTCCAAAGAATCCTTCTCTAGAGAGGATCCATCCAACTGATACTCCTGGGTATGTTCTCCATCTATTCCCTTCTTGGAAGAGTGAAGTACCGTCACGTCTCAATGAAGCCATGAAGAGATACTTATCAGAGATCGTCAAGTTAGCTCTACCAAAGTATGATTGGAGAGTCTGACGAGAGTTAAATGCTCTGATCTGGCTATCTGCCTCTGATCCATCAATGTATGACACCTCTTGGATCTCACTGATGAGACCCGAAGCGTTAGCATTGTGACCCGATACGTTAGAGCTAAATGCAGATGTACCTGCTAAGAGATCCAAATCTATACTTTGGCTCAGTGCTAATCCATAAGTCAAGAAGTTTTCCCATTGAACTCCTACAGAATTGACACTATTAAATACAGAACTAGCGACACTTGCATTCCTTGTCGGATTAGCGTAGTAGCTCGGTGACCAATTGTGGAATGTACCGAATCCTAGGTCTGTTCCTATTCGAGTGGTAAAATCAAGATTGTCTAACAAATTGATCTTAGCATTCACTGATCCGAAGAGTCTATTGACTGATTGTCCATCACCATTGATTGCATCTAGATAGATGAATGGATTGATCACTTCACCATCAGTGACACCATTAGATAATCCGTAGACATTACCATCATCATCAGATGCTAATTGGACACCTCCAGTATCTAATCCTGTAACGTGAGCAGGCAATGCTCCTGTATATATTTTCGGTACACTTGGATCCATGATGATCCCTGCTGCGATGAGACCACCTACACCAGTATCTCCAAATCCAGAACCGATTTCATTTTCGTTAGCATAGGTTGCATTTAATCCTATCTCTATCCTATCACTAACCTTAGAGTTCACTCCGACATTAGCTGATAACCTTCTGAAGTTGGAGACATCTGCTCCACCTACGATACCTGCTTGATCAAAGTATCCAGCACCAATATAGACAGATGTATTATCATCACCTCCCGAAAACGAGATATTGTGACGTGAAGTCGGCGCAGTTGTGAACATCTCATCCAACCAATCTGTATTCGTATCGGTGTCAAGACCTGCAGTAATGTCATCTGATACACCAGCCGCTGTAAGGTATGACCCAAACTGCTCCGTATTCATCAATTCCATACCTCCTCTATAGCTCTGGATACCTTGGCTACCATTATAAGAGATCCCTTTGTTACCACTGCCATTCTTCGTAGTGATGAGTATTACCCCATTAGCAGCTTCGGCTCCATAGATTGACGCAGAGGCTGCATCTTTCAGTACTTCTATGCTTGCGATATTGACACCTTCTATGAATCTAATATCTCTTGTACGCATACCGTCCACTACATAGAGTGGCTCAGTAGGTCCATTAGATCCAGTACCTCTAATCTTCACCTTGAACCCTGATCCAGGAGCACCAGAAGTAGGCGTGATATCAATACCTGCAACTTTACCTTGCATCCCAGATTGTAATTCTCCGACTCCTCGAGTGGCTAATTGCTGTACATCTACCTTAGAGATGGCTCCAGTGACGACACTTTTCTTCTGTCTACCATATCCTACTACTACTACCTCATCTAGTAAGGCAGAAGATTCACTCAAGGATATACTCGAAAATTCTCTTTGATTAGTGATGTCAAGCATCATTGATTCGTACCCAGTGTATGAGACCTTCAGCTCTGTAGCATCGTCAGGAACTGTCAGACTGAAACTCCCGTCTACATCTGTAATGGTACCGGTCGATGTCCCAGGGACCATAATAGTGGCACCGATGAGTGGCGAAGCACTCGCATCTGTTAATACTCCAGAGATTGTTTTCTGGCCATAACCAATGGTTGCAAATATGCAAAAGAGGAACACAATTGCCCATTGATTAATCAAATAGTTTAAGCGTTTTTTCATGTTTAAAAGTTTAAATTTTCTTTGATGATTCTGATTACAATTCACAATATACATAAACCGTAATTTAACGTAATAGTAATTTCAACTCAAATGTAAAAGGACAAAAGCATGATTTAGAATGGAAAATAAACCAAATAACAATGGTAGATTACCCAATATGACACAATATCATGCTGCATTTTCAGTATTTTTCTTTCATTTTGACATGTTTCGAATCATTTCAAATCTACTCAAGTTGTTGGCACATAGGCACTTACAGGGAAGTACATGCCTGACATATCGTTCAAGCCAAATATTCTACTACTTAATCTGGGTTTTAGGAGTCAGATGAGTCCTCTATTCTCCAAACACTACACTTTTGTAACTTTGTGTTAGTTGGAGTTTGATAGAATTCTAGCCAACCTAGCGTACCACTACCTACGCTAGTACATGATGAACCTAATTGATGATATGCACACTCCAGAACACAACACCCAGCTAGCGTTAGATAACAATCATACTGTTCCATTTATGGAGAAAGTTGGATATGCCCTTGGTGATGGTGCAGCGAACATCGCATGGAGAGGAGTAGCGACTTTTTTATTTATTTTCTATACAGATGTCTTTGGGTTGAGTCCAGCGACAGTTGGTATCTTGTTTTTGACTGCAAGATTCAGTGATGGGATCAGTGATGTTATTATGGGTATCATCGGAGATAATACTCAGTCTAAGTATGGGAAGTTTAGATCATGGATATTATGGACTGCGATCCCACTCGGAGTTATCCTTGCATTACTCTTTACGACTCCAGATTTTGGCACGACCGGCAAGATTATCTATGCTTATATCACCTATTTTGTATTCACTCTGATATACACAGCTAATAATATCCCTTATGGAGCACTGATGGGTGTCATGACAGGTGATGATAAAGAGAGGACTAAGATTGGCTCATTTAGGATGACAGGTGCATTTGCAGGTGGTATGCTTGTACAGGTAACTCTTCTCTTCTTAGTGGCTTACTTTGGCAATCCTCAACCGACACTCAATATCAATAAGACAGGAGAGCTCTCTCACACTGTCCAAGTAACAGCTACACAGGATGTCGACCATGCAGATATCAGTACGAGTGATGGGATCGCAACACTCTACATGGTTGATCAGGCTGATAGTAAGGCTCAGCAGCCACTAGATGGTCAAGCCAAAAGGCAAAACTTCTCGATGATCCAAGGTGAGACCTATACTTTTGCGGTAAATGGTGTAGAGTCACTAGACAATTCTGATCTTACTATCATAGACCAGCAGCAGGGGTATAGTAAGTCGATGTATCTCATGTCACTCCTCCTTGCAATCCTGATGCTCATCACTTTCGCTACGACGAAAGAAAGAATCCAACCACCTAAGGATCAAAATAGAGACCTCAAAAAAGACTTCAAGCAACTCCTGAGGAATAGACCTTGGGTTATACTCCTTATCATCGGACTCTTATTCAACATCTATAATGCCATCAAGCAAGGGATACTGATTATCTACTTTACCCACTACATTGGAGATGCTATCTTATCTGCTACATATCTCTTTGGATTGGGGGTCGCATCTATAGTGGGGGCACTCCTCACAGCACCTCTCAGTCGCATCATGGGGAAGAGGAATCTCTTCATTGCGGCACTTCTCTTCTCTGGATTATTCAATGCACTAATCTTTTTGTGTGATCCGAGTCAGATCAATGCCATCTTTATCTTAGGCATTATTTCAGAGTTTGGATCAGCAATACTACCGACGCTATTCTTCGTGATGCTGGGTGATATTGCTGATTACTCCGAGTGGAAAAATGGAAGACGAGCTACAGGTCTCATCTACTCAGCTGGATCATTTGCTACCAAATTTGGCGGAGGGATCGCAGGTGCTATTATTGGATTTGTACTTGGAGCATATCACTACGAAGGCAATAGTATAGAGGCCATCCAAGGGGCTCTACCAGCAATCAAGATGCTGATGAGCTGGATCCCATCTCTAGTGACAATCATAGCTGCTATCTTGATGCTTCTCTACCCACTCAATAGACAGAAAATGACATTACTTACAAAAGAGCTTCAAGCAAGAAGATTAAATTCAACATCTCAATGACAACAACATTTCCTAAAGACTTTCTCTGGGGAGCAGCAACCTCTGCATACCAGATAGAGGGTGGGCATCTCGCAGACGGCAAAGGGCCATCCATATGGGATGCCTTCTGTCAGGTACCAGGTAAGATCCTCAATGGCGATACTGGTAACGATGCCTGCGACCACTATCATAAGATGGAAGAAGATGTCCTCATGATGAAAGCACTCAACATCGAAGCCTATCGGTTTTCGATCTCGTGGTCGAGGCTCATGCCAAATGGGACGACCTCCCTAATCAATGAAGCAGGTATAGACTACTATAATCGCCTCATTGACACACTTATCAAGCATGGGATCACACCTTGGGTAACTCTCTATCACTGGGATCTACCCTTAGCGATACAGCTAGAGTATGACGGGTGGTTAAGCGACGAATCCATCCGACTATTTACAGACTATGCAGACCTCTGCTACAGTCGATTTGGTGATCGCGTCAAGAACTGGATTACAATTAATGAAGCATGGGTCATTGCGATCCTAGGGCATGGGCAAGGTGTATTTGCCCCAGGTCGGACATCTAATGTCGAGCCTTATCAAGTCGGTCACAATCTCATCTTAGCACATGCACATGCAGTCAAGTGCTATCGAGATAAGTACCAATCAGAGCAGAAGGGACAGATCGGCATTACTAACAACTGTGATTGGAGAGAGCCTGCAACAGACAGCGATCTAGACAAAGAAGCAGCACAGCGTGCCTTAGAGTTTTTCCTCGGATGGTTTGCAGATCCCATCTATCTCGGTCAGTATCCTCAAGCGATGCGAGAGAGACTCGGTGATAGACTCCCTACATTTACCGATGAGCAGAGAGCCCTTGTACTTGGGTCATCTGACTTCTTTGGTCTCAACCACTATACCACGATGTATGCTGCCCATGATGCTGGTGATGATAGTGCTGGAGATGTCTACGGCAATGGTGGACTCTCAGAGGATCAAGATGTCAAACTCTCCGTAGATCCTCAATGGGAAAAAACATCCATGAACTGGGCAGTAGTCCCTTGGGGATGTGGCAAACTCCTCCATTGGATAGCGAATCGATACGATAATCCAGAAATCTATATCACCGAAAACGGTTGTAGTTATAATGATACTGTAGAAAATGGTATTATTGCTGACACAAAACGAATTGACTTCTTCGAAGGTTATCTAGGTGAATGTAACAAAGCAATCAATAACGGAGTCAAGCTCAAAGGTTACTTCATCTGGTCATTGATGGACAATTTCGAATGGGCCTCAGGGTATAGCAAGCGATTTGGTATTCACTATGTCGACTTCCATACACTCAAGAGGACCCCAAAGGAATCCGCTAAATGGTTCGCCAAATATATTGTTAATAATAAATAATACTTATAAATGAAAATCAAATATTTACTTGCAACAGTCCTTCTCATAGGAAGTCTCATCGGTAATTCACAGGATAAAAGGTCAGCATTTGTAGATAACCTCATCTCTCAGATGACCCTCGAAGAAAAAGTCGGACAGATGAACTTGTATAATGGATTCTTCGATGCGACGGGACCTGTACCAGACAACCAAGACACCAAAAACAAATACAACCAGATCAAAAATGGGGAAGTAGGAGCAATGCTCAATGTCAAAACTGTCAAAGAAATCAAAGCTCTCCAACAGTTAGCAGTAGAGAACTCTAGACTTGGTATCCCGATGTTATTTGGATTTGATGTCATCCATGGGCACAAAATCTCTGGACCAATACCACTCGCCGAATCAGCAAGCTGGGACCTAGAAGCGATAGAAAAAGCAGCAGCGTATGCAGCTATGGAAGCTGCTGCTGTGGGAATCAACTGGACATTTGCCCCGATGGTGGATATCGGTAGAGATGCAAGGTGGGGACGTAACATGGAAGGTGCAGGAGAAGACACTTACCTCGGGACTAAGATTGCTGCAGCTAGAGTCAAAGGATTCCAAGGGGATGACCTCTCTGATCCCAACACGATAGCAGCATGTGCTAAGCACTTTGCAGCATATGGATTTGCAGAAGCAGGACGAGAGTACAACACCACAGATATGGGTCTCTCTACACTCTACAATGTCATACTGCCACCATTCCAAGCAGCAGTAGATGCTGGTGTTGCCACATTTATGAATGGGTTCAATGAGATCAATGGTATCCCAGTCACTGGTGATCCATGGTTACAGAGAGATATCCTCAAAGGACAGTGGGGATTCGACGGATTCGTCGTATCTGACTGGGGATCTATCGGTGAGATGGTAGCACACAGCTACGCTAAGGATAACAAGACAGCCGCTAAGATTGGTGCTAACGCAGGGAGTGATATGGATATGGAAGCTTATGTCTATATCAATCATCTCAAAGAACTCGTGGAAGAAGGCGAAGTCAAAGAATCTGTACTTGATGATGCTGTCAGCAGGATACTCAAGGTAAAATATGATCTCGGACTCTTCGATGATCCATACCTCTACTGCGATGAAGAAAAAGAAAAATCTATGGCAGTAAGCCAAGAAGTCAAAGATGGGGCACTGGACATGGCAAAAAAATCCATCGTACTACTCAAGAACGATGGTGTGCTTCCTCTCAGTAAAACCTCAAAAAATGTCGCTGTAATCGGACAGATAGCAGCAAGTAAGACTTCAGTACTCGGTAGTTGGAGACTCGGAGCTGATGACAACTCAGCAGTCTCTGTCTTAGAAGGGCTCAAGCCTTACCTCGGGGACAACATGAAATACGAAAGAGGAGTAGAGGTCTGGAGTGGTACAGAAGCATTTGCCCAAGAGCTCAAGATCAATGAAGATAATACCGATGGGATAGATGAGGCAGTCAAGCTCGCCAAGTCATCTGATGTAGTCATCGTAGTTGCAGGAGAGCATGGTTATCAATCTGGCGAAGGAAGAAGTAGAGCCGATATCAGACTCCCAGGTCTTCAACGCAAGATGTTGAAAAAAATCTGTGCAGTCAATTCAAATGTTGTCCTCGTATTGACTAACGGTAGGCCACTCGACCTAAGCTGGGAAGATGCCAATATCCCTGCCATCTTAGAGACATGGCAGTTAGGTGCGATGAGTGGGCATGCCATCGCAGAGGTACTCTTCGGTGAGCATAACCCGAGTGGCAAGTTACCAATGACATTCCCTAGGGAGGTCGGACAAGTACCCCTCTACTACAATCAGAAGAGCACAGGTCGAGGTGGTGCAAAAGATATGGTATTCTGGTCGCATTATAGTGATGTACCCAATACTGGCCTCTATCCATTTGGTCATGGACTGAGCTATACCAAGTATGACTATAGCGGTCTCTCAATCACACAACAAGGCAATACATTTACAGTCAGTGTCAATGTTACCAATAGTGGCAAACGGGACGGTCATGAAGTCGTACAACTCTACATCAGAGATAAGTATGCAAGTGTCACTAGACCAATCAAAGAACTCAAAGGATTCGAAAAAGTCTTCATCAAAGCTGGTGAGACTCAGACAGTACAGTTTACTCTCGATGATACTACGCTTGGATTCTATAACAACCAAGGAACCTATATCGTAGAGGATGGCGACTTCGAAGTGATGGTAGGTGGTGACTCAGTCAATACTCAGAATGGTGCATTCACCCGAGGGTAAGATGAGATAACATCAATCACCAAATAATAAAAATGGAGATAACAAGTCAGACTTGTTATCTCCATTTTTTTTGCCCTCTATGCAGCAATCTCTCACCTCAATACCTACCTACTCAAGAGTCGGATCTCCACAACCCCTTCAACTTCCCTCTCACAGATCTGACACTAATTACAATCTAACCTCTGCCAATCTCAATCCAATCACTGCTCATGTTACGTATATCTCATCATATTGCCACATTCAAAAGCTTTCGGGTAATGAGTGAAGTCAATTAGTTCAGTTTTGAACAGTATAATGATAATAAGGATTGGTAGATTTGTCAATCGACGACGAATAACTATTGGTTGCTTAGACAATTAAAAGTCAAAATAAGAATGAAAGAAAGCTTAGAGACCCTACTCATAACAGGCGAAGACATACAGTCTATTGTAAGATCTGTGGGTCTAGACAATATCATGGATGAGCTCATTGAAGGTACCTACGATGCCCTCATCAACTATGACAATCAAGAGAGTATCATGCCAGTCCGGTCTGGATTCAACTACTCGAAACCATCAGAAGGATTAGTGGAGTGGATGCCCATACGGAGTATCAGCAAGGATGAAATCCTCATCAAGATCGTAGGATATCATCCACGTAATCCAGATCAGTATAGCCTCCCAACGATCATCTCATCAGTATCAAGATATGATACACGGACAGGTCATCTCAAGGCATTACTAGATGGAGTACTCCCTACATCTCTGAGGACAGGTGCAATCGCAGCCGTAGCGAGTAAGCTCTTCGGGTATGCTAAGAGTGAGAGTCTCGGTCTGATCGGATGCGGAGCTCAAGCTATCACACAACTCCATGCAATCTCAAGAGTATATGATATCAGTAAGGTCTACTACTGTGATAGTGATCCGCAGACAGAAGAGTCATTCGTTGATCGCTGTCAAATGTTGAACCTAAATTGCCAATTCATCAGCTCAGATATTGACACAATCATTAGAGAGTCTGATATCGTCAGTACAGCCACATCAATCGGTATCGGCGAAGGACCACTCTATGACAATCTCGTACCTAGAGAGTGGTTACATATCAATGCAATAGGCTCAGATTTTCCAGGTAAGTTTGAAGTACCTCTCTCTCATCTGAAGCAAAGCTATGTCTGTCCAGATTGGATCACTCAAGCCAAAATAGAAGGTGAATGCCAACAGCTCAGTGATGAATATATCGGAGAAGATCTCACAGATTGCCTCAAAAAAGCAAATGAGCTCTCACATCTAAGAGATAACTTTACTGTATTTGACTCTACTGGTCTAGCACTCCAAGATCTCGTAGTATCTGATATCCTCCTCAAGTATGCCAAGAGTATGCATTTAGGGAGATATGTGAAATTAGAAAATACCAGCTTGGATGAAAAGAACCCTTACTCTTTCTTAACTCAGACAGCTAAAGTAGAAAAATAAGCTAATGATGAGATGCAAGAGACTTCGATAAGTATGATGACAACAACTCCTCTGCTTCCCCAAACTCCCTCTATTGTGATCAAGCATGACGATTGCATAGAGTACCTGTACGTGCTGCATACAACTACAGCTCAGAGAAGATGCACACCCCACCTCCTCAGTAAGTGATAAGCATCTGCAGCAAACTCCAGCATACATGAAATTAATCGTACAAATACCATGTCTGAATGAAGCGAAAACAATCGCCACAGTCATCAAGGAGATCCCTAGAGACATCCCAGGAGTAGATCAAGTAGAAATACTGATCGTAGATGATGGCAGCAGTGATGAGACAGTAAAGATCGCTAGAGAGCTCAATGTCACTCATATCATCCAGAATATCGGTAACAAAGGACTCGGAATCAGCTTCCAGAAGGGAGTATTATATGCTCTAAGCAAAGGGGCAGATATCCTTGTCAATACAGATGGTGATAATCAGTATCCAGGACAGTTTATCCCTCAATTAATCCAACCAATACTCAATAGAGAGGCAGACATCGTCATCGGAGACAGAGGCACGGCCAACGTTGCTCACTTCTCTAAGATCAAAAAATGTTTCCAATGGATCGGAACCAAAATGGTGGTCTTACTCAGTGGTGAAGACCAGCTCAAAGATGCAGTATCAGGATTCAGAGCTTATAGCAAAGATGCCCTCCTAGAGATTAATATTACCGAAAAATTTAGCTATACGCTTGACTCAACTATCCAAGCATCAGAGAAGAGACTACAGTTAGCATCCATCCCTATCAGTACCAATAAGCCCACTCGACCATCAAGACTCTTTAGCAATATGTGGGAGCATATCAGGAAGAGTGGATTCGGAGCACTGAGGACATTTGCCCTGTACAAGCCACTCAAAGTATTTATCAGTCTTGGTATCGTATTCTTTATTTTGGGTATGATACCCATAGTGAGATTTCTCTACCAATACTTCCTCGTACACGATGGCAGCGGTAAGATCCAGTCGTTAATCATCGGAAGTATCTTGATCTCCTTCTCATTTAATCTCTTTGCACTTGGGATCATCGGTGATCTCCTTGGACGCAATAGGAAACTGATAGAAGACGTCCTCAAAAATCAAAAAGAAAAACTCGGTGAATCATAAGGCTGCTACTCCATATCTACACTTTGACAATCAATAGACACTCCTATCCATGAAAATCCTCTTTGATGTCAACCATGCAGCTCATGTACACTTTATGTATCATGCTCACCAAATACTCACCAAGCAGGGTCACCAATGTCTCGTAGCAGCAAGTGATAAGCCTCTCGCATACAAGCTCCTCGATGAGAAGAACGTACAGTACTATCCGATGGGATCTATTGGAATCTCTCTCATCGCCAAACTCTGGAAACTCATCGTCCACGACATCAAACTCCTCTACTACTGTATCAAGCATCGCCCAGATATCATCATGGGTATCGTAGCCATCAGAGGATCACATGTCGGATGGTTACTTGGTATCAAGACAGTTGTATTCACAGATACTGAGCATGCCAAGTTGCAGATTGCATTCTTCAGACCATTTGCCAATGAAATCCATACTCCTGAGTGGTTTACTAAAGATCTCGGTAAGAAGCAAAGAAAGTACAAAGGATTCCATGAGTTAGCATATCTCCATCCACACAACTTCTCTCCAAGAGTAGAGGTCCTAGAGATGCTCGGAGTCACTGCAGATCAGCCATACTTCATACTGAGATTTGTGTCTTGGGATGCAACACATGACATCAATCAATCTGGCATCTCCCACGCTGGGAAGCAAGCAATCATCGAGATCCTCGAAGCCCATGGCAAGGTCTTCATCACCTCGGAGTATGAGCTCGAGCAAGAGTTCAAGCATTTAGAGTATAACTTACCGAGTGATTACTTACACGATGCTCTCTACTACTCAAGTATGGTCATCGGTGAGGGTGCTACTACTGCCTGTGAGGCTGCTCTACTCGGTGTGCCTAGCATCTATATCAATACTATCTCACTCGGTTACATCGACTATCTTCAAGACAGCTATGACCTCCTCTACCATTTGACTGATATCGAAGAGATCAAGTCTCAAATCAAGTCTCTACTGAGCAACCCCAACCTCCAATCTGACTGGCAAAAGAAAAAAGAAAATTTTCTCTCATCCCAAATCGATACGACTCAATACATCTTGTCCATCATAGAAGAGTCTAGCACTTAATTGACATTACCTAGCCCTTCCCTATTCCTAGACTTCCACGATCATGACTCTAAGTATCAGACGACCGAAGAGTCTGACTGATCAGAGTCTCTAATGGGCTGGCCTTGAGAGCATCTTGGTATGATGCATGGAGCTCCTCGATCTTGCGACGATAGACGGGATCAGTAAGTAAGTCTGTGAGAGATGCCTCTAATTGACTCCTCGAGATCTGACTCTCAAAGTGAGCTATCCCACATCCATACTGCTGTACTCTGAGAGCACAACCATTCTGATCATACATCCCGCCACTCAAGACTAACATAGGCACCTTATAGTGGATACACTCATTGATCGTATGGATACCACCATGATGGATAGACAGATCTGCATGCTCTAGTACCATCAATTGAGGGATGCTACGGTAGAGATGGACATGATCAGATTGGTAGCTTTGGTAACGATCATATGCTCCACCGAGTGATATGATGCTGATACAGTCAGTTAGCCCTTGGAGGACACTGAGGAGATTATCTATATTGGATGACTTGTTATCCATGGTCGTATAATTGACAAGGATGAGTCTCTTCTGAGAGGAAGACACTTGCTCTAGCACTTGCGTAAATACTGTCTCAAATACTGCTGATACCTCTTGCTTGCGATCGCTATATACCATCGGGTAGACATACGTAAGTCCTGCACGACTGTGTCGATCTATCTCCAGATCAGGATGTGTCATCGAGATAACTGGCAGATCAAGATAAGTAAATGGAAGTGGAAATGTATATGACTGTAGGCTGTTGATATCGACGTGATATTGCTTCATTAATCGGAGCAGATAGCTTCGGCGATTTATCCCTTGGGTAGTAATATTCTTGACTGTTGTACGCAGATATCTTGTAGCCTTATGGATCATCCATTGGACTTGCCGCCCTAGCAGAGTTCTGGGCAGAGTCTTAGCATCTAGTGGAGTATTGGCAGATGATTGCCACAGAGAAAACCACTGACTCACTAAGAGCATCGGAATACTCAGAGTAGACACATAGCTAATGTACTCATGCAACTCGATATCTATGAGCAATAAGTCTATCTGATTTGAATCAATAAATGCGTTGAGCTGTCCAAATTCAAATTGATCATGATATGCCGTGTATAACTGTGCTCTGGTAGGAGATCCAGTATCAGATTGGTTGCTCAGCTGAGTATTGAGTGACTTGAGATCGAGGCTTACTGATGGGAGTGGATATCTCTGCATGCCATTTACCTTGAGTATCTGATCTACGTCTCTCAGTGTACCAGTCCATATCTGATGACTCTGTGTCGAGAGTCTGTGAGTAAGGCCCATACAAGCATGAGTCATCCCAGTGAGTCCACTATGCAGTATCAGTATCCTGGCCACATCAGTTGGATTGTGCAGCGATGATGGCGAGCATATCATCCATGATATACTGAGAGAGAGCTTGGACACTCGGATACTCAAATACGTAGTTGACCGACAACTTATAATTAAGCGTCTTCTCTACTCTTGCGGCGATCCTGATTGCCTCGAGAGAAGTCCCACCAATATCGAAGAAATCATCATCGATACTCAGTGCCTCTATCTCCAGCACTTCCTGCCAGATAGGCAACAGTGCTTCTTCTATCTCATTGCTAGGGTGGATGAGTACCTTCTTATTGGATGCTCGGGTCTGCTTGAGCTGTTCGGTATCTATCTTACCGTTAGCTGTCAGTGGGAATTGATCCAGTCTCACATACTTAGATGGGATCATATAGTACGGTAGACTCTCCCTCAGCGATGCTCTCAACTCTTCAGGAGAGGCTTGGTCTCCTCTGTAGTAAGCGATGAGTTGTGCCGTATGATGTGTCTCTTGATAGCCAATCTCACTGATCATCTGCTTGACCTCTTGCTCGTCGATATACTCCTCTATCTCATCGATCGTCTCTTCCTTGGTCTTATGTCCAGTCCTGACATCCCAGCTATATGGAAATGCATAGTTACTATAGCCTTTCTCTTGCTTATGGATATAGATTCCGAGCTTATTGATAATACAGTTAGTAGATCTTCCAGTATCGTCTGGTCTGACCCAAGGGAGTCTATTATTGATATAATCATAGAGCTCTTTGAGGGTCACATCATGATATCTATAGAAGTCTAGTATCCTGACCTTATCCAAGACATTATTCTCTTCGATGAAGCTTCCGTTGACTTTGTCATAGACGGTATCCTTGACTGTGTGATATGCTTGACGAGCTTCGAAGAGTGTCCGTTCGATCTCTTTGACATCATCCATAGGCTTCCAGAAGAGCTCTTCGGATAGCTTAGTCTCAAAGAACTGACCACGAGATAGTCCAGTCACGATGTATGGGATATTTTTTTGGAATGCGACCTTGAGACTGATATTGTAGATAGTCTTGAAACATCCATTACAGACATTGCAGTGAGTCTTGAGACTCTCTACAAAGATGGCATTCATCGCTGGAGAAGTGCCAAACATGTGATCGACGCCAAGAGCTCTGACAACACGAGTGATATTATCTTTTGCGCTATTAGGGATATACCCATTGTCAAGTGTGAATGCCAGTACTCTGAGTCCCATCTCCGCGAGCTTACCGAGTGCATAGGTACTATCCTTACCTCCACTGTAGAGCATGATACAGTCATACTCTGGACTCTGGACTGCTGTCTGCTCAAAGATTTCCTTGAAGTCTTCCTCTGTCTTGAAGTACTTATCTACCTTGGCTTCATAGCTCTCAAAACTTCTACAATATCCGCAGATATTATTGTCATCAAAGTCAGCATTGGGATAGTTAGATGGCAATCCACATGTCCCACAGTAAGTATAATCCTCTTTGACGGCCTTACCTGATGTATGAGCTACTACGACACACTCCTCTACGGCTTCGTGATTGAGTAGAGCACTTTCGACTTCGCCTATTTCGATCCGTACACCAGCGATCTTGACTTGCTTGTCAGTCCTTCCTAGGTACTCATATTGGCCATCATCATTGACTCTAGCATAGTCCCCTGATCGATAATATCTCCCTGAGATATAGGCATTTCCTTCTTTGAATTTTTCTAGTGTTTGAGTAGGATCATTGACATACCCCTTGGCTAATCCGATCCCACCGATATAGAGCTCTCCTACTGTCCCTCGAGGGAGAGGTGTCCCCACATCATTCCCTACATATGCGAAGTAATTATTGAGTGGTTGTCCGATCTGTACAGCGACTCTGTCCCCATTGGTCGTACTCCTATACTGATGTACGATGCAGCCCACTGTCGCCTCCGTCGGTCCATATTCATTATAGATCGCAAGAGGACCATTAGCTTGCTCAGTGATCCGCTGTGCTAAGTCACTTGGAAAATTTTCACCACCTACGATAATTGACTTTACATTAGCTCGTATTCCTTGGTCATCGATGAGCCTGAGGTGTGATGGAGTACACTTGAAGCAATTGATCCTCGTGTCAAGCTGCACATCTTGGATAGAGAGATCGATCCCAGTATCCTCACCATAGATATGTATCGACCCACCAGTACAGAGAGGTAAGAATACACTTGTCATCGTCAAGTCAAACCCCACCGATGTAAAGAGTGGCATATGGTAGATACTCTCATCGAGATATCTCTCAGTAATCGCATCAATATAGTTGCTAAATGCTCCATAGGGAATGCTCACACCTTTGGGCTTACCTGTTGATCCTGATGTATAGAGGACGTACATCTCATCATCCCAATCGGAGATACTCAAATCTATGCGATCAACTGTCTGACTAGTCATCTTACTGATCTGCAATGAGTCTACGTTAGCTGCGATCTGCTGACCAAGATCTTGGTCTGCATGGATGAGGAGGTCTGCGTCTACATTGTCGATGATATACTCTAGTCTCTCTATCGGAAATGCAATCGGTACAGGTACGAATACTGCTCCAGCTAGCAGGCTACCAAGCACTGCGTAGAGATAATTATCAGATCTCTCTAGATATACGACCACCTTAGGGTTGTCACCATATTGCTTGGACTGTATTGATTGTACTACTGAGTATACTCTCTCACGGAGGACTCGATATGAGATTTCATTCCCATCGTAGACCAAGGCTGTTTGGTCCTCGTAGGTCTTGAGTGCATGTAGGATTTTGTATTGGATATGTAGGTTGTCAGAGAGTGTGACATCCGTACAAGTGGCTACCTCCTCTTGCAACTGCTTGAGTTCCACTTCCTCTAGTAGGCAGAGTTGATTGAGTGGTAGTTCTGCATTTACCTCGAGTAATCTCTCTATCGACAGCACAAAATCTTGGTGGAACCTCTGCCCTAAATCTTCAATCCCATGTCCATCTTTGATGTCAAATGCAAGCTGTAGATCATCACTTGATGCATATCTATGTATGTGCAATCTCAGGTAGTGGTGATCGTCCATGTGACCACAATGATGCCACTTGCAAGTCGTATTTCTCCCAGCAAACTGTCCAAAGTTGAGGTCAAAAAAATTGACAATTACAGGCGGTAATGCGTCTATCTTATGATCTGTTTCATCTCGCATGATGAGGAATGAGTAGATCTGCTCATAGATCGCTTTGAAGGTATCTGCATCTCCCAATCGTACACTACTATTACGAATATCAAGGAGTGGCCTTGCGATCTGCTTACTGTCTTTGGTATATCGCTTAGAGAAGATATTGGAGAGATTGATCACTTCATGATTATCAGAGACCTTGGATAGCGTAATCACCAGATTGGACATCAGAAATGCCAAGAGATCCAAATTAGCCGAAAACGTCCTGAGCTTCAATTCTCCAAGCTTAGCTAATATTGCATCAACAGTGGTCGACTCGAGGTCAAATAATGTCCGCGTAGAGCTCGTCACCGAAGGATCTCTAAACTGAGCACCATAGAGTGAAAATGACTTCTGCCTAAATGCATGAGAGAGTGCATCCTCTCGAGATTGATCTCCATCCACTGCTTCGAAGTTACGGATATAGTCATCTCCATCATCACTAATCGTGACGTGGTCAGCACCAGACTCCAATTGACTATAGATCTCTGAGAGTCTCTCATAGAGGACTTGGAAGCAGTATGCATCAGTGAAGAGATGATGCTGATTGAAGTACCAGATATAGTGTCCCTCGCTGATCTTGATCAATGCAGTGTAGTATGATTGCTGCGTCAAGTCAAAGTCTCTGACATGATGCTGATCTAACCATTGTTGCAGATCAAAGTTGGGTCGTGTAGTGATATCGATATATTCGATCTGACTCTGCTCACCTCCTATCATTTGACTTATTGCCTCTGGGTCTGACTCGTCAGCGACGAGCTTGAGTATTGTGGTATTATCCACGAGGATACTCCATGCCTGACCAAATCTGTCTACATCAATCTCTCCATGGATATCAAAGGTAAACACCATATTGTACAGTGGTGCATCGGGTCGGACTTTCTGTCCTTTCCAGATATTGGATTGAAATCTTGATAGTGGTAGTGCTCTCTGCATCGTTACTTACTCGCTAGTGTATTACTGAGATATTGTTCGATAGATTGGATATTGATAAAGTTCTCGATGACCAAGTCTGTTGGTGGTATCTTTATCTCATACTGTGTCTCTATGGCGGCAACCAATCGGATAAGAGCCATAGAGTCTAGAGCACCAGAGGTGAGTAGATCTGTCTCTAAGTCTACTTCAAAGTCATCATCTTGTAAGATGTCTTGTTTTAATATTCTGATTATTTCTTCTCCAATTGTCATTTTGATAAGAGTTTGTAATTTACTTTGCCTGCTCCTGTCCTAGGGATTGATTGTACGATACGATAGTTCTGAGGTATGGCATATGTTGGTAATGATTGTGCAAGATACTTATTGAGAAGCACCTCATCTATACTATCACTATCTAATACAATGTTAGCATAGATTTGGTTGATATCACCTTCTTTGATCGCATAGACTGCTGCCTCTTTGATCGCTTGGTGAGAGAGAAGAATAGTTTCGATAGCATTTAGCTCTACTCGATATCCACGTATCTTGATCTGTCTATCTTTTCTTCCGATAAATATGAGTTCGCCGATCGATGTTCGCTTGACGATATCTCCAGTTTTGTAGTACGTGTCTGTGATTCCATTTGGATTGAGCAGGGTGACACTCTTCTCCTTTGTGAGAGATTTTTTGTTCCAGTAACCTTGCATACGTGTAGACGAGGCTACTACGAGTTCGCCGACTACCTCGTCGTCTGACGATGAGGTATCGATGAGATCTAGCAGAGTCTCAGGCCAAGCCTGCCCAAGTGGTATAGCGTCACCCAACTGAGTGTCTTGATCAAAGTGAAAGTATGTACATTGATTGACTTCTGCTGGGCCGTAGACATTGCTGAATACTGCATTTGGCAAGAGCTCAAATAATTGCTTGAAGTACTTGATGGCAAAGATCTCTCCACCAAATAACACCCACCTGAGTGCCGTCATATCTTTATCTACGAGTGCTTGCGAAGTGAGTAATTGGATCAACGCCAATGGGACCGAATACCACACAGTCATCCCCTCTTGCTCTATCATCTGACCTAGACTCACTGGAAACTTAGTATGAGCCTCTGGTATGATTATAGTACATCCACCGACATAGGGCATGGTCAGATATCCCATCGTGGAGATATCATAGTGGAGGTGTGAGTGATTACCCAAGATGTCAGTATATGTCAGGTCGTACAATTCTGCAGAGAGCTTGGCATAACTGTATCCACTAGAGTGTGTATGTACGATACCTTTGGGCTTACCTGTAGTCCCTGATGTGTAGATAATGTAGGCGATATCCTCCTCAGCGATCTTCCGGTCGGGTGCCTGTGTATCAGCGTCTCGGACAGTCTTCCAACCTAGCGATTTGACTTGATCGGAAGGGTCATCATCTAGTCCGACAACCGTCACTAATGAGGACTGCTCAGTGCAAATGCCTGCAATCTTCTTCTTGAATTGTTGCTTAGAGATGATGATCTTGATGTTGCAATCATTGACGACATCAAGGACTCTACTCGGAGGTAAATTGGTATCAATAGGGACATAAGCAGCACCCGCAAATAAGATTCCATAGACACTCACCGCACTCTCAAATGATCGATTCATGAAGATTCCAACTCTATCACCTTTCTTGATGCCAGCTTGGATGAGAGTATTAGCGAGCTGATAAGATTGATCTCTTAATTGGGTATAGGTAATCGCTTGATCCAATTGCTTAAATGCGATACGATCAGGATGATTCTCTGCAGAGCGGAGGACATTATGGGTCAATATTCTACTCATCAAATATCAATTTCGATGTTCCATTTGTGTTTTAAATCTGCCAAGTCTTGCTCGAAGTATTGCTTGAGACTGAGATATAGTGAATCGGTCAGAGGTGGATACTGACCTACATTCATTGGTTTGAGATTGTCAGGTAGGACTTGCTTGATCCCTAGGAAGTCATAGATCTTGTGTAACTCTTCATTGGTATGATTGAAGAATGTATCACTCTCCACGACATGTATCTGATCGGTGTCAAAGTGCTCTGTCCATGTTGCTAATTGCTGTGCATACTTCCCTCTCTCTAGGTAGAAGAAGTTGTGCTGATCGTAAGTGTAATCTGCACTACCGTTATCCGGATGTGACATTTCGTACTTGACTGCTGCTGCAAATGTCTCACGCTGATCGATACCCATCCGCTTATTCATCTGATAGGCTGAGTAAGCTCGTTTGATAGGATTGCGTAAGAGTACGATCAACTTCATCTCAGGATTGAGAGCCTTGACTCTCTGTGCTGTCAGTGGATGATAGAGATAATCTGGTGAAGCCTCTCCAGTAATCTTCCCATTACTCCTCGTAGGGAAATGTGCCAAGTACCACTTGATACCTTTAGCGTAGAATAGATTGAAGTAGTGAATCTCCTTCTTGATTGGTCGGACAATCTGCGGATGAAACTTGAGGTAATAGAACAATGATGAAGTCCCTCCCTTCTGAGCACCGATGATCAAGAAATCTGGAGACATCCGATTACGATAGGTCAGCAATCCAATGGAGTGCAATCCGATATTGCGAGTATCTCTAATGATTTTTTTGATCATCATGTTATAGACCCAGATGGCTAGCAATGATGTTTTTCTGGATATCAGAAGTCCCTGCATAGATGACTCCACCCACAGCATCTCTGAGGGCACGTTCGACTCCATTCTCTGTGAGATATCCAGTACCACCCTGCACTCTGATTGCATCAAGACTCGACTCCACATAACTCTCACTGAGGAAGAGTTTGAGGATAGCTCCGTCGAGCATCCCTGGCATCTCATTTTTCTTCATCCAAGCCATTTTATATAAGAGGAGTTTGGAGATTTCTAATCGAGATTTCATCTCTGCGATTCGATGAGAGATAGCCTGAAACTTCCCAATCGAAGTTCCGAATTGTTTTCGATTTTTAGCGAAAACGACCGTATCATCCAACTGCCTCTCCATAGAACCAAGCTTACAAGCTAACATGCAGCATCGGTCATACTCAAGTGAGTAACTCGAGATACTCCATCCTGCTCCGACCTTACCAAGGACATTATCCTCTGGCACGAAGCAATCGTCAAACTCTAGTCGACCTATCGGCACTGTACGCAGTCCCATCTTGTCCTGTACTGGATGACGGGTAAAACCTTGCGAATGTGCATCAACGAGAAAAGCCGTAATCCCCCACTTACCATGATCTGGATTGGTACTTGCAAAGATCAATGCGACATCACAGATCGGAGCTAAGGTTACTAATCGTTTGTGTCCATTGAGCAAAAATCCGCCATCGACCTGAGTCGCTTGAGTCTGCATACTGAAGACATCTGATCCAGCCTGATCCTCAGTCAATCCATGACAACCCTTCCACTCTCCTGAGGACATCTTGGGAAGGAACTGTTGCTTCTGAGACTCAGTACCAAACTTAGAGATGGTCATCGCCACTGTCCATAAGTGAGCATTGATCGCAAGTCCAAGGCCCACATCTGTGCATCCATAGCCGAGTGCCTGTAAGCCATATACGGATCTGAGTACATCTATCTCTGAGTGAGTGCCTCCATATTGCGGTTCGGCGGCCAAGCCGAGTAGACCGAAGTCTCCACACTTACTCCATAGCTCTTCAGAAAAGTGACCCGCATGATCTCTTTCGATGATGTTACTTGATAACTCTGACTCTGAAAATTCTCTTACGCTTCGGTGAAAATCTTGATATTCTTGTGACCAAGAAAAATCCATATAGATGTGTTTAATATTCTCTCTTAGTAAGTCATCGATCTGGCCTGTATACTGCCACTATCCTTCCTCGTTTACAAGGGGCAAATTATAACTAATTTGATATTTCTCCTAAACAAACATCAAGTAAAGCAATCGACTATATCCCATGAAGGAAGCTCAATACCTACTTAGATTACACACTACTTTCAAAAAGATATGAAGACTCGAAAAAAAATCGATTGTCCAATCATCCAATCACCCACCAATCACCGTACAGACAATATTAAGTCCAATGATAAACTCTGAAATATCGCTGTCAATAAGAGGTAATCTCGTCCCTTGACGATGGCCTATCTCCCGAGTGAGAACGATAATTGTGATTTAAATGTCATCTTGCTCAATGAAAAATAAATGGACAAGGTACATTTGTCCTTATGAGTATCATGGAATCCCTAGAAGGATTACTTCATCTCTAACAATAATCAAACATAAGAAAAAACATCTCATGCTTAGACCCTTAAACCCAATCGTCAAGTCGAGTATCATAGCTATGCTCTTCTTAGCATTCAATACCTTATTAGCCCACAATCCTGACCAGAGTTACCTCTACTTCAGAGTATACCAAGACAATATCGAAGGCACGATAGAGATGACGATCAAGGATATCAATAAAGCCCTAGGCACAGAGATCGATCCAAGCCCATACTTCAAAGAAAAAAATGCAGAAATAGAGAAGAAAGATCTTCCTCAAGCATGGCAACAATATGCACCTCAACTCAAGGAGTACTTACTCTCTAAGGTGGATATCAAAGCTGGTAACCAACAGCTCAATCTCAACTTCAACGACCTAGAGATCTTACCATTGAGTAAGGCTGTCTACATCCTCTACAACTTTGACCTACAGCCATTGAGTGTCACTCCAGAAGAGCTCCAGATCAACTACGAAGTCCTCTTTGATAAAGATGACATCCATAGAGGATTGACCATCATCGAGCACAATTGGAAGGCAGGTATTATTAATAACGAATCAGTAAGCTCATTAATCTTCTCTCCTAGTGATCGTACTCAGACTCTCTCTCTGAGTGACAACTCTATGTGGAAGGGATTCGTGGCCCTGATCAAGTTGGGAATGTGGCATATCTATATTGGCATCGATCATATCTTCTTCCTCCTTGCTCTGATACTCCCATCAGTGATCAAGAAACGTAACATGGCTGACAGACTACAGATAGAGGGTGTCGATAGATTCAAGCCTGCTATCCTCTACATCTTAAAGATCGTAACACTCTTCACGATTGCACACTCGATTACGCTTAGTCTTGCTGCTCTAGGATACATCAGCCTAGACAGTCGGATCGTAGAGTCGATCATTGCATTCTCTATCGGACTCGCAGCATTGCATAATATCTATCCAATTTTCAACAGGAGTGAGAGTCTAATCACCTTCCTCTTTGGACTCTTCCATGGAATGGGATTCGCGAGTGTACTCGGTGAGAAGGGAATCGAAGGTGACTATCTAGCATTCTCATTACTCGGATTCAATATCGGTGTAGAGATTGGTCAAGCACTGATCGTCTTAGCAATATTCCCAATTCTCTACTTCCTCAGAAAGAAGCCATACTACAGAAAGATATTAGTCTATACCTCAATATTCTTGATCATTGCATCTCTGTACTGGTGTATAGAGAGATTCTTCGAGGTGGACTTCCTATTAGATAATTATATCGGCAAAGCGATCAATAAAGTATTCAAAATCATCGGACTCAAATAACGGAGAGGATGCCTACCCCAAATGACAAACCAAAATCTCTACTCAGCCAATGGAATGCTGTAAATAGCACTCAGACACCTGAATCCAAGAAGGAGGACACTCAGATCGACACCCAGAGATATGTCCCCTCAGAAGGCCAGAAGAGATTATACTTCCTCACTCAGCTCCACCCTGACAATCCAGTCTACAACCTCAGTGAGACATGGAAGATCAGAGGATACCTAGATACTGAAGCACTTGTCGAAGCTTGGAAGCAAGTGGGCAGACAGCAGGATCTGCTTCGATCTACATTCGTCATGGAGGACGGTGAGATCTACTGTCAGATACAAGAGAGCTTTGCATTTGCCTACGAGTATGCAGACTATACACATCTCAAAGATGAAGAACTGACCTCTGCCATCCACTCTTTATCAAAGCAAAAAGCAAGGTTTATCTATGATCTAGAGAAGGGACCTCTGTCGAGTCTCACTGTATGTAAATTGGCAGAAGATCACTATTGGGTACTTGTCAATATGCACCATATCATCAGTGATAAGTGGTCAATGCGAATCCTTAGAAAATCTCTCTCAATGGCTTATCAGTCTATCATAAGTGATGAGAGCAAATCTGATAACATCCTACCTAGCCTAGCTGCTCAGTATGCTCATTACGTCCATGAGACAGCAAGTCAGCCCATCAATCAATCGACGATTAACTATTGGAAAGATAAACTCAAGGAGGCGAACCCCACGACCATCATAGCACCTAATACTGGGGCTTATCAGAACTCTACATTCGAGGGAAAATACACTGATAAGCATGTGCCTTCTGACTTATTCGATCGGATCAAGAGTTACTGTAAGGAGCAGAAAACTACTTCGTTTATCTTCTTCTTGAGTCTCTTCAAACTCCTCATCCATAAGTACTCCTCAGAGGAAGATATCGTACTGGGCACACCGATCTCTACTCGATCAAAGACCGATTACGAGGACATCGTAGGATTCTTCAATGATACGATAGTACTGAGGACACAACTGGAGGATGAGCTCACATTTACGGACCTACTCAGTCGAGCTAAATCGACGGTCTTGGATGCTTTCAAGCATAAAGAAATTGGATTTCAGAACATTATCAATGAGGTCAATCCAGAGAGATCTGCTGATACTAATCCGTTGTTTCAGATGATGTTCCTCTTTCACCAAGATACCGAATCTACAAGGTTTGCAGATGGGATCACTCTCAAGCCTGAAAACTTTGATATTGGGGTCGCTAAGTTTGACTTGACACTCTATGTGTCAGAGAGTGCAACCGACTTTGACATCACCATAGAGTATGCGACCGACCTCTACACAGAGGATTATATACAGAGATTTCTAGATCACTATATCAGTCTGATGCAACATGTCTTAGCTGATCCAGAGACTCCAGTCAATGCCCTAGCATACATCAGTGAATCAGAACGAGCAGAGCTCTTCACGCTTGGCCAAGGCCCACAGATCTCTCTGCCAGACACTCATACTATTATCGATGAGATCTTCAGTAATGCCTCTGCAACCGACATTGCCTTGATCGACGAGTCACAATCATACACCTATGATGCCCTCGACAAGAAATCAAATCAAATAGCAAATACCTTAATCAACCATACACCTAAGCATGGCATTGTGGCCATCTTGATGGAGCAGACTGCAGACTTTGTAGTCTCTATGCTAGGTGTGCTGAAGGCTGGACTTGCCTACCTCCCTCTGGATAGTACCTACCCCGCAGAACATTTACACAAAGTGATCAAGTCATCAGGTATAGACCTCATGATTACGACTACGAACCACGAAGTAGCTCAGTACAATTGCGAATCTATCCTCTATGAAGAGATCTCTGGCAATGAGAGTAATCCAGATCTCACGATTAAGAAAGATGACCCTGCCTATGTGATCTTTACTTCGGGGAGTACTGGCACACCCAATGCAGCTGTCATCTCTCATGCCAACTTGATGAACTCGACTCGAGCTCGATTAGAGTATTATGATCAGCATCCTAGCGCTTACTTGATGCTCTCATCTTTTTCGTTTGACAGTTCGATCGCCGGGATCTACTGGACGCTGATCAATGGAGGCAAACTCGTCATCCCTCGGAAAGAATCGACTAAGGACCTAGACCTAGTCAGTAAGCTCATCGCCAAGGAAGAGATAAGTCACTCTTTGATGATACCAAGTCTCTATCAGACCTATCTGGAGTTTATCCCAGCACAAGTACTGAGCAACCTCCAAGTGTTGATCCTTGCAGGTGAGGTGCTTTCGCCAAATGTAGCATCCACACATTTGCAACAGCAGCCAACAGTCAGACTCTACAACGAATATGGACCAACAGAAGCAACAGTCTGGGCAAGTGCCTATGAGGTAACAGCTGCCACAGACTTGACCAATATCCCGATCGGCAAACCGATCGCTAATAGTAATCTCTATCTCCTCGACAAAGACCATAACCTCATCCCTAGAGGCATGGCTGGACAGCTCTATATCGGAGGAGACTCGGTGACCAATGGATACTTAGACAAGAATAATCCCAAAAATGATAAGTTCATCTTCGACGAAGCGAGTCAATTAAGTAAGCGACTGTACAGGACTGGTGACTGGGCTAAGTGGGATGCAGATGGTAACCTCATCTTCCTAGGACGGCGAGACAATCAGATCAAAATCAGAGGGCACCGAATAGAGCTTGGAGAGATAGACGCTATCGTCAATCAATATCAGCCAGAGATCAAGTCTACAACCATCTACCATAAAGAGAGAAATGAGATTTGCTGTTTTGTAGAGAGTCAAGAAGAAGTAAACACTCACAACCTCGCTAGCTACCTTGCCGAAAAACTCCCTAAACACTATCAGCCAGATCAGCTCATCCATCTGCAGGAGTATCCGCTCATGCCAAATGGCAAAGTCGATACTAAGGCTCTGAAAGCCAGTGTCCAGAATCGTAAGAAGACAATTGTCTCCCACAATACACTCACTCCAAAGGAACAGCAATTGCTCGGTATCTGGCAAGAAGTCTTAAGCGAAGAATCAATTGGTGTTGGAGATAATTTCTTTGAGCTAGGAGGTGACTCTATACAGGTCATCCGCTTGGTAGCAAAGGCGAGGAAGCAAGGGATCAATATCTCCCCTAAGGACCTCTACTCGCATCAGACGATCAAGTCACTCGCCAATCAGCTGACTGATGATACTGCCGTAAAATCTCAAGCCTTGCTCTGGGATCAACTACCACTCTCCCCGATCCAAGAGTGGTTCTTTGATACATACAATGCTAACCATAATCACTGGTGGCAATCATACCAGTGTCTCTTGAATACTCCAATCTCGAAGAAGGACTTTACCGATAAGGTCTCTCAGGTATTACAGAGTCATGAGATATTTAATACCATCTTCTTCAAAGAGTATGGTAAGTGGTTCCATAAGAGGAAGCGATTCGCTGCCGAGGATTACTTCTTCAAGGAAGGTCAAGATTGCGACATAGATATCACCCAAGGACCACTCATCAAAGTAGCAATTACTAGCGATAATGAGATGGTGACGGGTGCTCAGATCATAGCACATCATCTCGTCATAGATGCAGTCTCTTGGTCTCACCTCCTCGATCAAATCAATGATGTATTAGGTGGCAAAACACCAAGCGAGCAACAGAGTCAGACAGACTACTTCAAGTGGATCAATAGAATAAACCAACTCTCAACTACCGCTCTCTATGATAAGCAAGTTGACTATTGGGACACTATCTTAGAGAAAGAATCCAAGTTCTTTTCGCAATATACGCCTGGTACTGAGGGGGACGTGAAGACACTCTTTACCTCAGTGAAAAAGTCCACACTAGACACACTACGAAGAAAGGGAACCAAAGTCAGTGACTTCAAAATCGATGAACTGATCATCGGGAGTTTCATACAAGTCTACCAAGAACAAACACAAGAAACTGGGCTAACACTGATGGTGGAACGGCATGGTCGCAAGGCGAATATCGACGGTGTGGATCTGACTAACTCTATAGGCTGGCATACAACTTACTATCCAGTATACTTGGAGGTAACTGCTCCATCACAAGCTCTACAGTCCATGAGTGAGGTGAAAGATCAACTCAGACAAGTGCCCGATGATGGTGTCTCTTATGGCGTACTCCAGTATCTCTCTCATAAACTCAAGAGACCAGCTAGACCTACTGTGATCATCAATCACCTCGGAGAGCAGGAAGCATCAGACTATGACAACCTTGTCGATGTGAGATTCGTCAGAGAAGGGATGCGAGCTGCCGAAAGTGAAAGAGATTGCCTTATCGAAATCAACAGTTGGATCAAAGATGGCAAACTAGAGATTGGCTACTCATATGATGGATCAAATCTGCAGTATGCAGAAATGCAAGTCTGGCTAGATCGCTTAGTTGAAACTCTTGAGCAGTCTGCACAAGCACTTGATCAGGCAACACCATTCAAGACGATATCGGACTATAAGTATCGACTGACTAAAGCCGACCTCGTCAAGGTCAATCAACATGTAGCAGATAACAATCAACACCTATCGCAGCTGATAGACTTGACTGCGACACAGTCTGCAATCCTCTTTCACCACTTACAAAATCCATCATCAGACCAAGGGCTGATCGTCGCGACAGTAGACTTAACAGAGACGATAGATCGTACGATCTTACAACAAGCGTGGGATACACTGACCAATCGACACGATTCTTTGAGGTCACACTTCGTCTGGGAGGGATTATCTGCTCCGCTGCAAGTCATCCTAGAGGAGATAACGTCCCCTATAGAGTATGTCAATGTTGATGGCGATCAGATAGACAAGACTATCACAGACTGGAAGAATGACCCGTCAAATCTTAGCTTAGACTTAGGTACAGCACCACCCAACAAGCTTGTCTGCTTTGAGTACAAACCATCGGAGTGTAGTCTCTTACTTGTCTGTCACCACATTTCACTTGATGGATGGAGCACGAGTAATCTCTTCTCTGATCTCATGAAGATCTATAATGGGTTAGCGAATAAAAAGCCTGCTACCCTACCTGAAATCACAACGCTAACCACATGGAAAGACACCTTTGATACTGTCCGAGATGAGTATCAAAGTCTTGACTTTTGGAATGCATATCTCAGGAATCTCCAACCAAGCAAACTCAAAGTAGGTAATACTGCGACCTATACATTTGAGTCGACAGTCCACACTCTGAGCAGCGAAGAGAGTACTGACCTTATGCGATCTATCCAAGACTCAAAGATTACAATCAACAATTACTTCATCGGGATCTGGTCATGGCTACTGAGTCAATACCTCCAGCGAAATCAAGTAGTTGTAGGACTGACTCAGTCAGGTCGGTCTCTCCCAGTCGAAGCCATGGATCAGCTCGTGGGCATGTTCAGCTCGGTACTCCCAGTCAAGATCAACCATCTCCAAGACCATGAAATAGACTTCCTTGGACTGCAAGAGACTCTCAATGAAATCTTAGTCAGAGATGCAGTTAGCCTTGAAGACCTTAAGCTCGACTCTTCTGATCTCTTTGACACCTTGGTCATCGTAGAGAACTTTGCACCGCCAGAATCGACTCAAGAAGGCCTCAGTTACAAGAACTTTAGCAGTGACATCAGTACTACAGTGCCTCTCTGCCTAGTCATCGTCCCTGGAGACAAGATCAAGGTAAGCCTGAGATATAATGCGGCTCTCTACAGTCAAGCTGAAATCTCACAACTCAACAATGACCTCCTCAACTTATTAGAAAACATAAAGGTCACAGAGGGGAAGGCAAAGATTGATATCAGCACAACATTCGTAGCAGATCAGATTACTTCTGATCAAGAGATGACGTCTCCTACTCGCCAATCTCAATTAGACGATTCGCTGAGTCTCGAACAGTCGATTAAAATCATCTGGGAAGACACCTTGGAGGTTAATGATATCCAACTAGATGATGACTTCTTTGACATCGGAGGGAAATCGATACAGGCAGTCAGGATATTCAATCGGATCAATGAAAGATTTGGACTCAATGTCTCACCTATCCTATTACTCAAGCATAAGACGATCAGAGCACTAGCCACACAACTCAGCGGAGATGATAATCTCAGCAGTTGGGAATGCGTCTACCCACTCAAAGAGGAAGGGCATCTTCCACCAGTCTTCTGCTTCCATGCAGGTGAAGGTCACATCATGTTTTACAAAGAATTTGCAGAAGCGATGGATCCTAATCGTCCAGTCTATGGGATACAGCCTATAGGACTAGATGGGAGTAAGGTGACCTTCGAATCAATTGCCCAGATGGCACAATTTTATGTCGAGAAAATTAAAGAAAAATATCCCTCTGGACCATATCACTTACTTGGGACGTGCTTCAGTAATGCTGTGACATTCGAGATTGCTAAACTCTTAGAATCTGAGACTGGTGTAATCTACATCATCGATTCACCACCACCGCACTTCAAGGAATTCTCTAAACTCTCTAAGTGGCTCAATTGGGTAGTCACGTTCAATCTCCCTAAACTAAGAGAAGCGTTTTCTAATTACTTTAAGTACTCCAATCTTAAGGCTCCTACAGATGCCCAGAGCCAACACTTATTCAATACAGGCAAGCAATTGAGGGAGTTGATGTCTAGGTATCAATGGTCACCTCAAGAGATCAGTATCAGTCTCATCAGGAGTAGCCAAAATGCCAACGACAAGTTTAAAAATTATCACATTGATAATTGGGAACTCCTCGCTATGAATGGTGTGACATCACAGACAATAGATGGAACACATCTAGAAATCTTCCAAGGTCAGTCTGCGGTAGAGATGGCAACTAGCGTAAGTAATACTCTGATAGATTATGAGAGTTAAATCATGGCAGCAAGGTGGCATCTGGAGTGACATACAGTCCGAGTGTGTCCACGTCTACAAGATTGACAAGGCTCAACTCACTCACCTAGACCAGATCCTACTCAAGTGTGATAGTCTAGAATCCATCGAAATAGAGAGAGCAGAAAAATTTAAATACAAAAATGATCGTGATACCTACTTGATAGCGAGGTATGCTCTGAGACTGATTGCATCTCATCATTTGGATGTCAATCCGAGTAAATTGCAAATTGGGTTTGGGAAGTATGGTAAACCATTCTTCCTCAATTATCCCAACTTTCACTTCAATCTTTCACATTCTAGAGAGATCATCCTGATCAGCATGGGAAGGCAACCAATAGGTATCGATGTGGAATATTGCAATGATTCGATTGATTATCTCGGTATCGCAAATTCCGTTTTTTCCAAAAGAGAAATAACCAGCCTTACTTCTCTCAACACTGAAAATCTACATGATGCATTCTATCGGATATGGACCAAAAAAGAAGCCTATATTAAAGCAATCGGCATGGGATTGCAGGCACCACTCTCTGAGATTACAATGAGACCATTCGATGATGGATATCACAATCTCATGTCACTCCATTGGAATCAAGAAGAATGCAACAGATGGAAAGTATTCAATCTTGATATCGAAGGTCAATATATGGCTGCACTCTGCTGTGATTGGAGTATTAAAGAATTAGAAATGCTTGAGATTAACACGGAAGATCTTAATGGAAAATGACGATTCAGAGGTGGGTGATACTCCACTCGAGTCAGAAAAAACAAAAAAAGGGCTCCAGATCACTCTGAAACCCTTTAATCTTTAGAGCCGACGGAGGGACTCGAACCCCCGACCTGCTGATTACAAATCAGCTGCTCTAGCCAGCTGAGCTAAGTCGGCATCAGACCCTCCCTAGTTTTGAGTGGATCCTCTATAATTAATGCAAAAAGCCTTCAACACGATGTGTTAAAGGCTTTTGCGGTCTGGACGAGACTCGAACTCGCGACCCCCTGCGTGACAGGCAGGTATATTGTAATTCTATATGATCATATTTGATTTCATGTGACACAACTACTAGGTTTTACAGCAGTTTTGAGGATTTGTTGGTATCTTTAAAACCATATGTTTCACGCAAATTATACGCAAATGAAGATTGACTTCTCAGTAAAGCCTTTTCTAGACCAAAGAAGAAAAAAGAAAGATGGTACTTATCCAGTTATATTAAGAACTATAGTCTTTGGTAAAACAATAGACCTAGGTTCGGGCTTAAGTGTAAATTCTAAACACTGGTCTTCAAATGATCCCTTTGTGAAAAAAAGCTATGGAGACAGATATAAAGTACAAAATAGAAAACTCAAATCTCTTCAGTTAGAGTTAGAATCAAAAATGGATTCGCTTGTCGCAAACGATAGGATAGACGCTTCGCATTCTCATAAAGAAATTAAAGAACTACTTATCAAATCAACAACTAACTTGACTTTTGGCTTCTTCGAAAGTCATATCCAACTTTTAAAGAAAGAAAACAAGTTGGGTACAGCTAGATGGTACGCTTCTGCATATCAAGCTGTCAAAGAATTCTCAAAGAATAAAAAAGAGACTCCTGTTGACTTTCCACTTTCCAACATTACTTCTACGTGGCTGATAAAATTTGAAAAATGGTATATGGAACGCAATAAAACAGATCAGGCTATAAATGGACTTTCTGTATACATGCGAGCCATAAGAGCATTATATAACAAGGCAAGATTAACAGGTGCAGTTGACGAAGGAAGTAATCCATTTAGAAAATATAAAATAAAGTCGAAAGAAACAATCAAGAGAGCTTTAACAAAGGAGGAATTCAAAGCCTTGGCTGGAGCTGAATGCAAGACTGGTTGGCATCAAAGAGCCAAAGACTTTTTTTTTGGATCTTACTATTTATATGGGATGTCGTTTAAAGACATGTGTTATCTTAAGCTTTCTGACATCAAACCAAACGGACGAATTGAATACAATAGGGCTAAAACAGGTAAACATTTATCTATCAAGATCAACGGAAGGTTATTATCCATATTAGATAAGTATCTACTAGGAAAATCAAATGAGGATTACATTTTTAATGTGTTGAGGTTAGATCAGTCTGAAACGCAAAAGTATAATGCTGTTAAGAACGCTATGAAACGATGTAATAAAGCTTTAAGAGACTTAGCATCAGCATCTGAACTTGGGTCAATAAGTACATACCATGCTAGGCACTCATTCGCCTCACATCTGCTTGAAAACAAACAACCTATCGAAGTAATCAGTCAAATGATGGGACATAAAAGTATTAAAACAACTCAGATCTACTTGAAAGGATTTGATATATCAGTGCTGGATGAAGCTCAAGATGGATTAGTTGAGATTTAAACTTTTGAATTTGTGTCTTCAATTTTATTAAAATACTTTGAAATTATAGCTCCTAAAACTATAGCAAAAAACATAACACCCCACCCAAGATACAATAATAGGCTTTCAGCGTACTGTCCTTTGCCATACGGCACATTCATTTCTTCTATGAAATTGCTAATTAGAAACCCAAAAAATAAAAAAGGCAATGCAACCCTAAGCATGAATTTCCAAATCTTAAAAAACTTGGAATCAATATTGAATTTTAAACTCTTTGCAAGCTCCGTGAATTTTGAAGAGTTAGCAAAAAAGACACACTGAAGGAATACAATAGAGAAGATAGCATAATATTCAATCCAGTGATCTACAATATCAAGCCAATATAATCCCGCTCCTGTCGAAAACGGAAGACCTCCTAAGAATGCAACAAAGCAAAAAAGTCCGATTAACCTTTGTCTAGTTATTTTCGGGAAAAGCTTTTCAAGATCTGTCATACTTGCTTCAACAACTGCAAATAGACTATCTATGCCTAAAAGGACTAACATAAAGAAAAATGCAAATCCCCAAAATGAAGCATATGGCAAACTGGATATCGCAGCTGGATAAGTTACGAATGCTAATGTAAGACTTTTAAGTTCCTTGTATTCACCTGCAGCCTCACCGATATTAATTCCTAAATTTGCTTGCATTGCTCCAAATGTTGCAAATACAGCTATCCCTGCAAAAAGAGAAAAAAGAAAATCACCTGTTATGAGTGCGAATGCTGATTTGACATTATTACTACTTTCCTTTCTTCTTGACGAATACGCTACCATCTGGCTCATTCCTATTCCTAAAGACAATATCACTTGCGATGCAGCTGCAGACCAAACGCTAATACTGAAAAACTCGTCATATTTAGGCTTCAGGAAATAGGTCAAACCTTCCATTCCTCCTGGCAAATTTACCCCTCTAAAAGCTAAGACAACTATTAATATTATAGGGAGAGGTACAGAAATTAGCAAGAAGGTAGATAAGCCTTTTATTCCTTTTCTTAAAACAAGAAAAGTGATTACCCAAAGGGCAATTAATGAAGCTACTGATTTTATACTGATTCCTCCAACATCTGTCGCACCTGAAGAAATTCTAACTATTTGACTGTAGAAAAAACCAGAAGGATCATTACCCCAATCTTGACCGATACTATGCAAAGCATACTGAAAACACCAACCCATAATCACAGAATAATAACATACAATCACGAACGTAGTTACCAGTAACCACCAGCCAACCCACGTTGTTTTCTTAGAATTTTTTTTAAACGCTGTCGCAGCTGATCCTTTAGACCAAAACCCCATACCAAATTCTAGAAATATTAACGGAAGAGCTACTAGAAAATAACAAATTATGAAAGGTATAAAAAATGAACCACCTCCATTTTCGTATGCCATGTATGGGAACCTCCAAAGGTTACCAAGGCCTACTGATGCTCCCAATGTAGCAAGAATAAAGAAGAGATTACTGCTCCAAGTCTTTTCTTTTGTACTCATATGATTTTTTCAAAAATTCCTGATCCTCTTCTTCTTCACAAATAGCGAAACTGAATTTGTGCTTGTTTATATAATTCTTAAGATCATCAAGAGTAACATTTCCTGCTTTGAGCTTATTAGCTACTGACTCACTTAATTGCAATTCAATCATTTTATATAAAATTAAAATTTGTATTAAAAATAGGCTGTCCTCGCATAAGTTGTTGCAAAGGTATATTCTTTGATGCACTGTACCTATCAAGATAACTAGCCAGAATCTCAGTAGCTCGCATCTTTCTTATTGGATAATCAATTTGCTTCATTGCCGCAGCTTTTGTACCTGGTCTCTCTTGATAAATAAACACTTCCATAAAATTAAAATCATAACTCTCCATCATTGTTAAATTCAGCTGATGGTCAGCTTTTGTTTCATTCGGGAAACCAATAATTATATCTCCTGAAATATTTTTGACCCCTATGGATTTCAGTGTATTATATATAGTAACATACTCTTCGATTGAATATCCTCTTTTCATAGCAGACAAAACTGAAGTACTAGCACTCTGAATTGGTATATGAACATTACCAGAAATGTTAGGGTGACTGAATATTTTTAATTCATTATCAGTAAACACCTTTAGCATCTTTGCATTCAGACTGCCCATTTTAATTTTCAAGTTCGGATAGTGCTCCACTATTATTAGAATTAAATCCTGCAAGGTCAAGCCGATGTCTCGACCATAACCAGCAACCTCTTCTCCAACAAGTTTAATACCTGAGAATTCTTTTCGTACTTCAATGTCATATAGAATGTCTTCTACAGATCTACTCTTATGAACGCCTTTTACCTGCTTAATACTACAGAATGTACATGAACCATAACAGCCTTTTGATATTTGAACAAAAGGATAATTGTAATCCATTCCGTTTTTCTTCTGATGAGCTTCCAATAACTTCAAATCATGATCAAAGCCTCCAAACCTTTTTTCTAAATCCTCATGCCTAATGTACTCAACGCTGTTTAAATTTTCTATTTCCGACAGATAACAGCCTGATACAATTACTTTTTTTCCTTTAGCAACTAAATCATTAATGATCCTATTCGACTCATCCTCTTTCTCTTGCGAGAATGTGCAGCTATGGAATAAGATCACATCTGCATCCTCTTTAGTTTCAGCCTTGGCGTAACCTCTTTTAAGAAAGTCCAGTTTAGACTTTTCAGAATCATAAAGATTAGATTCACAACCATTGTGTATATTATATATCGTATTCAACTATTGAAATTTCTTAAGTTTTTTAGATGCTACAAATTCATCTTTAAAGACTAGCTGTTTCACATCTTCTGAAGAACATACCGAAGTAGAATCTAGTAAATGGTAAAATTTTAATTCTAATTTGACTCTTTCTTCTTCGTCTATTTCAGATCCCTCCTCAGGAATATTCCATTCCATTCTATCAGAAGGTTGTTCTTTAGTAAGTTCATTAATTATTAAATCTGAAAATCTTTTTTTGTACTTATAGAAATCCTCAGCAAATTCAGAGTTCATTGATGAGAATGATAATCCAAGTCTCTCATCTTTATATGCAACCCAAATGTCTCTTTTCTCTTCGTACTCCTTCTTTATTACTAGATAATCTAATCCAATATAATGATCAGTTGGATTATTGCTCCTACTTGTTGGAACTTCACTCATAGCTTCTAAGTCCAGCTTAAGTTGTTTTACAACTTTCGTTTCTCTATCAGAAACATTTAAATTAAGGGCTTCATAGATATTCGTTAAGCCAAGTGCACTTAAGACGATAATATTATTAAAGAAATCTTGATTCTTGATTATAATTTTTGCTAATTGGTCAAGACAAATAACTGCAAGATTAATGCCTAGTGCTTTGTGTACATGAACTGATAGATCAAAATTTTGATAGAAAAACCCCTTCTGAATTTCGTCTTCTAGCTTTGGGTACAGATTTTCTACCAACTGCTCTTCAGTCCAAGACAAGAACATTATTCTAAAGTTTCTTTGTTTAAATTCTTTGTTCTTATAGTTTATGTAATATTCAGTTGTCTTCTGTATTGATTGATGTAAATGTATCAATGGACTATGCCAATCTTCTTGGTCTAAGTAGGTATTAAAGAAAAAACAAAATTGACCCCCAGTCATAGCCTTCATCATTTGAAGTGTTGACACTTTGTTGATGTCATAATAATCTAGAAAATCTGCTCTTTTAAGAATATCTTTTTTCACTTGGACTGGCTCGTACTTATAGAGATCTCTAAAACCAATTTCGTATTTCTTCTGAAATACGTTAAAGTCCTCTATATTTCCCTTTAGTAATTTATTGACTTTTGGTGTCGTTAATTTGAGCCCATACTTTGACTTGAGATATGCCAAAAGCTCAAGAGAATTATTCCTCCATCCCTCAGTAGCCATTCTTATTTTAAGAAGCTTTATTATCTCCTCAAAAAAAAGCCTGTCCTCCTCAACTGAGCCTAGAGTATAGTATTCTCTTGCCATATTACGTTGTTTTTTCTTGTCTGTAAAGATAGTAATTAGCGGCACATAAGGCAATAAATGGCAGTAATTATATGAAGCATTTAACTATTTATGCATCACACTGTTAATTTACATGGGATTTTATTAGAAATTGCAAATTTACATACACCTCTGTATATCAACATCTTATGCTATTTAATCTTTTTATTGGAGAAATTTTAAGTTGTTTTATTGTCCTTATAATTTATATTTATTAACTTTATCTTAAGCAAAGCCACAAAAAAAGCACTTGATAAAGATCAAGTGCTGGCTACAGGAGAACTCATACAAAAATCTAAGACCTTTTAATTAAGTAGTTCATCAACAACTACAAGTTCAAAGATTGACACAAGACTCGCCCCCCTGAGGCTCTATCTTTTTATAAAAAATCGCTTTAAATGCAAGCGTTTTTTCAATAGTACAAAGGTAGTAAAAAACCTCCTCATATGGTGTTTTGATGTATAGTGTTCAACTTGAATGCTTAGTAACTAATTGCCTCTCAGGCTATTCCTACATCAAAATTCACAAACTATGTTTAGATTTAAACAAAGCTGTGAGCAAGCTCAAACTGCTCAGATTCCACAAATATCAAATAATCAAACGCCACGATGGATAAAAGTATGTGGTTGCGGAAGATACAGAACTAGTAAAGTACTTTTCTGCACATCTTGCAATCAATGGACTGCTATGGTAATCAGACCAAAGTTTGCTTTGAGTTTATACTATTAATCATAATGTAGCTCTCAGAAATTGAGAACTTCCTATATACAAAAAAATAGACCAAGTAAAACTTGATCTATCATACATTACTAACTCTCTGCTAACTGCTTTGGCCGGCTCCAACAGAGAATCAAATTAATTCAACATGAAGATACCTAAAATTCGTTGGACTTCAATCCCTACCTCACAACTACTAGAGACATTTAGAATGATGTATTCATTCTATATTGACAAATTCAGGAATGTTTTTCCGAAAAATATTGATATTAATCTAACTGCAAAGTGCAATCTTGCTTGCACCTTTTGTTGGGGGCCAGATCACCTTATGGATGATGGTCTTACTACTCGAGATTGGTTTTTTACACTAGCGTTCTTTAGAGCATTCGGGACAAGGTCAGTAGTTTTTACAGGCGGTGAACCACTTCTCAGAAAAGATTTAGCACAAATTCTAAGCTATGCTAAATCAATAGGCTATAGAACCACTCTAAGCTCAAACACTTTATTACTTCCTAGAAGATACAAAGACATACTCCAATTTGTAGATGATATTGGGATACCTCTAGATGGCGAGAATTCTAAAATCAATAAGGAAATGAGAGCGGGTAACCTAAGCAAATGGGAATCCTTCTTTGACACCTTGGATATTTTGAAGCTATATCCAGAGATAGAAACAACTGTTAGAACAGTTGTTTCTAAGAAGAACATTAAAGGGATATCGGGTATTGGAGATTTGCTTTACCCTTATAATAATGTTATAGACCGCTGGAAACTGTATCAATTCAGCCCTTTTAGCTATGGTGAAATCAATAAAGATGCCTACGAAATAACTACAGAAAAATTTGCTTCAATAGTCAATGAAGTAGACAGTAGATATCATGCCAGACTTAATTTCGACATACAGACTCAAAAATCAGAATCCGCTTACGGAAGATATGTTTTCATAGATCCCAGAGGAAAGATATATGGGGTTAATAGTGAACTCAATTATACAAACGCAGGATCAATTATGGACAATGACCTACTTCAATTGATACATGGCATATCCAAAGTATTTACTAAAGACAAAAACAACATTCACGCGACTAAATATTCAATCAATCATAAAACTAAAGTAACGTTATGAAGACAACAAAATTAAATCCAAGGACTCCAATAGTAGCTTTTAAGCTCTTTTGCTTAGTTATCTTACATTCTACACTCTTCGTAGCTTGTGGAGTAGAGCCCCCAACTCCTAAAGATGCAAGTACTACTTCTGTAGGAATACCCATAATTAACAATCAAGTAAAAACCGCAAATCACCTTAAGGTTGTGCTATTCGCTGACCATAGTGGCTCTATTGACGCTGCTGGAATACCTATGCTAGAAAGACGACATATTGCTCCTTTACTTCAATTAGTCAAGACTTCGGGAGGGGAAATTGTGCTAGGAAAGATAGGGTATAACTCAAAATCTCACCTTGCGAGGTATAGCCATATTAATCAGCTTCCCTTCCCTCAAAAGAAAGCAGGAGAGAATAGCAAAAAGTATCAAAAACGCATTCTACGACATCAACAGAAAGTCTCAGAGATTAAGAACGGGAATTCTGGAAACAATCTCTACTCAATAGAGGAATTTGATAGGAAAGCTGTTCCAATTTATGACTATAGCAATATCGAAGGAGCTTCTGATATCGCCTCTGCCGTTGAACTCGCAAAACTGGTAATGCTTGAAGAATCTGTAGCGTTATCAAATCCTAAAAAGTACATCATAATAATCTCTGATGGAATGGACTTTAGGTCTCATAGTCAATTTCCTTCTTCACTACCAGATGATGTAAAGCTGATAGTGGTAAATACAAGCTTGAAATCTGGGAACCTTGAAAGATACAAACACCTCAAGATGACTTCTATAGAAAACGCAGTGCGGTACATATTAGATCAATAAATATCAACAAAAATTAATAGCGTGAAAAAATTAATAATAAAATTGGCTACTCTTCGCAATATGCGAAAGTTAAAACTCGCCTACCGAAAAACTTGGGCTTTAGATTTGAAGTGGTTCACAATACAATGCCTACACAAAAAATCTGTATCAAGACTTACAGACTTTAATAGCAAGAATGATTTGAATGTCCACTCAGCTGGCATCTATAATCAAATGCGATACGGACTAGTCGCAGCTTTTTTATTAATAGTTGTTGGAATAGATTTCACTCTTGGTTATGGAGCTTTACAAAATATTGTGCATTCCGTAGGCTCTGAAGATAATATGAGGTTCTTATGCTTCTGTGGAGCATTTATGATCACAGGAGCCGAATTAATACTAGGAGTTGTTAAGTCCAGATTCTATGGGATTGATCATATAATACCTTCTATCCCTTGGTATAAGTCTACACAAGAAATCAAAAAAGTGATTTTCACCATTTTTGCCTTTTGCAGTACATTACTCATTCCAGCACTTTCCTTGAGTGAATACTTTGATTCTGTATCAGTTGCTGACATGTTATATCAATTGGGACATATATCAGCAGAAGGCTATGTTCAAGAAGTAAAAGGACTACAAATAAGAGCGGGAGGGCTTAGTTTCTTATCTATTGTTACTCATTCGAGTTTAGTGCTCTATACACCAAAATTTGGGGCTAGTTACTCTAACATAGTATACAAGATAATCGAATATCGCTATCAAAAACAGATTCAAAAATTGGAAGGAGATGAACTCATTATTAAAGAAAAAGTCATCACATCATTACTCCAGTACCAACAAGAACTAACCAATCATATTAGCTTATTTGGAACAAAACACCTTCCTAACTTACACTTCTCAGATAGGGTAAAATACTTGCATTCGATTATAAATCCTGAACATGAATAAATTTTACGAATTTTTAAAACAGATTTCTGACAAATTAGTTTACTATTTTCTTATTGTAAAAGAGGAGCTTTCCTTGCTTTTTTTTTCATTTTTCCACGGCTTTTTTTTTCCTTATTTAACTGAAGCTGCTTGTCATAATCTTTCCGATGGGCTTGCATTAGCACTAACAGCAGCGATTTTTGCAAAATTAATCATCATTATATTCAATAAAGGTTCTGCAAGTGCAGATCATTTGCTTAAGACATTTATTCATCGAATTTTCTCCTCCGTAGCTTGGATATTCACAAGCATAGCTGATAGCGTCAAAAGAATTTTATTCGGCAAATAAGAATTATATGATAAACATAATAACTGCACTAATTCTAACCTTGCTCTTTCTCGTAAGCTTTGTGATTCCACGAATCAAAAAAGTAGACTATGGATCAGCAAGATTCGATAAAAGATCTTCAATCTTGAAGCTATCCAACAAGGGGGTTAAAATTGGATTCAAGTCACTTAGTAGAAAAGAAAGTTATAAGCATACGATACTTGTGGCTCCAACAGGTTCAGGAAAGACCCAAAACTTGATTCTTAAAAATGTATACCATCTATCAGCTAAAGGAAACTCACTTGTAATCAATGATCCAAAAATGGAACTATGGAATCTTTGCAGTGGATGGATGCAGACACAGGATATGCAAGTCTACGTCCTAAATCTCCAAGACATTAACAACTCAGTATCGTGGAATCCATTTGATGCTCTAAAGCCTTCTGAATTCCAAGGATTGGTAACTGACATGTATGACATGGTGAATAAGGGATCGAATACAGAAAGTATATGGAGATATGGAACTATAGAAATGATATCTCTGATTGCTCAAGTACTCCATGACTCAAATGAAGATCTTCATTTGCCTAACATACTACAAACAATAAAACAGTTGCAGGCATTCCCCAAAAAAACAGGACAATGGATGCACCATCAAACAGATGACGAAGAAACAATGTTGAGCATTGATAGGATGCTCAATCAAGATGAAAAAATATTTCATGGCATTGTTTCTGGAGCAATGTCAGTCATGATTCCTTTTACACCTTCAGCATTACTAAAAATACAAACACATACAACACTACCATCAATAGCCGACATAAGAAGAATTAGATCTGCTTTGTTTCTAGCTTTACCTATTGGCAAAGAATCAACTTATGCTCCATTTATTACATTACTTCTGTCTAGGCTTTTCAATGACATAATTAATACACCATTAAACAAGACAGATAAACCTTTAGTTTTTATGCTAGAAGAGTTTGCTCAACTACTACCAATTCCGAACTATCAGAGCATCATTTCTACAGTAAGAAGCAAAAAGGTTATGCTCTTCCATTGCTTACAGAACTTAGATCAACTTACAGATAGGTATGATACTAGTGTGAGCGAAATAATCTGCAACAATTGCAGCCATTGGATAATGCTCGCGGGTATTAAATCAAATAAGACTTTGACTTATATCAAAGAGTCCTTAGTAGGTATAACTACTTTTCAAGGTGGTAAGGATAACAATGACAAATTTAATGGTAGGCCACTGATGACAAAGGATGAAATTAGAAGACTACCAGCAAATACTGCTCTATTTGTCTCAGCTAATAACCTGCCTGTTCTTATAAAGATGAAGCCACTATATAGATCATGGTGGCTCAAGAGAAAATACAATCTGAGAAAAGATGATGGCAACTTAGTCAGCAAACTATCACCAGTGAAACATACACATGCTAGTGGTACAATAAAAAGAATAAATTTCAAACAGGCTGTCAACATTAATCTAGCCAAACACCTATCCTTTGAGGAACAACTCAATCAGTTACTCACAACAGATGAAGAAGAATGAAAGATTTTCCGACACAAAGAGAATATATTCAATTAAAGAAAGACGTATCGTGTCTAGACGTAGACACTCTTAAGAAGCAGTATAAAAAAGCATATTATAGAGAATATAACAGGAGAAGGATTGGTGGTAAGAAACTAACAATTAGACTAACCAAGAAGCAATACAAGAAGATACAAGAACTAAAAAAGAATTACCCTAAATACTCTCTTAATATGCTAATGGTGGAATCAATTGTTGCATATCAGGAGAAGAAGTACCTACCGCATAATCCTGAAGAAATAAGAAAACTCAAAGTGTCTATAGATAAAATCGGGAATAATATAAATCAAGTTGTACACAAAATGCACTTATCATCATTGAGGCAAAATTCTGACGTTGGAACTATAAAGACTGACAAGAGTAACCTTATTAGGATTTTGAATGGATTCAAGATCATGAAAGACCAACTTGAAGCCTTAAGAAATGAACTAGAAGAATATCTAAGTAAACCAAATCAGAAAATGCTAAATCTTGATTGGGAAGAAGTGAGGTACGACAAGATGAAAATTAAGAAGCTAATTAAGCACCTTGCTGACTACCTAGACAGCTTATGATAATAAAAAGTCTCACAAGGAAATCTAACAACTATGCACAGCCAGTTAAATACATTCTAGATAAGGATCAAGACAGAAAACTATCTTGGATAATACTCCACAACATAGACTCTGGTAATAATAGCAAAGGAGATATCATTGCAGCTTTTAAGAAGAACGACGCATATAGAACAAAGAACAATCGCTCCACAATAGCAATGTATCACGAAATAATAAGTTTCTCCAATCTAGATAAAGAAACAATTATCTCTAATCCAACAATCATGGAAGATCTAGCTCGCCAGTATCTTCAAAAACGTACTGATGGTTTAGGTTTAGCATTTCCACACTATGACACTGCTCACCCTCATGTACATTTCCTATTGTCATCTAATGAGAGAGAATCATCGAAATCAATAAGGATTTCTAGATCGAAATTCTCCAATATAAAAAGAGAACTCGAAGAATATATGATAAGCACCTACCCTGAACTTAAAAACAGTGTCATAAAAAAGCATCTTAAAATAGGAAAATCGAGAAGGTCGAGATAGGGGTTCTAGGGCTCTCACTAGCCAGAGCAGTAGTGACCAATTGAAAATTGTGACGGCACAACTGCAATCTGGCTGTTACACTTAAGATCAAAGAAGATCCATCAATAGCGTTTATGAAACTTTAAAAGATGAATGTAAGAATTCGTTACAGATAGATTCTTAACTAGCTTCGTTGTGCATATATCTTTTTGATCTCATTTCAAACGCTTCTTTAGTACCTTCCATTACATCACATATCTCCTTCTTAATTTCGGGTGATTCTACAGTTCCTTCATGTAACACTTTAATATACTTGCTTTCTGAATCCATAGAAATAATGTATTCTGAATCTCCGTTTACTGGAATGTTTGCATTGTGGGTTACCACAATAATTTGACGTTTCTTCTTCGCTTCCTTCAATCTATCTACTATAAGTTGGTACACCAGCCTATTATCTAAATCATCTTCTGGCTGATCCAATATTAATGGAGTATCTCCATCAAGTAATATAAGAGTCAAAATAGCTGTAGTTTTTTGCCCGGCAGATGCTGCTTCTAACGATTTCCATCCTCCTACATCATTTGGCTTATATTCAACTTTAATTTCATCATCAGGATAGAATAATTCTAAACGATCCATTTGCTCAGGAGTTAAACCCTTAACAAGATTTACAAAATGTCCATCTACAATAGCTTCAATATCTGCGTTTACTCTTATCTTTTTGAATACATCTTTGACTTCTATTATCTTTTGTTCAGCATTACCAGTAAAACACAAGTCTGACAAAGCTTTTATTCCAGCCTCAAAGCCAGTTGGTCTTTGCAATAAGTCTCTCAACCGATCTTCAAAATGATTCTTATTTCTGAAGGAGCTAATTTTTACCTTAACTCTATCTTTTTGCATATACTCTTGCACATACTCATTTCTTTTTGCCGTAATCTGTTTAACTATAGATAGATGATCAGCTTTTAATGTTACTAATTTTGCTCTTTCTATCGTAAGCTTTACTTCTAACTCAACTATCTCTGCAAGCTCACCTTCTTTTGTTATTTTCGCTGCAGATATCTCATCAAACTTTTCCAAGTCATCAATTCCTTCTTCTATTCTTTTCTCTTTTTCGTCTTCTAGGTCTTTTTCATTCTTGAGACGGGCTTTGTCCCAAACTGTTGCTGCAATTTTAGTATTATATGTCGTACGTATTTCTTCAGCTTTTACTTTAAGAGCCACTAATTGCTTATTCAAAGAACCATATTCATCAACAGCTTCCTTAACTAATGTATCTAATTCAGCTTTTTCTTCATCACCAAGTTCACTTAATTCAATTGCCTCAATTCCAAAGTCATCGATAAACTCCTGTAAAGAGTTTTCTTGTTCCACCATTTGTTCATCTAGTCCAGATATTTTACTTTGTCCTGTCAAATAATTCTGATTATTTTCAATCAAATCAGAAAGTCCACTCTTCTTAAAGGATTCAATCTGATCTTCTAAGTCTTTTATATCAGTCTTTAGTTTGGTCTTATTCGCAATTTGAGACTCAATAGTTCTTATTCCAGTGGCAACTTCTAAATATTCATTCTCTTTTACTGTCAAATTTTGTTGTAATTGATCTATATCTTCTATTGAGCTATCAATTCTTTCTTTCAATGAATTTGGCTCTTGAGCTATTTCATAGATTTGCTTTTGAGAGTAATGTTCGTATTCAAAGAAATTAATAAACTCATCAGGCTCTTCAATTTCTTCCCATTCCTCATTCTCAGTGTCATACTTAGATATAGAAACATTTTGTGTTCCGTGGTTATCTACAATTTCTGCTTTGATAAGATGCAGAACTTTTCTTCTAATAAACTCAACCTCAATACTAGAATCTTCAAGCAATGCACCTTTTTTTGTTTGTGCATCATAGATTTGATAAAACTCTTGGTGATCTTTTAATATCTCATCAAGTTCCCCAAGGTCTTCAGTACGATTGAAGACACCTCTCAAAAAGCGTAGGATACTAGATTTACCACTACCTCTACCACCTATAATTGAATTTGATTGTGGGTTGAAATTAATTAATAAAGGGTCTGTCTTTCCTGATACTATTGTGTTTTTAATCTTAATGGACTTAATCCATAGTTCTGGCTGCACATATGGAATAGGATCAACCTCAAAATCATTCCATACCCTAAAATTAGGCAATAGAAAAGCTTGTCTTAAGCCTTCCAGATTTGGAGTTTCACCCATTTTTATCAACGTATATCTAGAGCCAATTCCAGCTAACCCATGTTTCGTATTTAATGGAGCATGAGGGTTATCCGAAAATGTTGTAATGGCTATATCATGATCCAAAGCAAGTTTAACTGGTTTGTGCCAATTCTTAATGATATCTTCTGAAAGTTCAGGCGTCGGATTTCCTCTCAGAGTATTTATTTCATTCTTTAAGACATCATTACCTCTAACTGATAAAGTTGGGTCAAGAAAAGGTTTGTGAACTACTTGAACAGCATTAATATAATCACGTCTATAGAAGCCATCAAGGATATCATTACTAAAATCTAGACCACTATATTCATCAATATGGGCAGGAATAACCAGACCACCGCTTTGATAAGCTATTTCGGCAACATCAAGAGCTGATTTTTCTGTATGTGCATCTTGCTTTGCAAAAGAGGTTCTGGCAACATCGCACTTTATCAGAAAGTCATATACATCTTGAGCATTTTTTGATGGGTCAAATAGCACTAGAATATGAACCTTACTTGTGTCGCAAGTAATTTCTACTCCAGGAAATACAGTTAGAGGTTTGTCTATTGCTGCGTCAATTATAGCATCAACCCATGCATTGGTATTATGGTCAGTGACCGCAACACAATCTAATCCTTGTTCAATAGCTCTATCGACCCATTGCTCAGGGGTAACTGTTTGGTCTTGAAAGCACTCACTCGCAGGTGTATGTAAATGCAAATCACATTTATACCACCTAGTACCCACATATTCTAAAAGTTGACTCATGAAAGTTGGTTATTCATTGTTAAAATAAACTAATTAATTCAGTTTTTGGACCATACATATGATTGCATCTTATAGTATTTATTTTCCAAAAATATTGAAGCAGAAAGTGATGTTTTTACACTGATCTAAATTAACCAATAATCAAAATACATAATAAAAGAAGAAGTAATAACTTCCTCTTTTATATATTATGTGAATTTTAGTAATCATCTTTATCTGCTCGATTAACTTCATACCATTCGTGGACTTCTTCACATAGTAGTTCATAAATATTTAAGCTTATAAGTTTGACAGGGTCTACATGATCTGTAGGTATATTAGAAGGCTCTACAGTTGCTATCCACAAATTGCTTGCTGCTACTTCTAGTAGATCTGTCGTGTATACAGGAATAGCATTTTCAACTACTCAATGCATGTAATCAATGATATCATCATATGACTTAGTCATTCACTCTGTAGAACGTCGTTCTTGTAATTCTGAGATAACTTCATTTTTCAAATCGTATCGAGTATTCATAATAGTTTAGAAGAAATTAAAGGACAACCATTAAACTATCAAGTACTCTCAGTCAAGTTGCCGAAGGGTATTTTTCTGAAGATGCACGAATAGTGCTTTCTGCAAGAAAAACCTCTTGACTGCAAGAGGACTTATAGTTATGTCCACAAGTTTAATTTTTTAGGACATTATGATAACCTTCTCAAATTTTGAGAAACAATTTCTATTTCAGGCAAGAATGTACCAATGAAGTCGTGATAACTCAATCTAAATACAGATTAATCAATCTTAATGAACCTACTGGAATATACAGTTTGATTAGAGATCACCTCAACAATATAGATGCCTGCTTTGTAATTATCTACAGATAATCTATAACTTCCAGAATAGTCAATTTCGTGAAATTCTACTATCATTCCTGAGATATCCATGATAGATAAAACTGTTCGGTGCAAATCTTCAGGATAGTCAATGTTCAAAACATCACTAGTTGGATTGGGATATAGGTCTAGGTCGTATGATATTTCAATAGGAATGTTAAAGAGACTTGTAATTGTAGAGTCACAAACTTCTTCACCATCAAAACGAAAGACGGGATGATTTGGAATCGAACCTGGATTGATTGAGTATGGGAATTTTAGACCATTTTGCATAAAGTTGCAAGCACTCGCCTTTTCATTCGGGCTATCGATGTAATGCATAGACTCTGAGCTGTTGGAACTGACTATGTAGATACGACAATCTGGACCGATTTGCATCCAGACAATCTTTGCAGGAAAGGGGTTAGCCGTGCCATTATACTCTCCAACCAATTCTACACCATTAAAGAGTTGTTCTTCCCAGAGGTCAACCTGCATCAGCATATCGCCATCACTGACATAAATAAAACGACTATTTGGTGAGATAGCAAGACCACTAAAGTTTTCTCCTAGACCAAAGATATCAAGGTGACGATAATTAGACAATTCACTAGTCTCACGATCAAAGTCAAAAACATCAAGACCCGTAAGACTGCAATATCTAGCGTAAAGAGACCCATCAGGGGAAAAGCACGATTGACCCGCTGAGCTACAACTTTCATTTAAGGATTCCTTGTTAGGGTAATCCCAATCTTCAAAGTGTTGTATTCCAGTCGAGTCAATAAGAAATTTTGCTAAATATCCACCATATTCATCCTCAACAAAATCAAATACCCACCAGTCGATATTGTTTTCATGTCTAATTGATTCAAAATATCCGGCTTGTTTATACCTAATTGAATCTATTCTAATATTTTTTTTAATGACTTTGTTTTCTGAATAAGAAATATATGAATACATCAGATCAGGGAATGTAACATCTGTACTTCCATTTTGATCTTCAACCCAAACATCATTCTTATGAAGGTAATAGACTCCTAATCCTGTTGGGTCTTCTAATAAAAGAGACCCTCCCAACACAGGATAGATACCAAATCTGCAAAACTCTTCATGTACTTCTCCAGGGTTGATATCCTCTCCATTCTCCATAACCTGGAATGTGCTATCATAGATTGCACACCCATTGACATAGTATAGTAACTTGCCATCATGATCGCAAATGGAGGCTTGGTTAAAATCTATTTGATCATCAGTTTCTCCAAAGTTAAAAGGATATAAAGTCCTCTTATTCCCATTGAAATCTAAGATTAATGCTTCAACTCCAGGAGTAGGATCAGGATCATTGCCAAATATCCATTGGTAGTCATATTTACTCTGTCCTACAACTGTTAAGCAGAAAATAAAAATGAGAATCACAGTTGATATAAATATTTTATTCATAATTACAGAAAGATACGACTTTATTGAATAATAATTTTTTGGGTATAGGTGTGTTTACTAGAATGTATTGTAATGATATACATACCAATAGGTATATCAGTTACGTCAATTGTAGTTTTGATTCCGATATTTAGTGATGCTGATTTAACTTCTATACCTGAGAGATTGTACAACGAAATTTTTGAAATTTGCTTTAAGTCTGTGTCTATGTTGAGAGTATTGTACACAGGGTTCGGATAAATTGAAATCTCAAACTCATTAGTTGAAATATTGCTTTTCTCTCTTTGAACAACTGCGGTGTTTTGACATTCATTTATATACTCTTTCTCATTTATTGAATTCATGTAATCTCTTGCATAAAAAATGACCTTGCCAATGTCTGAAGGACAGTATTGTGCAATATTGTGCATATAATCTATAGTTGAACTATCTCTATTGTAACCATATATTGTTTCATGAACTATAGTCTCAAATACAGTTTTCCAAACTTCAGTCAACATACAGGTGTCTCGAATTGTTGTTAACAAAGAATCAGCTACATTTAATTGATTATTCCATAAACTGTCTGCCTTGGTAGATTGTGTTTTAATAATTTGAGAGTATAAATTAGCAGCATTATCATCAGAATCATCTACTGCGATCAATAATCCGTTAAATAGACTATCAATATCCAACAAATAGTTAGAGTCAATATTACTCGTTAGTAAAGAATCTATTGTGTAGAAAGTTACAATATCTGTTGAAGCAATACCTACTAAGAATGCATTTAGACATCTTGTTTTCGTCAATTTTGTAGTATCTTTTATTGATTTTACAAGAGAGTAAAGCTGATAGTTTTCTAACCATTGCTCTTCACATGAAAGGCTGTCATTATTCATTATTCCTTCACACAAGAATTCTAATTCGTCTATTGGATCATGTAAATTAACCTCTTCATCATCATCTCCAGGATTGTTAGTACATGGTGTACTATGTGTAACAACACCATCTTGATCATCAAATAATTGACCAATTGCCTCAACTAGATTAGGATCAGGGCAATATTTATCAACATTACAATCAGTAATGAAACGAGAATTTGTATTATCATCAGCTGACAGGTCACTTCTTACTGCAATATCCCACCCATCTTGCCATTCATTACCATGGTGTTCTTGTTCGCCTAATACAGATGAGATATCCAAACCTAAGTGTCCACCAATGAAATTATTTTCTATCAAAAAATGCATTCCTGACAGCTCATGAAAATCCATACCAATCCATTGTCCTTCTATTTCATTTAAAATTAGATCAATATCATTAGATAAATTAACAGAAATACCGAAATGCCAATCTGTATTTGTTGCATTAGCAATTCTATTACACCTAAATAACATGTTCAGTTCAGAACCTTCTATAGCTATACCATCTCTCATATTTATTATTACCCCATCTTGCAAAATCGTATTCTCTCTGACGCCAACCCTCTTACAATTTCTGATTTGCATCCCATCCGTACCCGACAACATTGTAATTGAATTAGAATTAATATGTCCACCTACTAATCTTGACAAATCAATACCAATTCCAATGTTGCCAAATCCAGAATTTGAAATTTGTATTTCATTATCATATATTTCAATGAATCCAGTTGTAAAACCAATTCCTACTCTTTTTGCAACAATTTCGTTATTCCTAACATCAACTATTGATGTAGGACCCTCGCAAGCGATGGCATGAGTAAACACATCAAAAACATTCTGATGTGTTATAGATAGGTTAGAGTTACTTGCCACAATACCTCTTGAACAATTTGCAAACACATTTCCATGGTTAACCATAACATTAGAATTATCATTAGCTTCTATTGCAGTAGCGTTTCCAGCAATTTCATCCCAAATAAGTTCGTTACTATTACCTATATCACTAAATGTACACCCATTTTTAACTTCAACTGCCGAGCCTGATATATTTATACCAGTAAACAGGTTTGTGAAATGACTTCGTCTTATACGTGAAACATTATCAACCTCATTGAAAATCAACCCTCTTGGAACCGAACCTGACGGCAAATCAATGTTAAACTCGTTAAATGTAATGTTAGACTCATCAAATAAAATGTCATGATCTGCATTTACGAATCTTCCTCCTGTTAAACAATCAAGAATTTCGGACCTGTAAAAAACAAGATCTACAGCTCCGGATGATGCTTCGATTGCTGTAATAGCATTTTCAATCGTTGTACCAAATCTAAATTGTACATTTGCAGAATCTTCTAGGTCTACACCATCCCAGAATTGGTCACAGGCAGTTAAATGAGAAAATAAAAAAGAAACCTGATCATCAGCTTCTGAGATGTTAAGTTCAGAACCATTTTCGAAAAAGAATGTACAATTTTGGAAAGTTACTCCCATGTCTATTTCAAGGTTGTTTTCAATATAGAAAGTCTGGTTAATTACAGGATTCGTGAGGCCATTTGCTGGATCATTAAAAACATCAGAAAAAAGATTATTATTATCGTCTAATACGTAAATAGTTTCATTATCTGTTGGGCATTCTAAGTTTATACAGTCATTGTCAATATTATACACTTCAATACTAGTTGTTCCACATGGGGCCACAGCAGTCACCTCAATGGTATTATTACCCAATTGCAAAAGTTCTTCATCAATTGTTGTCCCTGATATTGGTGATTGTGAATTTACCTTCCATTGGTAATCAAAACAAATTTCAGAATCAAGAATTTCTGCTAGAAGTAATGAACAATCATTACTAAATTGAGCAGAAACACCAAGAAAATAAAATTCATCAGAATCAAATTCAATTGTTTCAGATGGACTATTGCAACTAAGAAGATTCGCAGTAAAATCAAAGATGTCACAGATACAGTTTGGATCAAGAATTCTAACAACTAAATTTTTACATTCGCCAGGCAATAATGTCAAGTTTGTTTCAACACCATCTTGTACTGGATAAAACTCACCAACATTATCAATTGTAATACTAGATGGAATGGAAAGTTGTAAAATGAGATTTTCAACTAAATCATCAGAAATGTTACAAACTTCCATTTGTAGTAAGATTTTATTGTCTTCATTTACGACATAACCAAAATTTAAAGTTTGCGCATTTTCAGTTGGTACAATTATATAATCAATAATTTCTGTCTTATTACACCCATCGGGGCTAATTGTAAGGCTTGCATTTAAATCCTGCTCATATAGGCTTACATCTTCACCTATCTCTAATAAAATTGAGTAATTCTTACAATCTTCTGGTAATAGTGTATCATCAGGGATAGTCTCGAATCCATCACCTAAAGAACCTATATCTAATAATTCAAGTCCTTCACTAAGAGAAACTACTAATTCAATTTCATTTAAAGGGTAATCTCTATTGTTACAAATCTCATACTCTATTGTAACAATTTCTCCCAAACAGGAAAACACTAAATTAATGTTCTACCCTGAAGTAATCTTATTTAGCAACTTAATAAATTGAACACTTTTAGACATTCAATGATTATATACTCCTTTTTATTGATTTTATTATTTCTTTATTTTTTGCTATATCAATACTAACATCTTGAGCCAATCCTTTTTCCGTAATGTATTCAATTGCACCAGAGATGAATCCTTTTGCATAAACATGAGATGGATCATCAAAAGCCTTTGCTACCCTTACTGCTAGTTCTGGATTAAGCTTTTGCAATAAATATCCATCGTTAAATGCTTTCTTAATTATTTTGATATTCTTCATTAGAATGATTCCTTTACGTTATTCTCAATAAATTCTATGATTGAAAATCTGTCATACAGAATAACTTTCTTTCCTATTTGAGAATATCTGATAAAACCTTCTGATCTATATTTTGACAAAGTAGTTTTTCCAATCTTCAAAAGCTGCATTGCCTCTGCGTCATCTATCCATTGCTCTTTAGAATTTTGGTTGTTTTCTGACTTAAGTTTCTGTATTACTTCGTCCACAAGCTTATAAAAAGCTTCTGATTCTAAGCATATGACCTTAATATCTGTTGTACTCATAATAGATGTCGTGCTATCAGTAAAGATAGTGATAAAATAAGACCAGTAAATACAAAGAGTAATTTCACGCAATTGACACGCAAAAAGGAAAAGGAGTTATGAATTTCTTCATAACTCCTTGATTTCCAGCGGTCTGGACGAGACTCGAACTCGCGACCCCCTGCGTGACAGGCAGGTATTCTAACCAACTGAACTACCAGACCAGATCTTGATGAGATGATTACATCTCGTTTTAATATTTTTATTTGTAGGACAGGTTAGAATACCTGCTGCTCTACTCCCTGCAAGCCGTTGTTTGCAGTTCCTTCATTATTGTGAGATTGCTATCTCACAATTCTGCTCTGCAGACCACTCAGTCATCATAACCAACTGAACTACCAGACCAGATCTTGATGAGATGATTACATCTCGTTTTAATATTTTTATTTGTAGGACAGGTTAGAATACCTGCTGTTCTACTCTCTGCAAGCCATTGTTTGCAGAGTAGAAATAATGAATTCAATCATTGTTCCAAATACTTCACATTAGAAGCGAGTGCAAATATAGTATTCTCTTATTTGTAGTCAACCTTTTTATCCTAATTTTTTTTTAAAATAATTAAATGGTTAGAATCATTCCCATAGATGTTAGCATATCTTTGCCTTGACTAAGCTGAATAATATGATATTTCTAGATTTTGAACAACCAATAGAAAACTTATACACCCAACTTGACAAGATCAAAGAGATCGAAGCAGTTGGCGATATCGACGTAAGTGATAAGATCATTGAAATCGAAAAGAAAATCGTTGAGAAAAAGAAAGAGATCTACGATAATCTCACAGGATGGCAACGGGTACAACTCTCTAGACACCCGCTGAGACCATATACCAACCACTACATCCACGGCATGTGCAAGAGCTTCATAGAGCTCCATGGTGATCGTAACTTTGGAGACGACAAGGCGATCGTTGGTGGTATTGGTCGTATCAATGGTCAAGCCATGGTATTTATTGGACATCAGAAAGGTGACAATACCAAGATGAGACAGTACCGTAACTTTGGAATGGCCAATCCTGAAGGCTATCGCAAGGCACTCCGATTGATGAAACTTGGTGAGAAATTCAATATGCCAATCGTCTGCCTGATCGATACACCAGGTGCCTATCCAGGTATCGAAGCAGAAGAGAGAGGTCAAGCAGAAGCAATCGCAAAAAACCTTATCGAAATGGCACAACTCAGAGTCCCTATCGCTTGCTACATCATCGGAGAGGGTGCATCAGGTGGTGCTCTAGGTATCGGACTAGGAGATCGTGTATTCATGTTGGAAAATACCTGGTACTCTGTCATCTCACCAGAGTCATGCTCATCCATCTTATGGAGAAGTTGGGACTACAAAGAGCAAGCTGCGGAACAGCTCAAGTTGACACCAGAACATATGCAGAACTTTGGTCTCGTTGACGATATCATCAAAGAACCTATCGGCGGTGCTCACAATGACCACGACAAAATGATAAAGACCCTCAAATCTCATATCAAAAAAGAAATCTCGCAACTCATGACCATCCCGGTCGACCAACTCATCGAACAGAGAATTGCGAAGTATAGCAATATGGGTGAGTTCAACATCCAGAAAGTGAGCAAATAACCACCCATGAGTCAGAAAAATTGGAAAGGCCTCGGTGTAGCACTTGTGACACCATTCACTCATGATAATGCCGTAGACTATGATGCTCTAGGCAAATTAATAACACATGTCTCTGACGGCGGCGTTGACTTCTTAGTAGTACTTGGCAGTACAGGAGAGGCAGATCTCCTCAGCCTTGAAGAAAAACGACAAGTACTCGACTTCGTCATAGAGAAGAATGCTGGCAAGTTACCACTAATGGCAGGATGTTTTGGGTGGAACAACACCAAAGTCCTCTGTGACTATATCAAGACATTTGACTTCACAGGTATAGATGCCATCTTATCATCTTGTCCAGCCTACATCAAACCTACTCAGCAAGGACTCAAGCTACACTATCAAGCTATCGCCGAGTGCTGCCCTGTGCCCATAATGCTCTACAATGTACCGAGCCGTACCGTCTCCAATATGGCATGGACTACCACAGTAGAGCTCTGTGCCTCTCATGACAAGTTTATTGGAATCAAAGAAGCCTCTGGTGATCTGATCAAAGCAAGCCATATCATCTATAATCGGTCCAGAACAGACTTCGTAGTGACATCCGGTGATGATGAGACATGTCTGCCTATGATGGGAGCTGGCGGTGATGGAGTAATCTCAGTCATTGCCAATATCTATCCCAAGCAGACTAAGGCACTCGTAGATGCAGGCCTTGCGGCAAATGTGATACTCGCCAAACAATACAACGAAATCCTCTATCCGATGCATAGACATCTCTATGCAGAAGGCAACCCTACTGGTATCAAAGCTGCCTTGAAGATCGCTGGGATAGGCAATGGACGACTCAGATTGCCACTCCTCCCCCTCTCTGATGCAAGGACTGAGATGCTAGTTCAGACGATGCGTAGACTGCAGCAGTCGAGCTAAGCCTGCCCTTCCCAATACAGCCCAAAATCTGAGTGACTGGTGTTACTTGTGGTGGATCGTCTTCGATACAGCGAGATTTCCTCTCCTGCGGAGGACACGTCCAACTGTGTATGTTGAGTTGCTTTGGTGTTACTTGAGATGTGTCGTCTTCGAAAATCTACTTTCCATATCGATTGACCGAAGGGAATAGACTTGTCCGCCCTTGGAGGACTTGTCCGCCTTTGGAGGAGGTATCTCATTCTGAGATCTCTGTATATGCGTCGTCTTCGATGCACATTATCTACGTCTTCGATACAGCGAGATTTCTCCACTTCGGAGGAAACATCCTCCTGCGGTCGAAATGGAAAGGGGGGAGTAATGACGGTGATTAGGTTGCAATGGAACGAGGGTAGTCCGAAAATCTACTTTCCATATCGATTGACCGAAGGGAATAGACTTGTCCGCCTGTGGAGGACTTGTCCGCCTGTAGAGGAGGTATCTCATTCTGAGATCTCTGTATATGCGTCGTCTTCGATGCACATTATCTACGTCTTCGATGCAGCGAGATTTCTCCACTTCGGAGGACACATCCTCCTGCGGTCGAAATGGAAAGGGGGGAGTAATGACGGTGCTTCGGTTGCAATGGAACGAGGGTAGTCCGAAAACCTACTTTCCATATCGATTGACCGAAGAGAATAGACTTGTCCGCCTGCGGAGGACTTGTCCGCCTGTAGAGGAGGCATCTCATTCTGAGATCTCTGTATATGCGTCGTCTTCGATGCACATTATAAACGTCTTCGATACAGCGAGATTTCTCCACTTCGGAGGGCACATCCTCCTGCGGTCGAAATGGAAAGGGGGGGAGTAATGACGGTGATTAGGTTGCAATGGAACGAGGGTAGTCCGAAATCTACTTTCCATATCGATTGACCGAAAGGAATAGACTTGTCCGCCTGTGGAGGACTTGTCCGCCTGTAGAGGAGGCATCTCATTCTGAGGATCTCTGTATATGCGTCGTCTTCGATGCACATTATCTACGTCTTCGATACAGCGAGATTTCTCCACTTCGGAGGACACGTCCTCCTGCGGTCGAAATGGAAAGGGAGGGGTAATGACGGTGCTGTTTCCTGATAATAAGTGAAGTGTACCGGTAGGTACTCAGGGTCTATCACAGATGGATCCACTTGATAATCGCAAAACAAGAATAAGATTTCTCGCTGTTTTCGTCTGAGTCGTATGGGAAGGTGTTAGATTAGAGCTACTAAATAGTAAATACAATCACTATGCTTACCCTACACAATTATATCAACGGAAAAATCCTCCCGCCCTCATCAGGAAATTATATCGACCTCTATGAGCCAGCTAGCGGTCAAGTCTATGGCCAAGTGCCAGACTCAGATCAGAGTGATGTCGCTGTTGCATTTCAAGCGGCAAGCGATGCTTTTCCAAGCTGGTCTGCACTCTCTATAGATGAGAGGAGTAGGTATCTGCACAAGATTGCAGATCTGATTGATGACAACTTAGATGACTTGGCTGCTGCCGAATCTCGAGATAATGGTAAGCCACTATGGTTGGCTAAGAAGGTAGACATTAGACGTGCCTCAGATAATTTTAGATTTTTTGCGCAAGCGATTACACAGTTTGCATCAGAGTCACATGCAATGACTGATGCGATCAACTATACTCTCAGACAACCACTTGGAGTAGTTGGCACTATCTCGCCATGGAATCTTCCACTTTATCTCTTCACTTGGAAGGTTGCTCCAGCACTTGCAGCTGGCAATACTGTCATCGCCAAACCCTCTGAGGTCACACCAATGACTGCCTATCTCTTGAGTGACATTTGCCGACAGGCGGGGCTCCCACCTGGCGTACTCAATATCATCCATGGAGACGGGATCAAGGTCGGTGCCGAAATGACAAAACATCCAAAGATCAAAGCTATCTCATTTACAGGAAGTACTCGCGTAGGTGGAGAGATCGCTAGAGTTGCAGCGCCGATGTTCAAGAAGCTCTCACTCGAGATGGGTGGTAAGAATCCTAATCTCATCTTTGCTGACTGTGACTATGATCAGATGCTGAGGACGACTCTCAACTCATCGTTTGCCAATCAAGGTCAGATCTGCTTGTGTGGGAGTCGTATACTTGTACAAGCAAGCATCTACGATCGGTTCAAGGCTGACTTCGTCGCGAAGACCAAAGCAATGAAGGTCGGTCATCCGTCAGAGTCAGATACCAGAGTAGGAGCTATCGTCTCCAAGCTACATTATGATAAAATACTCTCCTACATAGAGATAGCAAAACAAGAAGGTGGCAATATCTTATGCGGCGGAGAAGCGATCCATCCAGAAGGATATGAAGACGGTTATTACATCTCTCCTACTATTATCGAAGGATTAGACAATTCTTGTCGGACCAACCAGGAAGAAATCTTCGGACCAGTGGTCACGATTATTCCATTTGAGACGGAGGCAGAAGCACTACAGATGGCCAATGACAGTAATTACGGGCTCTCCGCTACGCTATGGACTGAAAATCTCAGTCGAGCTCATCGTATGGCCAAAGAGATAGAAGCAGGAATCGTCTGGGTCAATACTTGGCTTCAACGTGATCTGAGGACACCATTCGGAGGTGTAAAGCAATCAGGTGTGGGGAGAGAAGGAGGATTTGATGCCTTGAAGTTTTTTACTGAGCCGAAGAATGTCTGCATTCGATACTAGATTACAGAGCTACTTCACAGCATGCTTTCGAGTACTAAAGATTGTAAGATCAATCTTGGGATGAGGTCCATTGGGGTCTATTCCGTAAGCTCGGAGAGAAAGGTGATATGCAGCAACCACACGTTCGGTAGGAGTTCTAGACATCCAGTAAGCAACAGTATTATCTGCTTCTTCGTAAGTCTTTTCCGCATAAGCAGTTTTGTCAAACCTTGCTTCCCTCATAGACGTTTTAACGTACATTAATCTTTATTTATTCCTCTTGATCTAAGTATTCAACATCTACAAGATCTTTCCCCCGTGCAGAAGCCCTTTTCGAAGTAATTAAATGTGGCAACCAAATGAGATTGACTGATAAGCCTTCAACTTCTTGTATCTGAGCCTTTTCAAAACTCTCCTTAAAGTTTAACCCTTTAACTTCTAACATAATATCTATAGCCATTGGTGGTCTTCCAAATGAGAAAACGTCAATATCAAAATTACTAAGAAATTTATCTACTGAAAGTTGAGATGTAGGTAGACCAAAGGAATTCCCGGCTTTGATAAACTTCAAATAATTAGCTTCTGTTCTGTTTAACCAAATATCTAAATCACCTGTTGTCCTGAGATAGCCATGGAGTATTACAGCATAGCCACCTACAAGTATATACTCTACATTATAAGTATTTAACGCTTCAATAAATTCTCTAAAATCCTGATTAAAAATGTTTTGCATATATAAAAATAACCAAAATCACTGACTTACATCAACACTCCATCCACTGCCTTAATTCCCTCAGGGAGATTATCCTCTCCGAGCATATCCTTGAGGTCAATCTCTATAGTCCGACACAGTGCTGTCATGGGTACATCGTTGATCGTGTTTTCGAAGGGGTCTTCGCTGCTATCACCGACTATCTCCATGGTAAAGAAAATCCACGCAATGATTGTATAGATCGGTACTGTGACCCAGATATAGTTATGTCCCATCTCACCAAAGGCACCTACGAGACCGAATGGAAGCATCAGCACAAAGATCCAAACAAACACTGCACTAAAAAATGAGTATTGCCTTGGCAGCGGAGTTTTCTTGATGCGTTCACACTTTCCCTGGAGGTTGTAGAACTCTTCCAAGACTCGCATCATCTCCATATGACGAAAGTCCTCGATCAACCCCTTCTGATAGAGGTCATTCAATGCTTCTCCTTGATTACGAATGATCTGAGTCGCAGTGTTGACCTTGTCCTTGATCACAGAGACTTCATCATTGCAGGACAAGAATGGAGCCACGTCAGCTAGCCAATCATCACCACCTGGTACACCCTTGTAGAATGGCACCTTACGTCCACGCTTAGTCGCAGTCAAGCTAAATGATGTAGGCATCCTGAGTTGGAGGCGCAGTGCATTGATGTATGCGATATGCCTATAAATCAGTACATGATGGTAGCGATGCAATTCCTCTTTGCTCAATGTGTCATCTCTGTGGTGATCTGTCACAAAGCTGATCACTTGATTGCCCCACGTCCGACTATAATTGATGATCCCTCCCCAGATCTTACGGGCCTCCCAGAATCGATCATAAGACTGATTATTCTTAAATCCTAGGTAGAATGCAACTGCAATACCTATCGTACTCAAAGGTAAATATGGGATACCAAGATTGTAACCTTGGTGCTGGAAGTAATGGTAAATATAAACTACAAAACTCCCATAGAGCAAGAAAAATAAGACTCGCTTCCAAGCGAATTTAAAAATAATCTTAGGGGAGATATTTCTGTAGATATACATAGGAATATTGATTTGTTGCTGTAAAGATACCATTCGAGCCTAAAGTTTTTTTTAACGCAAGTGGTTACAATTCCAATTATGATTTTCCTTAGCTTTAAGGTTTGCACCAAAGCGAATCTATCCTTATGAAGTATCAAGCAACTTTTGACACAGAATATAACAGACTCAATACCGAACAGCGACAGGCAGTAGACACTACCGAAGGACCAGTGATGGTCGTCGCAGGTCCAGGTACAGGTAAGACACAGATCCTTGCCCTACGTATCTGTAACATCTTGAAGCAAACAGATACACAGGCTTACAATATCCTCTGCTTGACATTTACCGAGCAAGGTGCCCTAGAGATGAAGAAGCGTCTGATGAAGTTCATGGGAGCAGATGCTTATAAGGTACATATTCATACCTATCACTCATTTGCCCGTAAGGTCATCTCTGAGAATCCAGATCACTTTGACAATTACAAACTCGATGCAATCTCTGACTTAGAATCAGTACAACTCCTCAAAGAGATCATCGACGAACTCGACTATGACAACCCTCTCTTCACAGTAAGTGACTACTCCAAGTATAATGCAGTAGGCAACCTGAAGTCACTCTATAATACAATGAAGCAAGAGCATTGGTCTACTGAGTATCTCAAAGATAGAATCAAAGAAAGACTAGAGTTCCACAAAACAGAAGATCCGGAATACAAATACAAGAGAGCAAACAAAAATAAAGGGATCAAAGCGGGTGACCTGAACGAAAAAACATTTGCCAAGGTCAAAAAAAGTTACGAACGATCACTCGCCGCTATCGAAACTTACGATAAGTATAATGCCAAAATGAAAGTCGCCAATCGCTATGACTTTAACGATATGATAGAGTGGACGATAGATGCTCTCAAAACCAATGATGACATCAGACTAGACTATCAAGAGCAGTATCACTACATCCTAGCTGATGAGTTCCAAGATAGTAATGGATCGCAGATGAATATCCTCTCACTCCTCGTCCAAGATGTAGACCTACCCAACCTCTTCGTTGTAGGAGATGATGATCAAAGTATCTACAGATTCCAAGGAGCTAATCTCGAAAATCTCGCTGACTACCAGAAGGGATTTGATCCAAAGATTATCGTATTACTCAATAATTATAGATCAAGTACTCACATCGTAGAAGCATCCAAAAAAGTCATAGACTACAATGAAGGACGACTCTCCAAGAGACTCGACTTTGACAAGAACTTCATCGCAGAAGGAGAGAACAAGGCTGTCGACATTGCTCCACAGCTACTCCAATTCGAAAATGTCATTGCAGAGGAAGCCTACATCTATGACTATATCCGTAAGGCAAAGGAAGAAGGAAGAGACTTGTCTGAGATTGCAGTACTATTCAAGAAGCACAAGGTGGCAAAGGAGCTCATCAAAGTCTTGACCAAAGAGAATATTCCTGTCAACGTCAAGCGTAAAGTCGATGTACTCAAGGTACCATACATCGTCAACATCATCAATGTACTAGAGCTCATCTCTAACCTCCAAAAGGGAGACTACAGAGTAGATCACTTGATACCCGACTACTTCAATCTCCCTGCCTTTGACATCAGCTTCAATGATGTCTATAAGATTGGACGTTATCTCAAAGAGATTAATGCAGAAGCCTTCAAAGCCAGAAGAGAAGGGAACGATGATAAAAAACTCATCACCTGGACTGATGTCATCTTTGATGTAGAACACCTGAACAAGGCAATAGGCAAAGACACAAACATCCACATCGCAATCGACATACTACAAGGTTGGACAAAACTCGTCTCCGAGTCGACAGTACAGATTCTCTTCCAAAAGATATTGGAAGAAGGAGGATTCCTCACAGATGCACTTACTGCGAGTGACAATTACTGGAAACTCGAACTCCTCAACACTCTCTTTGACTTCATCAAAGATGAAGCAGCGAAGACTGATCACTACCAACTCTTAGACCTCATCACTCAGATCAGATTGATGGAAGAAAATGAGATTCCACTCTCCTACTTAGATATCATCTCTGATGCCAATGGAGTACAATTCGCTACCTGTCATGGGGCTAAAGGGATGGAGTTTGATACGACCATCATGCTTGGATCTAGTACAAGTACTTGGAAGAAAATCAACTTCCCTGGCACTATCAAGTTACCTCCTCTCGAAGATATACCAATGACAAAGGCAGAGCTTGACGAATACAAAGACCAACAAAAGCAAATCGACATAGAGGAATCTAGAAGACTCTACTATGTTGCAATGACAAGGGCTAAGAAGGAGCTATTGATCACTTATGGCATGCAAAATACAGAGACATCGAGTAAGCCGACTACTCCTGTACAATTCACAGGTGAGCTCATAGATGCTACTGACCTTACAATGACCGACATTCATCCTGACCCTAATCTATTAGCTGACTATCAAGGCAAGCGAATGCAACTCCCAACTGTCAAAAAACTGCATTGGATAGATGAGTCAAAGCTCAATCAACGCTTAGAAAACTATGTCATGAATATCACTCATGTCAATAAGTATCTCCGTTGTCCAATCACCTTCTACTTTGAAGTCATCCTGCACATCCCAAGTGCAAGGACAGATAATATGGGATATGGAAATGCCATCCACTATGCTCTAGAGAAGCATCTCAAACAACAGCTACCGGAAGGAACCAATCAACTTCCTTTAGAGAGATTACACAAGCACTATACAGATGGTCTCAATAAGTTCAGCTCACACTTTCAACCCAAAGACCTAGAAAATTACTTGAGACATGGAAAAGAAAATCTGGAGAGATACTACAATACTTACAAGGCAGAATGGTCGCGGCCAAATGATATGAAGTTTGAAGTACCAATCAAAAACGTAGTCATCAACGATGTACCGATGCAAGGTAATATCGATCGGATGGACATCTACAAGGATCACGTCGAAGTCATCGATTACAAAACA
>CALLAW010000054.1 GCA_938001865.1 uncultured Saprospiraceae bacterium | reverse complement strand
TTGAGGTGTGTATCTTGACCATTGTGATTAGCAATTTCGATGTTCTTGAATGTATTTTTAAAGTTCATTGTAAGTCTTCGTTGTTTTGTGGTCTCAACTTTAAGCAAAAATCATAGAGATACACCCCATAGACAACCTAATTGTGCTATCAAGTGACAGGTAAGTGTATAGGATCGTACCTCTACCATCGTGATATTTCTCTCAAGTCTGGAGACCTGAGAAATTGGGGTAACGCGTACTTGCGGTTTGTGAGGTTGGAAACCTCTTGACTAAACTCCAGTGTACTAAATGAACTCGTTATACTAATCGTTAAGTCGCAGACTTAAGACAACGGGGAGTTACAATTGTCACTTTTCCACCTTCACCACTCGGAAGGTGTAATGTGACTTGATCTGACGCAGGATTTGGTGCAACATTTAAGTGATTGATTGCTGGTGACTTAATGTCTTGCCAGTATCGTTACCCACTCTTCCGTTTCAAGAGATTCATATCGATGTGAGTAGAGAAGAACTCCTCCTTGTATGTGTCTCCAATGGCAATCTCGATATCCCCGATATTGACATCAGACTTGGTGATCCGATCTATTTTGTTGACATTGATGATATATGACTTATTGATTCTGCAGAAGAGCTGTTTTGGCAGTTGACTGTAAATGGTCTTGATATTGAGAGCAGTTAGCGTCTTGCCATTAAGTGTGTGGATTGCGACATAATCTTTCAGACCACTGATATATTTGATCTCATCATAGGCGATTTTCACAATAGTTCTTTCTGATTTGACATAGATATAGTCCTTTGCTGACTCATTATGACTTTGGATTTGACCTTGAGTCGGTACTTGATTGATTGCTGAGACCTTAGTAATTGCTTGAGTGAACCGCTCTAGTCTGATAGGCTTGACCAAGTAGTCTACTACACCATACTCATAACTCTCTAGGGCATATTGTGGATATGCTGTCGTCAAGATTATGTGTTGGTTAAATTTTGTGCTTTTTAAAAATTCTAACCCCGTGAGGCCAGGCATCTCTATATCTAAGAAGAGAAGATCGATCTCAGTGTCATCATTGAGATGCGTAATAGCTTGTAAGGCATTATGACATTCTCCACCAAATACCAAATGATCAAACTTGTCAGCCATGATCCTTATTCCTTCTCGGCCTAGTGGTTCATCATCTATGATGAGATATTTCAGATCTTTCATAAGCTAAGGTATGATGGTAGTGTGAGTGAGACGCTGTAGAGACCATTATCTTCATCTATCGCCAATGTATAATCACTTCCGTAAATGAGGTCTAATCTTTTCTTGACATTGGCCTGACCGATACCTTTATCTGGATCATCTAGATGAGTCTGGAAGTCCCCAATCTTATTCGTGATATCAAATTGGATTGTGTCTGTAGTCTTGATAGTAATCTCTACAGTATTTGGGCTATTATCCATTGACTTGCTATGTTTCATGGCATTTTCGACGAAGCACAGTAAGATAAGTGGCGGGATGGGTGTGGATGGATCTTGTATGGATTCATTGATATTTACCGTAAGGTCAGATCGTCTGAGCTGTTCAAATTTGATATAATTCTTGATAAACTTAAATTCTTCTCCAATGCCTATGGTCGATTTGCTTCCTTGATGGAGTTGGAATCTCATCAAATCAGAGAGATCTAGGATAGTATCTGGTAGTCTCTCGTCTCCCTTCTGTGCCATGACGTACATAGAGTTCATAGTGTTAAAGAGAAAGTGTGGGTTGATTTGTTTTTTTAGATTGTTGAGTTCTGATTGAGTCTTTAGAGTGTTGAGTTCTTCAAGTTTCATACGATTGTTGACGAGAGTCTTGAAGAGCTTGAGACCGATCGCAAATCCAACGATGAATGCATTGAACACAAATGCCTCTACAAAGTAGATAATCTTATTTCTCGAGCTGACTTCGTCACAAAATGGACAATCAAAGAGCTCGGCCACACCTACTAAGATGATTACACAGCCAAATGTCAATAAGAGATAGAGGAGATATTTTTTCCTCAATAGAAACTTGGGTATCAAATAGTAGAGGTTGAAGTAGATGACGGTAATATCTATTGCTGTACTTATCAGGAATTCATCCCAATAGGCTTGCATATAGTCAATGTCAAGAATCAAATCTAGATAGACAAAGAGCCAAAATGCAACATGTAGCATCCAAGAGTAGCGTCGGTCAAAAAGGAGTCGTTCTCGTATACCTGTCATATTATTTACTTTGAATACAAATGTAGAGGAGTGCTCTATGGTCTCAACTATACAAAGTATAATAAATCAATCACTTCGTATAATAAACCGCAGAGAATGTATGAAGTCGCCTCAATCATGTGCAAAATTTGAAGAGATTTGAAGTATGCTTTTATACCCAAATGAGCTAACCATTTCACTCACAATTTAAAATCTTAATGTTATGAAAAACTTTTTGAATTTAGTAATCGGAATCATGAGTATCATGCTCATCTTTAGCTGTAACCAAGATCTAGACTTGCCAGTCGAAGATACTAAGGCATCAGTAGAGCAAGAGCAAGACCTCAGAACATGTGGACATGCTGCACACATGGACGTGTTGATGCAAAATGAAGACTACAGAGTGCTGCGACAAGAGCTCATGCTCAACCTCAAGGAAGAGGCAGTAGATGTGGAGTCAAGAGCTCTCTGTAGCGATCCTGTGGTATTGCCAGTAGCAGTCCACTACCAAGGAGTCACTAGCCCCAATGCTACTTGTCTCATCGCATTGGCACAGAGCCAAATCGATATCCTCAACCAAGACTTCCAAGGTACTAATACAGATATCAGTACATGGAACTCTAATGCTTCTTACTTCCCAGGTGTAAGTAATGGTGAGACGTGCATAGAATTTGTATTGGCTAACACCAATCATCCATCAGGCTATGGTCTGAGCAATGGTGACCTTGCTGTAACCATCAATCAAACCACTGGAGATCAAGATAGCGACTGGAGTGGATACATTAACTTCTTTGTCCAACCTAATACTGGACTCCTTGGATACTCACCACTCGGTGGAGCTGGCAATGGAGACGGAGTCGTCATCGATGCTAACGCTTTTGGGTCTGGCAATGGATGTGGATCTGTCTCTCCCAATAGTCCATATAATCTCGGGAGAACACTGACTCACGAACTAGGTCACTACCTCAATCTTGATCACATCTGGGCAGATGCTGGATGTAACAATAGTGACCTTGTATCAGATACACCTAATCAGAATAACGAGAACTATGGTTGCCCATCTATACCGCAGAGTAGTTGTGGGACCAATGATCTCTCCATGAACTACATGGACTATGTCAATGATGCATGTATGTACATGTTCACTAATGGACAAAGTAATAGAATGGAAAACTGGGTCAATGCCAATCTTACTAATGTGAGTAGTAATGCAAGCACAGTAATCTCTGGCGGAGGTGGATCAGGAGGTGGATCAGGAGGTGGTACTCCGGTCACATGTGGTATCCCCACTCAGATAAATGCAACCGTAACAGGGACATCCACAACTACTGTATCATGGGGTGCCGAATCTGGAGCAATCAAGTATAGAGTAAGATATCGTAAGGTCGGTACGACGACTTGGTCTCTCAAGACTGTTGCTACTCCATCAGTAGCCTTGACAGGATTGCAATCAGGAAGTAAGTACCAGTATAGAGTACGTACAAGATGTGCATCTGGTTGGACTCCATATAGCCCATTGAAGACATTCACTACTCAAGCTAACCCAGGGGGTGGCAGTGGAGGATCATCTACGAATACTATTAAGCTCAGACTTAAGCTTGATGATTATCCAGAAGAGACGACATGGGAGTTAGTCGATGACTCTGGAGATGTAGTGGACTTTGGCGGTCCTTACCCAGTCTCCAAGGCTAATAAGTTGATCTCTAAGACATTGAGTATCCCTGATGGAGATTATACCCTCTATGTAGATGATTCATATGGTGATGGTATCTGCTGCCAATACGGCAATGGTTATATCAAGCTCAGAGATGTGAACAATGTTCTCTTCGCTAATCACAATGGTAACTTCGGAACATATGCTGAGATTGACTTTGAAGTCTACGACAATGTCGCTGAGTTCGGAGGAGGATCGTCCGATGACGCTGCACCAAGTCTCGTGCAAAAGACAAGAGTAGTCGGGAGTTTTTAAAAAACTTCTATTAAGGTTTGATCCTAGAATACTATAGAATCGTATTGTGAGTGACCTCGCGACTTGTCGCGGGGTCACTTTTATTATTATTAGCCAACCTGTGTGTGGTTATCCCATTGCTGTTCTCTATCGATGAGCAGTACTATTAGGATCAATATTGCCTAATCTTGCATCAGTTGTAGTGCTTCTACTGCACTATATACTGGTAGTTTACAGACCTTGTTTTGACAGACATAGATGGTCGTCTCACCTTCTTGGAGTTTGTTTTTCAGGAGTGGCAGATCTCCTTCGATTTTACCTCCGAGTAGGAGAGTATTGCCTAGGTAGCTCTTAGAGAGTTGACTTCTGAGAGTAGCTGCATTCTCTCCAATGATTGCTACCTCATATGGAGGATTGACCTTGTCGAAGTAGAGTTGGAGCCAGTTACTGTAGAAGTCAGGAGCATTACTTTCGGATATTTCGGTATACATATTTTTGAGCATCTGCGTCCCCTTTTGTAACCAGTCTTGATTGTAGTAGAGTGATCCGATCCTGTAGAGGTTACGAGCCATCATACTATTAGATCCTGGGATGACATTGTCATTGTTCTCAGTCTTACGGGCGATGAGTGGAGGATCTAAGTCAGAGGTATAGTTAAACATCTTAGTCTCACTATTATTGAAGTGCTTGAGAGTGTAGTCTACGAGGTTTTTTGATATCTCTAACCATGCTGGGTCAAGTGTCGCTTCGTAGAGTGAGTGATATGCATAAGCCACCAGTGCATAATCATCTAGGAATGCGTTGATCGTTGATTTGCCATTCTTGAAGTTTCGATCCATTCTATAGTCGGACTTAATAAAATTTTGCTTGATGAATTTTGCATTTTTCAACGCAAGTGCTAAGTAATCGTCATTGCCAGTGGCATCATAGGCATCGACGAGCCCCTTGAGCATGAGCCCATTCCATGAGGCGAGGATCTTGTCATCTAAGCCTGGTCTGATCCGAGTAGCTCTATAGTCAAAGAGAGCCTTCCGAGACCGACTGAGGCTGGTCGTGAGTGCCTTCTCATCTATACTGAGTGCATTAGCCATATCACTGACTGACTTCTTCTTATTGAGGATGTTGGTATGTTCCCAGTTTCCGCCTTTAGAGACATCATAGACCTTCTTGAAGTACTTGAGGTCAAGTGCATCTGTGATCAAGCTGTCTACTTCGCTTTCGCTGAATACGTAAAACTTTCCTTCCTCTCCTTCGCTGTCAGCGTCGAGACTAGAGTAGAAGCCAAAGTCTTCTGACATTAACTCTCGCTTGACAAATTGGATGCTCTCATCTATCACTTCCAAGTAAAGAGGCTTTTTCATCACTTTGTACGCTTGACTGTAGAGACTGATGAGCTGGCCATTGTCATAGAGCATCTTCTCAAAGTGTGGGACAAGCCAGATACCATCGACACTATATCTTGCAAATCCACCACCAAGTTGATCATAGATGCCTCCTCTTGCCATCTTATCTAGTGTGAGTTCTACAGCTTGGAGAGCCTTCGCATCATTATATTGGTTAGCGTACTTGAGTAAGTATTCGTAGTTGTTAGGCATGGGAAATTTTGGTTCGCCTAGTCTACCGCCTTCACGGAAGTCGATCCTCGTGAGGAACTTATTGTTGATCTTAGTCAAGGAAGCCTCTGACCAGTCGACTTCATCTGTATTGACCTCGATCAAGTCTGTCTCTTGGATTCCTTGTGAGATTTTGTTGGCACTATCGACGATCTTACCATAGTCAGTTGCTTTGAGATCTACGATCTGTTCTAATATCTTAGTCCAATCATCCGTCGGGAAGTATGTTCCGGCGAAGAATGGTTTGCCGTCAGGTAGAGTGATCGCATTGAGTGGCCATCCTCCTCGACCAGTGATGAGGTTGCAAGCTGTCATGTACACATCATCGATATCAGGACGTTCTTCTCGATCGACTTTGATACAGACGAAGTGTTCGTTCATGTAGTCAGCGACTGCCTTATTTTCAAACGACTCATGCTCCATGACATGACACCAGTGACAAGCGGCATACCCAATACTAATAATGATGAGTTTGTTTTCATCTTCTGCCTTCTTGAGTGCTTCTGGTCCCCATGGATACCAATCTACAGGGTTGTGAGCATGCTGGAGGAGGTATGGGCTGGATTCATTGACGAGAGCATTAGTGTACTCATGGTGGGCATCTTGCAGTGGCAAGGTAGACTCGGATGGGCTGCACTCCTTGAGAAAAAACAAGAAGGGCAATAGGCTGATTGAGAGTAGGGTCTTATTCATCGTGCAAAGATATTAATTCTGAGTTTTAGTAAGGCATTTGCATGCAAATGCGATCCAAATGGGAAAGAATAGCTGCTCTAAGGTGGTGAGATCTACGGTATAATCTAGATATAACTGTAGTCGTCATGCAACCCAATGAGATTAGAGAAGTCTTTAGGCTAATAACAGTAATTCAATTCAATAAAAACATCTACTTATGAAAAAGGAACAATTCTTCTTTTTAGCAATAGCGATACTCACTCTTACCTCAATTGGCTGTCGGGATGGAGCTCAGATTATCTACGGATCTGATACCTTAGTCTCAGTAGATCGAGCTGCACAACCATTTACGACAGTAGCAATAGATGGTGTAGCCGAAGTCATTATCGAATACAGTGAAACTCCATACCTTGAAGTCATTGCAAATGATAATATCATAGAAGATATCATGACAGATTACTCAGGGGATAGACTGACAATTGGCTTCCAAGACAATACCAACTATAATAATGTAGATGTGACGATCTATGCTGGGACACCGACCATCCAATCCATTGACAAAGATGGAGTCGGTACTCTCGAGGTGCTAGACTTCTATGACCTTGATCGCTTAGAAGTCACTCAAGATGGTGTAGGAGATGTGATCTTGATAGGGAGTGCTGATCGCTTAGTGTACGAGCATGATGGAGTGGGGAGCCTAGAGGGATTTGACTTCGTAGCAGATCGAGTAGATATCACGACTGATGGTGTCGGTAACTCGGAGGTAAATGCAGTAGATAGTCTGAGAGGCGAACTCAATGGTGTCGGGAGTATCTACTATAAAGGTAACCCAAGTCTCAATATCGATGATGATGGTGTAGGGAGAGTGATAGATGCCAACTAGACTCGATTGCACCGGTCTGTGCACTGGTGTATCATCTCCCCTGAGATAGATCCTCATGTGAGGCGACGAGTGAGATGTGAGGAATGTAGATCATACGATGAATCAAAATTTTAGTAACTTTAGTAAAATTGAAAAGTATGATCTGGAAATCTCTGAATGGCAATACGATAGAACTCCCAATAGTCAATGCAGTAGAGCAAGCAATCCTCCATGAGAAAAGCCTTGGTCACAAGTTGAAGATCTGCATAGGCACGGATAGCCAAGTCAAAAGTGCTATCACTTACTTCGCAACGGTAATCGTGTTCATCCGTGAGAAGCGAGGCGGATATATGTATATCCATAGAGAGAGGAGTACCCAGCAGCTATCTCTCAAGCAGCGGATGATTACAGAGGTCGCTAAGTCGATTGATATCGCATATCGACTCTGTGACTTGATAGACTCCCACAATGTAGCATTAGAGGTGCATGCAGATATCAATACTGATCCCAACTTCGGATCCAACGTAGCACTCAAAGAAGCAATGGGGTATATCCTAGGCATGGGATTTGAGTTCAAGGCAAAGCCTGATGCATTTGCATCTACGAGTTGTGCCGATAAGTGTGTGGCATGATACTCTCTTGAGCAGCACTTGTATGCGGAGATTACTCTGTTGCCTTGAGTACTGACTGGATAGTAATAGTGGGAGAGAGAGTCTTATGTACAGGACAGCGATCCGCTATCTCTAGCAATCGGAGTCTCTGAGTCTCATCGAGGTCACCGATGAGCTCTACAGTACAGTCTAGCAAGTCTATCTTCTTGGTGCCGCTTTCGCAATCTTCACAGTCTACTGTATAGTTACGTCTGAAGTCAACATGGACGATAGCTTCTGTGAGTTCCCATTGTTTGCGTCTAGCATACATCTGGAGAGTCATGACCTTACATGCAGCTAGTGATGACGAGAGTAATTGATACGGGGATGGTCCAAAATCTTCGGAGTTAATTGATTCGGATTCGTCAGCGAGGAGTGAGTGCTTACCTGCTTTGATCTCAGTAGTATATCCGACATCACCCAGACGTGCTGCTACCTGACGATCAGTCTGGATTGGGATTTGCTCTATGCTCGAGATATATCTACTTAGCCATGAAGCCACTAAGTCACCGACATAGTGAGCATCTTTCTTATCACTCAACATATGATCTGCTCCATCCAGTGAAATGAAACTCTTTGGATGAAATGCTGCGTGGTAGATCTTTGCTGCATTTTCGATACCTACGACACTATCTTGAGGAGAGTGCATGACTAAGATAGGTTTTTTGAGTTCCTTGAGTATGCCTTCCATATTTTTGCTTCTCAGGTCATCGAGAAACTGCTTCTTGATCGTAAATTGTCGTCCACCAATATCTACCATCGCTTTGCCATCTGACTTGATGGTCTCTATCTTCTGAGAGAGCAGGTGAGTCACATGCTCTGGCTCTGATGGTGCCCCTATGGTAGCGATGGCTTTGATGGACTCGAGTTGAGATCCTGCGTAGATGACGGCAGCGCCACCGAGTGAGTGACCGACTAGGAGCTCTGGAGCTTCGTAGTTATCCTCTAGATACTGTGCTGCTGATAAGATGTCATCGACATTGGAAGAGAAGTTAGTATCTTCAAATAGTCCTTCACTCTCTCCCAATCCAGTGAAATCAAATCTCAAAACTGCAATTCCATTTTGCACTAAGCATCTTGCGATATACCGAGTGGCTGACAGGTTTTTGTTGCCAGTAAAGACATGTGCTAGTATAGCATAGGCATGGATCTCACCATTAGCTGGAATCTCTAATTTGGCGGAGAGATTAAGCCCCTTATTATTTAAGAACTGAAGTTTGGTAGATGGCATATCTGATTACTTATCGGTTAGACAATTTTTGTTTAGAGAATTTCTTTGAGATCTAAGATAGATTTGATGGTATAAGTCGGTGTATGTCCACCATCGTTGTAGTTAGAGTTAGAGATCCAGCAGGTATCGACACCATATCGGTTGCCGCCTTGGATATCTGATGTAAGGCTATCGCCAATCACCAGAGTCTTTGACTTGATCGGCAGTGGCGTATTGAGATTAAATGCGTGATCAAAGTAGGCGCTATCAGGCTTGGCTATTCCTATCTCGTCAGATACTGTGATGGAGTCAAAGAGGTGGATAAGGTCCATCCTTTTGAGTCGCGGTCGCTGCACCTCTTTGAATCCATTGGTAATCGCATGGATCCGATGGTTCACCTTGAGTGAGACGAGTAAGTCTTTGATACCAGGGATTGCCTCAGTTGTAGTAATGAGATTATTGAGATATGCATCATTGATCTGTTGACCATTGTAGTCTCCATACCCGTACTCCTTAAAGAATGCTTCAAACCTTCCACTTCTCAGTGTGGCATTATCTATACGTCCATCTTCGAATGCCATCCAGTATCTCCTGTTGACGATCTTGTATTGCTCATAGATGGCATCAGTAAAGTCCAGTCCGAGCTCTTCGAAGACGAGACGAAATGCTTGTTGACTTCCTTGCTCAAAATCTACAATCGTATTATCAATATCAAAGAAGAGGTCTCGATACTTTTGAGAAGAGTCTGGACTATTCATGGATACCAGCTAAGTCTAGGATGAATGCGTACTCTAGCGCTGTCTCTCTATACCGCCTAAATCTTCCAGACTTGCCACCATGACCGGCTTCCATCTCACAGTGTAGGAGAAGTGGATTATTGTCCGTCTTATACTCTCTGAGCTTGGCTATCCACTTGAGTGGTTCCCAGTACTGGACTTGAGAGTCATGATATCCTGTGGTGATGAGAGTTGATGGATAGTCCTTAGCTTCGACATTGTCATACGGTGAGTAACTTTTGATATAATCATAGTATGCTTTGTCTTTCGGATTCCCCCATTCGTCAAATTCGCCAGTCGTAAGAGGAATACTCTCATCGAGCATCGTCGACACGACATCGACAAATGGTACAGCAGCGACGACACCTCTCCACATCTCTGGTTGGTAGTTCATGACTGCTCCCATGAGCAACCCACCAGCACTTCCTCCCATAGCAAAGAGTTTGTCTTCGCTACCATAGCCTTCGGCTACTAAGTATTTACCACAATCTATGAAGTCAAAAAAGGTGTTTTTCTTTTTGAGAAACTTTCCGTTTTCGTACCATTGCCGCCCAAGTTCTTGGCCACCTCTGATATGAGCTATGGCATAGACAAATCCTCTGTCGAGAAGGCTCAATCTTACTGAACTAAAGTAGGGGTCCATACTACTTCCATAACTCCCATATCCATAGAGGAGGAGAGGAGCACTCCCATCTCGCGGTGTATCTCTATGGTAGACAAGACTGACAGGTACTTGGACACCATCCCTAGCTGTTACCATTATTCTCTCCGACTGGTAGTCAGTCTGGCTAAATGAGCCAACTACTTCTTGCTGTTTGAGCTGGGTGAATGACTTAGTCTCCATGTGATAGTCAAAGATGGTCCGAGGTGTCGTGAGAGAGCTATAGCTCACTCGCAATACGTCTGTATCAAACTCTGGATTGGTAGAGGGATAGGCTACATAGGCATCTTGGTCAAATTGGATATAGTGGTCGTTCTCTCCATTCCACGGCATGATCCGTATCTTGGAGATCCCATCTATCCTCTCACTCAAGACGAGGTAATTGTTAAAGATACTTGTATACTGTAGGAGTACTTTTTCCCGGTGAGGGATGTATTCTTTCCAGTTGTCTTGAGTTGTTTTGTCTAGAGCACATGTCATCAGTTTAAAATTCTCAGCACCATCCTTGTTTGTTCTGATATACCATTTGTCTGCATAGTGACTGACACTATATTCGAGATTCTTCTCTCTAGGCTGGAAGATTGTCCAATCTGCATTGGGGTTGTCAGCGGGGATATATCGATACTCATCAGATAGGGTAGATCCAGAGCCTATGAGGATATACTTTTTGCTTTTGGTCTTGTAGACAAATGTCCGATAGGTGTCATCTACTTCATGCCAGACCTCTATATCTTGGCTTGCATCGGTACCAAGAGTATGTTTGAATATTTTGTATGATCTGAGGGCATCATCTTTTCGAGTATAGAAGACTACGTTGCTTCCTTCTGCCCAGACGACACTTCCTGTCGTATTCTCAATTATGTCATCATAGTATTCTCCAGTTTCTAGATTTTTGAACTTGATCGTGTAGATTCGTCTACTGATTACATCTTCTCCGTATGCCAAGATTGTATTATCACTATTGATATTCATGCCAGATACGGCGAAGTAGTCCTTATCTTTCGCTAGTTCATTGACGTTGAGCATAATTTCTTCTGTGGCATCTAGTGATCCTTTTTTACGGCTATAGATTGGATATTCTTTACCCTCTTCATATCTAGTGAGATAGTAGTAGCCTTGATACTTATATGGAACACTTTCATCTGTTTGCTTGATCCGTCCCACTATCTCGTCGAAGAGATTATCTTGGAGTGACTCTGTATGTGCTAGTGCTTGAGATTTGTATGTATTTTCTTGATCGATATAGTCGAGCACCTTTTGAGTTTGCAGATCTGGAGTTTTAGCATTTTTTTGTTCATCAGAGAGTCTCATCCAGAAGTATTGATCTATCCTGGTATCACCATGCGTAGTGATGGCATGCTCCTCTCGAGACGCTACTGGGGCTTTGTACTGAGAGATTACTGATTCTAAGGTCTTCTGTTGCATTGTTGTGGTTGGGTTAGAGGCTAATGGTTGAGTTGTTTTGGGATTGCATGCTGGAGTTATCAGTATTGATATCACTGAGAGGATACCAACACAGAGTATCTGATGACTTTTTTTCATACGATGATATTTGATGTTATCTTGAGAGTTGACATTCGTATCCGTCCAAGGAGTATTGGTCTGATACGGCTAAGATAGTGAATTGCTTGATTATAACTCTATCAAAGAAAGCTTAGGAGAGGACATCCCAGGTATGATCGGCAAGGAGCTCCACTTCTGCGACATGTGTATATGGTGATGAGCTACCCCAATCATCGGGTCCGATCATAGAGAGTACTTTGGTCCCATCAGATTTTTCGTAGAGGTGATAGATGTGCCCTACAAGCGGTGTTATCCGACACTCAGCTTGGTAGATGCTCTCTGAGATTGCAATCCTATCATGGATTTTCTGAGCTTGTTTGACTAAGAGATCTACCTGTTCTTTGATTTGTGTCAAGGAGTTTTCTGTCTGCTTATACATCGACTTTAGAGATCGACCTTTGATCTTCCCTTCGTCTATGGGCTTGATGATAGCGCTACCTAGCGTATGTGCATAGGGTAATAGGTGAGGATTCGTGGCGATTTTATCTTTATCTATCGGATTAACCGTGATTTTAGCGTCTGTTGTACTCATAGTAGATTTAACATCAAGTGTAGAAGATATGTTTAATTTACGGATTAACATTCTTGTTTTTCAATAGCTAAAAACTTTTATTATTTTTTGCTTGGCATTTATTTGTTTAAACACAGATAAAATCTAAATTTGCACCACGATAGCGAAATTGCCAATATTGGCATTTAAGATATTTATATTCTACATTTTGGGTATTAGGCAAGTTCTTTCTCAAAATTGGAGTACTTTTATTTTATTGTTATAACATGTATGTCGACTCATGTCGGAAAGATTATAAAGATGTAAGAAGCGTGAGCTTTTTCATAATTGTTTGGAGTCCTCTTGCAAAAGAGGGCTTTTTTTTTGCTCAATTTTGTTTGCAATGATAGCTTTACGGTTAAGCTTCGTTTTCGTAGTATATTTTGTAGTATTTTCTTCCATCGGGTTCTGTACCTCTTTGGATGAGTGACTTATCTCCATGGATATAGACATGGAAGTTTTTGTCTAATTTGAGTACACTTTTATATACGCTATTTTGGGACTTTACTGCCCTTGCGGAAATGTCAAACTTGGCATTACTCTCTGGTGGTTGCCCAACTCTCATTGCCGTATCAAACTCCAAGAATGATTCTTTCATCGGTGTATCTCCGAAGACGGTATCAGTAAATTCTTCCTTGTCAAACTGTTCATTGATTTTGAAGTAATCCATAGTCTTATTGAGTACATCGATCTTATCAGTCGGGCTCATCATGAACTCTTCCGCCGCTTGAGTTACGACGAAGTCTTTTGTGAGTGCCATGAATTGTTTAGTTAGATTGTATTCATTGGCACTCGGTTGGACATGGAGGTAGTCATCGATCCAGTATTGTGCTTCTTTGTGCTTACCAGCTGTATCACGGATGAGTACAGCATAGCCATGTTCATTATTAGTCTCTAAGATCAAGCAAGCTTTGTCTATACCTTTGAGCTCAAAGCCGTATTCGTGTCCGAAGGCCAGATATGATTCTGTCTCATGGAGTTGTAGAAAAGGCACAGATGTCTCTGACTTGAACAACCCTATTGCTCTGACTAGCTCGTCACCATATCTGATTTGGTTGAAGATAACTATACTGAGTTTGCCATCTTTAATCTGTGGATGAGTACTACTCTCATGGAGTAATGTTGCGAGATTAGCTGAGAGTGGGATGAAATTACTCTCATCTGCAAATATGCTACTCACGAGGGTATAGACACTATTGTGACTAAGGTCAATGCTATGGGCAAATTCGAATACTTCATCAGTTTTGAGAGTATCTAGGAAGTATGACTTGAGGTATCTCTCGGTATCATCATCACTCACACGAGTCTCTTCACTACTCAAGATAAGTTGCCCCTCCCGTGATATAGATCCGATGTGATGGGTGATAAGTCGAGACAGTGAAGCTTCTTTGAGGTCAATAACATTCATGGGTGCTACGGGTTGGATTACATTGTTATGTAAATGTAATCTACAATCCTTGGACTCAGATTATTTAGAGTTGTTATTTTTTTTTGGCTAGACCAATAGCAGGATAAGAATCTATGCTACCTCACCTCCACAACTACTGCCTGCTCCTGCAGTACACCCGTAACAGTGCTGATTGAGCACCACCTTCCTATTGACAAATTGATCCATATCAAAGTTATCTAAGTGGTTAGATGGACTCGCAACTTTCAGATCTAGCATTTGATTGAAATCGCAGTCATAGACATGTCCGTCCCAGCTTACTGAGATCGTATTTCGGCACATCAAACCATCAAGGGTAGTGGGGTTGTACGCATCTATCAGATCTGTCATATATTGAGTATAGTTACCTGACTCTAGGAGGTAGTCAAGGAATCTGCTGATAGGAAGATTGGTGATTGCAAAAAGGTTGTTAAATACAATGCCATATCGTCTCTTGAGCTGATTTTTGAACTCTGTCTCGAGTTCCATCTGATCACCTGGGAGGAAGGCTCCCGACGGGTTGAATACAAGATTGAGTGTCAGACCGCTCCCTTCGACTCCGTAGCCTACTTCGTTGAGTTTTTTCAATGCAGCGATACTTGCTTCGAAGACTCCATCACCTCTTTGTCCATCAGTACGACTTGCCGTGAAGTAAGGAAGACTCGATACGACTTCGACCTTATTATCTGCAAAGAATTGAGGGAGATCACTATATTTCTTATGTGCTTCGATGATAGTTAGATTGCATCTGTCCATGACTTTGGCTCCAGCAGCCGTACACTCCTCCACAAACCATCTGAAGTGAGGGTTCATCTCTGGAGCCCCACCAGTAATATCTACGATCGGGATCTGATATTTTTTGATGATTGATAGGCACTTTTCGAGGGTAGCCTTGTCCATATTCTCTACCTTCTTATCTGGGCCAGCATCTACATGGCAATGGGCACAGGTCTGGTTGCAAAGTTTGCCAATGTTGAGTTGGAAGATATCAGGATAGACAGGATCGATCCCGTTAGCCAATCCATCTTCCGCAATTTTTTTTCTGAATGGGACGAAGCTCTCATCGAGTCTCTCCTTATCATTCAGTATATTGAGTTGGATAAGAGTGTCTGCTAACTCATTATTGGATCTACTGAGTGTCTTTGATCTTTGCTTTACTGACATGTGCTATTTTATTCTATCATTTAATTTTAACGTAAGTGGTAGAGTCCACTACTTATCTGTAGTACTCTACGTAAGTCATCTGCTCTCTAGATGTAATTACATCATTTTTTGCTTGACTTGATTCATCATTTGGACACTATTGACGAGTGTAGCTCCACTCTTGATTGCTGCCGCTACATGTACAGCTTCCATCATTTGCTCTTCGTCAGCACCTTTGGATAAGCATCCATTAGTATAGGCATCGATACAGTAAGGACACTGGACAGTATGTGCAACTGCCAATGCGATGAGTGCTTTCTCTCTTGCAGTCAATGCTCCTTCTTGGAAGACTGATCCATAGTAATCAAAAAACTTTTCACCATATTCCTTCTGGAAGTCAGTGATATCCTTGAATTTTTTCAAGTCATTGGGATCGAAGTATGTTTTGCTCATAAAAATTACTGAATTCTATATCAAAGAAACTAAATATTAATAGACGAAAGTATAAAGGTATCCATATAGTGGTAAAAATGCTAAAGTATGTCGATATTGTACATCAATAGAATGATATGAAGATTATAGCGCAGTATACCATTGGTAATCATTACCTGTTTTGCATCAGCATCGCCTTGCTTATCTCGGTAGGTTGTGGAGAGCAGTCTCACCATGATACACAAAGTACTGCTGGCTACTCTGCCGATACCAAACAGACACTCAAGATTGATTATCCAACAGGTACGTTACTCCCTGAGTCTATATTTAAGAGTAAAGTGCCTACATTGTTTAATGTTGGTAAGTTCACAGACAATGTCTTTGGGATGCTGCTCGGTCCTCCACTCGCGACTCATGAAGCATATCAGATCGATCCAATCGGGGCATATCTTATCGTAAAAGACTCTACTCAACTCGCATTTGTCCTCTGCAAATCTGATCAACTTCAAAATGACAATGTAGATGACGAATCTTATAACTCATGGAGTCTCAATGAGATACAATACAAAAACCTCATTGCCGCATGGTTTAAGACCAATTGTGAATTGAGTAATTGTAGTAATATGGAATGGGCCAATGATCTCAAAGCATTACGCATATTAGAAAATGTAGAATAGAACATTTTTTAATTCATTACGTTTTTCCAGAGGATAACATACATTTGTACTATCAAGACACTTCAATTTAACTGTAAAACCCCTAAACTACAATCACTCGAAGGAGCTATTCCTTTGTTTGGTGGTTACTCTATTGCTGTTAAGGATGATATCAGGTCTCTTGCACCATTTTGGGATGAGTTAGCCAAAGATGATATCCTACTGTCTAGCCAGTATCTTGAGGTACTAGAGAAGGCTCCTCTTGAAGATATCAAGTACAAGTACGGTGTAGTACTAAGAGATGACCAAAGTGTTGGCATTATCTATTGGCAGGTTAAGAAATTTAGCTTGTCGCAGAGCCTCAATATCCATAGTCATAGTAACAATTTCATTGATAAGATATTCACTTCCGTGAAAAAGTGGGGAGCGAAGATGATCAATGATAATCTCCTTGTCGTAGGTAATGTCTCTTTGACTGGTGATTATGGATATCGATTTTGTGATTCGGTGGATGACAATCTCCATGCCCCTCTCGTACACGGTGCAAGTAAGGCTATTATCGATCTGGCTAAGTCATATGGTATCAAAATCAAGACAATCATGGTCAAGGATTTTGAGCTGGCAGATGATAGATTGTCATCTAAATTTCAGCATGCGGAGTATACACCATATAGCGCTGACCCGACGATGATTGTGGAGATTGATCCTCAGTGGAAGAGCTTTGATGATTATCTCTCTGCGATGAAGTCAAAGGCGAGAGTAAGAGTAAGGAGAGCTAAGAAACTAGGGCAATCATTCGTAGTGAAGACACTGTCACTGGACGACCTCAAACAGAATAGCCAAACGATATACAACCTATATTTAAAGATAGCAGCTTACTCTACATTTAATCTCTTTACCCTTCACCCTGACTATTTCGTGATGCTCAAGCAATCACTTGGAGATGCGGTAGAGATCTTTGGTGTCTACTTAGACGGAGAGTTTGTAGCATTTTACTCTACAATCAGAGATGGAGATCAGATGCATGGTCACTTTCTTGGCTATGAACAATCACTCAATAAGGACTATCAGCTCTATCTCAATATGCTCTATTGGCTGATGGAAAAAGCAATAGACAATAATGTACAATCTCTAGAACTCTCAAGGACGGCACTAGAGATCAAAAGCTCCATAGGTGCTGAGCCGCATCATCTCGCTGTCTATACTCATGCACACAACAAATTGCTCAACCGCATGATGAAAAAAGTTGTTCCATATTTCATCCCTGACAATACCTGGCGAGCAAGGTCACCATTCAAAGAAGTGAAAGGAAATTGATTGATATCCCGGGAGTCAGCTTCTGAGGGAACTGACTGTGAGTGTCACCTAGTATTCGTCCGATTTAGGCTTGCAATCTGACTTACAAGTACCATAGAGATTGAGTGAGTGATGAGTGACATTGAACTCCATAAGCTCTCCCATCATATTTTTGATTTGTTGGATTCTTGGATCGCAAAATTCTAAGACTTTACCACAATTGACACAGATGATATGATCATGTTGTCGATAACCATAGGCTTTTTCATATCGAGCAGTGTTCTTGCCGAACTGATGCTTCGTGACGAGATCACAACTGACTAACAGTTCCAGTGTATTATAGACAGTTGCTCTACTTACCCGATAGTTTTGGGCCTTCATATGGATATAGAGAGCTTCGGCATCAAAGTGATCAGTACGACGATAGATCTCCTCTAAGATAGTATACCGCTCTGGTGTCTTTCTGAGCTTGTGAGACTCAAGATGCGAGGAAAAGATAGTCTTTACCTCTTCGATAATATTTTCTAGGGCTTCTGTACTTTGGCTCATATTGGTAGAAAGATACTATTATTTTTCAATTCTTTGGACATCGGCGATTCCCTCTAATGCTAATACACTAGACATCACGACATGGAGTTGGTCTTTGTTCTTCACGATGACACTGAGATCACCTTCAAAATAGCCTTCATTACCATTGATACTGAAGGATCTAATATTCACTTTGAGCTTATTTGAGATCTCATTGATCAGATTATTGATTACTCCTATCCCTGAGTCTATTCCTGTTACCTTCAAGTCTACAACGAATTCTTTGTTGGAGATATTAGACCACTCAGCGCTGAGTACACGATAACCGTATTTTGCAAGTAGGTTTGTAGCATTCTTACAACTGATGCGGTGGATCTTGAGACCTGCGCCTAGCGTCAAGAATCCAAAGATCGAATCTCCTTGTACGGGATTGCAACAGCTGGCAAGCTCGTGTTCATACATATCGATAGGATCTCCATTGACAATGATATTGGTTGCTTTACTTGATTGTTCCTTACCATGAGTATCACTCGGTGCTTTCTTACCAATTGAGGGAGAGTCGTTTTGTGACTTTTTAGGTATGATCAGCTTTTTCCCTTCGACAGCAAATTCTTTTAGATTGACTTTAATGGTATCATTGGCGATAGCGTAGTAGAGGTCGGCTCTAGACGTTGTATCATAGTATTTTACTAGTTCGTCGATATTGAGATCAAAGTCAGCTTTGACTCGTTTGAGTTTTCTATCGAGTGCTTCCTTACCCATTTCACCTTGCTTGCGTCTCTCTTCTTTCATCGACGACCTGATCTTAGATCTTGCCTTACCAGTCACGACCATCTTGAGCCAAGCTTCTTTGGGTTTTTGATTGTTATTCGTAATTACTTCAACTCTATCTCCATTTTCCAATTTAAATCCCATAGGGACTATCTTGTCATTTACCTTGAGTGCTGTAGTCTTATATCCGATATCAGAGTGAATCTCGAAGGCAAAGTCCAAGGCGGTGGCACCCTTTGGTAATACTTTCATATCACCCTTAGGAGTGAATACATATACCTCTTCAGCAAAGAGATTGGTCTTGAAGTCATTGATAAATTCTATGGCATCAGAGTGTTGTTCGTCTAACATCTCTCTGATATTATTGAGCCATCTATCGTAGACACTATTTTCATCTTTGATTCCTTTGTACTTCCAGTGAGCTGCAAATCCTCGTTCTGAGATTTCATCCATCCTCTCTGATCGTATCTGTACTTCCACGTATTTGCCATCAGGGCCTATCACTGTAGTATGCAGAGATTCGTAGCCATTACTCTTTGGCGATGTTACCCAGTCTTTGAGTCGTTCTGGTATTGGTTTGTAGACATCGGTAACCATTGAGTAGATCTGCCAACAGATTCTTTTTTCATCTTCTTTGGGCACTTTAGCGATGATTCTAATTGCAAAGAGATCATAGATTTTTTCAAATGGGATCTTCTTTGTTTTGAGTTTGTTGTTGATAGAGGAGATCGCTTTGACACGTCCTTGTGTTCGATATTTGAAGACTGGTTTTGGATCTGGAAACAGATTAGATTGATATCTATAGTTAGTTTCTTTTTCGAGCATCTCAAGCTTCCGTTCTAGAGGTTTGAAGAAGTCTTTGATATACTCTGTACGTGTCGCCTCAGTATCTTTGATCTTGGAGTGGATGTAATTATAGTTTTCTGGTTCATTGATCTTGAGGATGATATCTTCAAATTCTGTTTTGACGGTATAGAGTCCGAGCCGATGAGCTAATGGAGCATAGATATAAGATGTCTCAGCAGCTATTCTCAGTTTTTTGTGTTGAGGCATACTGTCGATCGTCCTGAGATTATGGAGTCTATCCGCCATTTTTATTAAGATTACCCTGACGTCTTCGACGAGTGTACTGAGGACTTTTTTGAGGTTTTCTGCTTGAGGACTTTCTACATTGTAGAGTCCATCAATCTTCGTAAGCCCATCAACTATCTTTGCTATCTTAGGTCCAAATGTCTCGAGTATTGATTCTTTGGATACAGGAGTGTCTTCTACGACATCATGGAGGAGAGCTGCGACCACCGCTGTTGGACCTAGACCGATCTCTTCGGTACAGATCCTAGCTACTTCTATGGGATGCAAGATATAAGGCTCACCAGATTTACGCCTTTGACTCCCATGTGCTTCAAGAGCTACCTCGTATCCTTTTCTTAGATTTTTGGCATCATCACCCACCAACTTTGACTCCATCTGAGTGTAAAGATTCTCAAATGCTCTCTCAATATCTTTGTACTCTTTCTGAGTAAATGCCTTGGTCGCTGCCATATTTGGGAGTTTGTAATTTCAATTTTCAAAATTAATCATTTCTTAGATGTCATACAGTCTAAGTGAACTCAGTTTTCAATAAATCAAAAAAGGCGTCAGAGTGATTTCCACTTTGACGCCTTTCTTTGTGTTTCTCCTGAGCCTAGTTTTTAGCTACGACTATTCTTTCATGTCTGGAGTTGTCCCCCTTATTGAGTGAGACGATATAGACACCCGAAGGCAGATTGGTCAAGTCTATGATATCATCAGAAGTCTCTAAGAACCCATCCATGATGTACTTCCCACTCATATCTATAACAGTGTATGTAATCCGATTAAATGATTCAAATTGACTCAGTATATTGAGTCGATCTATTGCTGGGTTTGGCACCAGCATGATATCATCTAAGTCGAGGTCAGCTGGACCTTCTGGCTCGGTATCATCTTCATAGACAAAGATCTCTTCTGTGACAGCTTCGCCACAATCATTGATTACAGTGAGTCCCATTTGATATGTCCCAAACTCTGTTATCTGATATGAGAATTCCTCATCCATAGAGATAATATCACCATTTACAGTCCATGTATAGGTCTGCTCTTGAGTACTATTCAAGACGGCGGTCACGAGATTATCATTATCAATCGACCAATCTACGTCTGCAATAGGATTTGCCGTTACCGTGACAAAGTCGACATTAATTACCTCGGACTCTCCTGCTAGGTTAGTGACGAGGAGCTCCACGGGATAAGTCCCAGGTGTGTCATAGGTAATGGTTGGATTCTGATCTGTACTCAGAGTTGGCGTACCTCCCTCAAATGTCCAATTATATGTCAGATTATCATCAAATGATGCTTGGTATGTTACTGTATTTGATTGGCAGATTTCAGTTTGAGTTGATGTGAAACTTGCATCAGGATAAGCAGTCACTGTAACCGTTGCTTCCAATTCACTCTCACCGCAGTCGTTACTGACTACTTGAGTGATCGTATAATTCCCATTGAAGAGCGGTGCATAGACTAATTGAGCATCGGTACTTACTTCTTGGCCGTTGACATACCATGTGATAGTCTCCGCATCTGTTGAAGTGTCAGTTCCTATGATATCAATTTCGGAGTTGTCTACTGTAAATCCTGCACTAGGGACATCTCTAATCGTAACTACAGACTCGACAGTGATGATATCGCTATCTTCTTCACTGAAGACTTCTAAGGTCGTTGCATATACACCAGGTGTAGAGTATGATACTGTAGGATTATCTTCTGTGCTCGTATTCGGCGTACCACCTTCAAATGTCCATATTTGGCTCACTACATTTGATGACGATTGATTTTGATACGTAACCTCACTAGGTAGGCACAACTCTTGATTCAGACCACCAGCCAGGGTAAAGGCTGCCGTAGGCTTAGTGTTGATTGTGAGGTTCTGCTCAGCTGTTGATTGTCCACAGTCATTTGTTGTAGTCAATGTGACGGTGTATTGACCTTCTTCCTGATATGTATGTACCGGGTTAGCCTCAGTACTGGTATTGCCATCGCCAAAGTCCCAGAAGTAATCAGTCTCGCCATTAGTATCTTCGCTAAACGATACTGAGAAGAGATCTCTGATAAATGAGAATTCTGTATCAGGTACATCGGTCACCAAGATTGTAGACGTCTGAGTTGTTTCATCAGATCCGGCAGGGTTCGTCACGATAAGTGTGACATCATATTCGCCTGCTTCTGCATATGTGACGATTGGATTTCTCAATGTAGATGTTGATGGAGTAGCTCCAGGCATAATCCACTCATATGTCAGTGTATTATCACTTGCATCCTCTAAGTATCTCACATTTTTATTGACACATACTGTTTCCTTGTTTTGGCCAAAGGCTGCAGATGGTAAGCTGTAATTATGAAATTCTACTGTCTCAGTGTTCGTGCCACAAAGATTAGTTGTTACAAGAGTCACTGTATAGAATGCTTCACTCTCATATGTATGCGTTGGATTGGGCTGTGTAGAGGTATTGCCATCGCCAAAGTCCCAGAGATATGATGTACCACCGAGACTTTCGTTGGTAAATTGACTCGTGAGCATCTCATTTACTTGAGTGAATGCAGCCGTTGGTTGGTCTCTTACAATAAGAGTATTGTTAATTGTGTATGATTCACTACCTCCTGGGTTAGTTACAGTCAATGTTGCAGAGTATGTACCCGGCTCTGTATACGTCACGAGAGGATTTTTGAGAGTGGATGTTGATGGGGTAGCTCCAGGCAAATCCCAAGCATACTCTACTGTATTATCACTCGCATTACTGAAATATCTGATGTTTTCATTGATACAGATTTCGTCTTTGTTTTGAGTAATATTACCACTTGGACTTGTGTAATTATTGATACTGTATGTCTGAGTACTTGATCCACAGATATTATTAGTCTCAAGAGTCACAGTATATAATCCTTCATTTACGTAAGTATGTGTTGGATTCTCTTCTACACTCGTACTCCCATCTCCAAAGTCCCAGAGATAATTACTCGCATCAGTACTTTCATTATCAATTTGGATTGACAATCCATCTTCTATCACATTGAATTGTGCAGTAGGTTCAGGGATTACCGTTATCGCAGTCTCATCTAGAGCGGTGTCACTGAAGAGAGGATTGCTTACAGTGAGACTGATAGGGTAGACTCCGACCTGATCAAGTATGATGCTTGGAGATTCAGAGACATAACTTTGGCCATCTATAGTCCAGAGGTACTCTGTAACATTATCAGACGAAGAATTGTTAATCGTAATCTCATCGCCGATACAGTAGATGCCTCCATCTACTGAGAAGCTTGCAGTAGGTGGAGTATATACATCGATAGTCTGAGTAAGACTCACTTGACCACACTCATTGGTTGCGATAGCTGTCACATCGTATGTGCCCTCGACAGCATAGCTGTGACTAGGGTCTGTAACTGTAGAGTCATTCCCATCTCCAAAGTCCCAACTTACAGTATTACCTTCACCAAAGAAGTTGAAGTTATAAGTGACACCATCATTCTCCCAGTTAAAGTTAGATGTAGGATCAGGGATAATCGTAATAAAGTCTTCGTATACAATCAAGTTAGTACCGTTACTATTGGATGCAGTAAGGATGACATCGTAAGTACCTGCTACTGCATAATTTACTGTAGGATTAGGATCTGTGGATACAGAAGGGTTACCCCCAGGAAATTCCCAACTGATTTCTTCAGCATTAATTGATTGATCTTCAAATGTGATATTCGCTGGGATGCAACTTGATGTTGCGCTAGCATTCATTTGGATTGTCGGGGCAAATGTCACAGTTACGATGCGTTCATCTGTTACCGAACCGCAATCATTACTCATCGTAAGTGATACGGTATAATCACCTACACTGTCATAATTGTGAGTTGGATTCTCATCAGTACTGGTACTACCATCACCGAAGTCCCAGATTGGATTAGACCCATTAGTAGATGTATTGGTAAACTCTATATTGCCCGATACTCCGAAATATGTAAAACTTACACTTGGAAGATCCTCGATCTCTATTGCATCAGAGAGTGTCACTTCATCTTCACCGTACTCATTCTCTACAGATAGAGTGACAGAGTATGATCCAGCTGTATCATATGTCACACTTGGATTAGCTGCAGTGGACGTAGACGGATTACCTCCAGGGAAAGTCCAGAGCAGACTTGACTCATTAGATCCAGTATAGGTGTAATCTACTGTATGTATTGCACATCCTGATAATTCAGTATGATCAAACGCAGCTATTGGGGTGATTGCTGCAGTTACTTGGGCTATATACTGAGAGGCTCCACAGTCATTAGTAGAGCTTAGCGTGACGAGATAGTTTCCAACCTCTTCGTAAGTATGCGTTGGATTTTCATCAGTAGAGGTGTTGCCGTCACCAAAGTCCCATATCGGGTTAGTACCGTTAGTTGTGAGATTGGTAAATTCGACAACTCCATTCGCTTCTGCAAATGTGAAGTCAACATTAGGAACATCATCTATCGTCACTACATCTTGGAGAATGAGTTCGTCATCTCCATAATCATTAGACACATAGAGTGTGATAGAGTACATGCCTTGCTCGGCATACTCCACTATAGGGTTAGGCTCCTCTGAGGTACTTGGATTACCTCCAGGGAAAGTCCAGAGTAGTGCAGATTCATTAGACCCTGTATAAGTGTATGCTACAGTATGAGTTGCACACCCAGAAAGGGTCGTATTGTCAAATGTAGCGATTGGTTGGATTGCAGCGACCACTTGAGCTATATACTGTGAGTCTCCGCAATCATTGGTTGCTACAAGAGTTACGAGATACTCTCCTGCATCGGTATAGGTATGACTAGGGCTGAATGCCGTAGATGTATTCCCATCTCCAAAGCTCCAGAAATAACTGTTTCCATTAAATGATAGATTCGTAAAGTCTACTTGTCCTTCATTTTCTGTAAAGGTGAAAACAGCATTAGCTACATCGTCGATTATTATAATATCGGAGAGTATTAATTCACTCTCACCATATTCATTGGTAACTGTCAGTTTGGTCTCATATACACCTTTGGTATCATAGTCTACGAGTGGATTAGGATCAGTGGATGTGCTTGGAAATCCACCTTCAAATTCCCAGAAGTATGTCTCTGCTCCTATACTTTCGTCAGTATATTGGACTGAATGTACAGCACATCCCTCAGGATTACTGTATGAAAATCCAGCTTCTGGCTCGAGTTCAATCGTAACTGTCTCAACAAACTCTTGATTACCACAAAAGTTAGTTGCAATCAGACTGACATCATAAGTGCCGCCTGCGAGATAAGTGTATACAGGGCTCGCAATAGTACTTGTAGATCCATCACCAAAATCCCATACATAGTCGTTGTCACCTTCGGTAGTGTTGGTGAATGTCACCTCACCCTCATTAATCATATAGGTGAATGCAGTTGATGGTACATCTGCTAAGACTATGACATCTGCCATAGTCTCTGTGTCTGTTCCCGTTTCATTGGATACTGTCAATGAGACGTCAAATACTCCAGCAGTGGCATAGGTCACTTGAGGATTGGGATCAGTAGAGGTACTCGGAGTCCCTCCAGGGAAATCCCAGAGATAAGTATCTGTATTGTTACTACTTGTAGAAGTAAAGTCAACAGTCCAATCTACACACCCAGAGCCGTTAGTCATCGTGAAGCTTGCTGTAGGAGCAGTCGCGATGACCACCTCTTCGCTATAGACATCGGAGCCACAATTATTGAATCCCTCTAAGGTAATGGTATAAGTACCATCCTCTAGATATGTATGCGATGGCTCAAATACCGAAGATGTAAATCCATCACCAAAGTCCCATTGGTAATTCAGACTAAATTGACTGAGATTATCAGTAAATACAATGTTATCAAGGGTAATGGTTGTAAATACAACATTTGGACTCTCTTGAACTGTAATAACATTTTGATAGGTGATTTCGTCATCACCGTATGCATTAGTGACTTCAAGTGTAGCATCATAAGTGCCAGGTGTATCGTATGTTACGACTGGATTTTGATCAGTGCTGGTTGCAGGGTCACCTCCAGGGAAAGTCCAGAACCATTCCGTAGGCTGATCCTCTGATTCGTCGAAGTAATTGACTTGAGCTGGTTCTGAGGCGCAATCTTCAATGATGTCCCAATCAAAATCTGCAATCGGAGGATCCCCAGTTTCCAAGGTAGTACAACTCCCTAGACAACTTGCAGCACTTACATTATCTCTAATCAGATCACCTGGTTGATCACCAAATCCGTTGTTAAAGTTAATACCCACTCCGCCAATCAGATGGCAGTAGCTCATAATAGTTCCTGAGTCAGGCAATGCAGCGTCACAACCCTCTCCAGCACCCGCTTGTGTTCCACATCCATCTATTGCTGTACTATTCCCATTCCAAGCACATGCATGTGTATGCGGAGATCCAAGGTTATGACCAAACTCATGCGTAACTACATTGATCGTCCAGCTATATGATGGAAAACTGTTGTAGTTCGCATTGATATTACTGTATGCGTATCCAAAGTTATTAGAGCAAATCACATTGACATATGCGACTCCACCGAGTCCATTGCCACCAAGAGCCATAAGATGAGCTAAGTCTCCATTATAAGTTGGATTATTATCTTTAAACTGATTGAGGGCTGTAGTTGAACTCGAAGTACTGTAGCCGTCTGGTTCATCCCAAACAAAAATCTCTGAGATGTTGACATCTATGCTTTCATTGTCAAAGATTGTAGTTACTGGTCCCCAAAGTCCAGTAATATAATCTGTTGCTTGTACCACACCTCCTTTGACGATATTGAGGGTGTGATCACCTTCTACGTAGACGTTGACGCAATCTCCCATCTTGCTACTAGAGGCAACATTGTTATACATGGACTCTAACTGATCCGCATATTCAGGTAGCTCTTCTGTATGGCAGTCCATATTTGGTTGGCTCTTGACATCGTTAGCATTATAGATGACATATTCATTGGATGGACCTTGAGTTGGTTTACCGAGATTGAGCATTTTGCCCTTTTTTGTTGCAAGGATACCCATGATATCATTTTCAAAAAATGAAAGAGCAACCATTCCTCCAGTCTCAGCAATAACTCCTCTGTAGTAGACTCCAGGTGTATATGGAATCTCCACATCATTGTTAGTCATCAACTTGAAGTCTGGTGTCAATAAGTCGAATGCGTATAGCTCGACTGTATAGATCCGATCAAGATATGGGATCTCTAGTGTAAGTGAGGAACTCCTTGAATTGTAAATCTGAGAATGAATAGACTCATCTACAGTAAGTGTTGTGTATTCAAATTCATTGTCAGTAAATTGTTTTTTCTCCGATTCTTGGAATAGTTTGATTGGTGGTGTTCCAGCGAAAATCGAACAAGAAACAAATATTAGAGTTAAAGATAGGATGAACTGCTTTAGGGTTAGCATCATAATAATTTCGTGTTAATTTTAGAGTTATTATATTCTATTTTAAATATACGTACGTTTATTAATTATCTAACGGACCAAATTGTTTAATTTTGACATAAAACATAAAAACCATGAAATACTACTATATAACGTCTTTAATTTTCATTTTCACCTTAGGGGTTTTCACTGATGCTTCGGCACAACGGAAGGTAGGTACTAAGAAAAGAGAAGATAAAACTACACAGACAGATGAGTCTAGTACTTACAAAAGTACCGCAAGGACCAAAGCAGAAAATAAAGCGAGTGGTGCATTCTTCCAGAATCTCAATAGTGATATAAAAGTAGGAAATATTGGCATTTCCAATAATGTGTTTTCAATCTCCCTCAAGGCGAATAGTGGTTACAAGCTGACGGATAATATCTCTGCTGGACTTGCTGTGAAATATGGGATTCAAGCCTTCAACTCTATAGGTGTATCTGGAGACTTCAGGGTCTATGATGTCGGAGCTGGTGTCTATGCTAGAGCTAAGATATTCCAACAGTTCTATGTTCAATTTGAATATGATATCAATAGTATCCCTCTTATTGATTACAATACCAATACTGTATTCTTAGATCAGAGAGAGACGATACCTAGTCCATACTTCGGTGGTGGATATATGCAAGGTTGGGGCAATTGGAAGTTCGGTGCTGAAGTACTTTTCATCTTGAATGATGATATGAGAGATTATAATAATGGCTTCGTCGAGTATTGGATAGGTGCTACCCACAATTTTTAATGAGTCGAAGCTAGAGTATTTGATCTCAATAGGAGATAAACAAAGAAGGGTTTTGGTGTCAACCAAAACCCTTCTTTGTTTATTGTGAATCTGTTATTCTGTCACTCTAATAGTGACTTGAACTGACTTAGACTGCAGTACTTTGTGTAAGTTTGGTAGTCCAGCCAAACTTATCTTCCATACTTCCGTCTCTAAGTGAATCAATATAATTTTTTACAAATGGTGCTATCTTGAATGTATCAGGATCGAGAGTTAGAGTTGTATCTTGATATCCGACTTCCTTGACATGAATCACAACTGCAGCTGTTCCAGATCCAAATATCTCTGTTAGACTCCCGTCATTACTGGCTGCGATGAGATCATCTATGGTAATCTCTCTCTCTTCTACTTGATATCCTTCGGCTGATAAGATCTTCAGTATAGAGTCTCTTGTGATACCTTTCAAGATAGATCCTGATGTCTTTGGTGTTATTACCACATCATTAATCACACAAAAGATATTCATGGTGCCAGCCTCTTGGATGTATTTCTTTTCTTTTGCATCTAGCCACATGATTTGGTCGTAACCTTCATCTTTTGCTTTTTGCCATGGGTAGAGGGATCCAGCGTAGTTACCTGCAGTCTTAGCCTCTCCAGTACCACCATCTGCTGCCCTGATATATGTCTCCTCAGCCTTCAATCTGAGTGGGGTAGAGTAGTATGGGCCTACTGGGAGAGCCATGATGATGTAGATATATTTTTCGCTTGGTCTGACACCGATGAACTCGTCTGCGGCAAACATGATTGGTCTAAGATATAGAGCACTTCCTTTGGCTGGTGGTATCCATGCTGACTCTATTGAAACCAACTGTGATACTGCCTCGACGAACATCTCTTCGGGAAATGTAGGCATACACATCCTCTCTGCAGAGGCATTCATCCTTTGAGCATGCATCTCCGGTCTCATCAACATAGGTGAACCATCAATATGCTTGGTTGCTTTCATCCCTTCGAAGATAGATTGCCCATAGTGCCATGCTAAGTTACTTGGGTGGATTTCTAGCTTTTGGAGTGGTTTGATTTCCATTTTTTGCCAAGTACCATTATTATACTCCGCATAGAACATGTGATCAGAAAATACTTTTCCGAAAGGGATATCATCGAAGTCAAGACTTGAGAGGCGTGAGTGGGTTGTAAGAGTAACAGGTATCATAAATTTTGATGGTTGTTTTGTAAGGCATTACTTGGGCAAAATTACTACTTTCAATAGTTTAAACTCCCTTATTTTCAATAATGTTTTAAGATCAACTTACAATCATCTCGAAATCGACATTTTGAATATAATAGCGTTGTTTTTCATTCATTTGGAGACTACCGACCACATGCAGCGGATCATGCTCAAATAGGATGTAATGGTTATCAGCAATCGCCTCTTGGTAGTAAGCTTCCTTATCCTTTAGAGTTTGGAGTGGGTTGATATCATAGCTCATGACATAAGGCATCCTTACATGATAGCTGGAGGGCAAGAGATCTGCAGCAAATGTCAATCGATTGCCATTGGGAAAGGTGATTGTTGGTATCATCATGCCCGCTGTGTGGCCGTCATAGAACTTCACCGCAATTGCGTCCATCCAATCTGTCTTTGCGTCTTCGTCCACTCTCTCTAGGACACCATGGTCTAAGAGAGGCTGGATGTTTTCTTTGAGAAATGATGCCCTCTCTCTTGGGTTAGGGTCTAGGGCTGATGCCAAATGCCGAGAACCTGTCCAGTATGTAGCATTGGGAAATGTCGGTATCAAGTTGCCACTCATATCCCGCATCACTGCGCCTCCACAGTGGTCAAAGTGGAGATGTGTGAGGAAGACATCAGTGATATCACTCAATTGATAACCTGCACCTTGGATGGATGTCACAAGTGTCTCATCTCCATGCGGTTCGAAGTGTGATGCGAATTTTTCATCTTGCTTATCCCCCATACCTGTGTCAAATAAGATCACTCTCTGACCATCGTCTATCAGTAGACATCGCATGCTCCACGTACACATATTATTTTCATCTGCTGGATTGAGTCTGTTCCACATTTGCTTTGGTACGACCCCAAACATTGCACCCCCGTCTAGTTTGAACTTGCCAGTCTCTATGATGTATGCTTTCATTTTAGTGCTTTCTTTGAGTTGATAATCTAGGATGACTGAGTTTATGTGATTGATGCTATGCTATCTAGTGCTTGACTGATGTCAGAGATGAGGTCAGAGTCACTCTCGATCCCAACGGACATCCTGATGAGCCCATCGGTGATGCCATTAGCCTCTCTTACAGCCTTGTCTACATTGAGATGTGAGCTAGATGCTGGATGGAGCAAGAGTGTATCCAAGTCTCCAAGTGTCGGAGCTAGGGTAATCATCTTTACAGAATCCATGAATTGCTTGCCAGCCTCAAAGCCTCCTTTGAGCTCAAAGCTCAACATTGATCCAAACAGGGACATTTGCTCACGAGCAATCTGATGAGAAGGATGTGCTGGTAATCCTGGATAATTAACCACTGAGACTCGATGATCTTGATCGAGGTGACTTGCTATCTTCATTGCATTTATACAGGCTTGCTTTACTCTCAGTGTCAAGGTCTTGAGCCCATTATGGAGTAACCAAGTGTCGAATGGACTTGGATTGAGACCAATCAACTTGTACGCTGTCCAAAGAGTCTGTGTATGTTTCTTGTCAGCAATCACAGCACCTCCGATACTGTTGCCATGCCCATTCAGTGACTTAGTAGTGCTATGGACGACGATATCTATTCCTAAGCTCAGAGGCCTCTGAAGGTATGGTGTACAGAAGGTATTGTCAACTACCGTAAGGATTCCATGACCTTTAGCTAGACTGCTCAATCGCTTGAGATCTATACATCTGAGAGATGGGTTAGCTGGTGTCTCTGCGTAGATGAGAGCAATCGTTGGATCATCCTTGATTATTTGCTCTGTCTGAGTGAGGTCAGTCAAGTCAGTTGTTATCGTCTTGATTCCATAGTTGCGATAGACCTTATGTAAGAGTTCTGTGGTCCCTCCATAGAGATCACCTTGAGTAAGTACGGTGTCTCCTGCTTTGAGATAACTACTCAGGACTAGACTAATGGCCGACATACCAGAATTAGTCAAGAGGCAATCTGCTTGGATATCCGATCCATAAGTCTCCAAGAGTGCCAGCTTCTGAGCTACAGAGTCTACTGTGGGATTAGCATAGCGTGAGTACAAGTGTCCCTTTTCTTTCTGAGTGAATACGGACATAGAGTGCTCTGTGTCTTCGAATACAAAGGACGCTGATGCGTAAATGGGAAGGACATGAGGCTTATTGTATCTTAACTCTTGCACCTCCGTAGAGCAGATAGATTCAAAACTCAAATTCTCTTTAGCTTGTCCTTCTTTTTTATTCATGATATCTCTACTATCTTGTGTGAATTACTCATCTCATTACGACAATAATCAATGCTCACAGTACTTAGGCTATTCTGCTACAAATATACAGTTATCACAGTGATGTGCTTAGTGTCTTGTCAAGTTTGTTTTGCTCAGGATGACGGCGGACATTATACGTTCTTTCAATTGGATTGGATACATGCTACCCCGCTTGATCGATTTGGTGAGTTGCTTGATGATCGTAGGCTCGATGGATTTGAGTTGACATTATTGAGGCAGTTCAAGCATAATGAGGCATGGTTTGCAGGGCTCACTCTGTCGTCTGTAACGATTGATAGAGTCAGTCAAGGTATCTCTAGCACCAAGTCGGGGTTTTGGGATTTCTCTATGGCGATCAGACATTATCCACAGATTGGATTCTGGAGAGTTGATCCATATCTTACCGTAGTCGCAGGATTGAGGAGATTGAGTACGGTGACCACGATAGAGTGGTCTACGGATGATACTGAGTTGATAGTCGAAGATAAGAGTCATACACCATTATTCGGAGTAGGGATAGGATCTACTGTAATACTAGGCAGACGGACTCACCTCAATCTAGCCATGACTTACCAATCATCAGGTGCAGCAACCTATTATATTGCTACTGGAGATTCACAGATTGTACCATTCGATAACTTTAGAGAGGTGTTCTCTCATACGAGCACATTGAAGTCTCATCTCGGATTGACATTCCAATTTTGAGATACCGCATAATACCTATTTTTCTCTGAATCGATACAGGGCAGAGTATCTGCTAAAGTATCCCTACCTTTGCGACTCACAGAGTACGATAATTATGATGTCAGAAGAGCAGATTACAGAGGGGTCAGAAGCGAATGTAGAGGAGGTCACAGTAGTCGCTGATCCAGGTCAGACTCCTATCAGGGTAGACAAATATCTCCATGATAAACTTCAAGGTATCACTAGGAACAAGATCCAAAATGCAATAAAAGCAGGATCAGTAGAGGTCAATGGGAAGCCTATTAAATCTAATTATAAGGTTAGACCTCATGATAGTATCCATGTCGTGATGCCTAAGACCATTAAGTGGGGAGAAACTATCATCCCTCAAGATATCCCTCTTGATATCAGGTATGAAGATGACGATCTCATGGTGATACATAAGCCGGCGGGTCTTGTGGTCCATCCAGGAGTTGGGAATCATGATGGGACATTAGTCAATGCTCTTGCAGGGTACTTTGGAGGGAGTCATCTACCAACGTCCGAAGGGAATTCGATAGATAGGATGGGACTCGTACATCGATTGGATAAGGATACATCAGGGTTACTCGTCATTGGTAAGTCAGAGTATGCATTGAGTCATCTGGCTCAGCAGTTTTTCAAACATACAATTGATAGAGAATATCTTGCATTGGTCTGGGGAGAGCCAGATCCACAGAAGGCGACGATTGAATCATATCTTGGCCGTAGCCTCACTAATCGGACACAGTATACAGTTGTCGATGATGAGATAACTGGCAAGTATGCGATTACTCATTATGAGACTTACAAGAGTCTCTATTACGTGAGTCTGATCAAATGTAAGCTGGAGACAGGTCGTACCCATCAGATTAGAGTCCACATGAAGCATCAAGGCCATCCAATCTTCAATGACGAGAAGTATGGTGGTGATAAGATTGTCAAAGGCACAGTGTTTAACAAATACAAACAGTTTGTTATGAATTGTTTTGAGCTTTGTCAGAGGCAAGCGCTGCATGCTCGATACTTAGCATTTACGCATCCAGTGACAGGTAAGCGTCTTGAGTTTGAGGCAGAGATGCCTGACGATATGCGGGCAGTCGTAGCTAAATGGCAATCCTACATCGACTCAAGGAAAGAACTCATTGGATAACTCATTAATCTTTGGATCAGAATAACTATGAATACGATAGAAGATCGCTTACTCGCAATATCTAGGTTGGCCGAGGTAATAAACAGGCGGGATGAATCTCTGGACAATATACTCAACTCTGTCAAAGCTCACAATCAATGGTTTGTGCAGGAGCATGTCTTACAGATGATGGATGCCATTGCGGAGAACTTTCTTGCAGAGCATCTCCTTATCAATTGGATACATGATTACTTACCATTGCCAACCCAGATAGATGAGACACTAGGAATCGTCATGGCTGGGAATATCCCTCTCGTAGGTTTTCAAGATTTTCTTTGTGGTCTGATCTGTGGATACCAGATGAAAATAAAACTCTCAGAAAAAGACTCCATCTTACTCCCTTATCTCTGCCAACAAGCTGAGATAGATTCGCAGTATGTAGAGTTCGTGGAGCGGTTACCTAAGTGTGACAGAGTCATTGCCACAGGCAGCAATAATTCCTCGAGGTATTTTGATTATTACTTCCGTGATGTCAAGAGTGTCATACGCAAAAACAGAACGTCCATCGGTGTCCTCTCTGGCAATGAAAGCAAACAGCAATTACAGTTGCTCGGTAGAGATCTTCTCAGTTACTTTGGACTCGGTTGTAGGAATATCTCAACCCTATTTCTCCCTGAACAGATGGATGAGACTGTTCTCTTCGATGCAGTATCTCAGTATATCGAGTATCGCAACCACAACAAGTACTTCAATAACTTCGAATATACATCAGCATTATATCTGCTCAATTTGGAAGAGTATAAGTCAGATGGTCTCTTCAATGTCAGACAATCAGATCAGTTGTTTTCGAGGATCTCATGTGTCCATTATCAGCGCTACTCCGACTTACAACAGGTACACACATATCTTCAACAGCACGATGAGGATATCCAATGCGTTGCGACTGAGATCGAGGGATTTGACCATCCTAGGAGAGTAGGGATAGGGAATTGTCAATCGCCAAGTCTCTCTGATTACCCGGATGGTGTCGATATTATGGAGTTTTTATTAGATGTCTAACTTGGTCAACCTCAATGAAAAGTGTTATATTTGGGATAACAATATGACAATTATGAAAAAAATTTCCTATCAGCGGCTCTTCTTTGTGATCGGTGCTCTGAGTGTAATCTCTACGGCATACTTATGTCTGGAGTATAACTACTCTCAAGATCTCATACAGTATGGATTGAGTTCATCGCTCTACGATGATGCCGGGACTGCATCGCTTCCCAATCCTATCATACAAGTCCTCATTGATTCTATTCTTGCTTTATTTCGATTGTAATTCCATCATCGAACGCTAATTAATTTGAGTTTTTCAATCCATTGAGATAATCTGCTGCAGACATCCTTCTTTTGCCTGGAGCTTGGAGCTTTTCAATTGAGATATAGCCGTCTTGAGTAGCCATGATTATTGATTTATCTTGATAGATTAGAGTCCCACAAGGTGTGTTGTGCTTGGAGATGATCTCACTACAGTCAAATATTTTGAGCTTTGATCCATCTGGCTGGATTAAGTATGCTCCTGGGTACGGATTCAGTCCTCTGATGAAGTTGTAGACAGTTCTCGTAGATTGATTTGGGTCTATGGCACATGTCTCTGTATAGATCTTAGGGGCATGAGACACGATACTATTATCTTGTGGAAAGGATTGGAGATTACCGTTTTCCAATGCATTTACAGAAGCACTGACTAACTGAGCACCTACTATCATCATCTTGTCATGGAGTGTTCCTACAGTATCATGATAGTCTATAGGAACTTCTACTTTGTCTAAGATGTCTCCAGTATCTATCTTATGCTTGAGTAGAAATGTTGTAAGACCAGTGATCTTGTCACCATTGATAATAGCCCAATTGATAGGAGCAGCTCCTCGATACTTAGGGAGGAGTGAACCGTGAAGATTCATCGTCCCCATCTGAGGCATATCCCATACTACACGTGGTAACATCCTGAAGGCCACGACAACTTGCAAGTCAGCCTTCAGTGCCAATAGATTGTCCACAAATGCTGGTGCCTTAAGGTTTTTTGGCTGGAGCACAGGAAGTCCCTGAGATACTGCATATTTTTTCACAGCAGATTCAATTAAGGTTTTCTTACCTCTACCTCCATACTTGTCAGTTGCTGTGATCACTCCGACGATGTGATGCCCATCTTGATGCAATCGCTTCAGTGATGCAACTGCAAAGTCGGGAGTACCCATAAATATGATGCGAAGTGCCATAGCCTAATAGTGTATAATGAGTATAGAGTCATCATCAAGTGAAATAACTGATAGATAGAGCTCTTCTCGTTAATAAATACTCAAAGTCCTTCGATACGGAACGAAAATGAACCATATTTGTAGTAGAGAATAAGTATTCAAATAAAAAATCATACAATGATACGGACTTTCATACTTTCTTTATTGGTACTCGCTACAGTACAATTATCAAGTCAATCAGTTGCTGTAGAAGGGTATGTCTACGAATCTGGTAATAGGGGTTACCTCTATGGAGTAGAATTAAGTGTCTCAGACGATAAAGGAAATTTCGTAACCAAAGCATTAAGTAATAGTGACGGTTATTTTGAATTAGAATTACCTGCTGAAGGTGACTATAATGTAAAGATTGTAAAAGCTTACTTCGAACCAATGGAAGCAGTCATCAACGCTAAAGGTGATAAGGTGTTTCTCAAGTACGAAATGAAACGAGAGCCAGGTTACTTCTTTGAAGTGACACTCGCCGAAGCAAGAACTGACGAAAATCAAGTCGTCGATCAGATCAAAGGAGCTCTCATCGAAGTATATAATAATACTACTAAGGAATCTGTAATGGTCCTAGAAGACCATCAAGATCATGAATTTAAACTCCATATGTCTAAAGGGAATCATTATACGATATTGATTCGTAAAGATGGATACCTCGCTAAACGAATGGAAGCATTTGTCAATGTAGAGGGTTGCATCCTTTGCTTTGAAGGAGTAGGAAGTGTCAAGCCTGGAGTAACCGATAATCTCACAGAGGGTAACGCTAATGGTGTGCTCCTTGCCAATGTCGAAATGGATTCCCTATTCAGAGGAAAAAAGCTTGCAGTCAATGACCTCTACTATGATCTCGGTAAGTGGGATATCAAACCCCAAGCTGCCGAGGAATTGGATAAAGTAATCACGATGCTGACTGATAACCCACATCTCTCTATCGAGCTAGGCTCGCATACTGACAGTCGAGGAAGTGCAGCCTCCAATATGGACCTCTCCTCTAAGAGAGCTCAAGCAGCAGTGAGCTATCTGAGAAGCCGTGGAGTGATCTCCTCTAAGCGGATCTCATACAAGGGATATGGCGAGACACAGATCAATAATGGATGTATCGATGGTGTAGACTGCGATGAAAATCAACATGCTAGGAATCGAAGAACTGAATTGACAATCGTCGGCATAGATGCAGATAACTCAATCAAGAAGAGCTTGGCTCAAATGAAAACTGAAGAACACATGGACGAGATACTCGTAGATCTCTCTAATCAAGGTGTGATCAAAGTAGTAGGAAATGATACTACTCAGATCAAAGTACCAGAAGTCATAGAAGCGCCAGTCGTCAATAGTAATATTACAGTTGAGGATATAGATAGCCCTCTGGATGAAACTCCTACGCAACCAGATGTCAATCAACAGCAAGCGAGGAGAGTCCTAGATAGCTCATCATCTGACGATCCATCATCTAACGATACAGGATTGGATAGACCTATCTATGTAGACGATTCAGCACTTGACGCAAGAGGAGGAAGAGACCTACCAATGGAAGCATCTCCTCAAGAGATGGATGGGTTCACAGAATACCGTATCGTTATCAAAGAATCGAATACTGCGCTTGCAACTAATGATAAGCTATGGACTAAGCATCCTGGGCTTAATGTGTACTTTGATGGTGCCAAGTTTATCTACAGTCTGGGGCCATTTAGCGACAAGCCTACTTGCGCAGGCGTACATCGAGGTGGTGTGAAGATTGAGTATCCACAGTCCTATATTGCTAAGTTTGTCAACGGGGAGCTCAGATTGGATTAGGAGGACTGTTATTGGCAGGAGGACTATTAATCATTGTGATAGGACTCACCCTTCAGGATGGTAAATGCCCGATACAATTGCTCTAAAAAAACAAGTTTGATCAATTGATGAGAGTAGGTCATCGCAGATAATGAGAGCTTGGCATTGCTCCTCTTGATTATCTCATCACTAAACCCATAGGCACCTCCTATCACAAATATTACCGACGGATGTGACATCTGCCACTTGCCCAGTTGTGCAGCATATGATCGTGAGGTATAAGTCTTTCCGTTCTCATCAAGTAGGACGAGGAAATCACTTTTCTTTATTTTTTTGAGGATAGTCAGAGCTTCTAATTGCTTTACCTTGAGTGGATCTCGAGACTTATGCTTTGGAGTCAGTACGATACTCTCAAATCTGGTGTAATGCTTGATACGATCAGAGAACAACTGAGTCCCCTCTTCGATAAAAGAATATTTGGACTTGCCAAAGTAGTAGACTGTAATAAGGCTCATAGCGAGAGTTATGGAAGCAATGTAATGTCCACCCAAAAGTACGACTATTGTTCTTTCTACAGTTTAATCAATTGATATAGATAGAGTAGCACTATCTTTGCCAATTCTATAATATGAGTAATCTAAACTATAATTATGAAAATCTATACGAAGAAGGGAGATGATGGCGGGACGAGTCTATTTGGAGGTGATCGTATCTCTAAGCATGATCAAAGAGTAGAAGCATATGGTACGATTGATGAGGTGAATAGTTTCCTTGGATTATTGATAAGTCACGTACCTACGCATGATAGCTATCGTCCATTACTCAGCAAGATTCAGCATTTGTTATTCAATGTTGGATCTCTTTTAGCCACAGCGGATGAGTCATTCCTCTCAAGTATCGAAGGTGTAGATGTCTCGGATATAGAATCATTAGAGTTAGCAATAGATCAGATGGATCATACATTGGCACCTTTGAAGAATTTCATCCTACCAGGAGGGAGTATCGCCGTAAGTACTGCTCACATCTGTAGGACAGTCTGCCGTCGAGCGGAAAGGAGAATCGTACTTCTCGGATTACAGCATGAATCCTATGTGTCTATCATCCCATTTATCAATAGATTATCTGACTTCTTCTTTGTATACGCAAGGCATTTGTCTCTAGCAGAAGGGAATGAAGAGGTGATCTGGCAACCAAAACAAGGCAAGTAATATGAGGATCCACTTCATTGCAATAGGAGGGAGCATCATGCATAATCTAGCGATTGCATTACATCGCAATGGCCATACCGTTACTGGATCAGATGATGTAATCTACGGCATCTCTCAGAGGAAGTTAACTCAGGCTGGGCTATTACCTGACCAGCTGGGATGGGACCAATCTCGAATCACAGATAACATCGATCTCATCATACTCGGGATGCACGCCAAGGCGGATAATCCAGAGCTCATCAAAGGGAAAGAGCTAGGAATAGAGATACAATCATTCCCAGAATATATCGCTAATAAGTCAGCTGATAAGATACGAATCGTTGTTGCCGGTAGTCACGGTAAGACGACTACCACATCAATGTTGATGCATATCCTTAGGGCAGAGGGGATTGATTTTGACTATCTAGTAGGGGCTCAGTTAGATGGTTTTGACCTGATGGTCAAATTATCTGATGCTCCGTATATCGTCATCGAAGGTGATGAATATCTGTCCTCAGCTATAGACAGACGTCCTAAGTTTGTCCATTATCGACCTCAGATTGCCATAGTGACAGGTACTGCATGGGATCATGCTAATGTCTTCCCAACGCAAGCGATATACACAGATCAGTTTAGAGAGTTTCTCTCTTCTCTAGCAGAGGACTCTACTGTCTGCTACGATGCCACAGACCCTAACCTTATTGACCTTGCAGCTACAGTAGATGACTCACTTATTGTCAAAGGCTATCTCGGTCTGAGAGGCTCAGGTACAGAAGTGTGCCATAAGTCAGTATCATATGAGATGCAAGTATTCGGTGAGCATAATCGTAAGAATATGCATGCAGCAATGTTGGTAGCTGAGGAGTTGGGAATAGATAATCATACAACATTGACTCACATGCAATCATTCAAGGGTGCAGCGATGAGACAGCAGGTCATCAAGACTGAGAGCCCAAGGATATACAGAGACTTTGGTCATGCTCCGAGTAAGGTCAGAGCAACAATTGATGCAGTACGAGAAAACCATCCTGGACAATCAATAGGGGTCATCGTAGAGTTGCACTCATATAGCAGTATGCTCGCTGACTTTATCCCTCAGTATGCCGGAGTATTTCAGAGTGTAGATGTCGCAGCGGTCTGTGTAGATAAGCATGCATTTGAGATCAAGCAGATGCCAGTGCTTACCGAGAGTCAGATCCAGCAAGCCTTTGACTGCTCAGAGTGTCAGGTGATCTATGATCAAGAAAGCCTCATGACGCAGTTAGAAGCATATCAAAGTCTTGATGTGGTATTATTGTTGAGCAGTGGTAATCTGATGGGGGTTGATGTTGTGTAATCTTATAGTAATCCTACATCCAATGCAGAGAATCGAACTATTACAGGAGTGCAATGCAAGATAAATAGAAATAATGACCACTCAATAATAAGGTGAAAGATACATCTGATCCGTAGCTTTGTCACTTCAATCATCATCTATCAGACCTCAAGAAGATCATATCAATAAGACCGCAATTATTACTGGCGCCACAGCTGGTATAGGGAGAGCTTGCGCAAATAGATTACTTGGGCAAGGCTGGCAAGTCTGTATCCTTGGACGAAATCTGAGTAAGGTCTACACCGCAGAGATTATAGAAGATTATAATCTCTCACTCTACGATTGTGATTATACTGATCTCAAGTCAGTAGCTCGAGCTCTCAATGAAGTGTTGGCAGAGTACACTGAGATAGATCTCTGCATCCACTCATCAGGCATCATCATGGGGCAGTATGTGGAGACCATAGATAAGATTGAGACTCAGTTCCAAGTAAATTATCTAGTCCAATTCTATATATCACAGCAAGTAAGGGGACACTTGACACCTTCTGGTAAGATTTGCTTCGTTGGATCAGAGGAACATCGCAAAGGGAGTCTCCATCTCGGAAATATCTTCCTAAAAGAGAAGTATGAGCCTCGTACGATGTATCAGCGTACCAAACTCTGTCAAGTCCTCTATGCTAAGAAGCTTGATACGACCTTGGATTATGAGCAAGGTGGAGTCGTGCTTGTCGTCCATCCTGGGACAGTCAATACGGGATTTGGTGGGAAGAATCTCAGTGGCTTGAAGAAGTGGTTTTGGGAACTCTATGGTACACTCAGAGAGGGAACTACTGCAGGGGAGGCTGCTGATACACTGATGAAAGTGATAAGCTATGACCCATATAATACTCAACTCTATTACAAAGAACTCAGACCAGTAACGGCAACAGAACAGATAGAAAATACTAAGCTCGTAGATGATCTCTATGCGACGTCTCTAGATATGTGTAGGTATGCAGGTGTAGATTGTGTGGATGTCTGCAAGTAAGTGGCTGACAGTAACAATCTCTCCACCCATCTCTGCACTCAGATCAAGAGTAACAGAGCAATGCCGATCAAGACGATTATCCTCAGCCAGTATATTACAGACTTACTTCGCTGGAGCTTGAGCAGTCTACTGAGCTTGTCGGCTAAGTAGGATACAACTACAAATATCAAGAGTGCCTGGATCATGAAGATCAGACCAAGGTAAGAGATCTGCAGGTAAGGATTAGCTAGATTAGTGTCTATAAATCCAGGTAGAAAGGCTAAAAAAAAGAGGGTAACCTTTGGGTTGAGAATATTCATCATGATTCCTCTCCTATACAGGTGCCAAAAATTGTAGGAACCTTCACCGGTATTTGTTTGGATGAGCTGATTGCTACCTTGATCTTGAGCAGCTTGATAAGCTAAGTAGAGCAGATAGATTGCGCCTGCATACTTGATAGCTGTGTATAGCCATTCACCTTCTTGGATAAATAGTCCTACTCCAGTCGCAACTAAAGTCGTATGGAAGATTAGCCCAGTTACGAGTCCCAATGCAATCGCAACTCCCCAGCGTTTGCCATGAGCAAGACTCTCTGTAATCACATAGAGGATATCTGGACCAGGCATCATCGTCAATGCAACAGATGCAATCAGAAATGTATAGGGAAATAGGATAGGACTAAGGATCACAAGCGAGGATTCTGTTTCTTTTGAGAGAGTGATGTCTCACATTAAACATACGATATTTATCTCGTTTATTGCTTCATAATGAGATGATATACATATGAAATATCACTCAGCCATATCTGTACCTCTGGGGTGTCTAAATCAAGCTCATACTCCTATCTCAATATTACATCAAGAATAGAATTTCACCCTCTGATATAGAGTGTGAAGAAAAAAATATGGTATTATTGGGTTGTGGATTGAGTATGTCTAGTAATTCTATAGACAATATAACTCAAATCACAACTGATCAATAACATTTGTAAAGCTCACTTTAAATCAACTTTGAAAATGAACGAAAAATCCTATCTAATATTAATCGCGGCCGTAGCATCACTTGGTGGTCTATTGTTTGGCTATGATACAGGAGTCATTAATGGTGCTCAATACTACCTGAGTCAATACTTTGATCTAGACCCAGCTACCAAAGGATGGGTCGTTGGGAGTGCATTGATTGGATGTTTTGTGGGAGCTGTCATTGCAGGATGGCTGAGTGAGTTGATAGGTAGGAAGAGTTCTCTTATTATATCGGCGATATTGTTTTCTCTGTCTGCTTGGGGTTCTGGATTACCAGCGATGTTTCCTGAGACTATCTCTATGCTTGTAGCATTTAGGATTATGGGAGGGCTTGGTATCGGGATAGCATCTATGAATGCACCAATGTATATCGCAGAGATAGCACCAAGTAACATTAGAGGGAAGATGGTGACATACTACCAGCTTGCGATTGTGATTGGGTTTTTCGTAGTCTTTCTGGCAACATACTTTATTGGTAATGGTCTAAGTGAGCAACAAAATATTGATTTCGGATGGAAGCGTATGTTTTGGTCTGAATTGCTGCCAAGCTTGCTGTTCCTAGTATTAATGTTCTTCATTCCAAGGAGTCCGAGGTGGTTAGCTCTCAAGGGCAGAGATGACGAAGCACTGCAGGTGCTCAATAAGATTCATACACCTGATGTAGCCCAGACTGAGATAGAAGAGATCAAAGCCTCTCTAGCAAACGAAAAGAAAGGGAAGGGGATCAGTATATTCACCAAAGGGATATTTGCAATCGTAATGATAGGAACGGTCTTATCTATGCTCCAGCAATTTACTGGAATCAATGCAGTACTCTACTATGGTGCCGATATCTTTGAGAAGGCACTAGGGTTTGGTAAGGAAGATGTACTCAAGCAGCAAGTACTACTTGCCTTTGTCAATCTAGTCTTTACATTTATAGCGATGTACACAGTCGATAAGTTGGGACGTAAGCCACTCCTGTTTATTGGATCTATTGGTATGATATTAGGATTTTTACTCTTAGCCATCTCATTACAAACTGATAATGTTGGTTTGATTTCATTGATTGGTGTGCTGATATTTATTGGATCATTTGCGCTATCGATGGGACCAGTGGTGTGGGTTCTACTCTCCGAGATGTTTCCCAATAAGATACGGAGTGTAGCAATGTCAGTCGCGGTCGCTGCTCAGTGGGCAGCTAACTATGTGGTATCACAATCATTCCCTATAGTGATGGAGAGTGAAGTGAATGCCTCACAGTGGAGTGGAGCATTGCCGTACTATATATTCATTGCCTTTATTCTGGTCATTGTCTTTGTTACATACAAGTTTGTCCCTGAGACTAAAGGGAAGACCCTTGAAGAGATAGAAGCCTATTGGCAAGCATAATCTAGGTGAGATAAAAGAAAATAATCAAAGCAACAGCGATGGAGAATTCAATTTTTTTCATCGCTGTTCTACTTTGAGGCGAAATCGTGCTCAGGAATCAGAAGAGAACTATGGGTACTTCTGTAAAAGCCAAGAGATAATGCTTGCAAGTCTGAGTAGTCTCTCAGACAATCTGTATCTTCGTTATCTTATCAATCAATCTGAATAAAAGGGAGTGGCAGGGAAGAGTAAATCGACCAAGGTAACACCGCTAATGAAGCAATACTTTGAGATCAAAGCAAAGCATCCTGATGCGTTGTTGTTGTTCAGAGTTGGTGACTTCTATGAGACCTTTGGAGAGGACGCAGTCAAGGCTGCAAATGTATTGGGTATCGTACTCACTGCTCGTAATAATGGTGGATCAAAGATTGAGCTTGCAGGATTTCCATATCATTCGGTAGATGTGTATCTGCCCAAGTTGGTCAAGGCTGGCTATCGTGTAGCGATCTGCGAACAACTCGAAAAACCAAGTAAGGAAAAAAAGATTGTCAAACGAGGAGTTACAGACTTAGTCACTCCTGGAGTTACTTACCATGACTCCATCTTGACTCACAATAAAAATAATTTTCTCGCCTCAGTAGTTTTTTCCAAATCTGATGTCTACGGAGTGTCATTCTTGGATATTAGTACTGGAGAGTTCTTAGTAGCTCAGGGTGGAGCTGCCCTTTTGCGTAAGCTGATTCAGAGTTTTGAACCTACGGAGATCTTAGTCTCTCGTACACATCAGTCGGACCTCAAAGACCTACTCAATGATCCAGGACTGTATATCTATCCATTAGATGAGTGGATCTATTCAGAGGATCACGCCATACAAGTATTAGCTCGTCACTTTGAGGGTAAATCATTCAAAGGATTTGGGATACAGTCACAGGTGTTGGGTCAGATAGCAGCAGGTGGAATCATCCAATATCTTGAAGAAAGTAACCAACATAAACTTGGTCATATCTCTAGTATCAGTCGGATTCAAAGCGATGAATTCCTTTGGCTAGACCGATTCACTATCCGTAATCTTGAGCTCATCCACTCTCAACATGAATCCGGTAAGTCACTCTTCTCAGTGATGAATAAGACCACATCTCCGATGGGAGCAAGGATGCTCAAGAAGTGGATATTACTTCCTCTCGTATCAGTCCATGCGATAGAAGAAAGATTGAAGAAAGTTGCTCATCTCGTAGAGAATACTGATAAGGCAGAGACTCTCAAGTCATCACTCACTCAGATTGGAGACCTAGAGAGACTTGTATCAAAGATCTCTACACAGAAGATCAATCCAAGAGAGATAGCCGCTCTAGGCAAATCACTGCAAGTGATCCCAGATATCATCAGTGTGTTACAGACTGACCCTACATTTGATGTGATCAGAGAACAGCTACATCCATGCGAGTCACTCGTGGAGATTATTACACATGCAATAGTAGAGGATCCTCCCACATTGACAAAGAAGGGATTTTTCCTCAAGGAAGGGTTCGACGCAGAGCTAGATGATGTCAAGTATATCATCAATAATAGTAAGGCACTCCTTGTCGACATCCAACAGAGAGAAGCTACTGCGACTGGAATTACTAATCTCAAGATAGGCTTCAATAATGTATTTGGGTACTATCTCGAAGTGACGAATAAATACAAAAATCAAGGTCTCATCCCAGAAAATTGGGTAAGAAAACAGACTCTTACCAACGCAGAACGATACATTACAGATGAGCTCAAAGAACTAGAATCCAAAATCTTGACCGCGGAAGAGAAGATGCTGGACTTAGAGTTGCGACTCTTCGAAGAATTAGTAAGTACATGCTCTGATTACATCCAACCTATCCAAGAGAATGCAAGACTCATCGGAGAATTAGATGTATTGATTGGATTCAGTAGATTAGCTAATCACTATAATTACTCAAGACCAACGGTCAATGAGAGTAAAGCCATAAGTATCGTCAAGGGTCGACATCCTGTCATAGAGAGCCAACTCGAACACTATACCTCATATGTGCCAAATGATCTCTATCTAGATGATTCCGAACAGCAAATCATGATGATTACTGGACCCAATATGTCTGGAAAGTCAGCCGTACTCAGACAGACTGCACTTATCTGCTTGATGGCTCAGATAGGAAGTTATGTGCCAGCCGAATCTGCTGCAATTGGGTATATCGACAAGCTATTTACAAGAGTAGGGGCAAGCGATAATATCAGTAGCGGCGAGTCTACATTCATGGTAGAGATGACAGAAACATCAAGTATCATGAATAATATCTCAGATAGAAGTCTCGTGCTACTCGACGAAATCGGAAGAGGGACGAGTACATATGACGGAATCTCAATCGCTTGGTCGATTGCAGAATATCTGCACGAACTCCCTGATGCAAGACCCAAAACACTCTTCGCTACTCACTATCACGAACTCAATGAACTTGCGAACAAACACGAGAGGATCAAAAACTTTAATATCGCGACTAAAGAGGTGAATAATACTGTTGTTTTCCTGAGGACTCTAATTGAGGGGGGATCACAACACAGCTTCGGTATCCATGTCGCCAAGCTCGCGAGTATGCCCAATAAGATTGTCCATAGAGCAGCTCAGATTCTTATCGAATTGGAGAAGAAGTCTATCAATAAAGAATCTAGCGAAACCCTCAAGTCACTCGCTGCTACTCCTACGATGCAATTGGACCTCTTCCAGCCAGCAGTCGGACAAGAAGTCGTCAAAGATATCTCTACACTGACAGTAGAGACAATGACACCAGTGGAGTGCATGATGAAGCTCATCGAGCTGAAGGGAAAGGTCGATAAGCTCTAGAGATGCCTCTAGTAGTATTGGTGCAGTATAGATTGACTGACTACTTCCGCATCAATTATCGCATCGCCCTATCTGTATCAATAACTCTGCTCCTGCTTCTGTATTAAAACCGTTACTCAGCAAGATTTCATTGCCAGCCTTATACAAGATATCTGCCCCTGAAAAGATCATGTTATTTGCTTCGATCTGTTCATTGACCAAGATTGCTTCGATCTCTCCAGAGAGGTAAGGGAGCATTTCAAAAGATTCCTCTTTGCAAAGTTTGTAGAGGATATATTGATGATTGAGCCCTGATTGGAGATTGCAGGCCTGTACGTGATATTTCTCTCCTATGACGGCAGTATTGCTGCATGTTTGGTCCCAAGTCTCTACGTCTGAGTTGACGCTTCGAGTCAAGAGATAGAGAGTCTGAGGACTCTCTATACTACTCGGAAGAGGACTCGTAAGTGGATCGTCATATGTGATAGAGACTTCGGAGGAGAAGTCATCCACTCCATAGTTATTGACAATGAAGAAGCTCATGATTCCCTCTATATTCTCTGGATTGTCGAATGGAAGTTGGTTGATCAGAGAGACATAGACCTCATCATTGGGGTAAGTACCTGTGGCTCCTAGCTCTAACTCTACATTCCCATTTACATAAGTATAGAGACCACTAGAGTTGATTAGATGCATGTCGGATGTACCTCCGCCAAATGGTCCAGTAGATGTGACCAGCGAAGATGTACCAGACAATGTGCCATGCTTAGTGCCTATGCGATCAAGGATCTGGAGGTTGTCATCATTAAATTGATAATATGCGATGAAGTCTGGATCAGTTGCAACGATATCCTCTTTAGTCAAGTGTCGGTGTTCGCGGATTTCTGTTTGAGAGAGTGATCGATTCCAGATTGCAACTTCATCTATTTCTCCTCGGTAGTTACGACTAGACCATCCTTTGTAACTGCCTATCTTCAAGCTATTGATATCTATGGCTTCAGGAGATGTGGTGTGTGTAGCGCCTACACCATTTACATAGAGTGTGACACTTGTTGGGGTCACGACCATAGCTACGTGAGACCATTCGTCAGCTGGTACGGTAAGATTACTGTCGTACCACCAAGCTCCACCTGGCCAGTGATATGCAAGCGTATTATTGGCCTCTCTGAAGTTGAGCCCACCAGTTGCATTATCACCCATTACGATTCCAGAGTACTCGTCTTGGATGCCATTTGGCTTGACCCATGCACTGATTGTAAATGTCTGAGTTGCTTCAATCTCATAATCTGGAAGTTGGACATAATCACCAGCTTGGACCATCTGTAGTGACTGTCCAGGTATCGTATCTGGCTCACACTGAGAGTCTACTGTGATGAAGTCTGACTCAGTAGTGGAGAGAGTAATACCATTGCTGGTAGATGCTAGAGTCACAGAATAACTGCCATCAGGTCCCAGGACTACTTTGGGATTGCGGGCTGTGGCATCATCGATGTACTCCGGGCTTGGCTCTATCGTCCATAACCACGCATTGTCAGTCTGATCTACGAAGGAATATGAATCAAGTGATACCGTGTCCCTAGAGCAATTGACGGTCTGTGTATTAGTGATGATTTCTACTTTTTCGGTATATGATATTGGGATCTCAGCTTCCCATATGCCTCTTCCATATGTTGCAATCCGTAGTTTGTTTTGAGCATAGAAGGGCTTCAATTTGAGTGGTTTGACTTGGAAGGGGAGACCGCTGCTATAATCTATCCAGTCATTAGATTCTGGATCAAAATAGTACATCCCGTTAGTAGTGACGATGTATGCAATCCCTTCACTCCCAGGTTGATAGAGAATATCAGAGATACTCTGTCCATCTAGCTGATTTGTCGTCACATTGGTCCATGTGTCACCTGAGTCAGTGCTTCGATAGACCTTCTCTCCATTGCTCCCATTGATAGCAGAGACCCAGATCTCTTCAGGGTGATATGGATCGATAGAGAACTCCAATCTCCATCTATTGGCATCGATATTGGTAATCATCTGGAATGTCTGTCCACCATCTGTAGACTTATGTATTTCACACCAATCCCAATAACCACCTCCCGGTTGATAGACACAGTAGATAATATCTGGATTGCTCCTTGCGATTTCGATTTCATAGACTTTGCCATCTGTGCCAAACGTATGGAGAGCAGACCATGTAACCCCACCATCGTCCGATTTCTGGATGGTGTTGTCTACGCCTGCGTACATCTGATGAGCATACTTTGGATGGAAATATAATCCACTACTACTGCTGCTCACATACGATTCATTGGGTATAATATTGACGGGTGATCCATTAGCAGTATTCCCTCCTAGATCATCAGCTAATATTTTACGGACTGTGTAGCCAGACCAGTATTGATTGAAGTAGACATTATTATTGAGGAGTGGATTGACATATCCTGTTGCCTCCTCTACACCACCTACATTATGTGTCTCACCAAGTCCATAAGCACCGAGATAGGTAGTATTGCCATTGTGATACTTGCCACCTACATAGACATCTTCATTCCACCCAGATCCAAATCCCCAAAAGTTGGATGCAATCATCCCTCGGTGCTTAGCTACATGTGATAAGAGGTCGTCATCGGAGTAGTTGAGCCCTCCATCAGATGCGATCCAGATTTTTCCATCTTGGATTTCGATCGCTTGGATGTCAGCATGTATGTAGTCAAGTCTCGTACTATTAGCTCCTCCTATGCTGAGGTATGAGCTCCCGCCATCAGTGGATTCAATGAGTCTGACAGTACCAAACCATACTAGATCAGCATCATCTGGCGAAGCCTCACAATCAAAGTTGTAAAATCCTTGGTGGTATCCGCTACCATAGGATGCAGCACTCCAAGGCATCGTATTCATATCAGCATATGGCCCGCCAATCTGCCCTGATGGCAATGACCAACTCTCTCCCGAATCATCGCTTCTATAGAGTCCAATCCATCCATTATCTCCAGCCTTGCTATTGCCAATCAGACACGTATAGACACGGTCGGGATCATCTGCACTGACTGCAATCTTACCTCCCTCATTATTCGCTTCGCTAGGGACTTGGGGGAGATACCATCCAGCACTCTGAAGTGTAAATGTCAAACCATTATCATCTGATTTGAAAAACTCTGATCTGATCAAAGTATTGTTAGACTTGAGTAGATAGACTGTCTCACTCTCAGTAGGGTGAAAGTCTATATCCCAACACGGTTCGGTGTAGAGTATGGACCATGTCACACCTCCATCATCGCTCCGATGTAGACCGTTCTGAGCAGTCAGGTAGACGATGTCAGATTGTTGTGGGTCAAACTTGATCTCATCAACTCTTGCCCCGACCACGTACAGTTCTGTCCATGAAGCTCCTTGATTAGTACTTTCGTAAATGGCATGATCAGCGTAGATGAGATATCTACTGTCGTTACTTGGGTCTATTTGTACTGAAGTGATACCACCCGAGAAGTCCTCTTCTTTGGTGATAAGATTCCAATCATCACCATTGTTGTATGAGTTAAACACTCCGCCAGACTCCGTCCCTATCAAGATGTGATCTGAGTCAATCGTAGAAACATTGATACTGTAGACGTTAGCATGTTGCGATTGAAGATTAAGGCTATTATTTCGATAGGTAGCGAAGGGGCCTATACTTGTCCACACATCTGTTGATTTAGAGGTTTTTTCCCTTTGATCTCTGATTGCTCGAGTGATTTCTTTCCTTTGCTTTCTTGGAGGAATATTGATGGTGCCGTCAATTTGACAATAGTCTGCAATCTGCTTTCGCCAAAATTTGTAGTTCTGAGTATGAATAGATTTTTCAAACTGATGTGTCTCATAGTAGAGCTCCATCAGATAATCAACCTCCCAGACATTGGGATTGTCGCTGTACATCAGTCGAGCCCAGTCTGGCATCTCTGTATTCTGATTGGGGATAACCTTAAATAACTCAGATTTGGATTGACCGTAAACACTTTGAGCAATCAATAGAAATAGGAACAGTGTGATATATCGCATTCAGTAAAGTTAAAGAATGCATAATCATTCTACAAAAATTGTTGTCTTGAATTTATGAGATAGGTGTTCAAATGCCTCCTTTCACTCTGTCTCAACGCAGTTAGAATTAATTTGCAATGATTTTAGAAACGAGTAGGAATAAAAAGAGGACTACGAAATAGTTAAATCGTAATCCCCTTTAAAAAGAATTGTATAAACTGTAATTTTCAATAGGAAGGTTATGCAGTGCTTTGATTGCTATATCCTGTTAGCATGTCAAAGATAGGTTAGGTTATTCGCCTAAGTGATGGTTTTTCTGTTTTTGGATATGTTTGTACGTACTTTGGTAGTGTTCTTCAGTTTTTCATCTGTGAGGATTCTGGGAAGAGAGGGTCACTCTTACGTGCTCCAGTATCTAATCCTTGATTCGAAGAAGTCCTTCCTGCACTACTGTAGAGACTAGGTCACCTTTTTCATTATAGATATGACCCATTCCTATTCCTCTAGAGTTGCTGGCGCTAGGACTATTGATAGAGTAGAGTAGCCATTGGTTGAAGTCGAAGTCTCGATGAAACCACATCGCATGGTCGATACTTGCAATAAAGAGCTTATTAGGGTCAAACTTACCTCTATGTGGATTGATCGCAGTGAGCAGAAGGTCATAATCCGAGGCATAAGCAAGCAATTGTTGCTGGAGAGGTTTGTCTATCTTATTGATGTCAGTTTGTTGAGTCAATTTCATCCAGACATTCTTGATATTGTCATTGACTTCAGGATCGCGGATAAGAATGTTCTCGACTGGTCTAAACTCTATGGCGCCTTGAGCTCTTGCCATCATTTTTTTATAAAGGCGAGGAGAGTAATCTTTAATCACTTCGATTTGTTCGATGTCAGTTTGTAGGTCTTTATGTCCCTCTACATTTGGAATTTCGGTTTGGTGATCAAATCCCTTTTGATTTAATTGAAATGATGCCGCCATAACAAATATTGCTTTCCCATTCTGACTTGCTGTTACACGCCGTGTGGAGAAGCTTCCTCCATCTCTGAGGACATCTACTTGATAGATAATTGGCTTGGTAACGTCACCACTGAGGATAAAATATCCGTGTATAGAGTGTGCATATCTGTCCTTATCCACTGTTTGGTAGGCAGCATTGAGTGATTGTCCGAGTACTTGTCCACCGAAGACTCGCTTCCATGGAGTAATATAATTTTGTCCTCTGAATAGGGTAGTATCTAACCGTTCGAGAGTGATGATTTCTATGAGTTGTTGGAGTGATTCTAGTCCCAAGAGATGTCTAATTTAAGTTAAGAATTTGAGTAGTCATGGATCGAGTACGCCTGCATAAGTCCCCATCCTGTATCAACGATTCTCCAAAGCTAGGAATCATTTCTTTTAATTTTTTTTGCCACGGAGCAGATTGATAATCATCTGGAAAACACTGAGATAGGACATCGAGCATAATACTCACAGAGGTCGAAGCTCCAGGACTAGCACCAAGGAGTGCAGCGAGAGATCGTTCCTCGGAGACGATTATTTCAGTCCCAAACTTGAGTACTCCACCTTCGTCCTTATCTTTCTTGATAATCTGGACTCTCTGACCTGCAGTGATCAATTCCCAATCACTCATCACTGCTTCTGGATAGAAAGTTTTTAAGAACTCAAATCTTTGTTCTGGACTTTGAGTGACTTGTCGGATTAGGTATCTAGTCAAGTCAATATTGTGAACTCCAGCTGCGAGCATTGGCCATACGTTGTGCATCTCTATTGAGAGTGGGAGATCAAAGTATGAGCCGTTTTTTAGAAATTTGGTAGAAAATCCAGCATAAGGACCAAAGAGAAGTGACCGTTGGCCATCAAGCATACGAGTATCAAGATGAGGTACAGACATAGGTGGAGAGCCTGAGGCAGCCTTGCCATAGACTTTAGCTTCATGTTGATTGATAATCTCTGGATTATTACATCGCAAGAATTGTCCACTTACTGGGAATCCTCCATAACCTTCACCTTCAGGAATGTCAGATTTTTCCAACAAGAGCAAGGCACCACCACCAGCACCTATAAATACGAATTCACTGGAATATGATTTCTGGACATCTGAGTGAAGATCATTGACATCAAGTACCCATCCATTGTCGATTTTGCTCAGATCCATAACTTCATGGTTTAGCATTACATCAACTCCATCCATACTTTCTAAAGCTTGGATAATCCCTCTTGTGATTGCTCCAAAATTTACATCCGTGCCAATTTCCATTCGAGTGGAACTCAATATCTCATTAGGATCGCGACCTTTCATCATGAGAGGAATCCAATCATTGATCTGACCATGGTCCTCAGTGTAGACCATATCTTCAAAGATGGGATACTTAGTGAGTGATTGATACCTGGTTCGAAGATATTCTCTATGATCTGCACCCCAGACTAGACTCAAGTGATCTATGTCATTGATAAATGATGATTGAGATTCAAGCAAACCAGTTTTCAAAAGGTGAGACCAGAACTGTTTTGATATTTCAAATTGTTCACTGATTAGAAGAGCTTTGGAGATGTCACATGTCTTATCTGCCTTATTATATGGAGTATAATTCAATTCACAAAAAGCAGAATGACCAGTGCCAGCATTATTCCAAGCATCGCTACTCTCTGCACCAACTCTATCTAACCTTTCAAACAATGAGATCTGAGCATCTGGCATGAGTTGCTTTATTAGCATAGCGAGGGTAGCACTCATGATACCAGCACCGATGAGTGATATCCGAGGTGATTTATTCATAAGAGATAAGTTTTATTTTGATTGGGTTGATACTATCGTAAAAAACGAAATCTGAGACCAAGAGTTGTATGTTCATCTCAGAATTATGAGAAATGAAAATCTCTTTAGATAAAGAGACCAAGATGGTGCAGATATAAATAATGTTTCTATCTTTGCCATCCGTTATGATGAAAGCATCATTACTTAGCGATTGCTAGCTAATATAAATGAAACCAAATATTTGGGATTGAAGCAGTTGGTATTCGCCAAAGGCGAATCATAACCCAAAATGAAAAGAAATATCGCGGGGTGGAGCAGTTGGTAGCTCGTCGGGCTCATAACCCGAAGGTCGTTGGTTCAAGTCCAGCCCCCGCTACTCAAAGCAGACTCAATTGATG
>CALLAW010000053.1 GCA_938001865.1 uncultured Saprospiraceae bacterium | reverse complement strand
CACCTCTGAGGGAATCAAAGAGGACAACCTGAAGTTACTCTCAGTACCAGGGACCTTTGAGATCACAAGTGCAGCTAAGATGCTCTTACAAAAGTATCCTGCGATGGATGCTGTCATTGGAATAGGCTGTGTCATCAAAGGTGAGACATCACACAACGAATACATCAATCATGCAGTTGCGACAGGCATGACACAGTTAGGGCTAGTCTCAGGTAAGCCATGCGTCTTTGGAGTACTGACTCCTAATACTCACGAACAAGCAGTAGAACGATCAGGTGGTAAACATGGCAACAAAGGCGTAGAAGCTGCAACCACAGCTATACAGATGATAGCCTTGAAGACAAGTCTCAATAAGACAAAGACTTCGATAGGATTTTAATCCACCCCGCAGTTATACTACATTCTTAGAACAGAGAACAAACAATAAGAATTTCACTGTGACTCCCAACTTTATGATAAAACTATCAAAAGTACTTTTACTGCTATTCGCGATTGGGTACACTAACTTAAATCTAGTTGGTCAATTGTCCGTTGAATACAAGCTACCATTTTTGGTTTCTCAAGAAAAAAATGAGGTATTACTAAACTCTTCTGGTATTATTGATCGAGGGAGTTCTTTATCATTTGCAATTTCTTATCGTCACGACAATAATATGATTTTTGGGTTTTCCAAATTATCGTTCGATCATACATGACCTATTTTTCTATCAGATGTTCAACACCTCGACCCATTTACAAACAGAATAGATTATTACTCATTCGATCTTGGTTATTGCATGGAATTGTCAAAAAACATTTTTTTAGCTATTAAGGCTAACGTATTACCCTTCCATAATGTAGTTGAAACAAGGGTAAGTTACTTTCCCATCTTAGACCCTAATGCTAATCCTTTTAATACGATCGATAAAAAAGATAAAAGAATAGGAATCACTACTGAACTAGAATACTACCTCAATGACTTCATTGTCTTTCGATTGGGTTATCAATACATTGGCAATATTACACCGAATCGAATACAAGAGAATTATGACAAATATTCATTATTTAGCCTAGCATATGCAATCTACTTTTAGAACAAGCTTCATTTCTTTAGTTTTATTACTTATGTAATGCATTTGTTGTGGCTCAGGATCAATACAGAGTTTCACTATCACTTGATAACTTAGCAGGCATCAGTAACGATTATAGAGGTCCTGATTATTATAAAAGTTTTGTTTTTCAACAATCAATAACAGATCTCTATCTGCCTTCTTTTACTCTTTCTAAGCGAATTGACTCACTTTCATCACTTAAAGTTCAGTGTATTCTTGATAATAATACAAGTCATAAAGCCCAGATTCTTAGCTTATCAATCATACGTGATTTAAGAAAAACAAAGAAACATAATGTTCAAATAGACTTTGGAATCTATTTAGACTTGGGTAATAAATACATCATTGAAATTCCCTTAGAGAAGCGAAAGTTATTAAACCTACCCGGATTATCTGGAGGATTAATGTATCGTTACAACTTGACTACAAGAATCTTTATTAATTCACAATTAATCTTATTTAATAGGACGTATTTTTCAAATAAAAAACTTAAGTTTTACACTGCCGGATTACTCAATTTAGGCTTAGGTTTCAATTTCGGTAAAGAATAATACTTTTTAAAAGAAGGAGAAAAAAAAAGCCCATCAACTATGTTGATGGGCTTTTTTTTTACTCTATTTGTTTACCTCTTTACAGAATCAACATTGAATCTCCATAACTGTAGAAGTTATACTTTTCTTTGATTGCTTCTTGGTAGGCATCCAAGATCAACTCAGTACCTCCAAATGCTGAGACCATAATCACAAGACTAGACTTCGGTAAGTGGAAGTTAGTAATCATTGCATTAGGTATCTTGAACTCATATGGGGGATAGATAAACTTGTTAGTCCAGCCCTCAGCTGGCTTGAGGTGGTTAGTCGCAGAGACTGCAGACTCTATAGATCTCATAGATGTCGTACCGACAGCACAGACCTTCTTCTTTGCATCGATGGCACTATTGACCTTATCACAGCAGTCTTGGTCTATCTTGAAGTACTCAGCATCCATCTTATGCTTAGAGAGATCCTCTACATCTATACTTCGGAATGTACCAAGACCTATATGTAGCGTTAACTCTGCAAAGTTGACCCCTTCTAACTCTAACTTCTTGAACAATGTCTTACTAAAGTGAAGACCTGCAGTAGGTGCCGCTACTGCTCCAATATTCTTAGCATAGATGGTCTGATATCTTTCTTTATCTAACTCTTCTGGCTCTCTTACGATATACTTAGGGAGAGGAGTATTACCAAGCTTGAGGAGAGTATTATTGAACTCATCGTCTGTACCTTCATAGATAAATCTAATCGTCCTACCTCTTGAAGTCGTATTATCAATAACTTCTGCGGTCAATTCGACATTCCCATCTGGATCGGAGAAATAGAGCTTATTCCCTACTCTAATTTTACGGGCAGGGTCGACGAGTACATCCCAGAGTCTTGACTCATTATTTAACTCTCTAAGTAGGAATACTTCAATCTTAGCACCAGTCTTTTCTTTTTCGCCAAATAATCTTGCAGGAAAGACCTTAGTATTATTGAAAATCATCGTATCACCATCACCAAAATACTCTGTGATATCTTTGAATGTTTTGTGCTCGATCTTACCACTATCACGATGTACAACCATCATCCTTGCTTCATCTCTTCGATCAGCTGGATACTCAGCGATATAACCTTCTGGTAACTCAAAATTGAATTGTGACAACTTCGTCCTCATACTCTATTTTATTAGTTTAATAGTTTCAAGGCTGCAAAAATAGTAACATCTTGATAGTATTACTCACACATCGAGACATATCTCAAATCTACAACCAGATTACTCATTCTAAAAAGAGGTAATGCAAAAAGTTTTCCAAACTCACTAGGAGTTAGATTTATGGTAATATTCTTTTGATTATTCGCAATTTATGGGAGTATGCACGTCTTTTTTTGCGATAGATTCCTTCATGATCTAGATAATCTACCTTGACCTCTCCAGACGCATGAAGTATTCTATTGGGTTCGATCAGCATCCCTACATGATGGATCCGACCCTCTTGGTTGACAAAGAAAGCAAGATCACCAGGCTCTGCTGAAGAGACAAAGTCTACGGACTCACCACAGTGAATCTGATCTTTTGCATCTCTAGGTAGCGGGATGCCTATCATCTTATAGAGTATCTGTGTCAGACCTGAGCAATCTATCCCGAAGAGGGATCTCCCACCCCAGAGATATGGAGCATGTAGATATTTGAGACCAAGTTTGACAAGCATATTTTTCCTATTGAACTCCATCGTACTATCTAGTGTCTGTCCATTATACGAGTACTTACCCATCGGAGTCTTAGTCGTGATCCCGTCGAATCGATAGAGTGATGAGCCTATCATGATCGGCACTGTACGATCAGCATTGTACACCGAGTTGACTAGGTCTAGACTGTGGATAGGAGCACCTTGATACATGGAGAGTTCCTTCTCATCAAAGTCACAGAGTTGCTTGGGATCTACCCAACCGATATAACCGTCGTGCAAGCACTCTACTCGTCTCCAATTCTTCCCATTCTTACTGAGTATATGTACAATCTCACCATATAAGAGTTGGCTTACCATCTCTGACGTATCAGAGGCAGATGCCCGCAATGGGATACACCCTACTTGCACCATTGCATATTTTCCTTCTTTTGGTCGTCCTACCTTCTTTGGCATGATTATCTCTCAAATGTCAATCTCTGTCCAGCCAATACTGACTTGACCTCTACTCCATCATAGACTTCCTGACCATTTACGTAAGTACTCAAGATCCGTGATCTCATCTGACGTGACTCTAAGGGAGACCAGCCACACTTATAGAGTAAGTTGGACTTCTCTACAGTCCATAGTGAGTCGAGCTCAAAGATGACCATGTCAGCCTTGTACCCTTCTCTGAGATATCCTCTCTTCTCTATCTCAAAACACTGTGCAGGTGCATGGCACATCTTCTCGACCACTCTCTCTAACGATATGCGTCCATCGAGCATATGCTCGAGCATAAGAGTGAGTGTATGCTGGATAAGCGGCACACCAGATGGTGCTTTGAGATAGTGTTGAGATTTCTCTTCCCAAGTATGTGGAGCATGATCAGTAGCGATGATATCAAGCCTATCGTCACTGAGAGCAGTCCATAGAGCTTCTCTATCGAAGTCGTATTTTATGGCGGGGTTACACTTGATCTGATTGCCAAGGGTGTTATAGTCTTTAGCTTCAAATGTCAGGTGATGCACGCATACTTCACTTGTGATTCGCTTCTGCTTGAGTGGAATATCATTGCGAAATAGTGCCGTCTCATCAGCTGTCGAGATATGTAAGATGTGGAGTCTTGCATCTTCTTTTCTTGCAAGTTCCATTGCTTTGACAGATGACAGCCAACAACCTTCTCGCGATCTGATTTTGGGATGATCCATTGCTGTGAGGCTTTCGCCAAATTGTGCAGTATAGTATTGCATATTCTGAGCTATCGTCTCTTCGTCCTCACAGTGAGTGGCAATCAGCATCGGACTATGACGGAAGATTAGCTCTAGAGCTTTTTCATTATCTACGAGCATATTACCTGTACTTGACCCCATAAATATCTTGACACCGCAGACATTTTTTGGATCAACTGACTTGATCACATCTACATTATCATTAGTAGCTCCAAGGAAAAATGAATAATTAGCCGGAGAAACCTCAGCAGCAGTATCATACTTTTTTTCTAACTCTGCTAATGTTACAGCAGGAGGCTTAGTATTAGGCATTTCCATAAATGTGGTAACTCCTCCCGCCACTGCAGCTCTTGACTCTGAGGCAATGTCTGCCTTATACTCTAGTCCAGGCTGACGGAAGTGTACTTGATCGTCGATCACACCGGGGATGAGGTATTTCCCTTCACAGTTTCGTTCTGACTTGGATGGGCCTGAGATTTGGGAGGCGATTTTGGTAATTGTATCGCCTGTGATTGCGATGTCACACTGTCGTTGAATCCCTTCATTTACAAGAGTGACTTGCTTGAGTATTAGATCGTACATCTCTATTTGAGTTTTTATATAAATCGTCTCAAAAGTAAGGATAAAAACAAGCAATTCCCTACTTTGCAATCATGGGAAGCAAAAAACAATTGAAACAACCTAAAATAGGAATTTTGGGAGGAGGACAGCTCGGTAGGATGCTTGCTTTGGATAGTGCAAGATTGGGAATTCAGCTTTACTTCTTAGACAAGTCTAGTGACTATCCAGCAGGTCTCGTATGCAAGAGTGATCACTTCGTTGTAGGAGACTTCACTGACTATGATTCTGTGGTTGATTTTGGAAGTCAAATGGATGTCGTCAGCATAGAGATCGAAAATGTCAATACCGATGCTCTCAAGACTCTAGAGTCCAAAGGCATAAAGGTCTACCCTAGTGCTCGACTCATAGAGACGATTAAGGATAAGGGTATCCAGAAGGAACTCTACAAGACACATCAGATACCTACAGCACCATACTTCTTATCAGACAATAGAGCAAGTATCATTGAAGATCTGAAGAGTAAGAATTGGCAATATCCATTCGTCCAAAAAGCAAGGACTGAAGGTTATGATGGTAAAGGAGTACAAGTCATCAAGACTCCGATGGATCATGACAAGATCTGGGACAGACCATCTGTCATCGAACAAGCAATAGCTATAGACAAAGAACTTGCAATCATTATCGCGAGATCACCTCTAGGCAACACTGCCATTTACGATCCAGTAGAGATGGTCTTCGACGAAAGTGCCAATGTACTAGATTATCAAAAATCACCTGCAACCGTCACACCAGAACAACGGCAGAGATTGGTAGATATCGCAAAAAATCTTGCCACTCAACTTGATCTCGTAGGGATACTTGCTGTCGAATTTTTCTTAACTCAAGATGGAGATATCCTTGTCAATGAAGCTGCTCCTCGGACTCACAACTCTGGACATCATACGATAGACGCTTGTCATTGTTCTCAATTCGAACAGCAGGTCAGAGCTATCTCGGGTCTTCCTCTAGGTGATACGACATTACAGTCTCCATCATCAATGGTCAATATCTTAGGTGACAAGGACGCAAGTGGCATTGCATCTTATGACGGACTAGACAAAGTGCTAAGTATCGCTGATGCTAAAGTTCACATTTATGGTAAGCATCTCGTAAAACCAAAAAGAAAAATGGGACATATTAATATCCTCTCTGATGATGTATCTTTGGTCAATCAGGTTAAATCAATACTAAAAGTTACAGCATATGAGCAATCCTAAGGTAGGAATCATAATGGGATCAGATAGTGACCTTGTGGTGATGTCAGCAGCTGCCGACATCCTCACTGAGATGGATGTGAGCTATGAGATCACTGTAGTCTCAGCACATCGTACCCCACAGCGTATGGTGGCATATGCTCAAGAGGCAAAAGCGAGGGGGTTGCAAATCATAATCGCTGGAGCTGGTGGAGCAGCTCATCTCCCTGGTATGGTAGCTTCTCTCACATCACTCCCCGTCATCGGAGTGCCGATCAAGTCAAGTAACTCTATCGATGGGTGGGACTCAATACTCTCCATCCTACAGATGCCCAATGGTATACCTGTAGCAACAGTAGCTCTCAATGGTGCTAAGAATGCTGGACTACTCGCGACACGTATCTTAGCTATCAATGATACGGCACTCGATACAAGACTCACTGACTATATCTCAGGGATGAAAGAGAGTGTACTCCAAAAAGCAAAAAATGTAGAGAGTCAATATCAAAGTTAATAATTGGACAGCCGCTTAGTCTTGTCTCTTTACGACTAAGCCAAACTCTTTACTCTCTACGATATCTGCAACAGCCTCCGATGAGAGTTGATTGTGATAATAATAGAGGAGTTTAAGACTCTCAGTCTTGAGTATATTGGACTTGATATAGAGAGGCTTCTGACTATTATAGACTCCCAAGTACCGCATGCCCTCTTCAAATACCTCCTTGGGTGTCAAGTCCAATTCGTCAGCGAGTAAGACCTTTGGATAGTGAGCCTTGAGTTGTTTGATGACAAAGTCAATCTGCTGTATAATCAGATCAACTGGCACCTCTATGTGCTTGACATCCAAGAGGAGCAAATTGAATATATCTGTTTCATTATAGCTCACTGTCACGTGGTGATACGCTAGGTATGCGACCAAGTGTGATGGTATGATGATGTTGTTTTCTCTATACTGTTGTACTATTTTATCTCCAAGTCTCTTCGTATAGACTTTTTCTCTTTGGATATAATTCGCTTGATCTTCTATCCCAGAGAAGTAATTTCTGATATCGATTTGCTTGTTGGAGTTGTCGATACTCCTCCCTTCATCATCCACTTTATTGCCAAATACATCCATCGGTTGACCATAAGCGAGATAGGACTTACCTTCGCTAGTATACATTCCTTTGAGTAATATTCTTAGCAACTTCGTCGCTGACATCTTAGGACGTTCGTGGTAGTACCGCTCTTGACCTTGTCTTGAGAGATGATCGGAGATGAGTTGGTTAGCGTCGAGCACAAATGGGAATCTCGTCACCACAGGTACGATGAACACTTTACGATCCAATCCATGATCCACGATATATCTCTGTGCCTCTACTGTAGAGTTTAACAATCCGAGCTTGATCTTATCCTCTATTGCACCACTCCGAGATCTAGTCCCTCCTGGAAAAAACAAATTATTCACTCCTTGTATCATGGACAGGGTGTTCATCGATTTGAGAGTTTCGATGTAGATGAGATTCTTCTTCCGTCTGTCTACTCGGTAGGTACCAAGCCGATTCATGAAGTATCCGATAATCTCAGTATTGTAAAGATTGAGACCAGCACCATAGAGAAATGCCGGAATCTTAGTGATGAAATCTACTTGATAACCAAGCAGAATCGAATCAAGATTAGAGAAGTGAGTAGGCACGAATACGACTACACCTTTGTTGAATAGGGTCCTAATCTTATCAGAAGGCCCTGTGATTGTAAACTTCTCAAGCAGTGAATCTGTGCTGCCCCAAAGTCTATAGATCCTACGAAGACTGATTCTGTTGTATATCCTCTTGAATAACCATGTCAAGAACTTCCTTGCAAACTTGAATGTCTTAGGTCTGAAGTTACCTACGATCTCCTCGGCATAGCGATGGATCATCTTCTCTAATATCGGCAGGTAATCTTTCTTGGTTGGTTGGTCTATAGAGTTGACTGCGAAGAGTTCTTTTTCGATTTTTTGCCAAAACTTTGCTTCGTCTGCTGGATCGACTTTCCACTCCTCTCCTTTTACTCTTTTCTTCTCGAAGTATATCGATTTTTGCAACAGCTCAGGGAGATCATAGCGCTTATGTGCTAGTACTTTCTCGATCGTATATAATCTGAGTTCTCTGACAAATTCCTCACGATTCTTAGTGAATTGACTGATTGGCCAATCATTAATATCCTCTATAATATGTCGATAGTTTCTACTCAATCTTGGGCTAGTAATCTAATCTTCTATTTTTTCAAATTGGGAGACAAAAGTATGGATTTCTTCCAAACCAGTACTTTTTTCAGCACTGGTAATAAATTCTTGTGGTAACGCATCCCACTCCTCAAGGATGCCTTGCCTTATGACTTCGATGTGCTTGCCTACATCGTCTGGCTTGAGTTTGTCTGTCTTGGTATAAATAATCACAAATGGTAATTGCCGATCACCGAACCATTGCATCATCTCTCTATCTACGGTTTGGAGTGGATGTCTACTATCTATCAGGAGGAAGGTACAGATGAGATTATACCGCTTAGTCAGATATCCTTCTATCATGACTTCCCACTTCTTACGCTGCTTCTTGGAGATCACTGCATATCCATACCCTGGCAGATCTGTGAACATCCATTGCTTCTCGACTTCATAGAGATTGACATGTTGGGTCTTACCAGGAGTACCAGAGGTCCTAGCGATACCTTTGCGATTGAGTAGGCTATTAATCAGTGAAGATTTGCCCACATTAGACCTCCCAAGAAAGGCAAATTCTGGTAGGTCAGAGTAAGGGCATTGATCTACTCTTTCAAAACTTCCTAAAAATTCTACTTCAAAATACTTCATACGGCACTCTTTTTGCTCATATACTCCAAATTAGACATATGAAATCCAACAATGATTCTTACTGCAAATATCTTACTACTCTTGGTAAACAACTAGTATTTAGCTGTTTTGTGCTATTTATTTTTCAATCTCAAACCACATTTGGCCAAGGAGCCATCAAATTTGGGATCGGTATCCATACCGCTGACTTCAAAGATCTTGAGACAGATGAGTTTACATTACAGAACAAGGCGATCAATTATCATGCTACACTAGGCTATCGTATAGATCTTCCATTGGTATTTGCGGAAGCTGGATTGGGATTAGATGTAGATCGATATCAGATAGAGAATAATGATATTGAAGAGTTTAAGGTCATCTTACCTCTCATGGGAGGGATCAAGATCTTTATGTTTGATCTCAAAGGTGGAGTCATGGGACGACTGCGCTTCAATAGTGATTCGACAATTGATCAATTTACCGATCTCCATCAATTCACTTTCCAATATCTCACTGGTGTAAATGTAAGGTTAGATCACTTTAGCATAGGCATAGATTATCTCTCTTCATCATCTCGATTGATTGAGAAGGTAATCAGTAGTGACATCATAGATAACTCGGTGAGCAATCGAGTATTCTTGACTCTCTATTACAAGCTTTAGCTGATTCCAAAATCCTCTTAATTACAACAATGAGAATTGCACATTGGTTAAGAGCCTTGTATGCAAGTAACATTTTCTGATCATTATAAGTATTCTCTTCCAGAGGGGCATCGGTTTCCTATGGATAAGTATCCCCTTCTCCTAGAGCAACTACTCTACGAAGGTACTCTCGAACCAGACCAAATCTGCAAACCCAAGGCACTCACTTGGGATCAAGTGTCATCTACCCATACTCCAGAGTATATCCGTAAGCTCAGGACATTAACTCTCTCAGCCAAAGAGATCCGCAAAATTGGATTTCCCGTAAGGAAAGATCTTATAGAGAGAGGTCTAGTGATCGCAGGAGGTACATATGACAATGCCATCTATGCCATACATCATCACTCGATAGGGCTCAATATTGCAGGAGGCACACATCACAGTTTCGCAGATAGAGGAGAAGGATTCTGTGTGTTCAATGATTTTGCTATTGCGGCCAATCTGCTACTCAATGATAATATCGTCAGTAAGATCCTTATCGTCGATCTCGATGTCCATCAAGGCAATGGTACAGCACACATATTTAGAGAGGACCCTCGAGTATATACCCTCTCGATGCATGGTGCTCGTAACTACCCTACCAAAAAAATGCAATCTGATCTAGACATCAACCTCGTGGATGCCACAGAAGATCAAGCATACCTCAGCGAACTCTATCATATCCTACCCAGCATCATCCATGATCAGAAACCTGACATCTTGATGTATCTCGCAGGAGTGGACCCCTTGAAGAGTGACAAACTCGGTAGATTAGCAATGTCTAAGGGTGGATTGAAACAAAGAGATGAATATGTCTTAAGCCAAGCGAAGGCTAACAATCTGCCTATCATCGTCAGCATGGGTGGAGGTTACTCTCCGAGATTGGTTGATATCATAGATGCCCACGCCAACACATTTCGTATTGCCAAGCAACTATATATGTAAATAATTTATATCTAATAGTCTCGCTTACACAAAAAAATATCATCAGTTTAAGTAACTTTGGAGGATGAAATCAATCTGCATAGTATTCCTTCTTATTGGAATCTCAAGTGCCTCATATGCACAGTTTGGCGAGACTCAAGCAAAGGGTGCATATAGCCTAGCGCTTGCTGGGGCAGATGTCAATGCTACTCACATCTACTCACTCTTCAGCAACCAGGCTGGACTTGCTCAGAGTGACGGCCTAGAAGTAATGGTAACAGGTGTCCAGCTCAACTCTATCGTAGAGTTATCAGATCTCTCCTTAGGCATAGCATTCCCCACTCAATCTTATGGCACATTTGGCCTAGGTATCTCCAATTATGGATTTGCAGAATTCAATGAGCAGATTATAGGACTCGGATATGGCAGACAGCTAGGGAGCCTCATCGCAATCGGTGCTAAGCTCAATCTTGTGAGTACAAGTATCCAATCATTTGGTCGGACCAATTATGGTACAGTAGAGATAGGCATACAATCACAAGTAGTCAGTAAGGTCTCATTTGGATTTCATCTCCAATCACCTGTAGCTGTTACAGTTGTCAATAATCAGACAACACCTACTAAGCTCTCAGCGGGACTCTCCTATCTCCCAACTGATAGACTCTCAGTCACTGTAGAGGGATCCAAGTATATCGATGGTGAGTTCACTGCCAGTCTCGGTATTGACTATCGCATCATTGACATCCTCTCACTCAGAGTGGGTGCTGCTACCCTACCAGGTACATTCTCTGCCGGTATGGCGTTGCATCTTAGAGAGTTATATAGAGTAGAACTTGGCTTTTCATTCCATCAAGTATTGGGGATGACACCAGGGATCTCAATTGTATACCAAGGGGGATCTAAGACTCAGAATAAATCAAAATCTCGAACTAGAAACTAAATGTAATAATTCACTTGAAAGTAATCCTGACAGCACCTACCGTATTTGAGATGGCACCATTGATCGAGCTCTTTGATGAGCATGGTCAGAAGACATCCTTCAGTACCTACACCTATCAAGATATAGACTTCGAGATTGTGGTTGCTGGTATAGGTGCCATGAAGACAGCATTTGCAATGTCACAACTCAGGTCAATTGGCAGTATCGATCTTGCAATCCAAGTGGGATTAGCCGGAGCCTACGATCGATCAATTAGTCTTGGTGACGTCATCATAGTCGGAGTAGACCAATTCGGGGATCTAGGTGTCGAGGAGAGCAACGGGGACTTTACTTCGTTGATCGATCTAGACCTTCAGGATCCTGATCAATTTCCATTCACTCAAGGTAAATTGGAAACAGAACTGAGATTCTATCCGAAATCACTAAGGGTCGTAGACGCTATTACTGTCAATACTGTAAGTGGTACGTCTGCTACGATTAGCAAACGATTGGCTAAGTTTTCACCGCAAGTAGAATCTATGGAAGGCGCAGCGTTTTATTATGCATGTAAGATATTAGATATCCCATGTTTCCAATTCAGAGCAATCTCCAATTATGTGGAACCACGCAATCGAGACAACTGGGATATTGCTCGTGCAATCAGCAATCTGAAAACCGAATTTTTTAGTATTTTACCATCACTGAATCATTATCGTTGAGAAATCAATGATTACACTCTATAGACACCTAATAATCACGATTAAATCGTCCTAATGATGACAAGATTTATTTTAATTACATCCTTACTGTTGATGCTTACGCATGTACTTATCTCTCAAGACTCAACACACAAGCATAATCATCATATTGAAACCTTTACATTTACGCAAGTAGAGAAAGTCTCGGTTGACAACCTAAGTAAGCGGGCATCGAGTGTCATCGAGATACCGGTAACTCAGAGTAAGGTACAGACATATCGAGTGTCTGATAAGAGCACTTCAAGTAATAGACTCTCCAAAAAATTTCCAGAGAGTAGAAATTATGTGCTAAACTCTACTACTGACAACAGTAATGGATATATGCACGTCTCACCTATCGGAGTATTTATCACTCTCTACAAAGATGGTTTGGTGACTGCTATCACACCTCTTGATATCAACTCAGGTAAGTACCAAAGAGAAATCGGCAGTAGCGACCAATGGCAATGTGGCAATGCCGAACTTCAAGGTCAACTCGATGAGTTCAACGCTAACGAATCATCTCACAGAGCTAATCTTATCCAGCATGGTGAGGGGCTGTATATCTATCGATTGGTCTTAGCGATTACGAGTGAATATTATATCGCAAATGGAAATGACTTCACGGCTGTCAATGCATGGATAAATTTTGCCGTCAATGGTGTATCTGCGATATTTCGAAATAATCTAAGTGTAGAGTTTGACCTCGTAGATGCAACATTATACACTAATCCGAGCACTGATCCCTTTACCCCGGATCAAGCAGGAGGAGCTAGTAGACCGAGTCAAGCTCAAAGTGTGATCGAAGACCTATATAGCCTTAACGAATATGACATCGGTCACGTATTTCATAATACTTCAGAATCTATCAATGGAGGTATCTCAGGATGGTCTGGAGGAGGAGTTGCTGGATTGGGAGTAGTCTGTAGAGATACAAGAAAAGCATCTGGATGGAGTGGAAGTTTCAACAACCAGAGTACAGGTTTCATCAGTCTCACTACGCATGAGTTCGGTCATATGTTTGATGCGGAGCATACGTTCAATGGTATTGGAGACAATTGTACATCAGCAATCTCTGAGACGAGTGCTTATGAGATAGCAAGTGGTACAACTATCATGTCATACAATGGACTTTGCCAATCAGATAATAATATCCCGGGTGCTGGTGTCATGGATGATTACTTTCATGTCAGGAGTCTCAATCAGATGATTGACTATATCAGAGGCAGCGGTAATTGTATCCAGCCGACTAACCTCAATAATAGTATCCCAACAAGTGACGCCAATCCGAATAATGAGCAATATGTCATCCCCGTACGTACACCATTTTTCATCACGGGTGTCGGTACAGATGACGATGAGAGTGACGAGCTCACTTACTGTTGGGAGCAATACAATGAGGATGGAGCTGGCACACCTACTCAAGGTAAATTTGGAATAGCAGCAGCTAATGATGCCAGAGCCCCGCTTTGGAGGAGTTTCCCGCCGACTTCCTCACCTACTCGGTATATCCCCAGACTGAGTAACGTCCTCAATAATATTGATGATGACTTTGAAGTATTAACAAGAAGGAGTAGAGAGACAACGCTTAGACTCACAGTAAGAGATAATAACGGAGATCATGGAGCTATAGCGATAGATGAGGTTGACGTAAGCTTCTCAAGTAATGGACCACTTTTGATCTTTCCATTTGGAGTGCCAAATATGGAAGCGGGTCAACCATTCGAGATAGAATGGAGAGTGAATGGCACCGAAGACTTTTGTGACAATGTAGACATACTCCTCTCGATAGATGGTGGACTCACATTTGATTTTGTACTTGCTGAAGGGATTCCATATGCAGACACAGATGGCAGTACCAATGAGACATTCAGCACGACACTACCGGCAGGATTGCCAGCAACTGACGAAGCCAGGATTATGGTGAAGTGTGTGGATAGTGATTATCTACAATTCTATGACGTTAATACCAATAATGAAACAATCAGCTCATCATGTATTGGTACTGGTAGCTCGATTTGTGATGTCGAACCATTATCTGTAGAAAGTGGTGATCCATTACTAGACCTTGACGAAACATTTAGCCTAGGTCAGTTAAGCAATACCGTCAATGGTGTCATAGATAGTAATGATCCATCAGGACCAGTGATCCGATTGGACCCTTCAGGTAATTGTGATGTCTTTACTAATCGGACTAGGGATGAGTTTGATTTCCAAGTTTCGGAGAGTGGTTCATACACATTCTTCTACAGTAATGCCGCAGCACCAAACTTTAGTAGCCGATACGTTTCGTACCATACTGTAGATAATTTTGATGTCAATAATCCATGTACGAGTTTGATTGCAACGAATGCAAGTGAAGGGAGTTCGTCCAATTCAACATCATTTGGTAATCCTACCACTCTCAATCTTGAAAAATGTGTAGAGTATAAGATACTTTCATTCTCATTCTCTAGCTCTAACACTCTAGAGTATGAAGTCTCAGGACCAGGTAACATTATCTCTCCATCTAACACTAATGCTGATTACGCTTATACATTCATTGCGATCAATCAGACATCTAACACGATACTTGGAGTAAGCGATCTTGCAGATTTCACAACATTGCCAGGAGGTGATTATCTCGTATATGGAGTTAACTATAAAGCGAGCGGAGTAGAACCACCACTCAATCAGACACCATCAGATTGGATTGGTAGGTCTCTGAATGATGTCTTATCCGCAGGAGGATGTCTTCTCCTCTCATCTAACTCCAAGCCACTCTCCATCGAAGGAGGGTGTAGTATCTTTGATGTACAAGTCTCCGACATGGAAACGTGTACCGATGAGGAGACCTTTAATATCTCACTTGACATCTCGTATGCCAATCATCCTGTAGACGGTACACTTGTAGTCAATGGTCAGACATTCCCGATCACTACAAGTCCTCAGACTGTAACTATCGTAAGTCCTTCGGACGGGAGTACAATTCCTCTCTCAGTCACTATAGCAGAAGATCCTACTTGCGACTTTTTGCAAGACTTAGAAGTAACAGCACCAGCTCTCAATCCTATCATCGATGAGGTCAATACTCTCCCTCCGACTGGTTGTGAGACAGCCGATGGCTCTATTGAAGTTACAACTGTCAATTCTGGTAATTTCACTTATACACTGAGTGCTCCTGCGAGTCCAGATATCACAAATGATACAGGTATATTTAATAATTTGCCACCTGGATTCTACCAAGTCTCTGTACAATCTACTCAAGACTGTAGTATAGATTATGATCAAAATCCAATCAGTCTTATTGGGGACAATACTCTAACTGCTCTGATAGACCCCAACGTGATAGACTATTGTACTGATCAAATAGAACCAATTATCGTCGAGTCTAATACTGGTGTTGACTTTGAATGGTCATCCATCTCCGCAACGACTACAATTTTGAGTAATACTAACTCTTATCTGCCGACTGAGAGCGGTACGTACCAAGTGATCGTAAGAGATGATACTGGCTGTAGTCAGACTGCTATAGCCGAGGTCAATATCATAGAGAATCCTGAGACTGGGTTGCAAGTAGATACTGCAATCTGCCAATTTGATGAACTCTTATTGGATGCTACAGCTATTGTCACAGCCAACTACACATGGCAATTTGAGCAGCAAACCATCGAAGACTCTAATAGTAATGGCATCAATATCAGCGAAGCAGGGCAATATACACTAGAAGTGACAGATCAAGGCTGTAAATCATTTGACACATTCAACCTTTCTTTGATCGCAGTACCGATCTTTGAGCTAGGTGATGATCTTGCTGCTTGTGTTGGCGAGGAAATATCTCTAGATGTCTCTGACGATATCTTTATCACTAACCCCCAATTTAGCTGGACTGCTCCTGATAATACTGAGATAGGAACAAGTGCAGATATAACTCTCACAGGCTCTAATGGTACAGGGAGTTATTCACTCGTTGTAAATGACGTGGATACTGGTTGTAACTACTCCGATCAAGTTACTATAGATTATGTAGAAACACCAACGATAAATATTCCAGAAGATGAAGTTAGATTTTGTCAAGATGAAAATGTCACAATTATCTCAGAATCAAACTTCACCAATATTATATGGACACTCAATGGTGATACTTTAATTGATGTTAGCGATGCATTTGTCACCTTAGACACTCCAGGAGAAGTCATCGCCCAAGTAGGGATAAATACGTGTATCGCAAGAGACACAGTAGATGTCGTCTTGAGTGAATTGCCTGTCGTACTACTTGGAGCAGACAGATCAGGCTGTGAAGGTGATCAAATCATCTTAGATGCCAGTAATGAGACGAGCACATTTAACTGGTATATCAATGATATCAATGTAGAGCTCGAAGGAGATGATGAGTATATCGCAAATGTTAGTGGTGTCTATGTCGCAGAAACTCGAAATGATGATCAGTGCATCAATACTGATACTGTCATCGTAACATTAGAGCCAACATGGCCGATTGATATCGGACAAGATACAATCGTATGTGATAGTGATAACCTCAGATTGCCAGCGACTACTCAAGCACCTAATCAGAGTTGGTATTACAATCCTACACAGCTTCCAGATCTTCCTAATGGATTTGTCTCTGGTCAGGACACACTGATCTGCCAACCCGGAGATACAGGATTCTATATTGCAGAAACTCAACGAGGAGATTGCTTTGCTAGAGATACGATAGAAGTGACCAAAAATCCATCACCCGAATTGGACTTACCACTTGTTGAGTTTATCTGTGGAGTAGGCAATAGTGTCACTGTGGCACCAGATGATATCGTTGAAGGCATCGATTATGCATGGTACTTAGATCAAGATCTCATCGTGCAAGGTGAAGAAGCGACATTCGACGCTGATGGATTCTATACTCTTGTTGCGACTGATGCCATCGGTTGCACGAGCAGTTCTATGATTGGGATCAACACAGTACCGACAGAGTATAGTTTACAATTCAGTAGTGGGACTACTGTGATCCAGCCGGATGTAGATACGATTAGAGTCTGTGGAGGTCAAGCATTGAGTATCACAGCTACGAGTGACGATCCAACTGAACTCGCAATCTTCAGCTGGTATACTGACTTGCTAGAAACTCCCGTCTCAACCTCACCATCGTTTACCATTAACAATAACTCCGATGCCAGATATTATGTAGAGTACACCCACTTTAATAGTGGTTGCCAGATTATAGATTCATTCTTTGTAGAGTACTCAATACCGCCAATTGTAGAGTTAGACAATATGGTTGCCTGTGAAGGACAGGATATTATCATCGATACTGGTCTAGAAGGATTTAATCATACATGGTTCTTTGGTAATACAGTATTGGAGTCTTCTAATCAAAGTCAAATCTCTGTAAGCGAAGCAGGTGAGTACTTTGTATCCATCTATGAAACCAATGAAGATTGCGCTATTACTGAGTCCTTTCAAGTCACAACAACCCCAAGTCCACAAGTCGTACCGTTGAGTGATGGTCTCATCTGTAGTGGGCAATCTATCGATCTAGTGGTCCAAGCAGATAGTGAAGATTATGATTATCAATGGTTCCAAGGACCTAATACTATTATAGGAGCTACAGAAGATAATATTACTGTCCAAGAAGGTGGCCTATACACTGTCATCATCACCAGTAACGGTAATTGTGCCGATACTCTCATGAGTAATGTCATAGAAAGCTTGATAGATCCGCTAGAGCTAGGGGACGATATTCCTCTCTGTCCTGGTGAGACTATCACTGTTGCGCCTATTGATGGTCAATTTGCCAATTATCAATGGTCTACAACTGAAGTAACAGAAGAGATCACAATCACAGCCACCGAAGTAGAAGAGATTACCACTACTAATATTACCCTCGTAGTAGATAATGGAGAAGGATGTATACTCAGCGATGAGATCAATATCATTAATTTCCCAATTATTGATGCTGAGATTATTAGCGACGTAGAGGGGCTATGTGCCACTGATAGTATAGAGTTAGTGGCTACAGGAGGTCTCTATTACAATTGGACGCTAGGGTCAGAATCACTGAGTGCAGACGACGTAGGAGCCGTAATAGCTAACCCACAAGAGACGACAATCTATGTCGTAGAAGTGACGGATGACTGTCCACAAAATGGAGACACTGATACGCTGACGCTAAATGTCTTCCCTCTCAGCGACTTCTCAGCAGGAGTAGATACATGTGCCTTCGAAGATTTGCCATTTAATCTGGAAGCCATGGGAGGTATTGATTATCAGTGGGATAATACAAATCTCATCTCAGGAGCAAGCAATATCGCTAATCCAGTAATTAGGATTGATGAAGAGACCACATTTACAGTAACTATTACTGACGAATTTGGGTGTATGTTCGTCGATGAGGTGGATGTCTGCTTGAGAGCAAATGCAGAAGACTTAGTAGATATCGTCACTATCATCACTCCAAATGGAGATGGTAAGAATGATGAGTTGTACTTCGAAGGGCTAGAGCTCTATCCAACTAATAAGCTTACGATCTTCAATAGATGGGGTAATATCATCTACTCACAACTAGACTATCAACGTGGTGGTGATACACTATTCGATGGAACTAATGGAATAGACGAGCTCCCATCAGATACATATTACTATATCCTTGAGTTCAATGGACTCTTTATTAAAGAAGCGCTTACGATCACAAGAGACTAAGCACCAATCTGAACCCAACTGTAACAATCACAAGATTATTAGACATGAATAAAGTAAAAACAGTCCTACTCATCATTAGTATTTGTTGTATCTCCTCATTTGTCAAAGCTCAGCAATTTCCTTATCTCAGTGGACTAGAATATACTCGACACATCTGGAATCCAGCTGCAATCCAATCGGAAGGTCAGAAGAAGGTAGATCTCTATGGTAGACAACAATGGTTTGGGCTGGGTCTGTCTCAGGCACCAAGATTTGTGAATGCCAGTCTCCAGATCCCAATAGAAGATTACAATATGAGTGCTGGAGGGAGTCTCTATAATAATGCTACTGGACCTGTCTCCAGCAGTGGACTCACTCTCAACTATGCCTATCATCTAGATGGTGTACTCAATAGATATGCGAAGTTAAGTATTGGCCTATCAGGCTCGCTTAATTCTATATCGTTTAATCCAAGCGGTGAGTTTTTTAATGATGATGATGACCCGCTGCTTTCTGGAAGTCGTAATTCAAATTTCTTCCCCAATCTTGGTGTGGGTATTTACTATGTCTCAAGTAATCGTAAGTTCAGAGACAATTTCATATTTGCTGGTTTTTCAGGTTATCAAGCGTTTTCTACGGATGTATTAATCCAAACTGCCAATTTCCAGCGAGAGTTACATCTCTTTGGTCAGATTGGAACTAACATTCCATTCCTTACGGGACGGATAGAGCCAAGTCTTTATATCAATTATACTAATCCAGAAATCGTAACATTCACCGTCAATGCACTGTATGAAATGGAGGATGTCTTCTGGACTGGTCTCTCCTACTCTACAGTAAGTGATATCATGATACAAGCTGGTGTTACGATACCTGGATTTGGTGGCGGCAAGGATACACTTAAGCTCGGTCTTGTTGGCAATATGAATATCGGAACTGCACTAGCACGACTAGGGCCAGGATTTGAATTCTATGTAAGCTATGAGTTTGGAAGATAGAGCTCTATCAACTCTGAGTGCATCGATGCATATCCTATGCTAAGTATCAATCGAGAGGATCTGGTCCATTGGATAGTGTTGGACAAATAACTCTATAAACTGTGCTCTGATTAATTGCATGTCTAAGTTACTCCCAGCTTCCTTAGCCATGGAAGTTACAGATCGGCTGTCTCGAGATATCCCGCAAGGTATGATATTGTCAAAGTGATCAAGGTTAACATTTACATTGAGTGCTAATCCATGCATCGAGACCCATCTTGAAAGATGAACTCCTATGGCACAAAGCTTCCTGTCTGACTTGTCACCAGTCCATACTCCTGTATAGTCAGTGACTGGAGTACCCGTGATATGATACAGTTTGAGGAGCTCGATAACGATGAGTTCGAGGCTTCTTACATACTTATGCACATCTCTTGTGTATGACTCTAGGTCAATGATAGGATATATCGTCCACTGACCTGGACCGTGGTATGTAATGTCACCACCTCTATTGATCTTGTGGAATTCAAACTTGCTAGAAGCAAGAGTCTCTTTGCCCAATAAGAGGTTATCCATAGACCCACTTTTACCTAGAGTATAGACTGGCTGGTGCTCACAGAAGATGAGATGGTGTGTAGTCATCTCACTGTGTAAGTCAATTGGTTTTCGCTTAGATTTTATCAATTTTTGCATTAATATCTCTTGATAATCCCACACTTGTTGATAGCTAGCTTGGTTTATTGTATGTATTTGAAGTATATTAGATTTAACCATCAGGCAACCATTTGACTTTGGATAGAGTTATATTTATCTAAGACTTAAGTATTTAAGACCTTATTATGAAGATACAAGTATACGCCATTTTGAGCTGTTTCATATTAAGCTTTGATCTTGTAGGACAGACTGCTATAGATTTCACATTTACTGATACACAAGGACAACAACATCAGCTCTACGAAGACTATCTAGACCAAGGTAAGACAGTTCTGGTTGATTTTTTCTTTGTGGATTGTCCACCCTGTAATGTCTTTGCGCCTTTACTCCAAGATATCTATGTAGATTGGGGTGAAGGTCAAGAGGATGTAGAGTTTTTTAGTCTGAGTACTAAGGCTTGGGATAGCAATGCTGATGTCAAGGGTTACGAGGATATGCATGGTCTCACCAACCCTGGTGCAGGAGTAGACGGTGGAGCATTGGACATCTTTACGACTTATCTAGAAAGCGAATTTGGACCTATTTTTGGTTCTCCCTATTTCATGGTTATTGCACCGAATGGAACCGTCTTCACTGATGTGGATGGTCCAGGTCTCTTAGGTCGGATAGATGCGATCAATCAAGCGATTACAGATGCTATTGCTCTTACGGACACAGTAGTAGTCGAACCAGATCCAGTACTGACTTTCAATCTAGATCTAAAAGATACTAAAGGGAATCAAGTAAATGATGTAACCTATACACTTAGATCCTCTGAAGGGAGTGGACCGAGCTATACGATTACCCCTGATTTCTTTGGCAATGTGACTATTATTGACTTTGAATCTACTTACCCTGGTTTGATTGATCCAGTCATCGCATTTACCAAGGATGGGAATTATCTTGACGGTGTATTTACCACAGATATTATATTGATCATGAGGCATCTTCTCGGCATTCAACCATTTGATAAAGATTACCAATTTGTCGCTGCGGATGTAAGTAATGATCTCAATGTAACCGCTGCTGATATGTCTATTATACGTAAAAACATTTTGCAGCAGCAAGATGGATTCCCTTCAGGAGTATCATGGAAGTTCAATCCGAGCCAAGTATCTATTGATCCCTTATCTACTCATGATATAGAGTTTCAGGTTGAGGCGATTAAGATTGGAGATGTTAATCGACATTAACGATCATTAGCAATCTTTATCTAATTAGAATTTGCGTCTAGTCATCTCTTCCACCTCTAAGAGATTGAGAGCATTGAGTCTGATCTTAGCCAGTGAGTTACGATGAAAGATCGCAGTTGCATCATAAAATAAGAACACCACAGGAGCTTCTTCAATAATAATCGAATCTAGTTGGAAGTAGAGTTGCTTTCTCTTGCTGATATCGGTAGTACTAGATGCCTGTTGGTAGAGTACATCAAAATCTTCGTTGTTAAATCTTGTGTAGTTAGGCGGTGCAGGATTATCACCATAGAAGAGAGAAAGAAAATTCTCAGGATCAGGATAATCTGCGATCCATGATGCTCTGAAACAATCAATACTTTCATTCCTCATTCCTTGTCTCAAGAGTGATGACTCCATCACATCTATCTTAACTTTAATCCCCAACGCTTCCCATTGTCTTGCAACAAAAGTAATGATATCCAAGTAGTCTGCATTTGTTGAGATCACAATCTCTTCACTTTGATATGCTGTATTATATCCTGATTGGTCTAAGAGCAATTTGGCCTTATTGGGTTGATAAGTGTAGCCTTTCGGCAAATGCGACATCATGCTTTTGAGCCCAGGGTGGACAATACCATGGTGAGCTGGATATCCAATTTTATTGCGTAGTATCTTGAGCATTACTTCTCTATCAATTGCAAAATTCAACGCTTGTCTAAATTTCTTTTCAGAGAGGACAGATTCTGGATTTGTCATTCTGATCCCAATGTACTCGGTATTGAGATAAGGAACAGATACGAGTGATAGTTCATCTTGATGCTCTGCAAGTAATTTGCCATCAGGGGTCAAGAGTTTCTGAGAAAAGGTCGATTCTAATCCAGAGATATAATCCAAGTCTCCGTGCAATAATGAAAGAAAAGCGATCTTCTTATCTGTAATATAGCTTGCTTTGATTGCATCTAATTGAGGTCGTCCTTTGAAGTAATTTTCATTTGCCTTGAGATAAAGCACCTCACCTTCGATCCATCGCTTCAATTGAAATGGACCTGTACCTACCGGATGACTCCTAAATGCTTGACCATAATACTCGACAGCTTCATGGGGTATGATAGAGCAGTATTTGGTCGCTAACAGTCCAAGGAATGGGGCAAATGGCTCTCTTAATGTCAATTGCAATGTCAAACTATCAAGTGCTACCATGCCGTTATCTGCGAGTCTATCTTTGAGAATCCATGAACCCGGTGACTGCACATCACTATCTAATAGCCGACTATAACTATATATAATATCATCAGCCACAAGCTTTCGCGTCAGATCAGATCCAAAACAGCTGTCTGCATGGAAGTATACAGAGTCTCTCAATTGAAATGTATAGACTAATCCATCTTCACTAACCCTATGCTGAAGTGTTAAATTATTATTAATCTGAGTAAGGGTATCAAAGTTTAATAGTGTCGAGTAGATGTGATGTATAGCCCAGATACTATTCTGACTCTTAGCAAATGCGGGGTCTAATGTAGTAATCGGGTTGGTATGATTATACCGAAGTACCCTAGCCCCAGTCTCTAAGTTCTGATCTGAACAAGAATTCAGTCCAATTAACAGCAGTATCAAAGTGACCTTTGATTGGATTGCACGCCTAAATAATGTAGATGAATTTAATCTGATTGGTATCATTAAGATATTATGAATTATTCATATACAAAATTAACTAATTTTTAAGAGATAGCAGGACGCGACAATGAGACCTCAATCGTATTACCTGTGAATCTTGAGGGAAAACTCAATAAATAGTCTCTCATGCATATCACATTAACGAAACAACTGTAAAGTAAATTAATTATGAAATTCGACTGTACACTTAAGTCATTTATGTTTGTTCTTTGCTTACTCCTATCTTCTTTCCAATCACTCTATGCTAGCGGCGGCGATACATTTTGCTTCAATGCAAACTTACCAGCTGACGAGGTATCATTCCTCTTAGATGATTGTAATACGGCTCCATTGATGGTATGTGCATCTACATACTTTGGTTGCCCTAATGATAGCATAGATCCTAGTAATACTGGATTAACTACAGCTACCTCTGGAGAAGCAGACTGTCCAGAACCAAATCTTACATATGACGACACAGTTATGGTGGATACAGGCTGTGAACTGACAATCAAAAGAATCTGGACTGCCACTTATCCTGACAATAGTAGTCCTTGGTTATTCTCTACGTGTACTCAGATGCTCTTCTTGACAGATGATGCACCAACAGTAAGTAATTGTCCTGTGGATCAAGTCATAGACTTAAGTACCAACGGATGTAACTCTACGGCTACATGGGAATTACCATCATGGAATGAAGACTGTGGTCTTCAAAGTGTATCAAGCTCTGCTCAGCCAGGAGATGAGTTCCCATTAGGAACTACTACTGTTACTTATCTAGCAATAGATTTTTGCGGTAACTCTGTTGAGTGTGAATTTACAATTACTGTAACTGGTACATGTTGTGAAGGTAGCCCAGTGATCACTTGTCCATCTGATTATACTGCATGTCCAGGTGAGAGTCAGAGTCCTACAATTACAGGGACAGCTACCGCGACATCTGGTGATGATTGTGATCCTGCAGTAATTACATTTGCTGATACTACTCTCTCAGATGACAGTTGTAATACTGTGATAGAAAGAACTTGGACTGCAACTTATCCAGGTACATCACAATCATCAAGTTGTACGCAGACACTTACATATACTGATACTTCTGGTCCTAATATTACTGGTACCCCAGCTAACATTACACTCACAGCAAGTGGGAGTGATTGTACAGCTGTCGCAACATGGGTGCAACCATCATCTTCAGATAATTGTAGTGCTGTCAACTTGACTTCGACACATTCTAGTGGGTCTTCATTTGAAGAAGGTACGACAACAGTAACCTACACAGCAACTGATGATTGTGGTAATAGTAATACCTCGTCATTTACGGTAACAGTGGATTGCGAATGTACATCAGTACCTTCGATTACATGTCCAGCGGATGTGATAGCATGTCCATTTAGCTCGACTGATCCTGCATCTACAGGAACAGCAACAGCATTAGCTGGCAGTAGTATCTGTGGAACTCCAATCGTAACATTTAACGATGTGACATTAGTAGCGCAGAATAGTTGTGGAGAAGTAACAATCGAAAGAACATGGACAGCAACCGATCCAGATGACTCTAGTCTCACGGCATCTTGTGTACAGACGATTACTCATGTAGACGACACCAATCCTACTCTCACTAACATCCCTAATAATATCGTACTGAGTGCTCCACTCTCTGACTGTAGTGCTACAGCGACATGGGGCACACCTACGACTAATGACAACTGTAGTGCAGTCGAATTGACATCGACACATACGAGTGGAGCAACATTCTTAGCTGGAGTTACGACTGTGACATACACAGCTACTGACGATTGTGGCAATACGGCGTCAGGTACCTTTACCGTAACTGTTAATTGTGAGTGTGATACACCACCAGAAATAGTATGCCCAGCGAATGTCATTGATTGTCCTGGGGCCAGCATCTCTCCTACTCTTACAGGAAATGCAGAAGCAACATCTCTCTCTGGATGTGGTACACCAATCATAACATTCGTAGATAATGTCTCTGTACCTGCAAATGATTGTGGCGAGACAACAATTATAAGAACTTGGACTGCTACAGACTCAAATAATGCTGCACTGTCTAGCTCTTGTGATCAGACGATCACTCATGTAGATGATACTAATCCTGTCATCACAGGTATCCCATCAGACATTACCATCACTCTTACTGGTAGCGGATGCTCTAGTATCGCAACATGGACACTTCCATCAGCCTCTGACAACTGTACTGCTGTCAATCTTACTTCTACACACCAAAGTGGAGATACATTTACAGAAGGTACTACGACAGTGGTGTATACAGCCACTGATGCATGTGACAATACAGTGAGTGATTCATTTACTGTGACTGTAGAGTGTCTGTGTAATAATGCACCGATCATACAGTGTCCTTTAAATTACTTTGGATGTGTCAATGCATCACAAGATCCAAGTAATACAGGTCAAGCGACGGCAACAAGTACTCCAGGTTGTGGAGGGAATATTGAACTCACATTTGAAGATACATTTATACAGAACACTTCTTGTATCAAAGAAATACTTAGAGTCTGGACAGCTACTGATCTAGACAATGGACTCTCATCTACTTGTAATCAATTCTTAGGGCTCTATGATACTCAGAAACCTGTATTCAACTCAGGACCTTCTGATATGGTACTTACGAGTGGCGGCAATGGATGTACAGCTGTAGCCACATGGGCAGAACCTAACGTTACAGATGATTGTGGACTTGCTACATTATCTAGTACTCACACTTCAGGGAGTACATTTAATCAAGGAGTGACGACTGTGGTGTACACTGCTGTAGATAACTGTGGCAAGACGACTTCTTATTCATTCACAGTTACTGTGGAATGTGAGTGTACTGATCCGATAACGATTACATGCCCTACTAATTACTTTGGTTGCATAGGCAGCACTGATCCGAGTGTGACAGGTACTGCTACATTTGTTGGAGAACCAGGATGTGGGCCATATGAGCTTATGTTCAATGACTTGATGATTACTGATTCGTCTTGTGCAGTGGAGATTGCGAGATTGTGGACAGTTACTGACTTGACATCAGGTACTACTGCAGTCTGTAGCCAATTCATCGGGCTCTATGATACACAAGCACCAACGATAGCTGACGGTCCAGTAGATATTATGGTAGAAGGTGTAGGCAAAGGATGTGCCGAGGTCGTTACATGGACGATCCCAACAGCGACTGATGATTGTGGTATTGCTTCATTCACTTCGACACACCAATCAGGTGATACTTTCCCTGAAGGAAATACAATAGTAGTATACACCGCAGTAGATAATTGTGGTAAGACTACAACTTACTCATTCAATATATTCGTTGATTGTTCATGTAGTGTGACACCTCTTGTACAGTGTCCATCTAATTACTTTGGTTGTATCGGAGACTCTCTAGATCCATCTAATACTGGTCTAGCTACATTTAACACGGTTGAAGGTTGTGGACCTGTAGAGTTGACATTTGTAGATAATGTGATCTCAGATTTTGGATGTATGTATGAGGTATCACGGACTTGGACTACATTAGATACGAGCAGTGGCTTGACATCATCTTGTACTCAGTTTATCGGGTTATACGATATGCAGGCACCTTCACTCACTAATGTACCGGGTGATATAGTGCTCGAGGCAAATGGCAGTAATTGTAGTGCCGTGGCGACATGGACTGCACCTACAGCAAGTGATAATTGTGGTGTAGCGACATTGACCTCTAACATCTCAAGTGGAGCAACCTTCAGTGAAGGACAAACTACTGTCACATATACTGCAACTGATGGTTGTGGAAGGACAACAACGGGAAGTTTTGTAGTCACTGTAAACTGTGTCTGCAATGTACCACCAAGCATCGCCTGCCCACAAGATTATATCGCTTGTCCAGGATCTGATACTACACCTCAGACTACAGGGACGGCTATTGGCACTGCTGATGATGGATGTGATGCACCGATCGTAACATTTACTGATACTTCTGTAAATAATGGTTGTGGTATTGTCATTACTCGAACTTGGACAGCTACTGATCCAAACGAAAGTACACTTACTGCATCTTGTACTCAGGCTATAACTCTCACTGATACAGAAGCGCCTACGATAGTTAACTGTCCTCATGATGTGACTATCGATGGTGGTGGCATTTGCTCTAAGCCTTTCCTCTGGTTTGAGCCTACCGCAACTGATAATTGTAGTGAACCAACAGTGACAAGTAATATTGCTAACGGAGCAACATTCAATGAAGGAACTACAGAAGTGATCTACACAGCGATAGATGATTGTGGTAATACAAGTACTTGTAGTTTCGAAGTGACGATCTTATGTGACAACTGTAATACACCACCACTCTTGACTTGCCCTAATGATGTGACTGTCTGCATAGGTGATAATATGCTCCCAAGTGCAACAGGTACAGCAACAGCAGAATCAGGAAGTACAGAATGTCCAGATACTCCAGTTGTCACATCCAATGATGTGATGATCGCTAATGGCCCGTGTGATGGAGCTCTAGTTATCGAACGAACATGGACCGCAACTGACCCAACTTCTGGATTAACTTCTACATGTACACAATTGATATCTGCAGAAGATAATACTGCACCAACATTTACACAAGTACCTGACAACATTGTACTTAGTGCTGATGCTTCAAACTGTGCTGCAGTGGCTACATGGTTAGCTCCAACAGTGACTGACGACTGTACAATGTTAACAGTATCAAGTAACCTTCAAAGTGGTGATACATTCACAGAAGGAACAGTGGCAGTGATCTATACTGCTGCAGATGCATGTGGGAATACATCCACTGCCTCGTTTAATGTAACTGTGACATGTAGCTGTGATGTAGCACCGAGTATTACTTGCCCTGATAACTACAATGGTTGTGCAGGATCTAGTACTAATCCGAGCATCACTGGAACAGCAGTAGCTAACGCTGGCAATGGTTGCAATACACCTACTGTCACATTCGATGATCAAGTAATTACACCAGAAAATGCATGTGGTGAGGTAACGATAGAAAGAACTTGGACAGCAACTGATCCAGACAATAGTGGTCTGTCATCTTCATGTGTACAATTGATTACATTGACTGATAATACTGCGCCAGTATTCCTTACTGTTCCAGATAATATCGAAGTTGAGGCTCCGGCATCTGATTGCTTCGTAGCTGTGACATGGGCTACACCAACATTTAGTGACAACTGTACATCTGTAACATTGACCTCTACTGCTCAGAGTGGAGATACATTTGGCGAAGCAGGAGTCTACACAGTAACATATACAGCAACTGATGCATGTGGCAATGCTTCTAATGCATCATTTACAATCACAGTGACTTGTCTATGTGATGAAGTGCCAGTAATCGCATGTCCAAGCGACTATATAGCATGTCCTAATACGTCGACTGATCCAAGTATTACTGGTACAGCTACGGCTATCCCAGGATGGGCTTGTGGTGAACCAACTATTGCTTATACAGATGTAATCACTTCGCCGATGAACAGTTGTGGTGAGGTTACTCTGACTAGAACATGGTCAGCAACTGATACTTACGATACAAGCTTGACGACTACATGTGTACAAGTCATCACACTTGTCGATGATACTGCACCTGTAATAAGCAATGTACCATCTGACATCTCTGTGACTGCACCATCATCTCAATGTTTTGTGCCAGTGACATGGAATGAACCAACTATCACTGATGGATGTGGATCTACTACGATCATCTCTAATTATGCAAGTGGAGATACTTTTGGTGAGGCTGGAGTCTATACAGTAACATATACAGCAACTGATGCATGTGGTAATGTTGCCACTGCTAGCTTTACTGTAACAGTCACATGTACTTGTGATATTGCACCTCTTATCGTGTGCCCTGACGACTACTCTGCATGTCCAGGAAGCAGTACAGAACCAAGTGATACAGGTCTTGCTTATGCAAACTATGCTACCGAATGTACAGCACCTGAGATCACATACACTGACAACGTCACATCTCCAATGAACTCATGTGGTGAGACAACCATAACGAGAACATGGACAGCAACAGATGTCAATGATGCAAGTCTGACAAGCTCTTGTACTCAAATGATTACACTCGTAGATAATGTAAATCCAATATTTAGTAATGTCCCAACAAATGTTACTGTTGATGGCGGAGATGGACCTAACTGTGACATCGCTTATACATGGGTAGAGCCTACAGCATCTGACAACTGTGACAATGCAGTAACAATTACAGCTAACCAAACTAATGGTAGTGTATTCCCTATGGGAGTTACAGTAGTAACATTTACAGCAAGTGATGCTTGTGGTAATGTAGCCACTGCTTCATTTGAAATCAATGTAGTCTGTACATCAGGAAGTAACTGTGCTAGCGTCCCTAGTATCTCTTGCCCTGCTGATTTCTCAGCATGTATCGGAGCTGACTATCAGCCGACTGTGACAGGATTTGCGATAGGTACAGGAGGTAATGCCAACTGTAACGAACCAAATGTAACTTACACAGACGTCATCGTTAATACAGGTGGCTGTACAGGAAGCAAGACTATCGAGCGGACATGGACTGCAACAGATCCATTTAACAGTACTCTGACAGCAAGTTGTATCCAGACCATAGTTCTTAATGATACTACAGCACCAGTGCTTAGTAATTGCCCTGCTGATATTACAGTAACTGGAACAGTTGATTGTGATGCAGTAGTGAACTGGTCAGCACCGACTACTCAGGATGACTGTAGTAGCGTGACATTGACATCTAACTTTGCGAGTGGATCAGCATTCTGGGAAGGTACGACTACAGTTGTATACACTGCATCAGATGCTTGTGGTAATGCGAGTACTTGTAGCTTTGATGTCACTGTAGTATGTCAAAGCCCTACATGTGATACTCCACCAACATTGACTTGCCCTGGAGATGCGATTATCTGTATTGGTAGTAGTATAGCACCATCGATATTAGGTCAACCAATCGTCACAGGCAACGCTGACTGTCCGACTCCATCTGTAACGTTCTCAGATTTCATATTGAGTACCGGACCTTGTACAGGAGCTAGAGTGATAGATAGAGAATGGACTGCAAGTTATCCAGGTACTAACCTCTCGACTTCTTGTGTACAATCTATTGTAATTGCAGACGAAGCTAAGCCAGTAGTCCAAAACTGCCCAGCTGATATTACTGTCGAAAACCAAATGACAATAGTCAACTGGAATGAACCAACTGTGATAGATAATTGTGGAGTAGCTTCATTTACAAGTAGTCACAATTCTGGCAGCTACTTCCCAGTAGGAATTACTACTGTAGTCTATACCGCTGTAGACAATTGTGGTAATACTGAGTTCTGTTCATTCACGGTGACAGTAGAAGATACAATGGTAAATCCGATTAATTGTCCAGATGACATCATCGTAGGATGTGACAGTGATGGAGGTGCTAATGTTACTTGGACTGCACCGACATACGACAGTGGATGCAACCCTTGTACAGGTACTACTATACCAGGATTCATCTTCATGGGATCATATAATGGCCACCAATACTATTGCTCTACAGCTCCTGCAACATGGCAGAATGCTCAAGCTATAGCAACTAATAATGGTGGATACTTAGCAATCGTAAATGATGCAAGTGAAAATGCATTCTTAGCGAACTTACTGACTATCCAAAGTGCATATATTGGACTCTCTGATCATGTGACTGAAGGTCAATTCCAATGGGTCAATGGTGATCCATTAACGTACACTAACTGGTACGCTGGTCAACCTAATGACTTCAATCAGAATCAAGATTATGTAGAAATGTTGAACAACGGAGAATGGAACGATCAGTATGCTTACTCTCAATTAGAGTATATCATGGAAGTACCATGCTCAGGTATCGTGCAGACTGCAGGTCCTGCATCAGGTACATATCTTTCGACAGGAAACTATACTGTAGAGTACACTGTATTTGACGGATGTAATGATGGTGTGAGTTGTTCATTTGACATAACAGTAGAGCCGTCAATCTCTATTGAATGTCCTGATGATGTTACATTGACTTCGACTAATAATAGCTTGATCGTTAACTGGCAGACACCAACTGCATCTAGCTGTTGTTCTGATTGCTCTAATGGTGGTGACATACCAGGTTACATCTATATGGGTAATTACAATGGACACAACTACTACTGCTCTAACAGTCCACTTACGTGGCTAAATGCTCAAGATGCATGTAGTGATCTAGGTGGCTACTTAGCAGTCATTAACGATGCAGAAGAAAATGAATTCTTAGCGAATATATTGACAATCCAAAGTGCATATATCGGTCTATCTGACCACGTGAATGAAGGACAATTCCAATGGGTCAATGGTGAAGCTGTGACATACACTAACTGGTACACAGGTCAGCCAAATAACTACAACAATGATCAAGACTATTGTGAAATGTTGAATGATGGTACATGGAACGATCAATATAATTATAAAGCACTTGAGTATATTATGGAAATCCCAGGATGTATCAATGTCACTCAGACTTCTGGACCTGCATCAGGATCAGTATTCACAGCAGGGACTACAACTGCCATAAGCTACGTAGCTACAGACCAATGCGGCAATGTAGATACTTGTACATTTAATGTTACTGTAGAGAATACTGGCTGTGTGAGTGGAGGTAACAATACTGAAAAAACATGGATCGAAGGTGTGAAGTTTGGTAATCTCCATAACGAAAGTGGAAACAATGGTGGATATGCAGACTTTACGAGTAGCCAAGAGTGTCTCAATGTCACACCTGGCAACTCATATCATCTCAACTTAGATCCAGGGTTTACTCCAGGATTCTCAGTGCCAGTCTATTGGTCTGCATGGATCGATTACAATATGGATGGTGATTATACAGATGCTAACGAGTTCATTGCATATGGAGCTGGTACTCAAGCTCTCTCAGGTGTAATCACAATGCCTAGCGTCATGTGGAATGGAAGGACCACTCTCCGAGTAGTAATGAAGACTGGTGGATATCCGACGAGTCCTTGTCATCAATTTAACTATGGTGAGACAGAAGACTACTGTGTACAAGTCTACGGAGCTGGTGACTTGACAGATGGTCAAGTAGACAATAGAGCAAGTGGATTCGATGCTGTCCAGTTAGAAGGTCCAATTGCAGAGAAGCCAAGTATATCTGTATACCCTACTCCTGCTCATGTTGATGTCAATATAGATATTTCGATTCCTTCGACTCTTACGATTGAGACAGCTGCTATCTTTGACCTACAAGGAAGAATGATTCAGCCAATCGATGTCATTGGTAATACACTATCCACTGTCAATGTAAGTGAGATATTAGATGGAATCTATGTTGTAAGAGTCTCGTTATCGGATGGTACATTACTTAATAGTAAGTTTATTGTAAAACACTAAGTAGAATTTGTCATAAAATTGAAAGAGGGAGCTCACGTAGCTCCCTCTTTTTTTTTGTAACTTTGCGGAATACATACAACTAATAGATTACAATTTGCGTTAATGTATTACTTTAAAGAAAATAAGAACTATACACCCATGAAACCGCAATTCTTTACTGTATTACTCTACTGTTCAATAATTGTCGTTTTGAGCTCCTGTATTGGTGATAAGACTCCCATAAATGCAGCCCTAGACAATGAACTTACCAAAAGTGTAATCCGAGCAGCAGAAGACAATACTCTGAGCTATTATATCCTCCCAAGTGAGACGGATATCCAAAACATTCCACAAGATTTTGAAAACAACCCACTCAATCAAGCTAAGATTGATTTAGGTAAATTCTTATTCTTCGATACAGGCATTGCACAAGATGCACTGTTTGAGTCTGGAGTAGGTACTTACTCATGTGCTACGTGTCATCTTCCGGAAGCTGGCTTCAAACCAGGTAATTTTCAAGGAATAGCTGATGGTGGACTTGGATTTGGTATCAATGGTGAAGATCGAGTGATGAACTATGACGATTATCAAGAGTCAGATCTTGATGTACAGTCAGCTCGTCCATTGAGTCTACTTAATGTTGCATATGTTAATAATACATTCTGGAGTGGACAATTCGGAGCTACTCACGAAAATGAAGGAACAGAAGATGTCTGGGGACTCCTAGATCATGCGACTGAACTCAACCACATGGGACTCCAAGGTCTAGAGACCCAAAACATGGAAGGAATGACCGTCCATAGGATGAGAGTCAACAAAGAGATAGCTGATCAATTTGGTTATACCGAACTATTCGATACTGCATTTCCTGAGTTAGCGGGTCAAGACACCTTATACTCCAATACTTATGCATCATTCGCTTTGTCTGCTTACATCAGGTCTTTATTGTCTAATAAGGCTCCATTCCAAGATTGGCTCAAAGGAGATAGTAATGCAATGACAGCAGACGAAAAAGAAGGTGCTATCCTATTTTTCAATAAAGCAAATTGTAGTAGATGTCACTACAAACCTAATCTTGGATCACTAGAGTTCCATGCTCTGGGAGTCAAAGATATGTACCAACTCGATTACTTCGATGCTCACCCTGATGATTTACGAAACTTGGGAAGAGCAGGATTCACTAACAATCCAGAAGATAATTATAAGTTTAAAGTCCCAGGAATCTACAATATAGATAACATAGATGATCAGAAATTTCTCTTTCACGGGGCATCTAAGACTTCGGTTAGAGATTTATTGATTTACAAAAATGAAGCAGTATCTGAAAATCCAAATATTCCTAACGAACTGCTGTCTGATAAGTTTGAACCACTTTATCTGACAGATTCCGAAATCGATAAACTAGAAGCCTTTCTCGTCAATGGGTTGAGAGATCCAGATCTTATGAGATATGCTCCAGAAGAAGTGCCATCAGGGCAATGCTTCCCCAATGCAGATCCAGAGTCAATTAGAGACCTTGGATGCGACTAGTCTACTCTTCACAAATGACAAATCATTAAATAAAAGACAAATAAAAGTGGTGGCATTTAGTCACCACTTTTATTTTCGACTATATCAATAAATAAAATCAAGCAAATCAACTAATGAATCAGACCATTAAACTCTTATTCCCAATTATGCTTTCTCTCTCCCTACTCATGGGGACTACAGGATACGTCAATGGACAGCAAATGACTTGTCGTACAGGACATGTCAACATCCAATCGTCCAACGCAGTATCAGATATAGAAGCAGATAACTATCAAGTACAGAGTACTCTCAATAAGTTGACAGGTGAAGTGTCCTTCGTTGGATTGACTAAGTCGTTTGTACTGGAGTCTGGAGCCTTAGATAAGGCATTCAATAGCAAGTATGTCAATGTAGATGGATATGCAAAATTCAAATACAGAGGAAAACTTATTAACTTAGATCAAGTAGACTTTGACCAACCAGGAGAGTATCAGTTTGATGTCATAGGAGATTTGACAGTCGGACAAAGCAAAAGAAGAACTCAAGTCATCGGTACACTTATCGTAAACAGTGATCTCACAATCCAAGCTTATTCAGACTTTAGCATCAAGATCGAACAGGAAAATGTAGATCAGATCAATAATCTACTCAAAGAAAGAATCTCTGAAGCCATTAACTTTGCAGTCTTGGGTGTCAGTCGCGATATTAATATCAGTGTCCTTTTCAATTATAGATAATGAAAAAAGTCAGTAAGGTATTTATTGGGATCTTGGGATTATTGGCAGTCTTAGCCCTCTTTATTGTCTACCAACCGCAATACTCTACCCATGATCTCGAGCCAGATCACAATATAAAGATTGGAAAACTGTACACCGAATTTCAAAAAAATGAGACTCGTGCTTCTCAAATGTATATCGGCAAGGTGATTCAGACATCTGGATATATCAAAGAGATTCAAAAAGATGTCACTGGAGCCAATGTATTATTATTGAGTAAAACTATGAAGAGTGATCCCCTTATATTATGTACACTTGATGCTAATCATGATACTCCTTCGGCAGATGCTAACCTCACAGTAGGAAAGCAAGTAACAGTCAAAGGCCAATGTACTGGTATGCTCTTAGAAGTTGTATTAAAAAATGGAATACTCCTAGACTAGTTTCTTTGACATTTTGAAGTGTGGTATGCCCACTTCTAAGAATTCCTTACCTTGGATCTTATAATCAAGTTTGTGATAAAAGCTAACAGCAGTACTCCGTGCATTGAGCACAAAGTGCTGTACTCGATGAGCTTGAGCAAACTTTTCGGCAAATTTCACTAACGTACTTCCCACTCCAATTGACTGACAGTAAGGATCAATAGCGACTTGTCGCATTTTCATCTGCTTCGCATCATTAAGCATTGGCTGTAATATCAATACTCCTCGAATAATGCTATGAGTATCTCTAGCTACCAAGTGATTAACTTGCCACTCTTGGCTAATCTGATCGACAGTAAACTCAAGTCCTAATGGCTCTCTTAATACCTTGTCTCTTAACTTCAGAGCTGAATCATACGCTGGTGTTCCATAGAGTATCTCTTCAAAAGTCCAATTCTTCATCTTGACTACACTATTGTAACTTACAGGATATTCTCGAGAGCTTTGACTAATGCCTCATTGTGTTCTTTCTTACCGATAGTAATCCTTACACAACCATCTGCTCCAAAGTTAGCAACACTTCTGACCATAATGTCATGCTCTAATAACCCTTCTACGAATGCTTCTGCACCCATGCTTGGTCTGACGAGTATAAAGTTAGTCTGTGATGGATAACACTTAAGACCTAATCTACCAAACTCATGGAACAGATAAGCTCTACCACTGAGTACTGAATCCACTGTTGATGAGATGTACGCTGTATCCTGTAGTGCAGCGATACCAGCATTGATCGCAAGAGTATTCAGAAAAAATGGTCTTGATAGCTTATTGATATATGCAGATATGCGTTCATTAGCATACAGATATCCTATCCGTAATCCGGCTAGACCATACGCCTTGGATAGACTATTAACTCCGATGACGGGATAACCTGCGTTGACCCATTTGGTAGCTTCACTGAAGTCATCCGCTGATGCAAAATGTCGATAAACTTCATCTATCACAACTACGACGTGATCAGGGAGTTGGTCTAGCAGAGATTTCACATCACTATCATTCAGGTATGCACCAGTGGGATTATTTGGATTATTGAGAAACAGTAGCCGAGTATTGGAGTTTACGGCTGATAATATTCCATCGATATCAATATCGTAGCTTTCTGCTGACAATGGGATATCCCTTACAGTCACTCCAAGCTTCTTAGAAAAGATTACATAAGGCATAAATGTAGGAGTAGAGACGATACACTCCAACCCTTCATCTAGATAAGCTCTTATTATCATTTCTAGACACTCTGAGCCGCTGTTAGCACAGACTATTTGATTGGTGCTGAGACGATCACCATAGTACTCTGATATTGCCTGACACAGTCTATCGGCATTCCCATCTGGGTACTCGTGAAGGGTATCTATAGATTCTCTGATAGCAGCAATAGCTAAGGGAGAAGGTCCCAATAAGTTTTCATTAGAAGATAATTTAATGAGATCTGCTCCTGGTTTTATTTCACTCTTTGACTTTCCGCCTTTATAGGTTTTGGCATTATCTAGGTATGGCTTATAGATCTCTATATTCATCTGAGTTAAGTTTTGTAGGATTACTAGTGGTTTATACTTGAGTAAATGCTAGGGCTAATGCTGTTGATACTTCGTCTTTGTCGAGATATGAGCCGATTAATTGATGTATATCTTTATCCGTATTAGTGATGAGGAGTGGTCTCACTTTGTCGATTTGTTCTTGCGTCGGAGTAGCCTCCACATTACCCATTCGTGCAAGCTGATTACCCGTAAGGAAAGTACTCTCTCTTATTGGTAAGGGGAGATTGTCTATCCCGATACCTTGAGTTCTCAGTGGTTTTGGAATCTCAAACAGTGCCTCACCTGTTGCTCTTACATACCAACTCTCCCCCATACGGCCTACAAGGTCTAATTTGGTAGTATCTAATTTACCATGAGTGATATACTCTTGATTGATATGTACCATCACGACCTCGCAGATGATAAGATTACCTGCTCCACCTTGACTCCCGAGCTCGTCAATAGATCTGACTCGACACTCAAGTGACACTGGTGACTCTCCAACTCTCGGAGGTGAGATATGGATACTTTTCACTTGAGTAAATCCAGCTTTATCAAATTCGTTAACTCCTTTAGCGTAAGCAGTAGATGAGAGTGACATTTGCTCGACGATTGGATAATTGACGATATTAATAACTACTTCACCAACATCTTTCACATTCTGATAAGTATGTTTTGTAGTATTATCTCGACCACTCCTGGCAGGTGAGATGATGAGTATAGGAGGGTTAGAGCTAAAGACATTAAAGAAGCTAAATGGACTCAAATTGACATTTCCATTCGAATCAATCGTGCTCGCGAGTGCTATTGGACGAGGTGCTATCGATGTCAGGAGGTAGTTATGCAAGTCTGGTTGACTCAGACTTTTGGGATCTAGAGAGAGTATGTTGTCATTCATGTGCTGGCAATATTTGAGTTTTTACTTCTCCAAATCCTACTCTAATCTCTTTATTAGCTGCATGTCCACGCATGATTACAGTATCATTGTCTTGGATAAATACTCTGGTCTCACCATCTTGCAATGCTACTTGCTTACTACCAGCCCATGAGAGTTCGAGCATCGAGCCATAGGAGTCTTCTGACTTACCACTTATAGTGCCTGAAGCTAGAATGTCACCGATCTGTAAGTTACATCCATTCACTGTGTGATGAGCTATCTGCTGTTGTAAGTTCCAATACATATACTTGAAGTTAGACTGACAGACTACTGCTTCGGTGCCACCCTTCGGCTGTATCACTACTGAGAGATCAATATCATAATTGTTGTCACCCGTAGACTTGAGATATGGTAGGACTGCTGGCTCTTGTAATGGCCCTTGTACTTTGAACGCTTCAAGAGCTTCTATAGTTACTATCCAAGGTGAGAGGCTACTGCCAAAACTCTTACCGAGAAAAGGTCCAAGGGGCACGTATTCCCACTTCTGAATATCTCTAGCACTCCAATCATTGAAGAGTGCTAATCCAAAGATATGCTCTCCTGCATTATCGATAGTAATTGGAGAGCCGAGCTGATTTTCCTTACCTATGATACATGCCATCTCCAACTCAAAGTCAACTCGCTTGCTCGGTCCATACGTGGGTGATGACGCATCATTGGCCTTGGTCTGACCTGACGGTCGATGGAGATCTACACCGCTGACCACGATAGAAGATGCTCTTCCATGATATCCGACAGGGAGATGTCTCCAATTTGGCAATAGAGCATTGGCAGGATCTCGAAACATCTTACCTACATTAGTAGCATGCTCTATACTTGAGTAAAAATCTGTGTAGTCCCTTGTAAAGACTGGCAACATCATCTCCACATCATCTATCGGTACAAAGATATCCGACTCCCATGCATCTTGATAATCAGCATTGCACAACCACTCTTGGATCTTCTCTCTGAATGGAACAGTCACACTCTTGCCGAGACCTATGAAGCTATTAAGAAACGGCTCTGTCAATGTAGATAATGGTAGGTCAAATGAATCAAATACTGATTCTTCGATCAAGTGATTCAGAATAATTACATGATCTCCTATCCGGCTACAAGCGTAGTAGTAATCATCTAAGATACAGATGCCGAATGGGATGTTATATATCGAAAAATCTGAATTGTCTGGCACTGTTGCCCAAGTCGAAAGTTTAGTCATTCTAAGATATCAAAGTTTTATAAATTGTAATTTGTACGTGTTTTATTTACCTAAGTGATCAACTCTTAATCATGATCTAACCATGATCGATAATACTTCTTATCATCAATGTCTAGGGCATTCTGAGTGACCATTAATGGCTTGAATGTATCAATCATCACTGCCAACTCATCAGTTTTGGTCTGACCGATACTTCTCTCTGTAGCACCAGGGTGAGGTCCATGTGGGATACCTCCTGGATGCAATGTCATATAGCCTTCATCGATATCATTGCGACTCATAAAGTCTCCATCTACATAGTACAGCAACTCATCCGAATCAATATTACTATGATTATAAGGAGCTGGTATACTCAGTGGATGATAATCATAGAGTCTTGGACAAAATGAGCAAATCACAAATGCTGAAGTCTCAAATGTCTGATGGACTGGAGGCGGTTGATGGACACGACCCGTGATTGGTTCAAAGTTATGGATACTGAATCCATATGGATAATTATATCCATCCCAACCTACGACATCAAATGGATGACTTGCATATACCAACTCGTGAAGATAGCCTTGCTTCTTAATTTTCATAACGAACTCGCCAGTCTCATCGTGAGTCTCCAAATCCGTAGGTAGCTTATAATCTCGTTCGCAAAATGGCGAATGTTCAAGTAACTGACCAAACCAATTGCGATACCTCTTCGGAGTATAGATAGGGTGCGATGATTCTGCATAGAGAATTCTATTCTCTGATGTATCAAAGCTAATCTGATAAATCATACCTCTCGGAATAATCAAGTAATCGCCATATTCAAATTGGATATTACCAAGGAGTGTCCTCAGAGTGCCACTTCCTTTATGGATGAATAACATCTCATCACAATCAGCATTCTTATAGAAGTAGTCAGTAAGTGATGTCTGTGGAGCTGCCACTCCAATCGTGATATCACTATTAAATAACATTGGCTTGCGACTCTCAAGATAATCTTGCTCTGGCTTGACGTCAAATCCGATCAGCTTCAATGCTCTCATATTGCGATCCAAGGCAGCAACTGGTGTACAATCTATCGCCTCATTGATCTGCTTGACTTGAGTTGGTCTTTGATGGTGATAGAGCAGTGAGGACATCCCATCAAACCCGATCGTACCGAAGAGCTGTTCGTAGTATAATGAACCATCAGCCTGAGTAAACTGAGTGTGCCGTTTGGGAGGCAACATTCCGAGTTTGTGATAGATTGGCATAATTTAGAAATTTTCCTAAAATTATGAAATTAATTGCATTGACAACAATCGAAAAACTATTAATTCTCTTGAGTAATACAATCTATCCAATTTCTTGATAACTATTCACTTAATTGTTGCTCAAAGATTGAGCATACTTGGATACAGCAACAATCTCAGCATCAGATAATTTCCCTCTGAATGGTGTCATTAAGTTACGACCAAAATAGACCTGTGCAACACCTCTCACTAACGACGTTTTTGATTTCGTTAGGTCTTTTGCCCCATTAATTTTCATATTGCCTTTGATTCCATGGCAGATGGAGCAATTTTGTTTAAAAAGTAGCTTGCCGTCTAACTGATCCAACTCTTCATCTGTTACCGCAGCTAAGATTTCTTTCGCCTTTTTTATTTGTTCCTTAGGGATGATTACTTCTTCTTCATTAGGGGCATTTAGGTCTTGTGATTGTCTGACTGGAGATGCCTTAGATTCAGTGATTTGCGAGGAGGTAATTGTTTTCTTTTTGGTCATACCAGAGTCTGTAGGATTGACACAAGAGAGTATTGTACTTAACAATAGGAGCAAGAAGAGATGATGTGTTTTCATAGAGTATATAACTCGTTTTATAATGCCTTTGTTTTATCAAATATTGATCAATGAAAACCAATATTACCTTATCGTACACTAACAATTCTAGAGAGTCAGGTTATGATCATTTTTGTGTACTGAGTGACTCATAATTTTTTTTCTGATTTAAGAAAATTTTTCACCTTAGCTCGAGATGTTAACTGATTATTGCGTCTTTATGATTTTCTCTTACACTGAGGCTAAATCAGAATGGAAAGAAATACGGGAGTAATAAGATTACTACTACCCCGTAAAGCAATGTCAATCCTACACCAGTTTTGAGATAATCCGAAAACTTATACTTACCTGCTGAGAAGACCATTGTATTCGTTTGATAGCCTACTGGTGTCAAGAAGCTAGCACTTGCTCCATAAGCAATGGCCATGACAAAGGGCAGATAGCTCACTCCAAGAGAAGTGGATGTAGCCATTGCAACGGGGAACATAAGTGCCGCGGCAGCATTATTAGTTATTAGCTCAGTTACTATCACAGTACCAATATAGATACCTAGAAGTGCTAGATGAGGAGATGAGTCACCAGTCATCGCTAAGATGCCGCCACTTATCATATCATCTACTCCATACTTTGCCATTACAGTGGCCAATCCTAGTGAACTACCGATCATTAACAATAGCCCAAGATTGAGGTTGTTCTGGAGATGCTTCATCTTGACAAAGCCAAGTACAATGTAGCTTAAAAGAGCCGCTAACATTGCTTTGAATAATGATATCACACCCAATGCAGTTAGCAGAATAGCAGCTAAAAATATAACAAATGCAATGATCCCATTCTTAGGTGATAGTAGGTTGATCAACTCAATCTCAGATGTGAATATGAAATTACGATTAAGGTTTTGGTGTCTTCGGAACTCTGGACCAACAGCGAGCACCAGATTATCACCAGGCTGCAAGATCATCTCACCTATCTTGCCTAAGAGTCTATTTTCACCTCTTCTCACTGCTACGATGACTGCGTCAAATTTAGTTCTAAATTGAGCATCCTTGACTTTGTATCCCTTGATAGGAGCATCGTGCTTGACGACGACTTCTTGAAGATTAGCTCTGAGCACACCTTGGATCCCACTATGCAAGTCTAGTCCCTCATATTTCTTCAACTCCTCCAACTGTGTGATATCTCCAACAAAGACCAGTGAGTCGCCTTCTTTGATTATTTCATCAGGTGTCACTGGGAATAGAGTTTCACCATCTCTGCTTATCTCAGTAAGATAGAGATGATCCATCTGTCTGAGTCCATTCTGCATGACTGATTTACCTGCGAGTGGACTCGATTGTTTGACATCCGCTTCTACGAAGTATGTTTTGTCTTGGTGCTTATCTATGTCACCATGCTTAGGCAAAAGATTGGGAGAAATAAAGACGAGATACAGCAGACCTAAGAAAGCCAAGGGCAGTCCAATGTATAAAAAATCAAAAAAATGAAGACTCGGAAGTCCAGCATCAATGACAAACGAATTGACAATGAGATTGGTACTTGTGCCTATCAAGGTAAGCACACCACCCATGATAGCCGCATAACTCAATGGAATCAACAATCTCGATGCTTGAAACTTTGTATTCTGTAGAATCATCCCCATAAATGAGGCAACAACTGCCGTATTATTGAGAAACGAACTTAGTAACATGGTCACCGTCGAAATCTTAAAGAGTGAAATCCGCAGACTTGACTTATGAAACATCTTCTTGGATAGGTATGGAAGCAAGTGTGTCCGTTCTAGGATCGATGACACTAGGAGCAATAAGATAAGACCGAGAAGGGTCTCATTACTATAGTTACTGAGGAGATCTGGAGCTTCGATCCAACCAGCAAACAGACAGATCGCTGCTGCTAAAACAAAAGCTAAGGCTGGCTTGATCGTATTGGTAACAAGTACGAATAATAACAAGACAAGAAGGCCTAATATCAAATATGCTTCCAATAGATGACTACACTTGTTGGGTTGTGACCAGTCTGCTGAGAGTTATCCTGAGCAGTCGCTACAATGATACTGATGACTACTGAATAATAATAATGATTCCAATACTTTTTGAAAAGAGATCTACCCTCTTTGCTTAGTCCTATTGATAAACAAGAGAGACAATCCACCAAAAATCATCATCAATCGACAGACGAAACCAGCAGTCTTACTCAGCCTATCAACCGGAAGAAGTGGGAGGAAGTCTAGACCTACCATACTGAGTATAATGGCTATAAATCCTAATAAAAAAATAATAAAACCAACTAACGACCAGATTTCGTGCTTCATAAGATTGACAGTAATTCTTAGACCCAGGATACTAACAGATTATTTTTCAATAGGTTTTGCTTCGAGGAGGAGTTGCTCTTCATCGATTGCTATGACTGTGTATGATTTATATGATTGTCCATCAGTAGACATGATATGGAGATCGTCATTTACATAAGTATATCTGCCATCTATCATAGTATGCCTATCTGTGGGAGAAAAAAACATGAATCGACAAGTCCCATCTGGATTGAACTCAAAACTATTCCTATATCTCGAAGTTGGAAATGTATGCTTCTCTGAATCGAGATAAAGAGCCTTACCATCGTTACTCTGCTCTCTTGCATGAGTCCATGTACGAGCACAGAGGAGACTAAGGCTATCCTTTGATGGTTTGGCCAAGGTGAGTTCTTGGGGAGTGCCATTCGACTCGGGAGCAACCTTGTTAGACTTACAACTGTATGCAACAAGGACTAATGCAAACAGGAGAATACAATATTTCATACCGGTATATTTAGGAGGAATTATTAATTTTATGTCCACTGCAATGATAAAACTATTTTTGGTGACTCTAACGTTATACATCCATGAGATTGAAAGTAAATATCGTCCTTTTGTTGAGCTTGTTGAGCTTGACAATAGTTGGGCAGAACAAAAACAACCCATATCCTGAGTTTCGTCCAGTAAATCAAGACAAGACCAGGATCACTGCAATAGAGTGTGACCTCAAAGTCGACAAAGATGGAATAGACTATCATACTGGTGATAAGCTCCTTGAGTATACGCATCCAGATCTCAAGAGGTATATGATAGATAAGGAGTTGATCGAGATATATGCTTCAGTCTCACGAGCTGGCAACCAATATTTTATCGATCTGAACTACATCTTCAACTCTTCCAAAGGAGTTGCTAACTATGGACCGCATGGCGAAGGTGCTCCAGTCAAAGTACACTTACTCAACAAAGAAAGTCTCTACTTCAAAAACATCAAAAACTCAAGACCTAGAATCAAAAAGCAAGAGTCAATCTCTTACTTTAATGCAAGTTACTTGCTTGATGATTATGAAATCAAACAACTCTTGAAGTCACCGATCCTCAAAATGGAGGTGTCTTATCTCTACGGATCTGAGTCATACGAGGTCTCCAATATCACATTGATTAGAGACCAACTTCAATGCCTCAAAAACTCTGAAATATGAGTGTAAGTAAGTCTAAACTAGGACTCCATCTCCCGACAGACCCACGATGGGTCAATCTTGCCGAAATGGATCTCGAAGAAATATTGACAGATCACGCTTACTGTGAGCAAAAAGCAGCAACATCGTGCATCACAATTATCCAAAAGTTCCCCGATTATGACGATGTAGTCAGAGAACTGGCACCTGTGGTATCAGAGGAATGGTCACACTTCAGACTAGTGCTCAAGGAGTTAGATAAGCGTGGGATGACACTGGGAAGACAGCGGAGAGACGATTACGTCAATGCCTTGATGAACTTCTGTAAAAAAGATGGGAGTCGAAATGATGCCTTAGTAGAACGATTACTCGTGTTTGCCCTCATAGAGGCTCGAAGTGCTGAGAGATTCAGGCTCCTCTCATTAGAGATCTCGGATGACAATCTCAAAGAATTTTACAGAGGATTCATGCTTGCAGAAGCAGAGCACTATAAGATGTTCCTCAGACTAGCCAAAAAGCATGGTGGAGAGGAAAAAGTCTCAGCCAGATGGCAGGAATACCTCCAAGAAGAAGTCAAGATACTCGCTAGTATCGAAACCAGAGGTGACAGGATGCATTAATAAAGATCTTTGTTATCTTCGGACTTGATAATTTAACTTTGGGTAAGTGACTATTAGCAACACTCACTTACCATTATACTTCTTAGCATTATGATTAAGTATACACTACTGTTTATCGGTTTCAATATCGCATTGTTGAGTCTACCGATCACCCTTATTGGACAATACCAGTTCACAGAGACTGAGAGAGTTAACTGCACCCCAGTCAAAAATCAACAAAGGACTGGTACTTGTTGGAGTTATGCGACAGCCTCATTGCTAGAGTCCGAAATAGCTCGGATGGGGCATGGAGATATCGACATCAGCGAGATGTATATCGTACGTAATATCTATCAAGACAAGGCTACCAACTATATGCTCCGTCAAGGCAAAGCTAATTTCAGTCAAGGGAGTCTCTCTCATGACCTTGTCAGAATGGTGAACAAAATAGGGCTTATGCCACAAGATGCCTACACTGGATTAGTTGGAGGGGCTACTGGACACGATCATTCTGAGATGGAAGCTGGGCTCAAAGGGTTCCTAGATGGTGTAAATACAATGCAGATGTTGAGTCCAAGATGGATGCCAGCATTCAATGCCGTCCTAGATACTTACATGGGTGTAGTTCCGAACAAAGTTACCTACAAAGGGAAATCGTTAACACCAACCGAGTATGCCAGCGAACTCGGGATTGACTCAGATAATTACATCAGCTTTACTTCGTTTACCCATCATCCATTTGGGACATCGTTTATCCTAGAGATCCCTGATAATTACTCCAATGGAGAATTTTACAACTTAAAGATTGACGATCTAGTCAAACTTACCAAGGAAGCGATCAAGGAAGGCTATAGCATCGCTTGGGATGGAGATGTCAGTGAGAAAGGATTTTCTGCAAAGGAAGGAATCGCAGTGCTCCCATCAGCACCAGCTCGAGAAGACCTCTTCGATACTCCAGGTAAAGAAATGGATGTGACACAACAACTTAGGCAACAACAATTCATGTCAAAGAGTACTACAGATGACCATCTGATGCACATTGTAGGTCTTGCTAAGGATCAAAAAGGCAATCAATATTTCATAATCAAGAATAGCTGGGGTGAAATTAGCGAGCATAAAGGTTTTCTGTACATGTCTGAGGCATACTTCCGGATGAAAACTGTAGCAGTGATGGTACACAAGGATGCTGCCAAACAATATATCCAAGACTAATCTATGCTAATTAAAGTATTACTTCCTCTAGCGATACCGAGGAGTTATACCTATTCTGTACCCGAAGAATTGCAATCACAAATTGCCTTCGGGATACGTGTGGAGATTCCTCTGCGCCGCAAGCTCTACTCCGGTATCGTCACTCACCTAGATGCAGAGACTGAGGACTTGGTCAATCCAAAGTCGATCATCTCTATCATGGATCGTCAACCCATCGTCACCGAGACTCAACTCAAACTCTGGCAGTGGATGGCTGATTACTATTGTTGCTCACTTGGTCAAGTGATGAATATTGCTATCCCTTCTGGTCTCAAGCTTCATAGTGAAACTCGAATCTCACCCATGCAAAAGCTCGATGATCACCTCGCTAACTTGACTAACGATAACGAATTCATGATCGCTGAGGCTATTCTCAACAATGGTGAAATCTCAATAGATGAAATCGCAAAAATACTCGGCAAGAAGTCAGTCTACCCTACGATCAAGTCTCTGTTAGATCAAGGTCTGATCACTACAGCAGAGCACCTTATTGAAAAGTACAAACCAAAGACACAAGACTTCATCCAATTTGCAGAAGCCTATCGATCTAAGTCAAAATCGATGGACGAAGCCTTTAATTTGACTACCAAGTCAGAAAAACAAACACAAACTCTCTTAGCACTCCTGACATTGTCTCCTACTCTAGATTGGGTAGACAAAGGTGATCTGTACAAGAAAGTCCAAACCGACTCAACAGTCATCAATACACTCATCAAGAAGGGAATTGTCATCAAAGAAAAGTTTGAAGTCAGTCGGATCAACTCTAATCATCTTGAAGTCGATGCACTCCCTCCGATGTCCGATGCTCAGACACAAGCTTACAAGCAAATCATCTCATACTTTGAAGAGGATAAGAATGTCCTGCTCTTTGGGGTCACTGGAAGTGGCAAAACGAGAATCTATACCGAGATTATCCAAGAGGTCATAGATAGAGGTGAGCAAGTACTCTTCCTCCTTCCGGAAATTGCATTGACAACCCAACTGGTACAGCGACTAACTGTCACATTTGGGAGTGACGTAGGTGTCTATCACTCAAGATTAGATCAGCATCGCAGAGTAGAACTCTACAAGTCAGCCCTCGAAGGAAATCCTATCTTCATCGGGGCTAGGTCTAGTATCTTTCTTCCATTCAAAAAGCTCGGTCTCATTGTCGTCGATGAGGAGCATGATCCGTCATACAAGCAATCAGATCCAGCACCGAGATATCAAGGTCGAGATACAGCTCTTTATCTCTCGCAACTCACTGGAGCAAGGGTTATCTTAGGGAGTGCTACCCCATCGATGGAGACTTACCTCAATGGGATCAATGGTAAGCTCGGAGTGGTCAACCTGATCCACCGCTATGGTGAAGCAGTACTCCCAGACATAGACATCGTTGATCTCAAGCAGATGCACGATAGTAAGATGATGCGATCAATGTTTAGCTCGCCTCTCCTCCATGCAATGAAGACGGCACTCAATCAGGGGGAGCAGATCTTACTCTTTCAGAACAGACGTGGTTACTCTCCTACATTGCAGTGTGGTACCTGTGAGTGGAACGCTGGTTGTCCCAATTGTGATGTCTCACTGACTACTCATAAGTACTATGACGAACTCCGCTGTCACTATTGTGGATATCGACATAAGACCCCACAAGAGTGTCCAGCTTGCGGAAGTATCAAGTTAAGCAAGATCGGGTTTGGAACAGAAAAGATCGAAGACGAACTCGGTAAGTATCTCAAAGAAGCAAAAATTGCGAGATTAGACTACGATACTGCTAAGACCAAAGCACAGTTTGAGTCACTGATCTATGACTTTGAACATCAAAACATCGATATCCTCATCGGTACACAGATGATTACCAAAGGACTCGACTTTGACAACATTGGTCTTGTAGGTGTATTGCTCGCTGATAAGATTATGAACTTTCCAGACTTTAGAGCCAATGAGAGAGCCTTCCAATTATTTACACAAGTGGCAGGACGTGCAGGTCGTAGAAAGAAAAAAGGTAAGGTAATCATCCAGACTTACAACCCAAGCCATGCAGTCATCCAAGAGACACTCAAGGTTGACTATGCAGGCTATTATAAGCGAGAGTTAGCAGAGAGAGAAGAGTTCAGATATCCACCATACTACAGACAGATATTGCTCACTCTCAAACATAAACAACAAGAGAAATGTATCTCTGTTGCCGACTTCTTAGCGGAGAGATTGAAGGCTCACCTTGGATCAAGAGTAATAGGCCCAGCCGTACCATCAATCAATCGGATTAGAAATCAATACATCACATTGATCACAATCAAAATGGAGCAAGATTGGGATACAATCAAAACAATTAAAGAAATTATAAAAAAGGAAATCCACAGTGTCAAAAGCGAAAAAAATGCTTCGACTGTCAGAATTAATATCAATGTAGACCCATGATCAGTGAGAACAACCTTGTAGCAACATTCAAAGAAGTACTCGAAGAAAATCAAGTACTCACAGGCGAAAAATTATCTGATCGCTATCATCATATCTGGAAGATGAGTGAGCCCCTCAAGGGTAAATGCCTTGTGCTCCCAAAGTCAACTCAGGAAGTATCAAAGATCCTGGCACTGTGTAATGATAGTAAGACTCCAGTGATCATGCATGGAGGATTGACTAACTTAGTAGGTGGCACAGAGAGTGAAGGACACGAAGTCATCCTCTCACTAGAAAAGATGAATACAATCTCCCCAGTAGATCGGAGTAGCAGGACAGTAACGGTTGAGGCTGGATGCATCTTAGAATCTGTACACCAAGCAGCACTTGAGGCAGACCTCCTCTTTCCATTAAACTTTGGGGCTAAAGGGTCTGCTCAATTAGGTGGTATCATCTCTACCAACGCCGGTGGCTTGAGGGTACTCAGATATGGCATGACAAGGCAACTCGTCATTGGACTCGAAGCAGTACTTGCAGATGGAACGATCATCTCATCTCTTAAGACCATTGTCAAGGACAACTCTGGATACGACCTCAAGCAACTGTTCATAGGATCAGAAGGGACTCTGGGGGTCATCACAAAAGCAGTACTCAAACTCGTCGAAGTCCCACAAAGCAGATGCAGTGCTATGGTCGCAATAGACGAGTATAGCAATGTAGTCAGCTTACTGAAACACGTCGATAGGTCATTAAGCGCATTGCTTACTGGATATGAACTGATGTGGAATAATTACTACATATCTGCTACCAGTCCGCCAGCTCTCAATAAAGCACCACTACCACAAGACTCTAAGTACTATGTACTCATAGAAGTCATGGGGCAAGATCAAGATACGGACTCTACTAAACTAGAAGATACCATCCAAGATGCCTTCGAAAGTGGGTTAGTTAAGGATGCCGTATTTGCGCATACTCAGTCAGACCTCGATTGGTTCTGGTCGATTAGAGAAGACGTCCATGCTGGTGTCTCACAACTCTCTAATGATCAGCACTTTGACATTAGTCTTCCAATCCCAGCAATCGGTCATGTGGTAGATGACATCCTCGATCAATTACAGTCACTACCTTACTTCCAAGGGGTGATGACATTTGGTCATGTCGCTGATGGGAATATCCACTTCATCGTAGGTAAGACAGAGCAGTCTCAGGAGATTATTCATCAGATAAATGAGATCATCTACAGTCCACTCAAGGTAAATGGGGGCTCCATCTCTGCAGAACATGGAATAGGTCTTCACAAAAAAGCTTACCTTCATCATTGTAGATCTGAAGCAGAAATAAAACTGATGGAGACAATGAAAAAAGCAATTGATCCAAATGGAATATTGAACCCAAAAAGAATTGTTGGGTAACGCAAATTTAGAATTGAAGTTTAGATGAAAAAAATATTCCAATTAACCCTTGTCCTTCTAATCTCAACACTCAACCTCAAAGCTGATTCCATCCCGATCTACCTCATTCCAGGACAAGGATCAGACAGTACAATTTTTACAAAATTGACATTTCCAGAATGCTATGAAGTAAAACATATCAAGTACGTTACACCGTATAAAAATGAAACAATGTCTTGCTACGCAAAGAGATTATCCAATCAAATTACTGATGAGAAGTTTGTTTTGGTTGGAGTATCACTCGGTGGGATGTTATCAACTGAAATCGCTGATATCCTCTACCCTGACCAAACAATCATCATCTCTAGTGCTAAGCATAAAAGTGAACTCCCTAGGAGGTATACCTTCCAAAAGCATTTTCCAATTTATCGCTTAATTAGTCCAAAGATGAATAAACTTGGAGCTAAGCTCTTACAACCAATTGTAGAACCAGACCGAAACAAGGAGAAAGCAGCATTCAAGGCTATGCTTGATCGAAAAGACCCAATCTTCTTGAATAGAACAATTGCTATGATTATAAATTGGGAAAGACGATCAACTGATAAGAATATCATTCACATCCATGGAGACAATGATCACACTGTACCTATTAGGAATGTAGACTTTAATTACAAAATCTCAAATGGATCTCATATGATGACATTGACTAGAGCAAATGAGATCTCTGAAATCCTTGCTGAGATTTTAGATAAATGCTCTTAATCTTCAATATATTCTAAAGCATACTGTATCTTCAAACAAAATAAAATCAAAACACATGAAAGTCAATAAAACAAGAAATATCATCGGATGGGTACTCAGCGCATTACCATTGCTCGCATTAATCGGTGGAGCTGTTAAGAATAAAATCCCTAACAACCCTGAGCTTGCTGCTAAGCTTCCCTACATCGATAGCTTACCATTATTAGGTGTTCTCTGTCTAGTACTTGTAGCTCTCTACTTAATACCAAAAACCTCCAATATCGGATTCTTCCTCCTGTGCAGTTATTTTGGAGGAGTCATCGTTGGAGAGTTAGCCATGGGTGAGTTTCCACTGATAGGGATCGTCTTATCCGTCTGTCTCTATATCGGCACGATGTTGAAGAAGCCAGAGTTGTCTGGGTTAGGCATATAAAAGCTAGATAAGGAGATATAATATCGAAAATCTAGATTTTCTCTAAATCAAGTGTATCTCAAGGCTCTCTTGCCTATATATAACCTATTGAATACAAGTCGTTTAGCGACTAATAAGTAGGAGTCTTCTTTCAACTACTCATCTACACAATAGAGTTAACTGTCAGATAAAGAGAATTGCAAAATAACTAAAAAGTACGTATATTTAAATAAATTATTACGTATGACAACAAAATTGACACTTTCTCTTAATAAATCAATAATAGAAAGAGCAAAGAGATACGCTAAAGGAAATAATCAAAGTTTATCGCAAATAGTGGAATCGTATTTAGAAAAGGTTACCTCCGAAAATCCTGAATTAGGTGATCCAGAGCTAGACTCAATTAGAGGTATTATCAAATTACCTAAAAACTTTGACGCAAAGAAAGAGGTAAGAAAATTAAGGGTTGAAAAGCATGGCTAAATTAAGATTGTTTATTGACACTAATATCATTATTGATCTTTTGGCAGATAGGAAGCCATACTCAAACTCCGCATATATTCTATTCAAAGAGGCAAAATTAAAAAAGTGGAATCTATTTACATCCTCAAACTCTATTCTTACGACCTTTTATATTTTGGAAAATCAGTTAAACTCAACGGAGGCGAACAATGCCATAGAAACTATTCTTAATAGACTTGAAATTCAAGATTTAACAAAAAGTGAATTGATATTAGCTCTAAAAACTAAAACTGAAGACTTAGAAGACGCAAGTCAGATAGAATGTGCAAATAAGATTGGAAAGATAAATTACATATTAACAAGAGATAAAAAGGGATTTAAAAATTCTCCTATTGAAGTAATAAATCCTGATGAGCTTATTATTATTCAATCAAGCTGAGTGTAATTAGGCAGCTTACACTTCAGTGTTATTATTCATAATCAGATAAGTAGATTTGCAATCCTATACATACCCAAAACTTTACCCAAAGTACCCTTCTGTCAATGATCTAAAGGTCAAGGCTAAAAAGAGGATTCCAAATGTAGCTTGGGAGTATCTCGAGACTGGTACTGGAGACGAACTCGTCATAGATAAGAATAGGTCTGCACTGGATAAGATCAATCTTTACCCACGATTTGGGAGAGGGAAACTTATACCAAAGCTCTCAACTACTTTGTTAGGTCAGACATATACAGCTCCATATGGTATCGCTCCAGTTGGACTTACTGGTTTGATGTGGCCACAAGCTGAGGTATACTTAGCAAACGCCGCTCATCGATACGGCATTCCATTTACCTTGAGTACAGTAGCAACTGAGACACCCGAGAGAATCGGTCCTCTGGCGGGAGACCTAGGTTGGTTTCAATTGTATGCTCCACATGATCCACAGACCCGACAACATCTCTTGAGTCGAGCATGGAGTGCTGGATTCAAGACATTGGTAGTGACCGTGGATGTCCCGATGCCTAGCCGCAGAGAGAGAGTCGTGAGAGCAGGATTGACAACTCCTCCCAAAGTGACTCCGAGTTTTGTCTGGCAAGGATTGAAGCATCCAACATGGACAATCAATACACTACGAAGAGGACTACCTCGATTGAGGACAGTTGAGCAATATTCCGAATCAAAATCACTCGAGCAGATAAGCTACTTCATGAGGGATCGGTGGCGTGGAGATATCTCAGTCGATTACCTCAAAGCTGTGAGAGACGAATGGAAAGGGAATCTAATCATCAAAGGTATACTTCATCAAGAGGATGTAGACCTAGCAATCAATATTGGAGCTGATGCAATAGTAGTCAGCAATCATGGAGGGAGACAATTTGACGGAGCCCCTGCTAGCATTACAGCACTTCAAGGCATCACTGCACAATATAAGGGACGCATACCAATCATCTTTGATAGTGGTGTACGGAGTGGTCTAGACATTGTAAAGGCATTAGCTTGTGGTACAGACTTTGTACTTCTTGGAAGGGCATTTCTCTATGCGGTAGCAGCTCTGGGTGAGCAAGGTGTTAGACACTGTATCGATCTCCTAAGTAATGATATCCAAAATAACATGGTACAACTCGGAGTGGAAGGCTTGAATGATTTAAAGGATTTTAAAATGGAGAGTTTATAAGGCTATCTATTGTAAACTCTGTCATTGACGGTGAGTTAGTAATTATCTCATCGTATCTTTGTGCCATGACAATCTACTTAGATAATGCTGCAACGACTCCTCTTCTCCCCGAGGTAAAAGAAGAGATGAAGTACGTCATTGATAATCACTATGGCAATCCATCATCTATCCATAAGCTAGGTCGAACAGCCAAGACTCTGATCGAGAAAGCACGGAAGACTATTAGCTCTGCAATCACATGTTCTGTTGGAGAAATCTTCTTCACATCGTGTGCTACTGAGTCTAATAACATGATTCTACATCAATGCATCTCTAACCTGGATGTGACTCGAATCATTACATCACCCATAGAGCATCACTGCATCTTGCATACCCTCGAACATCTCACTAAGCACAACCTACTCATAGAAGTAGTATATGTAGCGATCAAGCCAAATGGACAGATAGATTATGAAAATCTCAAAGCGTTACTAACTTCCTCGGAGAAAAAGACTCTTGTCTCTCTTATGCATGGCAACAATGAAATAGGAAACCTCACTGACTTAAAAGTAGTCTCTCAATTGTGTCAGGAATCAAATGCCTTGTTTCATACTGACACTGCACAGACGATCGGTAAAGAATACATCAATGTACAAGAGACACATGTTGATTTTTTGACTGGATCAGCACATAAGTTTCACGGACCTAAAGGGATAGGCTTTGTCTATATCTATGGTGATCACAAGCTTGATCCAATCCTCCATGGTGGTGCCCAAGAACGAAATATGCGAAGTGGCACAGAGAATCTTATCTGTATCGTAGCAATGGCAAAGGCTCTTGAAATCAGTCTAGCAAATAGAGAAAAGTGGCAAGCCCATATGCTTCTGCTTAAAACAGAAATGAAGAAGATGCTTGTTGACACAATTGAAGGAATCGAATTTATAGGAGACCAAGAGAACAGTCTTAATCACGTCTTAAGCGTATCATTTCCCCCATCACCACATTTAGACTTACTGGAAGTTAACCTAGATATGAATGGAGTCTATGCATCAGCTGGAAGTGCTTGTAGTAGCGGTACGTTGACAGCAAGTCATGTCATGGATGCTCTCAATATTAATCCACTCAGAAAGACAGTCCGCTTCTCTTTCAGCTCTCTCAATACTCTCGAAGAGATCAAAGAAGTAGTGAAGAGATGTGGAAAGATATGTAACAAAGGATAGCTCATGGCAAATGTCAAAATAGAATCAAGTTGGAAAGCCTTACTTTCTGAAGAGTTTACTAAGCCATACTTTGAAACTTTGGTAAATCAACTGAAGCAAGACAAACAAGCAGGCAAGACGATCTATCCAGAAGGGAAAGAAATCTTTAAAGCATTTGAACTCACACCAGTAGAAAAAACAAAGGTGGTGTTGATAGGTCAAGACCCATATCACAATCCTGGTCAAGCAATGGGGCTCTGTTTTAGCGTACCACAATTCGAGAAGGTACCGGCATCTCTGCGTAATATCTATAAAGAGCTCAATACCGATGTTGGCAAGGAGATTCCCACCCATGGAGATCTCTCTCATTGGGCAGATCAAGGAGTGCTGATGCTCAATGCAATACTTACTGTTGAGCATAATAGCCCAGGATCTCATCGCAAGTATGGTTGGCAACAGTTTACTGATAGTGTAATCACTACCCTTTCGGAAAATACGAGTGGATTGGTATTTTTACTCTGGGGCAACTATGCTAAGTCAAAGCAAACACTCATTGATGACACCAAACATCACTTATTGATGGCTGCACATCCAAGCCCTTTAGCTAGATTTGGATTTATAGGATGTCAACACTTTTCTAAGTGTAATAGCATACTACTTGAACAAAACAAAACACCAATAGAATGGTAAATAAGACTTATCTCATAATCGGAAGTACACTGTGTTTTCTTGCTATCATACTCGGTGCATTTGGTGCTCATAGTCTCAAAGAAATCTTGACACCTGATCGGCTACAGAGTTTTGAAACAGGTGTTCGTTATCAGATGTACTCGGGGCTCTCACTTCTTTTAATCACCTTAGTCGGTCATTACTTTCAATTAAATGTGAAGTCTTCACTACTGTTGTTGACTATTGGGACTCTCTTTTTTAGTTTCAGTATTTATGGTCTCACATTACAAGACTCGTTACCATTTGGTGTGAAGTTTTTAGGCCCTATCACACCTATTGGAGGCCTCCTTATGCTGATTGGTTGGATACTTTTCATTATCAATTTGGCGAAAGCATAAAGCTTGATCGCTAAGCGTGACTGCTAGGCGTGATTGCTATACGGAATCGCTAAGCGGAATTGCTGCATGTGACTGCTATGCTGGATTGCTATGCTGGGTTGCTATGCTTGATTACTAAGCGGGATTGCTATGCAGGGTTGCTCTTCTAAGCGTGACTGCTTATCGTGATTCTTTATCACTCTTACTTTACAGCCACCTGACCTCTGTAATCCTCATTGCATTCTTCGCATTGGATTTCTCTTCATTTTTTTCATTGATAAAAAAACGAAACAAAAAAAACTAGCCTAATTAAACTCGTTCCACTCGAACAGTAATTAGGCAGCCTCTCCGCCACCTAAGCGAGATAGCTATTCGGGACTTCTAAGCTGGATATCTAAGCGGGATTGCTATGCTGGATTGCTAGGATGAATTACTTAGTGTAATTTGACATTTATCATTTACCAAAGAGTATGATAACTTATATTAACATTTTTATGCTTTACCTTTCAATCATAATCAAAAAATCATACCTCATGAAAAAATTGGGCATCTTAATTATCGCAATATTTTTTGTCAGTAAAATAGGATTTGGCCAAGTCGAACTTGGATTGTCTACAGGAGTCAACATCTCTAATGTGCAGACTACTGGAGTGCCTGATAACTTTTCACCGAAGAGTAATTTTATTTCCTCATTCAGACCAGCATTGACTCTTGCTATTCCTCTTGATGATCGGTTCTCTATACTGACTGGATTAGCCAAAGAGGCAAGAGGGTTTGATGTCTTCGTTGGCACAGAAATTGAATTTTTAGGAATCAACTTTCCATTGGGAGCTACACTAGAGACTCGAATCCATTATATAGAGATACCACTAAACTTTAAGCTGGACTTTCCGTCTGAGACTAGAAATATCAGACCGTGGATAGCGGCTGGTGCTAATCTTGGATATGCATATGCAGGTGATATTACGACAAAGATTAACGTGATAATTCCAATAAAGATAAATGAGACTGACCTCAATCTAGACACAGATGCAGTGAGAAGATTTGATATTGCTCCTAATATATTGGTGGGAGTAGATATCCCTTATAAACGAAGCATTTTTTCTTTTTCATTAGGATACGAGCATTCTGTTCAGAACTTTCTCAATGACTCAGTTATCGGTATCGAAACTCGACATTTTGGATTTACCCCAGCATTTGGCTACAGCTATGCTCTCGGCAGTATTAGTAAAGCATAGTTCATCTAAGATTTACAAACACTTTTAGACCTCGTTAAGCGGTAACATTTACTTTGTTGCCGCTTTCCTTTACCTATCTGTTGTAATTTGCGTACAGCGATCTAATCTACGTAAGCGTATTGGACTTGCAATTGCTTTTGGATAATTTGCATTACCATAATGTCATCCTCAAAGACATATTCATCTTCGGTCACGTATTGTCTAATATTCTTAGACCCAATAGCTAACCTTATGAATCCCTCATTATTATTAAACCTTACTGGTTGACCGACGAAGATGTGCTTTTGACCAAAGTCTTCGGTATAATCCTGAGTTGTTAGTTTGTAGTGAAATTTTTTGAGTTGATCAAGATTGAGATATTCTCCGTTCACTTTGACTTTGAATGGGATAATTGTTTTACATGTACGATCTAACCCTGGCATCAGTTCAAACTCTCTCGATTGGTCTATAAATCTGAGCATCTTCGTATTCCAAAGATCAACTTTCTCAGCGACCTTCTCTTTGTCTAACTTATCATAGCGTTCCATCTCGTCAATAGCACATTGCCATCTTGCATGGAGTGAAGGATTAAATTGCAAATTGAAGTCCACCTTCATTCTGAGTTCTGCAGGGATATCATACTTAGAGAAGACACTTTTATACATCTTGACCTTAGACCAGTCAGCATCTAGCAAGTCACCATAGACTGTCTCAGGTACTAAGATAGCTCCACAGAATGGAGGTGATTGGTAGAACTTAGATCCGGTCAGCATTATCATTGCATTTTTAGATAAGAGGTCACTGATGACCTGTTTGTCATATCTAAATTGGCACATATCGATATTCCAAAGAACCTTATCTGCCCAAGGTTCATCCATTACTTCTAAGTACTCTTCTATCCCTGACTTACTGCAGTGAGTCAGATTTACAACTATTGCATGATTGTCCACATAGTTAGTGACGATTGCTCTGAGATCTTCTATTGGGCTTGATAACTTGCCATGACGATTCCTGATATCTATTCCATGAACTTTGATCTTAGTACCACCTGAGATCTTGCTGCCTTTCGGTACTTCTTCGTCAAATTGGTTGAAAGCACCATGATAGATGCCTTCTGCTGCGATGCCAGTACCTCCTCCGACTTCATCTGCTGCTGTTATGACATTGAGGATTGGTCGGCCTGGGTGTAATACCTTGATGAAAATACCTGGATAATAACTCAAATCAGTCCCAGATGGAGCATAGAAGATCATATACTTCTCCATGTTGGGCACATCGAGTATCCGCTTGATACTTCGTGATCTCTTACGGATAAGGTCGCTATAGTTTGTTGCACTCTCGTACTCGTGCATCGCTTTATTGATAGACTCATAGTTGCAATGTGTAACTGTACTACACGTACATGACCCTCGATTGACAAGGTCAGGACTATGTATAGCAATACCATACTTGAGGAATCTGTCTTGATTCAAGTATGTCCTTTCATTACAACCTTTTTGTAGGAGCTTCTCTATTTTTGAGACCATAGGTATATCTTCTCAGTATCTAACACCGATAAGTAATACTCGCCTAAATCGGGTACTCTTTGGGTGTTAAATTGTGGTTTACTTGGGTAAATATAGATAAATTATACAAATTCCATGATGCTGTTACCTGAGTACATTAATGTCTCAGATCCTTCACAGAATTTACGAAAGTGATTACATTGTCTAGCGGAGTATCTGGATAGACACCGTGTCCAAGGTTAAAAATATGGTTTTTGCCAAATAATTCATGTTGCTCTAGCACTCTTTGGGCTATTGATTCATTGGAGCCATAGAGTACGCATGGATCAAGATTGCCTTGTAATACTCTATCAGGTCCGAAGACTTCTCTGATCCCTTCCACATCCATTGTCCAATCTAGACCTACAGCATTACTCTCAATCTCTATAATATCTTGTAGGGAAAAATATGCACCTTTGGCAAATGCTATCGTTGGCACATCATCTTTCAGTGCATTGATAATCTGTTTGATATATGGAAGGCTAAATTCATTGTATGTGGTACGGTCCAATACACCTGCCCAAGAATCAAATACTTGTACTACATCTACCCCAGCCTTTACCTTGAGTTTGAGGTATTCTATGACGGTTGCAGTTATCTTTTCCAATAGGAGATGCGCCAGATTGGGATGCTTATAGAGGAGTGACTTAGCCTTACTAAACGTCTTACTGCCTTTACCTTCTACCATATAGCACATCAAAGTCCATGGAGCTCCAGAAAATCCGATAAGAGGAACTCTATTTTCGAGTCTTTTCTTAGTTTCCTGGACTGCATCGAAGACATAAGTCAGCTTACTCGCTGCTGACATTCCAGTATCCAATGCAATGATATCTTGCTCACTCTTAATCGTCTCAGGAAAGTACGGACCTTGCTTTTCTACCATCTCGTAATGGAGACCCATGCACTCGGGTATTACTAATATATCAGAAAAAATAATCGCGGCATCTACTCCTAATCTATCGACTGGTTGGATAGTTACTTCTGCTGCAAGATCTGGAGTAGTGACTAACTCAATAAAGCCTGATAAACTTCCTCTCAATGCCCTGTACTCAGGTAGAATCCGACCTGCCTGTCGCATAATCCAAATTGGAGGTCTCTCTACTGGTTTGCCTTGGAGTACATCGAGTAAGATTGTGTTATCTAGCATTGAATTGAATATTTGCTCAAAGATAACGTTCTGTGGTGGAGTATTTTTTAATTTTGTTGGATTAAATATGTTAGTTTTATCACAAACTACAAATCTTCTATCGGAATGAAAGATATCATCTTAGATACTCAGAAAGTCAATCACACGATTAAGCGTCTCGCATACGAAATCTACGAGAACTCATACAAGGAATCTACACTCTACCTCTTAGGCGTCAATACCAAAGGAGGCCAGCTTGCCAGCAAAATAAGCGTTGCACTGAGCTCTATCAGCGATATTACTATAAAACTGCATAGTCTGTCAATCAACCCAAGTAATCCACTGGAAGAGATAGCACTCGACATCAAAGCTTCAGAAATGAAAAACAAGAAAGTGATTATCGTTGATGATGTTGCTAATACAGGTCGTACTCTCTTCTATGCCTGCAAGCCGATCATGGAGGTATTGCCCAAGAGACTAGAGTTCGTCGTGCTTGTTGATAGAAAACACAAAAACTTCCCTGTCAAAGTAGACTATGTCGGAGTATCGCTAGCTACTACTCTGAAGCAAGATATCACAGTAGATTTTGGTGATAAGAAGACAGAAGTCTACTTTACGTAAATGTACTACGCTTGACTGATAATATTTATATCTTTCCTCTTTCACAACAATAACCTCTCTAGAGTGATTATAGCAAATAACTCCTCTGAAGATGTCCGATCAAATACCTCAATATGCATAACCCAACAGTAAGTTGTACTCCAATAAAAATTGATATAAACCAGCTCCCATTTTCCGAAAGGGATAAAGCATATCTCAATCAAGACGAACGAATCAAACCATATCTTACTGACTTTCCGTCAGCCGAGTCAATAATCAACCAAGCAAAAATCAAAGAAAAGCATCCTGTTGATAGGCAATTACTCACTCAGATTATTCAACAACAATACCACAATGCTAATATCCAACCTTCACAAGATGTAAGCGAAAACATCAAAGCTCTCGAGGACGTAAAGACATTTACAATCATCACAGCTCATCAGCCATCTCTCTTGACGGGCCCCTTGTACTATATCTTCAAGATACTCTCGTGCATCAATACATGTCAACATCTCAACTCTCATCAAGATGAGTATCAATTTGTCCCAGTATTCGTAAGTGGTGGAGAAGATCATGACTTTGACGAGATAGCTACACTCAATCTCTTTGGCAAGTCCGTCACTTGGAAGAGTGAACAGACAGGGAGTGTAGGACGAATGTCACTAGATGGGATCGATGAAGTCCTTGCGGAAATCACAGAAATCTTAGGACCTAGGTCTCAGGCTCTCGATCTGATCAGTGAGTTTGAAGGATTTGCTAAGCAGAGCAAAACTTATGGGGAATTTCAGTTCAAAATCGTTAATCACCTCTTTGGCAAATATGGATTAGTTTGCTTCAGCAGTGATAGTCCTGTGGTCAAAGATAGTCTACTCCCACTCTTCCAAAAAGAGTTAGAGGGATCAATCAGCAGTGATACTGTAATCCCACAACAAGAGAAGATTAAGTCTGATCTCGGATATGATGCACAAGCATATGTCAGACCGATCAATCTCTTCTACCTCAGTGATGGTATGAGAGAAAGGATCGAGCAGAATGGCGATGAATATCATGTGCTTAACAGTGGCATTACATTTAAGAATACTGACATCCCTGATATCACCTATCACTTGAGCCCCAATGTAGTCATGAGACCACTTACTCAAGAGTATCTCTTCCCCAATGTCGCATATCTAGGAGGCGGTGGTGAACTCGCTTACTGGATAGAACGTAAGACTCAATTTGAAGCATTTGGAATACCCTATCCGATCCTCATCAGGAGGAATAGTGCTGGTATCATGCGGTCCAAAGACTTACAAAAATGGGAAGCCCTTGGATTCACGACTGATCATCTCTTTGATGAGGAACACTTGGTTACTGACCTATTTATCGCAAATCAAAGAGAAGAAATCTCATTAGAAGAAGAAAGAAAATCAATTAGTGAAAGCTACCAAGCAATAGCACTCAAAGCAGCCAATATCAATCCTTCACTCGAGAAGGCAGTCTACGCAATAGCCGCTAAAGAAACTAAGCAACTCGAACAATTAGAATCGAGACTCAAACGAGAGGTGAAAAAACAATATGAAAATGATCTCTCAAAAATAGCGAAACTACAGAGCCAAGTTACTCCCAACAATAAGCTGCAAGAGAGACACGAAAACATCCTGACTTATCTCTCTAAGTATGGGACTGAGCTCATCGATGTGATCAAAAACAACTTAGATCCGTTAGAAGACAAATTTACCCTGCTGATTCTAGATTAGGTGCTGTTACGTGAGTTGTAAACAATGATAGGAGCTCTTTGAGACGATTCTGCAACTCTTTGCGATGCACTACAAAGTCCAGAAATCCATGCTCCAGGAGAAACTCAGACCTTTGGAAGCCTTCCGGAAGATCTCTCTTTATTGTTTCTTTGATGACTCTAGGTCCAGCAAAACCGATCAATGCCTTAGGCTCAGAAAAATTAATATCTCCAAGCATTGCAAACGATGCAGTGACTCCACCAGTAGTCGGATCAGTCATGAAGCTAAAGAATGGTATCGAATGCTTCGCTAGGACTGATAACTTAGCAGATGTCTTAGCCATTTGCATTAGTGAAAATGCTGACTCCATCATCCTTGCTCCTCCAGACTTAGAGATAATCATGAATGGTATCTTTTCTGAGAGACAGAGGTCTATCGCTTTGCTTATCCTCTCACCTACTACAGAACCCATCGACCCACCTATAAATCTGAAATCCATGGCTGCAATCACCATCGGCTTTTTACCGATTTTGCCTTGAGCAACAGTGATCGCATCAGAGACCTCGGTATAGTCTCTAGCACTATCCAACCTCTCTTGATACGTTTTGAGATCAGAGAATTCCAAAAAGTCTTTTGAGACGATCTCTTCAAAGTGAAGATTATACTTGCCATCAAAGATGATGTCAAAGTAATCATGAGAACCAATCCTTTCATGATAATCACACTTAGGACACACAAATAGATTCTCTTTGAGCTCTTTTTGAGTAATTGTATCACTACACTTCTTACACTTATGCCATACACCGTCAGGAGTATCCATTTTGTTTTTAGTTGCAGTCTGTATACCGTCTTTAAATCTTTTAAACCATCCCATAATTAGAGGAGTTTTTGATCAAATTATAAGGACATATCATCGGGATAATGAGGGGACAAAGCTAAAAGAAATTATCTACCCATTAGAATATAATGCTGTCAAATTGGTAGGCCAAGAGATTATTTTATTAATCACAATCGGAGGAGAAGTAGACTAATTATTGTCAGTATTCACTTATTACTCTACGTAATAACTCATATAACTATTGACATCAATGCCGACAGATCAGAGAAAGAGCAAGACATATCACTAAAATCCATATATAAATTATTACTTTTGGTGTATGTTGTAAAATGTCTCTATCATAGATACGTTAACTCTGAATAATCTTATAAAAAATTATAAAATGAAATTGATCTATAAATCTCTCGTCTTATTTCTAACCATTACTCTATTACAGAGCTGTGCTTCGAGTGGTGTCAACATCAAGGGAACCATGGCAGGAGCTGAGAATCTCTCTGTCTACTTTGACAAAGTGGGTCTTGATAACTCAGTTGAGTCTATCGTCAATACTACTGCCGACGCAAATGGAGAATTTGACTTCAGTGCTGCTGATCAACTTGATGCAGGCATCTATAGAGTGAGATTTGGTGCCAAATCAGTCAACCTCATCTTAGATGGGACTGAGACTGACATCGTACTTACTGGTGCATTGAACAATCTCCTTAAGTATGAGTACACAGTGGATGGAAGTCCCTTGAGTGCAGAGTATCAAGGTAAAGTGCAACAAATGATCTCTCGGAAAATCAATAGAGACGATGTGGTAAGTTATATCAAGGAGGATGCTAATCCGATGATCGGCGCCTTGATAGCACAAAAGATATTTCAGTTTGAACCATCACTCAATAGTCTATATGCTACGATCTCTGATAAGTTAGCGGTACAATACCCCAACTCAAAAACTTCTCTCTCATTTGGTGAGGCACTCAAGGTAAAAGCCAAAAGTACACCAAGACAGCCTTCGTCTAGAAAAAAATATGCCGTAGAAGTGGGACAACAAGCCCCTGAGATTGCTCTTCCAGGCCTCAATGGTAAGCAACAAAAACTCTCTGACCTCAAAGGAAATATCGTCCTTCTCGATTTTTGGGCTAGCTGGTGCGGTCCATGCCGAAAAGCAAATCCTGGAGTCGTCAAGACATATCACAAATACAAAGATCAAGGGTTCACAGTATTCAGTGTATCGCTTGATGGCTTAGACACTAAGACTAAAAACAGACTGGGGAATCAAGAAGCGATCAACAAGAGCATGGAGAGCTCTAAGAAAAGGTGGGTAGGAGCAATCGAAAAAGATCAACTTGTATGGGATAACCATGTCAGCGATCTCCGAAAGTGGGAATCTGCACCGCTGAGGGACTATGGAGTAAGATCTATCCCAACAACATTCCTAATCGATCGTGAGGGAAAGATTGCTTCGCTAAATCCAAAGTATAATCTAGAAGAAGAACTCCTAAAAGTACTCTAAGCACCAGAGAATCTCTCTAAGACTGTGACTCTGAGTGCTAATAATGTGAGGATACACAGGAGAAGTCTCATCTGCCCCCATCTCTCTATAAAAAGTGCTGTTGGCTTGAATATCTGTCTACTTTGAGCAGGTAGATTACATTGACTGAGTGCTATCTGCGCTTATAGTCAATAGAGTTGGTGTCCTCAATGGTATCGAAATTGAAAGAAGAGTAATCTGTATAGTTAAATATAAAGTGGGTTAGCCATTCATCCTTTTATCGTGCTTTTGGGCTAGCTCGATTATCTTACGCATTGTACGTATGATTGTCAGCAAGATCAGATACATAAATGTGAAAATTAAGTACATAATCTTGAGTGATTCTAAGTCGTAAATAGAGATTCCAGATACTTTCCAAGCTACCACACCTCCTAATACCGCGAATAGCACAAAACCTACTATAGATTGAAACCAATATTTGTTCTGGTCTATTGAGTTGAGGCTCAACATACTATTAATCAAGGAAAAGAGAAGCAAAAATGTAAATGCAACCTCCCAACATGCAGTCGGAGAATCCGAAATCATCGGCATCACCATGATCGCGATAAGCTTGATGGCTCCTATAAATGCTGCAAGTGTAAGTGGGTTCACTTGGACATTGAAGACAGAAAATTCTTTCATAGAATTGTAACCTGATTCTGTTAGTTTTGTTTACATAATCGAAAATTCATCACTATGACTTATTCACAATACTCTATCAAGATTACATTTATCGTCTTCACAGTCTTCTATAGTTGCAATGTCAAGCAAGTACAGATGGTCGCTGACACAGATTGCATACAATCATCTCAAGTTACTGCTACTACGGATTGCAGTTATACTTACACGCCTGTATGTGGCTGCGATAGTAAGACATACCGCAATGTCTGCTTTGCTAAGGCGCATGGGTTAAGAGCATGGGATCAAGGCATCTGTCCCGAAGCCTGCATCGATAAGACCATAGTACTCACAGATGAGATCTGCACTCGAGACAGAGAACCCGTCTGTGGATGCAATGGAAAGACCTATGCCAATGCCTGTGCTGCTCGCAAGTCAGGTGTACTCACTTATGTACAAGGAGAGTGTGGCCAGAGTGATGCTAGAGATTGAGTAATCCTCTACCTTGATCTATCACTGACTTTATAGCTCGATTACTCTCAGGTGCTATCCTCCAGAGATAACCTATACTCACGTATAAGATCCCAACACTCACTGCGAGTATCCCAAGATTGATAATTGGGTGATATGGCAGAGTGATCTGACTAAAGAGAGCAAAGAGGACAGCTCCAAGTGCCAATGTCTTAATCATTGTCTTACTGAATGGATGGATACCGACCTTCAGATAGATAAACCCTGTCTTACATGCATTATACAACAGCAATGAAGTACTTGTAGCAATAGCTGCTCCTACCAACTGATACCTAGGGATAAGATACATATTGAGGCCAATATTGCAGATTGCTAAGAAGAGTAATAGATGAAGATTGGTTCGGTACCACTCAGAATAGATAAGGATATATGAGTTGACGCTTGTCACTAAGTCGCTTAACTTACCCAGTCCCAATATCAAGAATATCCAGTAGTATCCTCTAAATGATTCTGGCCTACCAGACAACTCTACCACTTGAGGTAAACCGAAATGAAGAAGTAAAAAAAATAAGGTACCAACAAAAAACAAGTTATTACTGGACTTCTGATAGATACTCTTAATCTCTGTTACATTCTGATCATGCCAATGCTCTGAGATCAATGGTCCAGCGATATTGCCGATAGAGAGATACTGCATATACATGATATTGACGATCACAAGTATCTTGGTATAGATCCCATTGTCAGCCATCGTGAGGAAGAGAGGGATCATCGCAGTATCCAATCGCAATGCCATGATATTACCAATATTATTGAGACTCCCATACAAGCTATATCTCGCAATTTCTTTGGGTTGATAGTCGGCGGTATCTGGGAGTGATACAGGCTGGAGATCAATCGCAGATATCTTCCAATTGTACAGCAGTAGGAGCAGACAAAGTACAATGAAGAACCCAAGAATAAAGAATCTAATCATCATGAACTCCAACTGAGATACGTACACAGTGAGGAATGCAATAGGCAAGTAAAGTTTATAGCCCAGATTCTCCAACAGTTGGGGTATGACGATCCGCTTCTGTGTTGATGAGAACTTGACGAGTATCTGAGCCAAACCCATCAAGAAAGCAATAATAATCAACGTATAGAGATTGTCTTGGATCGCAGTGATATCTCTCTCATAATAATCCGCCACATGGTAGAGCAGAGGTGCTATGAGCAGAATACATCCACACATTATAACAGCTACTATGATGTAACGCTGGACGATGTATCGGAAATATCCTGACCCTCCATTTGTCTTGAACATTGGATAGAACTTGACAACTAAGGAAGCTATCCCTAGTGAGATGATCGGGACTAATAGGTAACTCGCTGCATACAACCATGAAGCATAACCATACAATGTATCCTCTAGTGTATAGATGAATAGTATACTCAATCCACCAATCACAACACCGAAGAGTGATACGATATTGAATTTGATACTTTGTCGTTGGATTACTCCCATAGAGAATAGATAACTCTCAATTGATCAAAAAAGTACTTCGTATGACTTATGATCATCTCTAACTATCCTGAGAGTTACGCCAGTAGAGGAAGAGTCCACCTCCAATCAAAAGCAAGCTCAATATCGATGATATAAGAGCTATCTTATTCCCTTTAGCATAGGTCTCTGGTTGGAAGCGCATCTCTATCTGATGATTACCCGCTGGTATCTTAGCTGCTCTCAAGATATAGTTTGCCCTGAGCAAAGGAGCTGGCTGACCATCGATATACAGATTCCACCCTTTGTCTGGGCCATACCATACTTCCGAAAAAATCGCAAATTGCTCAGAATCTGATTGGGAAGTATACTTGAGAATGTTGGGACTATAGCTTGTCAGTTGGATATTGCCACTCTTGGTAAATGCATCCGTCTCTATCAGAGAACTAAACTCATCGTGTACAATGGCCTCGCCTCTTGGGTCGAAAGAGCTCAATAATCCGATTTCCTCATCAGACGTAGATACATAATTGATCTGATTGACAAACCAAGCATTGCCAAGAGCAGAAGGATTGATCCTTACCCTTGGTTGATCTCCATTGCCATTGGTAATGATGTACTTAGTATTCAGCATGTCGAGGACATTCTGATTATTCTGAGAGATATGATAGTCTATGATATCTTGATACCTCTGCAGCTTAGCTGCGTGATATCCCCCAATCGTCTTGTGATGGTATGACGATTGTGATGAGTTGAATGTATTGATAGTCAAGTCTAATACTCTATAGTGTTGGTCACTATCTTCCAAGATTTGCTTATCTACAGGTCTTGGATTGAAGTACTGCTTATATTGTCTTGATGAGACAAATGAATCAGTATTGACATATCTGAGGTTGACTCCCATCATATCTACAAGACTCAAGAGGCCTACTCCGATGATCAATAGCAATGATTTGATCTTCCCAATCAGGTAAAGATAGATACACCCTGCTGAGCATAGCACGAAGAATAATGTCCTCAAACTACTCTTCCTCAGAGCTTCTGCCCTGTGGTCTTCGAGTAGATTGATCGGGAGTCCCATTTGCTCATAGCGTGCATCAGAGAGACTAGAGAAGTCAAAGATACTTCCTCCGATCAAGGCTAAGAGTAAGCTCAGTCCCCCCACGATTCCTGCTGAGATTATGACTGGTCTGATCAGTGTCTTCTTCTCTTTGATATCAAGGATGCGACTCATTGCCAATCCACTCAATACTGGTAAGATAAATGTTGTAATAGAGAGTACAGAGTTGGGTGTTCTGAATTTATTGAAGAAAGGAAAGTAATCGAATAATAATCGATTCAATAGTTCAAAATGCTTACCCAAAGAGAGGAGCAAAGTGAGACCTACTGCACTCACTAGCCACCACTTCACTGGCCCTGGATAGATCAATGCTCCAAGTAAAAACAAGAAAAATATCACTGCTCCAAAGTAACTTGGCCCACTTGTAAATGGAAGATCCCCCCAGTAGATTGGCATCTTCTCAACCTTCCTGAGGCGTAACTTCTCTCCTAAGGTAGACTGTGGACTCACTGACTCTGCACTACTCCCTCCTACTGCCATCGGGATGAAAGCAGAGAGAAGATCCTTTGCTCCATTAGACCATTGCATAGCGTAATCCCAAGCTAGTCCATCGACACCTGAGCTACTCGTCTTATCAATATTCTGAGTGAGGATCGGATCTCCACGCATGGTATCCTTGGAGTACTCATATGTCGTCATGAGCTTAGATGCTGATGTCCCGATCGCAAGTACAAGCCCAAGTACCAAGATAAGACTCGGCTTGACGAAGTCCATGATCTTACCTTGTCTGAGTGCATTGATGAGGATGATAGCTACGAATAAGATCAGACAAAGACCTAAGTAGAAAGTCATCTGATAGTGATTGGCTTTGAGATTGAGTAGCATCCCCAAGGTAAAGAGTGCCCCACCAAGAAAGATACTCTTCCGAAACGCTAAGACTACCCCACCGATGACTAGCGGAATCGACATCAATGAAGTAACTTTGGTCATATGCCCTGCTTCGAGCAATATCAGATTGTTAGTTGCAAATGCCATCCCAAAAGCAAGGAACAGCGACATCCAAGCATTGACCCCAAATACTACGAGTAATAAGTAAGAACAGATTAGCCCAAAGATAAATAACCCCGCAGGTCGAGGTATGCCAAATGAGAGTATCCGTTGAAGATAGGTAGCAACATTGTTACCTGGAGGCGTATAGATCTGATAGGCTGGCATCCCACTGAACATACTATTGGTCCAGAGAGCCGCATCATCTGATGAAGCATTGTGATCCTTGACTTCCTTTGCCATACCCTCATAGGAAATAGAGTCACTCTGTTGCATCACCTCACCTTGAAACTGAGGGATAAAGTAGGCACATGACACAACGATAAATGTCAAAACCGCGATCAGGTGTGGGAGTATTGATTTGAATGTCATGAGTGTATAGGTATTTGATCTTACTAATATGTGTATTGGACTCGCAATCGTAAAGATACAAATGCAGATTTGATCTCTATGATATTTGCCATGATAATGGTCATTACAAGAAATATGATAAAATAGAATCATGTAACATGGAAGGAATTGGCGAACTATCCCTACATTAGACTTCTAATAGATAAAATCGGCAATGTTTTTAGAACCAGGCTTTAGAGGACAACGGAGTGGATGGATAGAGGTCATCTGTGGATCAATGTTTTCTGGTAAAACTGAAGAACTTATCAGACGTCTAAAGAGGGCAAGGATCGCTAATCAAAAGGTCCTTACATTCAAGCCACAGAGAGATACTCGATATTCTGAGCAAAGTGTCGTCAGTCACGATGCCAATGCCGTGAACTCTACACCGATCCCACAGAGTATTGACATCTTGACTGATATCACTGATGTAAAGGTCATAGGGATAGACGAGGCGCAGTTCTTTGATGATAAATTACCAATGGTCTGTGAGCACCTTGCGGTAAAAGGGATACGCGTCATAGTAGCTGGTCTAGATATGGACTTTCGCGGCAAGCCATTTGGTCCGATGCCAGATATCCTAGCTGTCGCTGAGTATGTGACTAAGGTCCATGCCATCTGCCCACATTGTGGTTCTCTAGCTACCCACTCATATCGGTTTTCGCAAGAGGAAGCAACAGTCGTACTTGGAGAAAAAGATAAGTACGAACCTCGCTGTAGGATCTGCTATAGTATGGGCAATATCTTAGACCTAAAAATGTAAATACCCCCCAATCCGAGGAGCTCTAATACTAATGCTCATCTCTCTCTTGCACTCAGTAGCTGTCAATACAGTAATTAGGCTGTCTCTCCGCCACCTAATCGAGATTGCTAAGCTGGATTGCTAATCGGGATTGCTGATCTTGATTGCTAAGCTGGATTGCTGTATGTGACTCTCTATTGCTATTACTTTACAGCCATCTGACCTCTGTAATCCTAATTGCATTCTTCGCATTAGCCTTCTCTTCATTTTTTTCATTGATAAAAAAACGAAGCAAAAAAATCTAGCCTAATTAAACTCGTTCCACTCGAACAGTAATTAGGCCGCCTCTCCGCCACCTAATCGGGATAGCTAAGCGGGATTGCTAATCGGGATTGCTGATCTTGATTGCTAAGCTGGATTGCTAATCGG
>CALLAW010000052.1 GCA_938001865.1 uncultured Saprospiraceae bacterium | reverse complement strand
GGCACAAAGGAGGCGGAGACTCCACCATTTGATACTGATGGGATTATCTGTACTAATTGTGATGATCTTACTGATATCTGTACAGGTGCTGAGATTACGTTCCAACCACTTGATGAGGATGGAAATCCTTATGACTTGTCCATACTCTATGATTGGGAGCTTACTGATCCGAGTGGATCGACTACACCGACTCAGATAGAGGGTGATTTTGAGTTCACGACGACATTCAATACCCCAGGTACATATAGTCTCTGTGTGACAGCCTCTACAGTCTGTGATAGCAATGATCAAGAGTGCATAGATATCATCGTATCAGACATAGACGACGAAGATTTCGGAGAGGTGACTGTCTGTCAAGATATCCTCAATAACGGAGTGAATCCTAATGACTTATTCGGGTCAACTGATCCAGCTAATGAAGTAGGTAATGTAGATCTCAATGGCGATGGAGAGTCTGGGTTCAACCAGAATCTTGATATCTTCGGACCAGAGGTTGTGATGAGTACAGCTGTCAATGATTTTGGATGCGAGTGGGTGCAGACTCTTGATATCATGCAAGAGGATAATGTCCCAGAGACAGCAATTATTACATACTTCTGTAAGACTGAGAGTGTCATCCTACCTGGGGATCCACAGGTAGTGATAGATGAGTTCTTAGATGATGAGATTATAGATTATACAGCACTTAATGGATGTAGCTCTACGTATCTAGTGACAGCTTGGGAGTTAGAGGTAGATGGATATACAATAGTACAAGGGCCATGCGGACAATTTGGAATTGATATCTTCTTTGACCCTGCATCTATCGAACTCATCGATATAGATCTTGACGATTACTTAGAGCAGGGAGGATTTTCCTGGATATGGATACGGAATGGTATTCCGATTACAGGTACGGAGAATCTGCCATCATACAATGTTCCATTTGGTGATACAGCTCTCTACTCAGTTCTATTGACTATGGAGATTACTGATCCGTATACTGGTGTACTAGTTTCGTGTCCTCAGATACCACCATCTAACTCACCATCTAACTCGATCAGCGTAGATCCGGCTGCATCATCTCCAATGATTACAGTAACCTCTCCTGAGTATTTCTGTCCGGAAGATAGCATGTCAGTGACTCTGGGTCTAGATATACTTGGATTTGATACAGCAGCACCAGGTGATTTTACGATTACGTGGACGGTACCTACTGATGTCACAGTGGTCAGTGGAGGATCATCCAGTGAGGATGTTATAGAGCTAGATTATAGTCTCACTCTTGATAACAGCGTCAGCAATCAAGTCTGTTATGAAGTATTGGGTACATGTGGTGCACCGACATCAGATTGTATCGAGGTAGACTTTGCACCACAGGCATCACCACTCTTAGATTTGACAGGAGTTGCCTGTCCAGGAGGTACATTTGAGTTCATCGGTAATGGTGTTGATCTTACATTTACCGCTATTGATACGATCTTTTGGGATTTGAATGGCGGTGATTTGATCAGTGGAGATACTACTGGTGTAGGACCGATAGAAGTCATGTGGCCCACTACTGACGCTACTCAGAAGGTAGTATCAATCACAGTGAGCTATGTAGAGCAATGTCTGCAGTACACTGATGATGTCACGATTGACTTCATCATAGATCCTGTACCCCCTGTAATCACGTGCTTCTCTAATCAGAATACTATTACCTACGAGTGGGGGACTGTAGCAGATGCGACAGAGTATCTGATCACACTTCCTGATGGATCGGTAGTCTCGACCACAGAGACATCCTACGAGATCACAGGCTTACAAGAAAATGAATGTAGAGATATCCAAGTAGAAGCAATCACAGACTCAGGCACGGTGATCTACTGTCAGCAGATACTAGGATCGAGTCCGGAAGGACTCTGCTGTACTAAGGAATGTCCTGAGACTACTGCCTCACTTACGATCCCATATACACAAAGTATCTGTCTAGGTCTCAATGATGACCCAATGGACTTTATCGTCACATATACTCCTGCAGGAGATCCAGGCAACGGAGTGCCTACCTTCAGCGGCCCTGGGATCACTGATAGTCAGCAAGGTACCTTCGACCCAAGTGTAGCAGGTGTAGGGAATCATATCATCGAGTACTACTTCGAGTATACCGATACAGATATCTCAGGATGTCGGACTCCAGTCGCTTCGGCGATGATTACAGTCTATGCCCTTCCGACATTTACCATGAGTGTAGATAATACTACAGTCTGTGTAGGAGAGCCAGTCACGATTAGTTTCGATGGGACATATGATCAATCCTTGGCAACTAATCTAGTGACCAATGGTGCCACGATCATCGACGATAATGATCCACAGAATATCATCGTATCGTGGGATACACGAGGGCCTAAGACTATCACATCTGAGATAGATGTGCCAGGATGTATGATTATCCAACAGACTGAAGCGGTGACTGTAGATGACCTCCCCGAGATAAATATTCAATGTATGCCGACATCTAGTAGTATCACGTATACTTGGAACACTGATCCAGGATTTGATGATTATACGGTGACAGTTGATGATGGGACAGGACCTACAGTAGTGACTGTCGGTGTAGGGATGTATGAAGTGTTGGGACTCAATCCTGGCGATGGAGTACTGTTCTCAGTGGTTGGTAATAGTGGCAATTCGTGTCCCGATGTCACTGCCTTAGAAAATGATTGTATTGCAGAGAACTGTGCTGAGATCAACCTGACTGCAGATGGCTTCTCTGGTATAGAGAATATCTGTATGGATGGTACGGAAGCACCAATTACGATTACAGGAACAATAGATGACCCCAGTCAACTCAACAATCCGGATCCGATTGTCATCACTGCTAATACTGTGGAGTTAATTGGAGGATTATTTGATCCTGCTGTGCTAGGTGCGGGGACATACCAGATAGAGCTTCTTGTACAAGATGGAAATTGCCCATTCTTTGATTCATTTGTAATCGAAGTAGAAGATGTACCGACACTTGATGTTACAGCTCCGACTCTAATCTGTATTACAGATACTTGGTCTCTAGATTATACAGGTGAGGTCAATGGAGACTTTACCTATGATTGGTCGATTGATGATGGTCCAGCTACTGCTTTCAGCGGTACTGCTGACCAATCTGTCGACTTTGATACACCAGGCAACTACACTCTAACGGTAAATGCAACAACAGCTAACTGTCAGTCAACCCCATTCGTAGCGATGGTAGAAGTAGTTGACTCATTGATAACTCCCCAGATCCAATGTCAAGAAGATATCGATGAGATACTCATCTCATGGTTAGATGGCAATGATGAGTGTGACAATAGTTATACCATCAGCATCAATGGCCAAGTGGTATCTAACTCTACAGATGTCACATACCTCATAGAGGATCTGATGCCAGACACCCAAGTAACCATCATGGTAACTAACGAAAGCGATAACTGTATCTGTGAAGATAAACCATCGATCGTGACTTGCCGTACTCTAGCATGTCCACCACTCGCGATAGAGATAACTGATCCAGCAAGAGTGATCTGTAGGACATCTACAGAGACACTAGGGATGGAAGTATTCGATGTAGTAGCTACGACTGGAGATCTTACAGATTATACGATCTCTTATACAAGTGATGCCACTTTGATGGGAGATAATACGCTAGATCCCAATGGATTGGTTGACGGTCTCTATACTGTAACCGTCACAGCAGTGGATGGACCATGTGATGCTACAGCGAGTGCCACATTAGAGATCTCTACGATACCGAGTTTGTCATTTGACTACGATCAAGAGATCTGTATAGAAGATGACTTGACAGTTACTTATACTGGAGATAACTTAGGAGCATTTACCTACGAGTGGATCTCTACGAGTCCGATAGGATTTGCAGATCAGATCTCACCAGTGATTACCTATGATGTGCCAGGAGTCTACACTTATACATTCAGTACGATGAGTGACTTATGTCCTGTGGGGTCAAGTGCAATCGTAGCTGTGACTGTCCTTGACTCATTGCGTACACCTGTAATCGATTGTACAGCTGGACTAGATCAGATAGAGTTAGTAATCTCAATAGAGCAGTCTAACTGTCCAGGGAATGTGATGGTGCTGATAGATGGAGTGCAGACCTCTGGTAACCTTACACAAGGCACTATCCTGCTAGAGGGTCTAGATGCCGAGACAGATTTCGTAGTAGAGGTGATTAATACCTCCCAATGCGGTTGTAGTGATAAGTCATTAGAGATCATCTGTAGGACGCTAGATTGTCCAGAGTTTAACTTCGAGCCTAGCTGTGATGCAAGTCTCGACTCTGTAACATTTGAATGGGAATTAGATGAGCCAGACTGTGGAGGCATGACTACAGTGACAGTAGATGGTGAGCTCTTTACGGGTGATATCAGCAACAACTCGATCACAATAGATGGGTTAGATGCTGAGACTGATGTCGACTTTGTAGTAGACTACATCTCTAACTGTGGCTGTGATAGTACGTTCATGACACAGACATGTAGGACGTTAGATTGTCCAGATCTGAATTTTAGCAATGTATGTGACCCTAGTTTCGATGAAGTGACATTGACTTGGTCAATTGATGAGCCAGATTGTGGTGGTGGAGTGACTACAGTGACAGTAGATGGAGACCCATATACTGGAGATATCAGTAATAATATGATCACTATAGAAGGATTGACAGCAGATTCTGATGTTGACTTTGTGATCAGTTATACTTCAGAGTGTGGTTGTGATGATGTGTTTGAGGTGTCTTGCGTTACCCTCCCATGTCCACCACAAGACCTACAGATAGTCAATCAGACAGATCAATGGTGTCTTACTGATCAGATGATTACCTACGACCTAGAGGCGACTGCAGGGGGAGTAAGCCTCTTGCCATCAGATGTCATCTGGAGTGGTCTAGGTATCAACTCATTGGGTACGATAGAGTTATCCCCAGGCGACGTGACACCAGGTACAGAGCTCTATATCGTTAACTATAGTCTGGCTGGATGTATCTATGCTGATACTACGAGCATCCAGTACATTGCTCAACCGACATTTGGGTTAGAGGTGATCGAGCCATGTCCTGGTGAAGAGACAGCACTGCTCAATATCATCAATGCAGAGGAATCAGATAATATTGTCTACTCATTGGACGGGATACCACTCTCAGGATTGACCAATATTCCACTAAGTGCAGGGAGTCATCAAGTGACAAGCTTAGCTTATGATCTCTGTGATGATTTAGAGTCTGTGTCATTCGATGTACAGCCTGTGGTGGAGATTGAGATTATTGGTGATACGATGTCCTTTGCAGGGGTAGAGAATCCATATGATATAATATCTAACTATACATTTGACTTAGTCGAGTGGGAGTTCAACGGTACTGTCATCAGCGATGGAGCACCTACGACATTTGCCTACTTCGAAGAAGGAGAGCTCTGTGTGACTGGGTATATAGATGACTGCCCTACGACTACTTGCGTAAATATGTTAGTCAATAGTGAGAAGGTGTTCGTATCTAATATATTCAATCCGATGGCACCTGACCCGATCAATACAACATTGCAAGTATTCTCCAATGTGGAAATCAAAGAAATAGCATCGATGTCCGTCTTTGATAGATGGGGCAATCGAGTCTTCCATGTGGAGAATGCAGACCCAACCGATCCTGCAGCGCAGTGGGATGGGACGAGCTATAGTGGAGAGCCATTGGAGCAAGGAGTGTATCTCTACGCTGGAGAGATCGAATTTTTGAGTGGAGAGATAAGAAAGTTTGTAGGTGATGTGACTCTAGTGAGGTAAGAGCCAATGGAGTTTATATTTATTTTGATACTGAAAAGATAAGTTTTAGAGAATTCTCCTATATTTGCATTCCAATTTAAGGAAAAATTGGTCGCGTGGCCGAGTGGCTAGGCAGAGGTCTGCAAAACCTCGTACGGCGGTTCGAGTCCGTCCGCGACCTC
>CALLAW010000051.1 GCA_938001865.1 uncultured Saprospiraceae bacterium | reverse complement strand
AACCTCGCTTTTCTTTAGAGTTGATTGGGGCTGGTATCGCTAGCGTAGCCACAGTAATCAGAGAATTCAATAGTAGCAAGGATGACTCGATCTCATTGGTGCTATTGGATTACCTGATTATCCTTGAGTATATTGTTTTATACGTGGATATTAGCATATGTGGCATTCTCCTCGATGAATTTCCTCCTTGGAGGCACTTCATCACCCATCAACTTAGCAAATGTCTGATTCGCTGAGTTGCTATCTTCTATTGTGACTCTTCTGAGTGTTCTTTCTTCTGGATCCATTGTAGTCTCCCAGAGTTGTTCGGCATTCATCTCACCTAGACCCTTATATCTCTGAGTCTTGATACTATTATCCTCTTCTTTTCCATTGAGATAGGTCTTGATAGCAGCGAGTCTTTCTTCTTCATTCCAGCAGTAGACTGACTTCTTACCCTTGCGTACTTGATAGAGAGGTGGTGCAGCGATATAGACATAGCCTTGCTCTACTAATACTCTCATATATCTGAAGAAGAATGTGAGTATCAACGTCACGATGTGAGATCCATCCACATCGGCATCACACATGATGATGATCTTATGATATCTGAGTTTCTCGATATTGAGTATCCGTTCGCCGTCTTTATCTTCTATAGAGACACCTAGAGCGGTAAACATATTTTTGATCTCTTCATTCTCGTAGATCTTGTGCTCCATGGCTTTCTCTACATTGAGGATTTTACCTCTGAGTGGGAGTATCGCTTGGAAGAATCTATCTCGACCTTGCTTGGCTGTACCACCGGCACTATCTCCCTCCACGAGATAGATTTCTGATTCTCCTGGATCCTTAGAGGTACAATCGGATAACTTTCCTGGTAGACCAGTCCCTGTAAGCACATTTTTACGTTGGACCATCTCTCTTGCCTTACGTGCAGCATGTCTTGCTGTAGCGGCGATGATCACCTTATCGATGATACGCTTTGCTTCTTTGGGATTCTCTTCGAGATAATCCTTGATGGCATCTCCGACTACTCGTGAGACGATTCCTGTGACTTCGCTATTTCCGAGCTCTCCTTTGGTCTGTCCTTTGAATTGTGGTTCGGCGACTTTGACAGAGACGATTGCAGTCATACCCTCTCTGAAATCCTCACCAGCGATCTTAAACTTCAATTTGCTGAAGAGTCCATTGTCTTCGGCATACTTAGAGAAGACACGGTTGACGGCTCTTCTAAATCCATTTACGTGAGTACCACCCTCCTTAGTAGAGATGTTATTGACGAACGAGTAGAGATTTTCAGAGTAGCTAGTATTGTACTGCATCGCCACTTCTACTTCGACATTTTCTTCCTTACCAGTGACGTGGATAGGGTTCTCTATTATGGTTGTTCGACTTTCGTCTAAAAAAGTAACAAACTCTTTGAGTCCACCTTCTGAGTAAAACTTCTCTCCTTTGTATTCTGCACCATCAAGTCCTTTCTCTCTCTCGTCAGTGAGACTCAGATGGAGACCACTATTGAGGTATGAGAGTTCTTTGAGTCTATTCGCTAAGACATCATACTTGTACTCTCCTGTCTCGAAGATCTCCATATCTGGAGTGAACGTCACATTGGTACCATTGATGTCAGTAGTGCCCACTTCCTTGACATCATACTGAGGTTTACCTTGCTTATACTCCTGTTGGTAGACTTTACCATCTCGGTGTACCTCTGCGAGTAAGTGGATAGACAAGGCATTGACACACGAGACACCGACACCGTGGAGACCACCCGATACCTTATAAGTATCCTTGTCAAACTTACCACCAGCGTGGAGTACAGTCATTACGACCTCGAGAGCAGATTTTTTGAGCTTGGGATGCATCCCAGTTGGTATCCCTCTACCATTATCCTTGACAGTAATCGAATTGTTCTTATGGATGATGACATCGATATGACTACAGTGTCCTGCCAGGTGCTCATCGATAGAGTTATCGACGACCTCCCAGACGAGGTGATGCAGACCTTTGGTATCGGTAGATCCGATATACATCCCTGGTCGCTTCCTTACTGCTTCTAGACCTTCGAGTGCCGTAATATTACCAGCACCGTAATTTCCCTTATTCTCACTCATTTAGCTCTATTTTTGTCTACGCAAATTCAATAGGCGAAAGTACGCAATTTATTACCTTTACCCTAATAAAATCACAGTCTAAAACCTCCTCACGGAGACCATCTCATGTCAGATAATTCTCAATCTCCTCTCAAGCAAATCAAATTGACAGTGACGACGATTGATTCATGGCAATCAGTCGCAGATACTCTCTTGGCATTAGATCCCAAGGTCATCCTCCTCACAGGTAATCTTGGAGCAGGCAAGACGACCTTCACCAAGTACTTAGCTCAGTCACTTGGAGCTACGACTGAGGTCACTAGTCCTACATTCTCGATCGTCAATAGCTATCCAGCACATGATAAGATCATCTACCACATGGACCTCTATCGCCTAGAGTCCTATGATGAGTTGTTCAATGCTGGCATCGAGGAGTATTTCCTAGAGTCAGATGCGATCTGTATCGTAGAGTGGCCTGAGTTGATTGCAGAGTCTGATCTCGCAGATGATGCGATACATGTAGACATTACTGTCGACCAAGAGGTAAGAAGAGTGAAGATTACTAGAGAGTAAAAATGACGTCTACTCCATCGGGCATGACATTACTGTGGATCGCTTAGCTTAGATCAAGATCTCATCCAGACCCAAGACAGTATCATAGCCTCTCTCTGCAAAGTATTGCTTCGTCTCAGCTGTCTCTCTATCAGATGTCGCGAGTACGAAGTCTCCACCCCAGGCGCCGAGTGACTTCATGCTCCCCCAATAATCAGAGAACTGTAGTGACTTGACTGTATCTATCCCAAGTGCCTTAGAGAGGACACTCTCATGCTCTGTGATGATCTTGTCAAATGATGTTAATGTCTTTGCCTCGATGAGCTCCTCTGTGAGCTGAGTAAGTGTACGAGCTAGCGTTTTTTTGCCTTTGACCTTTTTGGTGTAATAGGCGACACCAGTAGCTGTAGATTGCTTCTGATTGAGATGCACGAAGTAGAGATTATCTGCATACTTTGGCCTGAACTGATCCAACGGCTCTATATGGATGTCATCTCCATCTAGCTGATAGAGTATCGGGCTCTCTGCACCTGCACATGCGACGTCATAACCACTGCCAGCATTCGCTTTGAAGTGGAGAGACAATGGATGTATCTCAGCCCACTGCGCTACGAGATGAGTCAGTGTAGAACTCGAGCCTAATCCCCAATCTCTCTCAAACTCTAAGTGGGTCAACACCTTGAATCCGTTCCACTTATCTAGAAACTCAGAGTTGAGCCTCACTGCCGACTTGAGTAATTGTGTAAGATGCTTACTGATCGTCTCATCAGTAGTCGATGCTGGCTTGAAGTCTATGATTGCAATCTTAGACTCAAACCATACCTTGCCATCCTTATCATGACTTATCCAGTGGATATCACTACTCCGATGCTTCTTGATCGTCATAGACTGACCAAGCTTGGTAGGAACTGCAAATGCCAAAGCACCGTCTAGTACTCCGTATTCTCCAGTAATTAATAGCTTCCCGCTCCCGTAGTAATCCTGTCCGATGGCTTAAAATAATTGTTTTGTTGTGACAAAATTAAAATTTTTTAATATGTATTCTTCATATATGAGAATTATTTTATAATTGCTACAACAATTAACTTAACTGTGCAACATTTTGAGCAAGATATTTGTCATATCCTCACAAGCATATCAAGAGTAAATCAATCACATGAAAAACACCATCATCATAGGAGGAAGTAAAGGGATAGGCGCAGGTATCGTCGACCTTCTCAAATCCACAAATAATGTCATCGTACTGAGTCGTACTGCACCCATCGCCCATGACAATGTCACGTATCATGCCTTCGATGTCATGACTGATGACATCACTACACTCGACTTACCTGAGCAGATAGACCAAGTAGTCTATTGTCCAGGATCTATTAATCTTAAACCATTCAGATCACTCAAGACTGATGACTTCCTGAGTGATTATCAACTCAATGTCCTCGGAGCTGTATCGGCTCTCAAGGGCATTCATCGCAATCTCAAGTCTAGTGACGGACTCTCTTCTGTCGTCTTATTCTCAACTGTCGCTGTTGGGCAAGGGATGCCTTTTCACGCAAGTGTCGCTGCTGCAAAAGGAGCTGTAGAAGGCCTTACTAAAGCACTTGCTGCTGAGTGGTCTGGTCATACAAGAGTCAACTGTATCGCCCCATCTCTGACTGATACTCCATTAGCTGCCAAGTTCCTCAGTACTGATGAGAAGAAAGAAGCGGCTGGCAAGCGTAATCCACTCAAGCGAGTAGGTGAGGTTAATGATATAGCTCAAGCTGCGACATTCTTACTCTCAGACCACTCCTCTTGGATAACAGGTCAGATCATCCCAGTTGATGGAGGGATGTCTACGCTAAGAGTATGATGATTGCTGGGATAGACTACGGGAGTAAGCTCGCAGGGACTACTGCCATTTGCTACAACCAAACTGCATCGCTGTATGTCATTCAATCTCAAAAAAAACAAGACGCAGACCACTTCATCAGAGCATGGGTAAGCGATCACAATCCTGAGCTCATTATGCTCGATGCACCACTCTCGCTGCCACTTGCTTACTCAGATCCAAGTGGATCAAGTGACTATCACTATAGAGTATGTGATCGAGAACTGAAAGCCATGTCTCCAATGTTTCTTGGGGGTTTGACTGCAAGAGCGATGAAACTCAAGTCACAACTCATCGATAAGAAGGTCTTAGAGACTTATCCCAAGCAGGTATTGACTCTCAGATATCCTCACTCTGTAGCGAGCTATAAGCAAGAGATCATGCAAGTTGTAGATGACATTATAGCAAGTATCCCCTATCAGCTCCACCATCCACTCACAAGTTGGCACCAAGTCGATAGCCTACTCGCTTGGATATCAGGCTATCAATATGCCAACGACAATATGCGTTGCAGCGGCAATCCTGATGAAGGCCTGATCTACTACTAGATTACGAAATCTCCTCTAAAGCGTTAAATCTTCATAAGAAGCACTCTGCAGGTGTACTGCGTTATAAGATTATGCCGTTAAGGCTGAGAAGTATTAAAAAAACATAATAAATTAAAAAATTGATGAAAAGATTATTAATCGTAAGCTTGGTAGCCATGATGGCTCTAATGCAATCATGTAAAGATGAATGTAAAGATGTAAATTGTGAAAATGGTGGATCATGCCTTGAGGGAATCTGCCAATGTGCAGATGGATTCTCTGGTACTAACTGTGAGACGAGAGATATCGATGTCTTCATCGGAG
>CALLAW010000050.1 GCA_938001865.1 uncultured Saprospiraceae bacterium | reverse complement strand
GCTGCTTGCTGCTATCACTACTTCACATGTAGTCGTACAACCTGATGCATCTGTTACCGTCAGTGTATAAGTACCTGCTGCTAATCCTGTTAAGTCTTCTGTTGTACTTCCATTACTCCATGCATATGTATATGGCATCGTACCTCCTGATATACTAGCATCTGCTGTCCCATCTGAATCACCACATGTCGTATCTGTTCCTGTGACTGTACAGAATGGATTATCCAAAACTAGAACTGTAATACAATTTGATGTGTCAGTACAACCGATTTCAGGATTTCCGTCTCCCGCAAAATCACACTGCATAATTGAAGAAAGTAATCTATAGCTTGTTGTTTGAGATAACTCTGGTGGATCATAATCCATGTTGGTAGCTCCTATTATGTCTGAAAAGGACTCGTCACAACCAGTCGTACTCATTTGCCATTGATATGATATTGCAGATGATCCTGTTGATGCTGTGACAATTGGTAATTGAGGTGGATTTTCACCTTCACAAATAGCAATATCTTCACCCAAAACTGTAGAAGTGATATTCCCAAAACCGATATTTACAATTATCGAGTTACCAGAACATGCTGAATTTCCATCTGCTGTAAACTCGTAAGACAAACAACCCTCAGTAACAGCTACAGTAGCAATCTGTGTACAATTGTCAACCAATAAATCGTCTGGGTTACCTAATGATGTCCATTCAGCTCCACAGATCACACCGTCTGAACAATCAAGGAGATCCGCTAATACAATTTCATCTCCAGAATTGAAATTACAAAGGAATGTGTCTTTCACAACATTGTTACTTACTAAACAACATTCTCTATTAATATTCACCGCTTTAGAGTAAGCACCTGGTACGTGTCCGACACCTGCTGCTGATTCATAAGTTAAGTTACCTGTACATCCTCCTGCGTCAACTACTGCAACACAGTCATCACCCAAAGTCCCGATATATATTTTCCCTGTATTTTGATTATACTGCAAGCCCCAAGCACCTGCAAAACCAGTTTCATCTAATGCTGTATCAGAGATTGAGCTGATCACATTTCCATTTGGATCGACTTTATATAATGTTGTACTTCCATTAATATTATCGGTAACTACTAGATAAAAGTTACCACATTCGTCTTGTGTCACTCCATAAGATCCAAAAGTACTCCCAATATTAGGGAGACAAAAAATCTCTGTCATCGTAGATAAAGCCTGATCTACTGTATACACACAGTGGTCGTTAGTGGATGGACCAAAAGTTTGAGTAAAATATAACTCACCATCTAATCCTAGATTTTAACCCCATCCAAAGTTGTCGCCATTGACATCAGAAGGTAATTCAATACTTGCTATATCAGACCCTGAACATAAGTCATGAGAATATAACATATATTGACCTCCATTGGGATCTCTTCCGATAGAATATAGCGTTGTCCCGATGGTTGTCAAATTGAGAGTTCTATCCCAGTCGGGAATGAAATTTGTTGATTGCACTGTACCATCACAACTAATTTGATAAAGGGAAGTAGGATCTGTATCAATTTGAGAAATATACAAGTTACCAGCTGCATCAGCGACTACTCCATGAGGATTAGTAATCACATTGGGAGCTAACCATGGCGTAGTACCTGAAGAAAAAATTTCATCTCCCACGGTTCCATCAGGATTGATTAGAAACTTATGTGTGATATCAAGTGCAGGATCATTTACGTATAAGTAATCATTACATTCACAGACTTGTGAGAATAAACTCACTCCCCAAATCAATAGAATCAAAATCAAAACACCAACTTGACAAGCTTTTCTAATTAAACAGTTCATACAAATAAATTTATTTTTCTTTTAGTAAAGAAGTGAGAGTAACTACTCTATAGGACAGGAATTCATTTAGCATAGATAGGATGTGTCACAACAGCAGTGACGATAGAGCATTGTACCTTATGTCTTTGAAGAAAATTCTATTGCTAGATGATGTGAATTTTTTGACTGGCATGAAGAATCTTGCCACAAAGAATAGATTATCGTCTAGCTTTGAGGATATAGTCTAAAAGCTTAATAGACTATTACTCTACAAAATGAAATTTATGTAAAATTGAAATAAAGTAAACTGGGTTTCTCTGACAGACTTGTGTATGCACTCATGAAGAGTTAGATACAAGTGGTGATCAAAAAACGCCTTACAGTTGACAATTGAACATGAATTTAGATATGTAATAAATCAGATTAAATTCACTGAAATAATGTGAAATTTAATATGACCTAATTACAAAACTTAGGTTCAATTATTATTGGTGGGTTGTGAATAAAAACAAAATGAAAAATACTATTCTCACATTAATGTCTTTTTCATTCGAAGCAAATATATTAACAAAAGATACCAAATTAATACTAAAATAATAGTTTTAACATATGTGTACTACACTGCAAATTAGTATTTCCCTTCGTTTTAACCTTAAAATCACCTAAATAATGATTAACTGATCCGTGAAAAGATAACTGAAATTGAATCTCTCACTTGTTCAGAATAAAACTTACTAATCTCAATATTTCAAAAAAGACTTATTTACATTTGAATAACTTTTCAATAATTACATCAGACTATGACAACAAGGACAGAAAAAGATTCAATCGGTACGATACAGGTGCCAGCAGATAACTATTGGGCTGCTCAGACACAGAGGTCAATGCAAAACTTCAAAATCGGTGGTCAATCTATGCCCACAGAAGTGATCAAAGCGTTTGCTATCCTCAAGAAAGCTGCAGCTATGACGAATGCAGAATTGGGGGTCCTTGACCAAGACAAATCTGATATAATAGGGAAAGTCTGTGATGAAATCTTAGCAGGATCGCTAGATGATCAGTTCCCATTAGTAGTCTGGCAGACTGGATCTGGTACTCAGTCCAATATGAATGTCAATGAAGTCATTGCTAATCGTGCTCATGTACTCAATGGAGGATTACTCATCGATCAATCTAAATCTATCCACCCCAATGATGACGTCAATAAGTCCCAATCATCTAATGATACATTCCCTACGGCGATGCATATCTCGGCTTACAAGATGCTAATCGATACTACTCTACCAGGGATAAAACGGCTTAGAGATACGCTTGACGCAAAAGCTAAAAAATATGCTGATGTGGTCAAGATAGGACGGACTCACTTCATGGATGCTACACCGATCACTCTTGGACAAGAGCTCTCAGGGTATGTGTCTCAGCTAGATCACGGAATCAAGGCAATCAATAATAGTCTTGATCACCTCTCAGAGCTAGCGTTAGGGGGTACAGCAGTAGGCACAGGACTCAATACACCAGATGGATATGCAGTGCTTGTGGCAACAAAGATCGCAGACCTGACAAGCTTACCATTTGTGACAGGAACGAACAAATTTGAGGGATTAGCAGCACATGATGCGATAGTAGAATCGCATGGTGCACTGAAGACCGTAGCTGTGTCATTGATGAAGATTGGTAATGATATCAGGATGTTGGCCTCTGGTCCAAGATGCGGAATAGGAGAAATCGTAATCCCAGCTAACGAACCAGGATCATCTATCATGCCTGGGAAAGTCAATCCTACACAATCAGAGGCATTGACAATGGCTATGGCACAAGTGATAGGGAATGACGTAGCCATAAACGTAGGTGGGATGAATGGTCACTTCCAGCTCAATGTATTCAAACCAATGATGATATTCAACTTCTTGATGTCAGCTCGATTGATTGGTGATGCATGTATGAGTTTTGCTGATAACTGTGCCGTAGGTATAGAGCCCAATACTGAGAGAATCCAAGATCTCCTCAATAAATCACTCATGCTCGTCACTGCCTTAAACACCAAGATTGGATACGACAAGGCATCGGAGATCGCTAAGAAGGCCTACAAAGAAGGAACAACTCTAAAGGAAGCATCACTAGGACTCGGCTACTTGACTGAGTCGGAGTTTGATGCATGGGTAAGACCCGAGGAGATGATTGGAAAGTAGTGATTAGCTATCTGCTAACTTATCTACTTTCTCATCAATTTTACTTTGGAGTTTGTCTCTTAGAGCAATAGTTGTATCGAGTTTCTTTTGAATTTTGGCTTTTGACTCTACATCTTCAGCAGTTTTGAGGAGGTCTTTCTCAGATTTGACTTTAGCCTCTACCTCTGCTAAGAGCTCTTTTCGCTTTTCGATACTCTCGGCCTCTTCAGCCTTGTCAAAGATAATACTCTCAGATGCCATCGCTTTGTCGAGTGCTGCTTGGTCTTTGACTCTATAGTTCTTCGGGATGAATACTGTCTCTCCGACTTGCCTCTGATTCATAAAGTTTGGAGAGACGATTTCGATTCCATCCTCGTGGAGCACATCGATAACATGGCCAGTCAGATTGGATCTAGCGCTTACGATTGATTTGACATTCTCAAGGAGTCCATTCAATCGATAGACAACGGAGAAGTCCCCGAGAGAAGTAATCAATACGAATGGATCTTTGAGATTGGCTCGGGTAGCAGCTTTGATTAATGACTCTTCGATCTTGAGGCGATTGACATCGTATCCAAGAGAGACCTCTGTATGGAGGATAGTCCCTGTAGATCTCGTGATATTGACAGGATTGGTCGCCAGCATCATATTGGGCATACTTGTCAAGTCACGATTTGGAGTCTGCACTTCTGTATGGAAGAGACCTTGCTCTGTCACTCTACCAAAGATATTATTGACCTCGATGAAGTCACCTGGTTTGAAGTCGTTACGCATCTTAAGGGCTATACCAGCGATGGCATTTCCGATAAATGTCGTAGCACTCAGACCCAATACCGCAGATAAGACGATACCAATCAGACTGGTGACTTGACCCTTCTGATCTGCATCCATCGGTAATGATAGCACTACACTGATCGCTCCTATAAAAGCAATTGTAAATAATATCAATGACCTAATCAACTTCTTGTCAGTCTGTCCCGCAGCTTGACGGACAAGTAATTTCTTAGCGAGTATGTAAAATACTACGAAGAGTACTCCTGTAAATACTGTTGCAGACCAAGTGCTAAAAATATTGAGTATAATATCCATGACAATAAAGTGAGTTATAACGTCGCTGCCTCTTAGTGTGAGACATCTTCAATAAAAAGAAAACTTGTACACTAAGATAATTATTACTTCGATTTATCATCTTAACGGATCGATTGCTCATGGAGGAGCCTGTCACAGGAGATATGTTTCATGGTCATAGATTACTCCACAAGGGGCTCAAGGAGAAAATCTCATCTGACAAAAAAATGGAACCAAACACTGTGCTTGATTCCATTCTAAAAAAAACTATTAATAATGAGCTATTGCCCTATTGCTTACGTAAGGATGTTGGCTTTGAACATCTGTATTGCGATCGCCAACAAGAGGATACCAAATATCTTCCTCAGACTACTCAATGCCTTCTCTGAGATCTTATCAGACAACCAAGAGGTAGAGTTGAGTACAATGTACACGATGATAAGATTGATCAGAATCCCTCCAACGATCGGTAGACTTGCAAACTCAGACTTCAATGATATGATCGTAGTCAAAGTACCTGCACCTGCCAATAATGGAAATGCAATAGGGACTATTGTACCTTCCGAACCTTCCTGATCCATATCTCTGAAAAATCTAATCCCCAATGTCATCTCTAACCCAATGAAGAAGATGATCAGAGAGCCTGCTAAGGCAAATGAGCTAATCTCAATACCAAATAACCCTAGGATAGATGTACCGAAAAACAAAAATGCTATCATCATCACACCTGCAACGAGAGTGGCAAGCATCGCATTGATGATTACTCCTTCTCGTTTCATGTTGATAATGACTGGTAATGATCCAGGGATATCAATCACTGAGAATAATACTAATGAAACAGATAAAATTGCCTTGACTAGTAACATGAACTAAAACTAATTAAATACTACAAATAAATTATTTTCAATTTGATAACGCAAAGAAAAGAATATTTGATTCTATTATCAGTCAATTATTTGTTATACAAGTCTTAATTGTGTATTTTTATGTCAATTTGATTATTTAATCTTCAAAATATTATGTCTGACTATCAATTTGACGCTTTAGACCTTAGAATACTACAAGAATTATCAGTGAATGCAAGGATTCCGTACTCTTCGCTTGCAGAGCAGCTCAAAGTATCCAACTCTCTGATCCACCAACGAATCAAAAAACTCCAAGAGAGTGGAGTACTCGAACAACCAGTCTATCAGCTCAACTTTGAATTGCTTGGCTATGAGACTTCAGCATTTACCCAAATCATGGTAACCAATGTCAGATTTATTCCAGACATTATCAATGCTCTGGAACAGATCCCCGAGATTGTCGAATGTGTAAACATAGCTGGAAGATATGCACTTATCGTCCGTATCCTAGCCTATAATAATACTCACCTCAGAGATGTCATCTACGATAAGATACAGACTATCAAAGGGATAGAAGGCACTAATACTACATTCGCATTTGAGACATCATTCAGAAGACCAGCCTCGGTGGGGCTATCAAAGCTCTAGGGGATCATTGCACTTAGGAGGATATTATCTAATGATGATGATGCCTTTCTTTCCATTGAGTACGATCTTCCCTTTGGGGTTAGACCCGATGTTGCCAGTAATTGATCTTTTCTCATCTTTCTTATCTAAGATTATTGTACTCAACTCTGAGGAGGACTTGGGTACATTGAGTAGGCCATCTTGTAAGGTAGCCTCGAGATCCATCGCTTGACCATTGAGATCAATATCTACATCAGAGTTAGTCTGATCGATTGACAATACAGCATCTTCACTGATAATATTTTTGATTTTGAGATCGGTTAATTTGAGTTGAGCCTGGATCTTATCCACTAGCTCATCGATGTAGAGTGACCCATAGTAAACACTGCCTTTGATCTGATTGACTCTATCGATGGTAAGGTCATCCTTATTAGAGTCGATTGTCACCTGCAAGGTATTATTGATATTGATCACACTCCCGTGTGACTCTATGATAAACTCGTCAATATTCTTGGCATCAAACTCCACATTCCTGATCTCTATTCTTGCTGATTCAATCGTATTGAAGTCTGCATCTCCAAATGATTGCTCCAATCTAAGGTCTTTGACATTACCAGAGACTCTGACATTCCCGTGTTTTTGCTTGACCTTGAGACTCCCATTCCAATCTCGGATAGTAATATCACCAAATTTGTTCTCGATATCCAATGAGAGCTCTCTGGGCACTGTCAACTCTACATCAATCTGTATCCCTGATTGATCAATCTCAAGCGTAATGTCAGACCATAATCTCTCAAAGAATCCAGCATTCAGCGATTCTACTTCATAGTCAAATGTGAGTTGGGCATTGAACTCCTCCACTGAGTAGACGAGTCGATCTAAGAGATCATGGGCTGCACTTATATCATCCTTCAATACTGCGATCTGTACACTGTAACCGATCTGATCCCGATCCCAAGTAGAGATCACGATATCACCGTATTGATTAGTGATGGAGAGACGAGTAATGTCTTGCATGTCTAGAGTATCAGTCAATGACTTAGTCGCTTGGCTAGAGACTGCTATTGGTAGGCAGAGTAAGATGATCAGGCCCCAGATAGATCTACATAAATATTCCATTGCTTTCATAGCTTTTATATTTTCTTGATTCGACTCTTTCGAGCAATTGTTCTATCAATTTGATTTGCTGTTTGAAGTTGTTTATCGTTGCGACGAGTAATTCTTCGTTATCCAGATTGTGTTGGAGCTTTGAAGTGAGTTCTTTTTGTTCTGTTATGAGCTCAGAGATATATTCCAAAAATTCATCTTTTTCTTCCTGTGTGAGGTCTTGATTTTGTTTGAGTTTTTGGATTTGGGTCTCAGCGAGTCTTGCATAGTAGAAGTCTATCTCCAGAGCTTCTGACGGTGGGGCTGGGTGGAGTATCTGCTGCTGTGGACCAATCAGGGCTTTACCTCCGAGTACTATCCCTACTAAGACGAGAGTGAGCAGTACCAATCCGACAAAAGATGTCCACCACTTACTCCCATGATTGTGATGATGATCTTCATGCTGATGGTTGCTATCTATGGACTCAGACGAATCTACATTTTCTGTGATCTGACTCTTCATATCCTGAGATATCTGCTTCCACATCTCATCCTTACGAGGAGCTTGGTAGTCCAGTTCTTCACGGATTGATCTGATATGCTTCTCTAATTTATCCATTGGTATCGTGGGTTAGTAAGGCTCGCAATTTTTTTTTAGCTCGACTATATTGTGACTTAGACGTCCCTACAGAGATGCCCAATATCTCGCTTATCTCTAGGTGATCATATCCCTCCAATAGGTAGAGACTGAGGATCTCTCGATATCCATCAGGGAGGAGATTGATCGATACTTTGATGGTCTGAACAGTGTATCTATTGGACTGAGTATCTAGAGGATTCTCTTCTGTCGGAATGCGTGCTATAGAGTCAGTCAACTCATTGATATCCAATCGCTTTTTTTTGAGAGTAGTGATACAGTTATTTATGACTATTCTCTTGAGCCATGCACCGAATGTACTCTTATACTCATACTGTCCGATGGCTCTAAATGCGTCACAAAAACTCTCCATCAGCTTATCTTCTGCATCATGCTGGTTGCCCATCAATCGATAGCAAGTGCTGTACATCGCATCGACATAGAGATGATAGAGAGCTCTCTGTGCCTGATTGTCACCATTCTTACTTGCTTCTATGAGCTCGCGATATTGCTGATATGATGATGTAGGAGTGATTATATGTGTCCTTTATGGAGTTAACGAATGTTACACTTATTGATTCTATTGCCAAAGACTTAGGTGGTTATCAAAGGGTTGCATTGCCACATAAGGATATTGAGAGAAAAAAATCCTATTTTAGTCTAACGAATCTTCACTTTCGTCTGACGCTAAGGGATAAAGGAAACCAAAATTATCGATTTAGAGTTTGATTGTCAGTGAGTAACGCCAATATTTAGTTCACAATATTTAAAATCAATAACTCTATGCCAACTATCAATCCAGTATTAATTCCAATATTAGTCTTGGGATTAATCATTATCTCCAGTGGTCTCTTCATCGTGAAGCAACAGTCTGCAGCTATTATCGAACGATTCGGTAAGTTCAACTCTATCAGACAATCAGGTCTGCAATTCAAAATACCAATTATCGACAAGATCGCAGGTAAGGTATCACTCAGAGTACAGCAATTAGATGTCCCAATCGAGACTAAGACATTCGATGATGTATTTGTAAGGATGCAGGTCAGCATCCAATATCTTGTCAGTAAAGATGCCGTCTACGATGCATTCTACAAATTGCAAAATCCGCATGATCAGATCACTGCATACGTCTATGATCTCGTCAGAGCAGAAGTCCCTAAGATGAAACTCGATGATGTCTTTGTCAAGAAAGATGACATTGCAATCGCCGTCAAGAGTGAGCTCTCAGGTGCTATGCAAGATTATGGATTCCTTATCATCAAGGCCTTAGTCACTGATATAGATCCCGATGCATCTGTCAAGAACAGTATGAATAGAATCAACGCTGCCGAAAGAGAAAAAATCGCTGCAGAGTTTGAAGGAGAATCAGAAAGAATCAGAATCGTTGCCAAAGCAAGAGCAGAAGCAGAGAGTAAGAGACTTCAAGGTCAAGGTATCGCTGATCAACGAAGAGAAATCGCCAAAGGACTCGAAGAGTCAGTTGCAGTACTCAATGATGTGGGGATCAACTCCCAAGAAGCTTCGGCACTCATCGTGGTCACACAACACTATGACACTCTACAGTCAATGGGAGAAAATGCAAATAGTAATCTCATCATGATGCCTAATGCTCCAGCTGCTGCATCAGATATGCTCGGTACGATGGTTGCCTCATTTGCAGCATCGCAACAATTGGGAGAAGCGATGAAAAAGAAAAAATCATAGCCATAATTGATCCCTAACGACACTAACCTCACAAATCACAAAAACCCTGATCAAAAGTCAGGGTTTTTTGTTGTGGTTGTATTAATTTAGAGATTATGACTATAACTCACTACATGCACCGCCATCCTATCCATACGATTATACTCATCGGTATCACTTGCTTGTTGACAGTAGCTGCCAGCAGTCAAAATCGCTATCAAGCAGATCTCCTCGGAAGATGGCATGATGAGTCTATCGTAGGATCAGAGAATCACAACAATGCTTATAATGAAACCTATGGCGTAGCCGTCAATGGCAGAGAATACGGGATCATAGGCAGTACAAGTGGTACACACTTCATTGATGTGACAGATACTGACGATATCTTCGAAGCCTTCTTGGTGCCTGGTGGAGCAGTAGGATCACAGATCATCCATCGTGACTTCCATACGCATAGAGGGTATCTGTATGCTGTAGCTGATCAAGGTGACGAATCAACTCTCCAAGTCATAGATGTCACACAACTCCCTGAGAAGATAGAAGTCGTCTACGACAGTGGAGAATTCAGTAATCGGACTCATAATATCTATATCGATACATTCGCTGATAGACTCTACTTATGTAAGACCGGAGGTGACGAGTTGGACAGACTCGCTATGCGGATACTCGACATCTCCAATCCTACACAACCAGAGCTCATCTATACCCTACTAGAGATTGATGGTTTCGGACCGATAAGTACAGTCCACGATGCCTATGTCGTAGACAACATCGCATACCTCAATCTTGGCAATCAAGGATTTGTCATCATGGACTATGCAGATATAGACAATCCTCAGATACTCGCGAGCCTCTACCCAGAAGACTACTTACAATCAGGGTACAATCATAGCGGATGGGCTACTCCTGATCAACAGTACTACTATATGGCCGATGAAAATCACGGATTGGACATAAAGGTAGTAGACCTCAAGGACTTATCAGACATCTACGTCACAGACACGATCGACGCCAACAATGATTCAGAGTTCAGCATACCACATAATCTCATAGTGCATGACAATTATCTCTATGCCTCATACTATTATGACGGACTTCAGATCTATGATTTGACAGATCCAGCTCATCCAGTAAATGTGAGCTTCTACCCTACTTCTCAGATCCCTCATCAAGGTCGATGGGAAGGTGCTTGGGGAGTCTATCCATTCCTCCCATCAGGCAATATCTTAGTCTCAGACATGCAAGAGGGTCTCTTCGTAGTGAAGCTGCCTTCATTCAGCTCAGTAGACCAAGTCAACAAGGAAGAAAACTTCATCATCTCCCCAAATCCGAGTAACGGAGAAGTATCCATTGATATCAGACATCTCGAGATGAAATCTGATACCGATGTTTACGTTACTACCTTGGACGGGAAGCGAGTACTCAGCCAATCCTTTGACGAGGACTACTTTACTCTCTTCCTTCAACCAGGATTCTACTTCGTTCAACTCAAATCTGGCGACACTTGCTTGACACAAAGACTCATCATAAGGCAGTAGTATATCTCATACTGACCCTGACTCTCTTAGGACTACTCTGCTCCAGTACTGATGTGTATGCTCAAGGACGGACCAATCCCCAAGGTACTCCCAACCTCAATCAAGAGCAAGAAGGACTCGCCGACCAAGTAGATATTGCTCAGCAAGACTCCATCAATGATCTCTTACCCGATACTACGATCTATGATGTATTCTACCTTGATGACCCCTTCATACTGAGACCATATGATTACCCTAGTCTCAAAGAGCTGACATTCTATGACCCTAACGAACAATGGGGTGACATCAATCTGACGCTAGGAGCCATCGGGAGCTCCACTCTAGACTTTGCTGTACAGACGCCAAGCAATACCCTGGCAAGCTTTGGTTTTGCTGATCCATATTTACCGTACTTTTTTGATCTGAGTACCTTCCCCTTGATGCAGACCAATCGACCTTACTCCTATGCAGGCTTCTCTCCATTCGAGGGGCAGGAGAGCTTCATCGCTGAGGGATACCTCAGTCAGAATATCGGTAAGCAAGGGACTATCACTGTTGGATTTCAGAGATATAAGCAAGATACGTACTATACTAATGCCCAGTCAAGAGCCAGTAGTATGGTGGCGGCATATCGCTATCGAGGCAAGAAGAATAAGTATCAAGGTGTCATCTCATATCTTGGAAGATTCTCAGACGAAAATCTCAATGGCGGAGTGAGAGATACCACAAGGGTAAGGACTGACTTATCAGGCTTCAGGACAAGTGTACCTGTCTATATCCAAGACGGCACTTCCAGATTTCATGATTACACGATCAATGCTGACAACTCTTGGAGGATCACTCGAGGTAAAAATGCCCTCACTCTCCAACACCATGCATCGATCCAGTATGGACTCAGCAAGTATGGAGACAAACGAATAAATATCAATGATCTAGATACGATCTATAGGCAATACGCATTTGATCCAAGCGGTATAAGAAACCACCAAACTTTCAATCACTTAGCAACTGATGCTACCCTCAAGACCCAACTCTTCAACATCGTCAGATTCAATGGCACTATAGGGTATCATCGCTATCATATAGCGTATAATCCTAGCTCATCCAGGACAGAGTCACAGCTCGTACTCGGACTCCAAGGAGGTATAGACTGGAAAGATAACATCGTCCTCATCGCTGATATCGAAACATCTACACTTGGGAGTCAGGTCTACAATCGCAGTCAGCTCGATCTCAAGCTCAACATAGATCAATGGCTCAATCTCAACGGGAGTCTCTATCGACACACCTATCCTGTGACTTACAATGAAAGGACACTGTATATCAACTCTATACAGCAATATGACAATGTCTATGACCCACAAAGTCAGACAGGTCTGGACTTCTCTCTTCTCTCTGAGAGGACAGGGACTTCCCTCCAGGGAAAAGTGGCGCAGCTCAATAATCAAGTCTACTTTGACGAATCATCTCTACCTGTGCAGTATACCGATGGTATCTCCATGATGCAGCTCTCAGCATCCCAACAGCTGCGGATCGGCAACTTCCATCTAGATAATCACATCACCTATCAGAGATACTCAGATAACATCTGGCATCTCCCAGACTACTACACACAGCATGATCTCTACTATCAAGATAGTCTCTTCGACGGGAACCTGCTGATCAAGACAGGTGTCTATGCTAGACTGATGGAGAGCAGTAGACGACTCCACTATCAACCAGTAAATCGAATATTCTATAGTGTCGACGGTGCAGGGTATGACATTTACCCCCGAGTGGATTACTACGTCACTGGGAATATCAATAACTTTGAAATCTTCGTCAGATATGAAAACTTGGCAGACTTCATCAGAGATGATGTAGAGATGCACATTTTTGGCTATCCGCAATTTGACCATCGATTCAGGCTAGGGATTAAATGGCTGTTAAAAGATTAATAAAATGTCAGAGTGAGTAACTTTGCAATTATAACCGACGTTATACTATCAATGAAAACTTACTATACCTTACTGATTGTCCTTATCAGCCTTAGCATCTCAGCCCAAGGCACTGACTCTATCCCAGCACTGGACAAGGATCTCGATATGTTTGAGACTAAAGTCAATGGTCGAGTGATGACTGCGATGATCACTGAGACTGGTGATACTCTCATCATGGCTAATCTTGATGACATCAGTATCACATCTCTGCGGACATTTAAGGATGATGCAGATTATAAGAAGTATATGAAGTTTAAGCGATATGCAGCTGTGGTCTATCCTTACGCCAAAGAAGCAATCCGAATCTTCAGAGAGATGGAAGTAGCCACCCAAGAGCTCAATAGACGTAAGCGCAAAAAACATATCAAAAGGCTCCAAGACGAACTCAAAACAGAGTTTGAAGCACCACTGACCAAACTGACTAAGCTACAAGGTAAGATTATGATCAAGATGATCGAGAAAGAGCTCAATACTCCAATGTACGATCTGATCAAAAATCTGAGAGGTGGATTTGCTGCAAGTTATTGGAATAACATGGGCAAACTCTTCTCATATGACCTGAAGACGGGTTACGTCCCAGGACAGTACGAAATCTTAGATGCAGTCCTCAATGACTTTGACATCTCATATCGAATCGAATCAGATCAATAAGTAGGACGAGTAACTATGACGTACAACGGAGCTATCAGGTGGACAAGCCCATCCAATATTGCATTGATCAAGTATTGGGGTAAACATGGAAGACAATTGCCTCGTAATCCGAGTATCTCATTTACGCTAAGTAACTGTATCAGTGACACTTCGGTGCACTATGACATCGATAGTGCCCATGATGGACTGTCAGTAGATTTTCACTTTGAAGATAAGCCCAATACAGCATTTGGATCGAGGATAGAGAAGTTCCTCGGGAGCATCACGGATCATCTCCCGTGGCTCGATCATTGTAGGTTGAAGATATCATCTCGCAATAGTTTTCCGCATTCGTCAGGGATCGCGAGCTCGGCATCTGCGATGTCAGCATTAGCGATGTGCTTAGTCGATATCCAGCAGTCGATAGATCAGAGCAATGAGCCCAATATGATGTTGGCTTCATCACTTGCACGACTCGGAAGCGGGAGTGCTAGTCGATCTACAATCCCCCAGATCGGACAGTGGGGACACTGTGAGATCCCAGGGAGTAGTGACCTCTATGCCATCCCATATGCGGATCAAGTGGACCCTGTATTTCACCACTATCATGATGATATCTGTATCGTCTCAGCCGATGAGAAGTCAGTAAGCTCATCTGCTGGTCATGGCCTGATGGATAAGAGTGTATTCGCAGAGCAACGCTATACGCAAGCAGGTCAGCGACTCATCACCCTCACACATGCCATGAAGGCCGGAGATCTAGAGACATTTGGAGCTCTCGTCGAAGACGAAGCTCTCACACTCCATGGACTTATGCTCTGTAGTGAACCATCATTCGTACTGATGGAGCCTAATACGATCTCCATCATCCAAGCAATCAGATCGTACAGGAGAGATACTGGCATACCAGTACACTTCACACTCGATGCCGGACCAAATATCCATATGCTCTATCCTGATGAATACTCAGCAGAGATCACAGCATGGAGCCAACAAGTAATCAAACCTCTCTGCCATAATGGTAGAATCATCAAAGATCATATCGGAAATGGACCTAAAAAACTTAAGTAGAAGACTCTTAGCAATCTGTGCATTGATCATCCCATTCGTAGGGTATGCTCAGCAACCTAACTACTGTGGCGACCCAAAATTTGAAAATAAAGTGAGTAGCTTACTCAACTTCTCAGTGCCCATCATGAGTGTCACAGAGCTCGATGAGATCAAAGACGACCCTAATCTCTATCTCTTCGATGCTAGAGAAATGGATGAATACAAAACAAGTCATATCCCCGGAGCTCAATATATCGGCTATGATGACCCTGCATGGGAAGTACTGGACAATCTCCCCTCAGATGCCAAGATCGTAGTCTACTGTAGTATCGGTTATCGAAGCGAAAAACTCGGAGAAGACATCAAGGATAAAGGATTTGATAAGGTCTATAACCTCTATGGAAGCATATTTGAATGGGCTAACTCTGGTAGATCTCTACAAGATGGTGCAGGTAATGATACCAAAGCAGTCCATACTTACAATAAGAAATGGAGTCAATGGATGACTAATCCAGACTTCGAAAAAGTCTGGTAGGTACGATCAAACCATGCATACGCCTATGTACTCTGATCTCTAAGAGATACTGTCTCCTGACAAGACATAAGTTATGCAACATACGCTAGCATACACAACTGTCTAGATCACATCGATACAGTCGTGTATTGTATTTACGCAAGTGTAAACTCCGATCCGAATATCTCCTCTATCTTTGAGATTTATGGACTATCTAGATATTAGGTTATGATTATCACATCTGTCAGACTACGCAACTTCCCAGAGGATGATAAAGATAAGTTTCCATGGACACTCCCAATGATTCAAAACTTCGAGTCCATAGAGTTTACTAAGTCTGTGACATTCCTAGTCGGTGAGAATGGAAGTGGCAAGTCTACCATCTTAGAGGGTATCGCAGCCTATACAGAAGTCCCGTTAGCAGGGAGTATGAGACTAGAGGATGATAGCTCGCTAGCTGCTGCAAATAATCTGGCAAACTACCTGAGTATCAGATATAAGACCAAGACTCAGCACGGATTCTTTACTAGAGCAGAAGACTTTATAGGTTTTGCGAGGAAGATCAAATCAGAAATCAGAGCACTAGATGCCGAGATCGAGGAGACCAAAGCCGGATGGACTGGTGGAGACATCAAACTTGCAATCGGAGCCATCGAAGGCGAGAAACAAGCTCTCATCAAACGCTATGGTACCGACTTAGAAGCCATGTCACATGGAGAAGGGTTCCTCAAGTTCTTCACGACACGGATCACTGCAAAAGGCCTCTATCTGATCGACGAACCAGAAGCAGCTCTCTCTCCGACTCGGCAACTCTCACTGCTCTCACTCATCAAGTCTAAGGTCAATAATACTGGATCACAGTTCATCATAGCGACACACTCACCGATCATGATGGCACTACCTGATAGCGAAGTCCTGCACTTCTCCGATGGTAGCATTACTCCCATAGACTATAGAGAGACCCAACACTACAAGTTGACAACTGGATTGCTTACTGATCCATCAGTCTACTTCAACGAACTCTAGCCAAGTCTCATCAGATCTGCGATGAGCTATTAAGAGTCATCATAGATACACATCAGTAGATGCAATCACTAGAGTATGACGTGAAACACGTAAACTCACTTATCGAAGATGTACCGAAATCATCGATCAAGCCAAATGAGCAAATATATCTCATATGACATACGTTGAATGTCTCAGATACAGTAAACTGTGAATCACAGGTAAACTGTAAATCAGAACAGAACAAGATGAACAGAACAACAATTATAGCATGGATCAGTGTGATCAATCTCTTCTGGGTCGTCACGCTATCATCTCAAGATCCATGTGCCACGTATGAAGCCAAGATAGGGTTTCCTACAAGGACTAATCTAGATTTCGCTGATGCTAAATTGCTATTTGATGAGTATTCATCATTGGATTGTGCAGATCTACTCATTGCATACAACTTCATCGGTTATGCTCATTATGACCAATCCAATCTCGGACAAGCAAAAGAATATCTCATCAAGGGTGAGGATGAGTTCTACATCAATGAAACTCGACCAGAACAATTTGCCCTCAATCAAATGTATACGGCACTTATACTGATCATCGAAAAGGACTACGAATCTGCACTCTATCACTTAGACAAAGCGGAGACCTTTGCAGAGAATGCAGCAGACAAATATATCATCGGATCAATCTATCAGAATAGAGGTCTACTCCATCTCGAAATGGAGGATCTTACCAAATCAGAGGAATACTATAATAAAGCAATAGAGTCAAAAGGTCTAGATCCCTTGGCGATGGGCTATGTCTACCAAAATCTTGCCTACCTCAATCTCAAAAAAGGTAAACTAACCCAATCAGAAGATCTTATAAGTAAGACTAAAACTCTCTGGAACGACTTAGGAAATCATAAAGGCAAATACATGTTATCCTTCTGTGAATCAGAGCTATTCATTGAAAAGAAACAATTTGCCAAAGCACTGAAAAGTCTAGAGAATGGTAGAATCAACTATGATCAAAAAACCAAATTACTCTTAGGAAAAAACTACTTGATTGAAGCAGCTATCCAAGATAGCCTCGGGAATAAAGAGGCTAAGCTCACTGCTCTCCAAAATGCAATCTTGAATGGTGAAGAGCTCTCAGAAGAACAACTCAAACAAACCATCTCGTCACTCACAGAACTACAAGAAGACTCTAAGACTAATCTGATACTCTCAGAACTCGTATCAAAATTGAAATTGCAAAATACAAACCAAAAGAAAATAACCGTCATCCGCAATAAAATAATGGATAAGGAAACTGCCGAAGATGAATCCCTTATCAAGACTCAACTTATCTACTTATTCATATTGCTAGGATTACTATTCTTATTCGCATATCTCTTCTTCAAGATAAATAACCAAAAGTCGGACATCCAGAGGCTCAATCAAAAACTAGAAACCTCAAATGTCAAAATACAAAAACAGTTGAAAGAGGTCGAGCAGAAAAACAAAGCATTGGAGCAATTTGCATACGTTGCATCACATGACTTGAAGTCTCCACTGCGTACAATATCATCATTTGCAGGATTGATGAAGGACCAAAACTTGTCAGAAGAGGCCAATCAATACTTAGATATCATTACGAGTTCGTCCAAAAACATGGGCAACCTCATCACAGAATTACTCTCTTACTCGACACTTGATCAAAACCTTGAAAAAACACATGTCAACCTTAATCAACTCATCAATGATACTACCAATGGGATCAAGAGTCAGCTAGACGAATCTCAAGCAAGCATCTCTATTGACAAGGATTGCGACTGTATGATTACATGTGACTACACCCTCTTCTCTACCGTCATACAGAATCTTATCGTCAATGCAATCATGTACTGTAAAGATGACCAGCCACCTACCATAGATATCACCTGTAAGACAGCTGGCAATCAACAGATCATCACCGTATCGGACAATGGCATTGGCATACCCCAAGCACAGCAAGATTCCATCTTCGAAATGTTCAAAAGACTCAAGATTAAAAAAACTGATGGCACAGGGATAGGCCTTGCAAGTTGCAAAAAGATCATAGAATTGCATGGTGGAAACATCTCGGTAGACTCAACAGAAGGCATTGGATCAGTATTCATCATAGAACTTCCAGTCTCATGACTATAAGCATAAGCTCCGTTGGATACACCATTGGAGTACTCATCTCTCAGATAGAAGGTCTAAGTCTCCTTCTTTACTAAGGCTCTTCCATATTATCATCTGTAATCGGTTAGAGATGAAGGGAGCATTCTCAGCGTATTCTGAAAATTGGAAGATTAAAAAGAAATTATTCCCTCATAAATATTTACCTTGAGTAGAAAGTTGCCTAATCTATTGAAGAGATCTGACTCAATATACACTAATTTCACTCTCTTGCGGACACTAATGATGTCATCGCTCTTATGTATATGTGTCTCCCTAGCGCATGCTATCAACATTGACAGTCTCAAATACGAACTCGCAGATACTCACTTAGATTCAATCAAATGTCCATTAGCATTTTCACTTTTTGAATATTATAAAGAGGAGCAGACGATAGATTCGATTAGAGGATATGCAGAGCAAGTCATGAAATGTTGCCCAGCTACTACTCCACAAGGATTGGACAAGATTGCAATACTCATATACAAGCTATCACAGAGCAATCAGACTCATTTTATTGATTCACTCATCCAAGCATATACTCCCAATCTCGATGACAAATTAGATAGAGTCCTCTACTACACCACGCTATCAGAACGGATATACATTGCTGGTAATCCAACTCATGCTGACATCTATCTAGATAAAGCCAAGGCTAGCCTCCCATCCTCAGATCAGAACTCATCCAAAGCATACTACTACAATCTACTCGGCTATTATCACATGAATGAAGGCAATAACCTTACTGCCATCCAGAGCTACGAGCTAGGTCTCACATACACTGACACACTAAGCTCGATATACTATAGATACAGTATCGATCTCGGAGTGGCTTACAACAAAATTGGGGAATATGAAAAGGCCATCAAACTCTTTACAAGGAATATAGAAATAGCAACACAGAGAAAGTACAATCGTATCAGAAACTACAGTTATTATGGACTGCTCTCGAGCTACTCCCAGATGGAAGATTACGAGACGACTATCCAACTCTGTCATGAAGCAATCTCACGTAACAGCAGTGCCGACTCTACGGAACTGGGCTTTCTCTACTACACTCTAGGTTATGCCCAATTATCTCACTCTAAGTTGGATTCGGCGATTCACTCTTTCACTACAGGATTAGAGCTTTCAATCAAGAAGAATGACACCAAAGGCATACATGATAATTACCTCGGGATAGCAGATTACCATTCCAAAGTTGGCAATTTTGACCTCGCTGAGCAACACTACATTAAGGCAAAGAATATAGGCTCATATGTCCCTGACACAGATCTAGAAAAAAGACTTGCTCACGTATACGCCGAACAGAAAGATTATAAAAATGCGTATCTCTCTCTTAATAAATTCAATGAGTCAACAGATCGAACTCAAGCAAATAATCAATCAGACCTCCAATTAGCCGTACAACTCATCGAAGAAGCCAACACTTACAAGGAAGCAACCACAAAGGAAATCTTAAACCGGAAACATGAGAAAAAAAGATTACAGCAAATCCTTATCGTCTCACTGTGTCTCATACTCCTCATCTCTACTCTCCTATACTATATCCAACAAAATAAGAAAACATTATCAAGTCTCAACAAGACAATATCTATTCAAAATAAAGAGCTGAAAACTGCCCTTAACAACCAAGACGAGTCCATCAAGTTACTAGAAAACTTTGCATCTGTAGCAGCACACGACCTCAAAGCTCCTATCCGTACGGCAAGCTCCTTTGCACATCTACTCACCACGACGAGTAAAGAAAAATTCTCAGATAAAGAACTCGAGTACCTCAATTTTATCAATACTGGTACTCATCAGTTATCAGTGATGATCGATGACTTACTCAATCTCTCAAAGCTTGGCACCAATCTTCCACAAGCTGAATCAATCGATCTCAATCATATCATACATATCGTCAAGACACTTATCACCACTCAAATCGACGAATCCAATGCCACCATCACTATAAACAAAGAACTACCCAGAGTCCTCGGCCACCAGTCTCTACTGATACAACTCTTCCAAAATCTGATCAAAAATAGTATCGACCACAATAAGACAATTCATATATCAAGGATAGAGATCGACTACGAACATCAAGAGACTGGAGAACTCAAGATAATGGTATCTGACAATGCTGGCGGTATCCCAGATTATATCCAACCAAGATTATTCGATCTCTTCAGCTCTTCTGATAAGAATTCGGGGAACGGGATTGGTCTTGCAATTTGCAAAAAAATCGTAACTCACTATGGGGGTGATATCTGGGTAACAGTTCAGGAGAACAAAGGATCGACATTTCACTTTACACTGCCTACGTGGGTTGATTGATTTTAGATCACAAAGCGTAGTATACAATCAGACCCACTCTCCATATTACCATAACTCTATTACCTCTTTACAGTCTCGACAGTGGAGCATCTAACATATTCTCTAGTGAGAGCTAATCAAGAGACATCAAAAGCGATCAAAGCAGAAATCAACCATCTGTAGATAAAAAAAAGATACATGGGATAAGCCGGATTCTGTGTTTAAGTCTACCATTTATCTGGGTCAGTGATCACTCACTGACTCTAGCTGCCTACCCTTCTTACCTTTCAGATCACCAAAGTGATGAGAAAACACTCGAGCAAAGTGTATTTGAGTAAGATATACTTGACATTGCAACCCACGAGGTTTATCACATCGCTGTATCGCTACAGAGATGCGTGAGCTCTTACCTCACATTTTCACCCTTACCTCGACGAATCGAGGCGGTTTCCCTTTCTGTGACACTTTCTGTCTACTACCAATCTCTCGATAGTAGCCTATCCGTTAGATAGCGTGGTGCTCTACGTTGTCCGGACTTTCCTCCACTACTCTGTATCGAATAGCAGCGGTAGACTCCCATGTATCAAGTACAAATGTAGTGTATATTCAATTGCGAGATAGCTAAGAAAAAGAGATTAGTAAGATATCGCATACAGTTAGCGGACTACCATCACATCACCTGAGAAGTTATGGAGTTGACCATTAGTGAGTTCTATTTCAAACATGTAGACATAGACTCCTACCTCTACTGGATCACCTCCGAACGTCCCGTCCCAACCTTGGTAGCTATCTGGGTCTTGATCCTTAGCACTATAGACAAGATTGCCCCATCTATCGTAGATTGCTACCCGAGAGATAAGTGCTAACTTGGCATCTCCATAGAGTTGAAAATTGCTCCCAACACCTCCAGAAGACGGTGCGATGATATTGGGGATAAAGACACTGAAGTCTCCATCGTCAACTGTAATCAGCACGTCATCTGTAAGGATGCACCCATTGCTATCTATCACTGTCATCGTATATAGTGTAGTGACAGTCGAGCTAAATGTAGGGTTGATACAATCACTACAAGTGATACTACTGCTGGGTGTCCACTGTATCTCCGTGATGGATAGAGGTGTCCCAACGAATGCATCTGAGACGATAGACTCACCTGGCGAGATTACCTGATCGCTACCAGCGGAGAATGCTGTAGTGACTGTCAACTCAGCAATCGTTGTATCTATAGTCACCGTACAACCTTCAGCATCTTCTATAAGGATGGTATATGCTCCAGGCGGTAAGTTATCAAATGTATTGTCTAATTGGGTAGTCATCCCATTGTCTATGGAATATTGATAAGGTGGAGATGTACCAGTCAACTCGAGAGTCAATGCACCTGTCAGCTGATCTGCACACACGATGTGTTCAATGATAACATCTACAGAGAATGGGCTCTCAACTGTGACCAGCACCACATCACTCAGCATACAATTATTGTCATCTATCACACTCACTTGATACTCTCCTACAGTCAAGTTATTCGCTACGGGACCAGTATCTCCATTAGACCAAGTAATATTGTATGGTGGAGTACCACCATCGACTTCAACCGATACAGATACGGTGCCCACTTCATCACAAGCGATGGTACCTGACTGCAATATAGTCAAGCTCAAAGGCGATTCAGGTTCAGTAATTGTTACAGTTTTTGAATCCGTACATCCATTGCCATCAACGACAGTAATTTGGTAATCTCCGGCGACAATATTATACACCACTTGGGTATTTCCTCCGCCTAAATCCCAAAAATACTCATAGGGTTCAGTGCCAAATGAAGGAGCTACCCCAATGAAGCCTGTAGTGTCACCATGACATGCAATATCAGTCTGACTCGACACAAGTATCACATCGGAGAACGTCTCCAATGCAGCTACGCCAGTGCAGAAGTTAGCATCTGTAACTGTTACACTATAGATAGCATCAAAATCTAGATCAGTTATCGATGCCTCTACCTCACCATTAGACCAAAGATAGGTATATGGCTCCGTACCATTCTCTCCAGACGCAGTGATGCTACCACTACTCAATACACAGCCTGGATTCTCTCCTATACTCTCACTTGTAATACTAGCAATAACCTCAGAGACTTCCACTGCAAAATCATACTCCACACTCCCAAGACAGATGTCGGGCAATACAAGAGTGTATTGTGTAGTAGTCTCAGTCTGTATCTGGACAGTATTGCCATCTATACTCACTCCATCTATAGGAGTAATAGAGAACTCTATATCGTCATATGGGATTGAAAACTCAATCGTTGCTTCGTCATCACATAATTGATAATCGGAGATAGCGAATGAATCAAACTCATCTATAGATAATGAGTTAGCAGCACTAAACCCTCCTGTCGCTGAAGTGAATCCCCAGTATGCAAATGGATCTCCAGCCAAAATATCATCTACAACATCAATTTGGTAAGACAGTCGTAGATCACCTGCGAAGTACACATCTAATCTCTCAGAAGTGGCATCATAGCTGATTTCATAACTGTACCAATTCCCATCTTCGACATTAGATTGTGATGGGTGCATCTGGACAGGTCCTATGAGATTATTCAAGTGATTGACACTGCCATCTCTAGAGAGAGCTATATGATCATCTACCGGATCATTGACCTGACCACCTGCATTCTGATAAGTATCAAACTCAACACCGATCGATCTGCCTGGAAAGTTGAGATAACCTATCCCTAAGCCTAAGCCACCTGACCCAATACAATTATCCTGAATGACAAACACGATTCCATCTGCCCCGTCTTCAAAATCTCCAAAGTAAAACTCTCCCTTCACACTGAAATCTGTCCTGAAATCATGTCTCAATTTATGCCAGACGGATCCATTTTCGTTTAATTCATCTTTTGTCATTCTGAAGGTAGATGGACCTATCTCCTCAGCATCTCCTACGAGCTCAAATTGAGCAGAAGCACCCAAAGGGAACAGGACTAAAAATAGAAGGACTAAGCGATACATAGATTTTCTACACTTAAATAGGAATTCCAAAATGTAACTAAAGTTAAAATTATTTCCTCAACATTTAGAGTAATCGATAGTGCTTAACAAAGCCAAACGTCAGCAAGGATAACTCCCTCAACTCTACAACATAAAAAAAACCGTCCTTACCCTGACGAGGCAAGAACGGTCGAAAGTATGAAAAAACGTTAGTTTATATCTTTAACAAATTATCGTCTTAGAATCCTAATACTGAGATGCCAAAACTTATGGGCATGACCTCAGGAGATACTCCATCATTGAAGAGTGGATCTAATGTATATTGGCAGTAGAAATCTACTGGACCGAATCCTACTCTCCCTACTACACCAGTCGTGAAGTCTCTAATCTCATAATTATCTTTGATTATAGACTTTCCTTCATCTTTATTCTTGACCTTCTGACTGCTGCCGATACGCATCCCACCGAACATCCCCGCTGAGATAAAGAACTTAGAGTCCTTTGGACTTATTGTAATCATCACAGGAATTTCTAAGTGTGTAGATCTCAATTTGTTCTTTTTGTTCTCTACATCCGAGTTAGTCCATGCTAGACTCTTATTCCCTTCTGGTGTCACGAATACTTCCTTGTCTATGATGATATCATTCTTGAGGCTATATCGTCTCCAGTTAGTACTCAGTCCGTATTCAAAGAACAGAGTTTCTGCTAACAAGTTTACTCTGTGTCTAAAGATATGCAAATTAAAGTTATTGGACTTACCATGGTTGAGGGCAAATCCTTCGAGCTCATCATGATTAAGTGATCCATCTACGAGATAAGTAGAGATTCCATAGTCAAGCATGCCCATTCTGAACTTGTTTTTCTTTTTCTTTTTCTTTCCATGATCACTCTTTGTATGATCATCTCCATCGAGATTGATGCTCATATCATCTTCGTCGACTACTCCGTTTTCGTCTTGTAAGATTCTCTCTTCTGGTTGTTCGATTTCTTCTGAATTGTTACTTCTATCGAGGATAATCTCGGTAGAGTCTTTCTGGATGATGATTTTATCATCTTCGATTGTAATGGTTTGTTTGTCTTCTTGACCCATGAGAGTAAGTGTACTCAAGGGCAATAGTAAGAAGAGTCCGATACTAATTTTGATTAATGTATTCATTGTGATCTGTTTTGTGATTTGACAATAAGTTTATTTTCTCTGTAATGCGATTTGATTTTCCTTGAGGTATGTAGGTACGAGCTGTACTTCTGCTAGTGCAAATGATGGCCTCAAGCTCTCTGATATATCCACGATAATCTCACGACTCAGTCCTGTACTCTTGATGATTGACTTGAGGATTGACCCTCCACGCTTACTTGCGATCAAGTCTGGGATAGTGATCTCATCTGATTGGATCATCAGACTACTCAGTTGGTCAGTCAGCGGCAGACTCTCTATGGTAGCAAGTTGCTGTATCTGCTGCTCTTGAGTACGTATACTGCTACCCTCTGATGCGAAGACTTGTGGACTCACATTTGGCTGTGGACCAGTGCTCCTGTCTCCCTCGTCTTGACTCTGTACTGAGACTCCTTGACGTTGGTGTGGAGCAGATGGTTGGTAGATCGGGCCAGTGAGTATTGGCTGAGTGACTTGCTGTGCTTGTTTACCTTGAGTCATTTGCGGTGCTTCCACTGTCTGTATATGCAAATCATCATGGCTACTGGGGTCTACTTGAGTCTCACTCTGTGTATCCGTACTGGTATTGCTTGCTATCCTGAGATCCTGTGGACTGATGGTATGGTTATCGAGTTGATCTCCTTTGATCTTAGTAGTATGGTCTACTTGTCCTCGGTGTGACTCCACTTCTCTCTGTGTAGCTGATTGTTTGACATTTACCCTCGAGTGTGAGTTGATCACATCTGTAGTCTCACTCAGGTAAATGAATAATCCGATGCCACTGAGTATGACTCCTACAGCTACGACCTTGAGCAATGACGAGGAGAGGCTACTGGTCTTACTCTCTGTCGGACGGAGTAAGTCCTCCTTCCCTTCGAATGCCGTAGCGGGATCTGGCGTCAACTTGATATTGCGAAACGAAAGTACTTCGGCAGCGATGTCTGGGTGGAGATTGAGGAAGGATTCCATCTCTTGCATGAGATCGACCGAGAGAGCATTGTCAGCATACTCTAGGATGTACTCTTCGTAATTATTTCTTGTTATCTGATTCATTTCACCTCATTTTCTAAGGTTGATAATTGGTGTTGCATTTTTTTGCGAGCTCTATAGAGATTGACCTTGACTGATGAGAGCGGCTGTCCTACGAGATCACTTATCTCAGCATAGCTATACCCTTCGTAGTCTCTCAGCAGGATCAAGTGCTTAGCTTCTGGGGCTAATGACTTGAATGCTCTCTCTAAGAGGTCTTTGCTCCCATACTGACTCGCTGTATCATGACTCTGGTCAGGTATTACAGTTTGTCGAGCTTTCCGTGACTTTTCACTTCGGTAGAGATCTATGCCTTGCTGATATGTCATCTTGTAGAGGAGTGCTTTCACTGATTCTACTTTGATGGTTGCTCTCATCTGCCACAGCTTGAGGAAGACATTCTGCACGACATCTTGGGCTAGTACTGCATCACCATTCACCTTGAGTGCATGTCTATACAGATTATCTGCATAGAGTTTGATGATAGTATTGTATTCAGCAGTAGATAGCATTTGATGTAATATCTCTTATTACTACCCCTTATACGGAGCAGCTCTTCCAAAAGTTACAAGCTAGCCATTTTTTTTTCTAATCACGTGTACAACCGATGCCTAGGCTTTCTTTATATTAAATTATTTTGCAATGTATAAATGTCTTATCTTGTGGGCTGTTTAGATGCTATGAAGAGGTTCGGATATCTTATTGCTGCGCTGATCTTATTGGGACTTGCCCTCCAGGTGAAGAGTTACCTCTATTGTCTCCCAGACATTGATGGTGACGAAGCGATTCTCCTCGAAGAGATGAGAACCGACGAACTCCAGATCATCCAGACGATCAATACTGTCAGTAACAATGACAATCTAGAGTCTCTCGAAGGGATATTCTCTTCATTGCCATCTGCAGTCTGCTATACCTATGCTGACCAATCAGATAAGCTCCTCTCATGGAAGGGTGTGGTAGATGCCTGCCAAGTGATCAGGAGCAAGGTCCTACCTAATGGTCATAGGCTGACGATCGGGTGGCAGCTCTTGGATGATGATAGCCAATTCGTCAGAGGGCACAATCTCAGTCAAGTCTACTTGCCGTCTCAGAGTCAGAGTGAGATACTCTTGGATGGCAATCTGCAATCACTCAAGCTCCGTGGCAAGCAACCAAGTAAGCGACCTCGCGTAGGATGGCTGATTAGTTTCCTCTTCTTGATAGCATTTGGGTCAGCACTGAGAGGCATATCCATGCTGAGTGATACTCTGACATATCTCACTAGTCCACTCCTCTATCTCGGAGCAGTACTCGCTAATCAGAGATGGTTTGATCAGGTGGCCATTCATCATGAGACTGCACTGCACTTGACCCCTTGGGCATCGTCTCTCGTAGAGCTCTTCATGCTCACCTGTACACTCTATCTCTTCAATCTCAAAGGGATCAGCAAATCATCTCTTCAACGATCTTGGCTCTCGCTGTGTGTACATCTCATCGCTGTACTCTTCTTATTAGTCGGGATTATTTTGAGTTTTTATCATTTCATCCATTCACCAGCGGTCAGGATTGACTTCAACGAACTCTCTACTCTTAGCCTCGTAGAGGGGATCTCTATCATCTGTCTGGTCTCATGGACTCTTGTCCTATTTATGAGGACTCAGCTACTGATCAGAGAGATTAAGAGACTCTCTACTCTCCATAAGTATGGTTGCTTTACAGGGATAGCACTCTTGACCTTGGTCGCAGCAGGTATCCCGACTGGAGTATCACCATATTGGATACTTCCACTCTTCATCATGATCTATCTGATACTCAATGATCTCTACTATGATATCGGAGGGAAGAATATTACGTGGCTCATCTTGTGGCTAGTCGTCATGTCTGCATTCTTATCGACTCTACTCTATCGTTATGACTTTGAGAGTGACATCCGCAATCGTAAGATATCCATGGAAGCATATTTTCAAGAGGTAGATCATGAGCGGTGGGCTGCTTGTAAGCAAATGCAAAACACGAGATTTGACTCGATCAAGCAGTATATCACTACTCACCCTCAACTCGGACAGATCGATGCCGCTGATATGATACAGAGTACATTGGATCCGTTGCCAGATATCCAGATCTCCGTCAGTGGATACACACAAGATAGTACCTCACTTTACACGCAGACCCTTACGAGACATGACCATCTCTATTGGGTAGATCTCGGTCAAGGGTGGTCGTTTGACCCGATCGTCAATACTTACAGATCTACAGATTACTTCATCCATAACAGTGACTCCATCACCCACTATACTGACTATACTGGCTACTCATATGGACGTAATATCGAGACACCTCTGAGTCTGATCATAGATGGCAGACTCACGACTAACCAACTCGAGCTCAGCGACGATGATATCCTGCAGCTCATGGCAACTGACGATCAAGCAACCTACATCTCTTCGGACCTCTATCTGACATCCCGACCATATCAAGAGATCATCGCAGTCACACAGAAACCAATCTTCAGCATCCTCAAGCCAATCACATTATTTTCATTCTTCTTCTGCTTGTTGACAATATTGGTCATCTTATTCATGATACTCAATAGTATCCTCGACTTCTTACCTGACTACTTACCACTCAGATTCAGCAGAGATGCTGGCCTGAGTACTCGGATACAGATTATCATCGTAGGGATGGTGATCTTCTCATTCATCACGATCGCTACGATTACGAGTATCTATCTCCAGTCTCAGATCGTCAAGACAGAAAACAAAGAAACACAAAATCGCATCAGAGCAATCTCTAATACCATGCTCTGGCACCTCAAGGATATCGACGAAACAAAAAATACTGCTTACTTCCTAGAAAACATCAGAGGAGAACTCGAAAGCATCCATGACGTAGACATCCAACTCTTCGACACAGAAGGTCATAATATCTCAGCCCAATCCTCGACAGCATATCTCCCATATATCGCTTACCACTACTTCAATAGACTAGGACAGAACAATCCTCTTACACTCAAGGACAAACACCTCGAGAAGAGTTATATCCCATTCAAATCTGGGAAGACTAATGAGCAAATCTTTGCAAGTCTAGAGTATAATGGACCAGAGACGAGTAGCCTAGGAGTAGTCGATTACTTAGGGACATTGCTCAATGTCTATGTATTCCTATTCTTGATAGCAGGGGCTGTGGCTCTAGCCATCGCAAGGTCCATCACCGAACCACTAGAGACACTCGCCAATCGGATGAAACAGACCAAACTCAACAAGAAGAATATCCCAGTAGAGTGGAAGGCAGATGACGAGATAGGCAAGCTCATCAAGAACTACAATTCCATGATCAACCAACTCGAAGAGAGTGCCCAACTCATCGCTAGGACAGAGAGAGATGGTGCTTGGAAGGAGATGGCACGTAACGTAGCACACGAGATCAAGAATCCACTTACCCCCATGAAGCTCAGCATCCAATACTTGGAGAGAGCAGTCAAGCAAAATCCAGATCAAGCAAAGCCTCTAGTAAAGCGGATATCGAGTACCTTGATAGAGCAGATAGATAATCTAGCTCAGATCGCTGATGCATTCTCTAACTTCGGTCAGATGCCCCTAGCCAAAAACGAAAAAGTCATCCTCAATGAAGTCGTAGAGACTATCCATGACCTCTTCCGTAAGAGAGATGATATGATGATCAGGATGAGTGAACCCATCGAAGACCTCCTGGTATTCGCTGACAAAAACCATCTGATTAGCATCCTCAATAATCTCCTCAAAAATGCTATCCAATCTATCCCCAATAATCGATCGGGGGCAATCAGTATCGATCTCTACAAAGAAGATGACAATGCAATCATCAAAGTCAGTGATAATGGTGTAGGGATTCCAAATGAGATGAAAGACAAAATATTCACACCTAACTTTACAACAAAAAACTCTGGAAGTGGTCTTGGACTTGCCATCAGTTCCAATATGATCGAAGCCTTTAATGGTAAGATGTACTTCGAGAGCATAGAGGGAGTTGGGTCTAAGTTCTATATCGCTATCCCGCTGATGAAGCATGTGATCGACAAGAGTGACCCAGATACTCTCTTACTCGGTTCAGAGTAACTCACACTCTTCCCTGTTGAGTGACTTACATGTAGATACGGCTTGTCAGAGTCACCCAGAGTTACTCATAATCTTGATACCATATTGCATTGGCCAAGACTCTACTTCCTTGCAGCCAATACCCTCTGAAGCATGGATTGTCTAGCAAGAAGATGCACCTTCCTCTGCCCTTACGAGTCACCACCGCCGCAGATGTCTGCTGTAAGAGTTGCCTATTCTTAACAGAGACGAAGCCGCTTGCTACTGGAGACTCTGTGTAACTCAGTGGTGATCCACCCTTCTGCTGTGAGTAGAATACACTGCCGCGATGGAAGACCTCCATCTGCCCATCTGGATACCCATACCCTAGTGGCGAATCTCCATCAACAGACACCTGTAAGATAGCGCCTCCGATATTAGCGATCCCTGACTCTCTTTCTGTCATTCTACTTCCGCGTTGTGTGATACTACTGACCTTGCAGAGTTTGTTATCTCTCCCCCACTCTATCGCATCTTTGATCCCAATCAATGTCCCTCCGTCACTCACCCACTTGAGTAACTTATCATCGAATACTGGATGGATGTAATCGATATCGCTTGGCATCAGTATGACGTCGTAGCGGTCCAGGCTAGCCCTGTGGTTGCGATTGACATCTAGTAAAGTCACTGGCATGCCCCACCTCACATCTAGAGTATGCCACAGTGATCCTGCGTCATATCCATTAGCATTATTGCCGATCAAGAGACCTATTGACTTTGTCCATAGTTCTGTAGTTTTAGCTTGACTGACTTGATTATCAGTGAGTGTCGAGACTTTGATATCACTCTCACGACATGCATCTGCAAGTATCTGTTGGCTCTCAGCAGTTGACTCTATGACTAGGCTACCAGCAGTGAAGAGCACCACATCACTGATCTCGAAGGGCTGGGATAATGCCTTGACCGTCTGCTTGGCATCGAGTAATGATCGTAAGACTGATGGTGCCATATATTGTGACCAATCGATGATATAATAATCGCTATCAGCATCGAGGATTGGCAATGATGATTCTGTCAATCGAGACTCCACAGTTAGGAGAGGGATCTCATACTGAGGCTCACACTCTAGGTCAAATGCCATAGGTAGCGTCCAAGTAGAGACATCATAAAAGATACTATCTGGAAAGACTCTTGTCGGTTCCATCATTGACTTGAGTAGCAGATACTGAGGTTGTGCCATCGATACATAGACACTCCCATCTTGTGTAAGAGCATTATCGATACTGTGGTGATCCAGCCAATCTTGGAGATAGCCGATCACATATCTATCGTTAGTCGACAGAGAGTAACCTTTGATACTCTCAGATTGGGCATCCTGCATCCGCTGTCTGAAGAACTCTTGCTTGTACGCTAGCAAGTCATCCTTCATCTCTAGTGTTGCCTTCCAGGTAGAGAATGATGTCACCACTTGATTTCTTATCGCAAATGGAAAACTCAACAGCCCATTTTTTGACTCTTGGAGGTGACCCTCCACACCAGCTTGCTCAAAGAGAATCCCTACACAACCCAATGCATCGGGATAAGTACTTCCCTTGCCATAATAGTAATCATCAAATCGCTGCTTAGTGAAGTAATCGCTACCTATGGAATCAAGATGATGCATATGATAGAGGCTAATCTCTTCCGTAAGATCTTGATTGCGCTGCGGAGTGAGTAGATTAGTCCTCTCTGGCACTCCTGGCTGGAAGAAGAAGGTAGAGTTCTTTCCCATCTCATGATGATCTGTGAGTACATTGGGATACCATTGGTGGTAGATTTTGGCTCGACCGCGACTCTCAGGATGAGCTAAGAGCAGCCAGTCGCGATTCAAGTCAAACCAATAGTGATTACCCCTACCCGTCGGCCACCGCTCTTGAAACTCCACACTCAGCGGATCTGGATTGAGTACCGTGGAGCGATGACTATTTACCCAAGTGGAGAACCGATGTAGCCCATCTGGATTATAGCATGGATCAAAGAGGATAACTGTCTCTCTCAGTAACCTGTCGGTAAATGGGGCTCTGCTCGCCGCAAGGTAGTATGCAGTCAATAATGCAGCATTACTTCCACTCGCTTCGTCTCCATGGATACTGTATCCTTGGTAGATGATCGCTGGCAGCGATGAGAGCTCTGGATCTAAGTCGGGGTCATTCGCTAAGGCTAAATGTTGGGCTTGGATTGTCTCTAGATTGTCATGGTTATCATCGGATGTGATCGTTAATAAGATCAAAGGTCTCTCCTCATGGCTCAATGCATAAGTATCTAGCGCTATCCGATCAGACTGTAGGTCTATCAGATGGAGATACTCAACCAGCTCATCGTGTGAGACATGTCTCTTGCCGACTTGATAGCCAAGGTAATCCTCAGGAGTGGTGATCGCTTGATCATACTCTTCGACTGGAAGGAAGTATTGGAGTTGGCTCTCATCAATTTGAGCAGAAAGAATACACCCAAAGAGAAGTAATATCAGAAGAAAGATAGGCTTCATGGTTCTCATCAACAGATTTATTAGTTTTGCGTAAGATAGAGACTTCATGAGATATCGGAGATAATCTCTATCCAATTTATCTTAAGAAACTCAACAGAATGGAACTCTACCAAACTCTCATCCTCTGGGCTGCAGGACTGATGATCATCCTAGTCCTCGTCAATCTCTACATCAGGGTAAGAGTCTGGAAGCACTACATCATCCTGAATAAAAACAAGGTAGATTTTCCGACGAGCTATATCATGAAGCCCGATAAGATGGAAGCCGAAATCATCCCTCGCTACCCTCAGTACGCTGATAATATCAGGTCATTCTGCAAGCACTTAAGGATCTCACTGCGGATTGCCTCAGTCCTATTGATGTTGATTACGCTGTTGGCGGCAGTGATATACTATTATAGGGAATAAGGAGATAGGTCAACAGTCAAAACTTCTATTTAGCATCCAATCTGACAAATCCTCCCATCTGTTAATAATATCTTAACACGACAATACTATCCATGTGTTCTCTACCGTTTTTGAGATACTTATGTGGGGAGTCTAGAGAGGCAACTCACGACTAAAACCAAAACTCGACATTCACAATTCCGATTATGTCAATAACTCACCTGAGCCTCGCTATCTGCGCTATGCTGTCACTTACTGCATGCAGTAACTTCAATGCAACAGATCTCAATCCTTACTTTATCGAACTGAGTGAACCTAGTCTGGTCACGATACCTGTACAAGGCGAGCCAACGCATAAGATCAGAGATGCATGGGTCTTCACACAAGACCAAGAACTTGGTCCATTTGAAGTACCAGTCACTCTCCCCGTATTAGAAGATGAGTCAAGTACCGACTTAGTCATCTTTCCCGGTATCCGAGAAGATGGTCGTGAGGGAGTACCAATCATCTACCCTTATCTGAGACCTATCCAAGTAACTCTCGATGCTATACCAGGAGAGACCTACCCTATCGACTTAGAGTTTGAATACTATGATGATGTATCATTTGCCTTTGTTGAGGATTTCAATGGGAGTCACACCTTTGTACTTGAGAGTGATGACTTTGAAGGGTCCAATCTTACTATCGTCACTGATCCACTCGACCCGACCAATACTAATAAGGTAGCTCGATTGAACGTCGACCAACAAAATCCTGTGTGTGAGGTCTTTACCTCATCGCTATTTTTGCCTTCGGACTTTAATAATAATGCCTATCTAGAAATCAATTATAGTTCTGATACTCCTCTTGTCCTTGGGGTAATGCAGACTATCGGTAGCTATCAGATCCCTGAGTATATCATCTTGCTCAATCCTAAGCCACTTGGCAACAAGCTGTACCTTGATCTAGGAAGCATCCTGAATGATCCCAATATAGGACAGTTTAGCCTACTATTGAATCTCAGTCTCGAGGGTTCCTCAGTCACATCTGGGGAGGCATTCGTAGATGATATCAAGCTCATACATCTTTAGGCTTACCCGATCACATTAGAGATGAAAAGCCAAAGAAGAATAGAACTCGTGCTCTACCGTCTGCTAGATTTTCTAGCAGCGATGCTAGCATGGATTCTATTTTTCATCTTTCGTAAGCGACTAGAGGAGATAACCATCTCATACAGTGACATCTTCGCTGATGAAAAACTCTACTATGGGATGATCATCATACCGACGTGCTGGGTATTACTCTATAGCCTATTTGAGAAGCATGCTGACATCTATCGATTCAGTCGGAGCAATACTTTCAACTCTACATTTATCCTCTCAGGGATAGGGGTATTGATGCTCTTCTTCACCGTACTGATAGATGACCAAGTGCTAGAGGTGACGAACTACTTTACACCGTTCTTCAGACTTTTTGTCCTCCACTTTGGGATCACAGTCATCGTCAGACTTACCTATCTGACATTGGCTAAGCGTAAGGTCAAGTCTGGAAGAGTCAAGTACAATACCCTCATCATAGGCGGAGATGCTAAGGCAGTCGAGCTCTACGAAGAGATCACAGGTAGGCAGTACTCACTCGGATACCACTTTGTAGGGTTCGTAGATAGCAATGGTCGGAGTCACAATCATCTCGAACATTCTCTGCCACTCTTGGGCAAAATCAAAGATATCGAAACCCTCATCACACAATACAACATCGAAGAGGTCATCATCGCAATAGAGACCTCCGAGCAAAATAAGATAAAGCATATCCTCAATATACTTGACCAATTCACCGATCGGATACTGATCAAGATTATCCCTGATATGTATGATATCATCGTAGGTACAGTCAAGATGAATCACCTGCACGGAGCAGTACTCATCGAGATAGATACAGAGCTCCTGCCCAAATGGCAAAAAATAATCAAACGTACCCTTGATATCATCCTAAGTGGACTGAGCCTTATCATCCTCTCTCCACTCTACCTCTACATCGCTATAAGAGTCAGACTGTCGTCAAATGGGCCAATCTTCTTCATGCAAGAGAGGATCGGCAAGAGTGGCAATCCATTCAATATCATCAAGTTCAGATCTATGTACTTAGATGCCGAAGAGTCGGGACCACAACTCTCTAATGAACAAGATAATCGAGTCACACAGTGGGGAAGAGTCATGCGTAAGTATCGACTAGATGAGCTCCCACAATTCTACAATGTCATCAGAGGTGATATGTCACTGGTGGGTCCTCGACCGGAGAGACAGTACTATATCGATAAGATCACAGAGCAAGCACCACACTATAAGCATTTACTCAAAGTAAGACCAGGCATCACGAGTTGGGGGCAGGTCAAGTATGGATATGCTTCCAATGTCAAGCAAATGATCCAGAGACTCAAATTTGACATGATCTACATTGAGAATATGTCACTTGCTCTTGACTTTAAGATTCTCTTCTATACTGTACTCGTACTGATCCAGGGTAAGGGCAAGTAGAGATGGACTGACCTGATATTTCGGAGAGTTATCGTATCTTTAGCATTCAATCTTGTGATTGAGTTAATCTGATAGTCTCACAGCACTCACACTATGATACGAGGTATCTTACTCCTAATCTGCAGTCTCCAAGTAAGTCTGCTCTTCTCTCAGCTCAATATGAAGGCGGGGTTCACCTCACTCTATACTCCTGCATCACAGTTCAATGCTGAGATAGCTGCATTCAATAACCAAGAAGAAGTGAGATTACAAAATCCCATCCCAGAACTGCACTTCCTCAATGGGCTACAGATCGGAGTACGTTATTCATTTGATCGGATAAGCACTGATCTGACATGGGAAAACACGTTGCGAAAGCGGGTAGGATTTGGAGAGGATCCTGACACTAAGAGCCTCTTTGAGAGAGAGTACTTCTTTAATTTCAATGCATTAAGTTTCAATATAGAGACTCATATTAGCCCCAACTTTCACTTCAGTGTCGGTGCCGGTAGACGCAATCTGAGAATACGACGAGAGATCAATGGATCCAATAAGAGGATAGATATCTTCGACACTCCACAAGAACACTACTTCTTACAGATCAAACCCATCTTCATCCTATCTCCGAGTTCTAAGACTCCGTTGGCAATTACTCCGTTTTTTCTCTATCCGCTTAGTCTTACTCAACTCCAAGATTTTCAAGAGGATATTGGTCTTAATAGCACTACACCGAGACCATCAGTATCAGAGAGATTTACAAGTTTTGGTCTGAGTATCGTCTACTACTACGGCACTCGCATCGATCAATAATAGAGTAGTTATCAGTTTGCAAAGTCTCTGAGTGCAGAGGTTTGCTCCCCAATTGTTTTATTTACCTAGAGTACCCATATCTCTTCGCAGATGTAGGATCGACAACCGTGAGCTTCTTCTCTACATGGACATACTCGCCTCTACTCAACTCTATCCCCTACATCATTTACTGCAATATGGATAGAAGTTCACTGAGCAAAATTCACTGAGCAAGCTCACTTTTAGGGAGTGATGCGGTTATTTCATTGTAAATGCTCGCTTGATCAAATCTGCCTGCTGAGCATCATGAATCTTTTTGAACCCAGTCGATGGCGAAGCAGTATAGCCTCTACTGACGACATTGATGTCAGCATGTCTCCAATATCTCAAGAGATACTGCCAAGCTCCCATATTTTGACTCTCCTCTTGCACCCAGTAAGTCGGTACTTTATGAGACTGTAGCAGGGCATCTATTTGCTTCTGAGGATATGGGTAGAGTTGCTCCAATCTCGTAATAGCTACATCCGAGTACTTTGGATTTTCTATTCTGTAATTGAGTAGATCGTAGTAGACCTTACCACTACAGATCAGATGCCTTGTTGCTTTTTTGGCAGTGACTTCCGGATCTGTAATCACCTCTTGGAATCCAGTCTTAGTAGAGAAATCTTCAAATGATGAGACACATAATGGATGTCTCAAGAGTGACTTTGGCGACATCACTACGAGAGGCTTTCTGAATGGTCTAGCCAACTGTCTTCTCAATGCGTGGAAGAGATTAGCCGGCGTAGTGATATTAGCTACAGTCATATTGAAATCAGCACACATCGTCAAGAATCGTTCGAGTCTAGCACTGGAGTGTTCTGGTCCTTGGCCTTCATTTCCATGAGGGAGGAGCATCACTAATCCACTCATCCGCTGCCACTTACTCTCTCCTGCACTGACGAACTGATCGACCATAGTCTGAGCACCATTGTAGAAGTCTCCAAACTGTGCCTCCCAGAGTACAAGTGTGTTGGGATTAGCAAGTGAGTAGCCATATTCAAATCCGAGTACTGCAAACTCTGACAGTAATGAATTGAATATTCTAAACTTTCCTTGCTTTGGATCGATATTATCTAATCTATTGTACTCGTCAAATGTCTCCTTATCATTGAAGATGGCATGTCTGTGAGAGAATGTTCCTCTCTTGACATCTTGACCACTCATCCTCACATCTTTGCCATCGATCAGTATCGAGCTATAGGCAGCTAACTCTGCAAGTGCCCAATCCATCTGCTTAGCATCGATGAGCTTCTTCTTTCCCTTCTGGAGTCTTTCCACTTTAGGTAAAGGTGTGAGTCCATCAGGATAGGTCATTAAGTGCTTGATGATCTTGTCAAATTTTGCTTTGCTTATTCCTGTATTAGGACTTGACTCTGCATCTTTTTCATCAGTCGTAAACTTGAGTTTACGCCATGCCTCTTCGGGCTTTTGGTACTCGTACTTGACCGTCTTTTGCTTGACTTTATTGAGTCTATCTTGGAGCAACGACCAGAATGTTGTTTCGAGTTCTTCGGCAAGTTTCTGCTCTATGTCACCTCTACTGATGAGCTTCTCTACATAGAGTTCTCTTGGATTTTTGTGATTATCTATCACTGCATAGAGGAATGGTTGGGTAAATTTTGGATCATCACCTTCATTGTGTCCATGCTTACGGTAGCAGACGAGATCGATAAAGACATCATTATTGAATAATTGTCGATACTCTGTAGCTAACCTTACGGCAAATACTACCGCCTCTGGATCATCCCCATTGATATGAAATACTGGAGCTTGTACGAGACTCGATACACCAGTACAGTAGTTAGATGACCTTGCGTCATCCCAGTTAGTCGTAAATCCGATCTGATTATTTATCACGAAGTGGATAGTACCTCCTGTATAGTAGCCAGGTAGCTGACTCATCTGTACTGTCTCATATACCACACCTTGACCAGCGATCGCTGCATCACCGTGGATCAGGATAGGGAGTATCTTATCGTAATCACTAGCGTAGAGGATATCTGCTTTAGCCCTAGCGAATCCTTCTACGACTGGATTGACAGCCTCTAGATGGGATGGGTTAGGTGCTAGCTTGAGGTGGACTTTATTACCTGCATCCGTTTCTACTTGCGACTCAAATCCGAGGTGATACTTCACATCTCCATCACCAAAGCTCTGCTCTGGAATCGCAGTACCTTCGAATTCGTTGAAGATCTGATCATATGTCTTACCCATAATATTGGCAAGTACATTGAGTCTACCTCTGTGTGCCATACCGATGACTATCTCTTCGACGCCAGTATTGCCAGCTTCATTGATGATCGCATCGAGTGCTGGTATCGTACTCTCTCCTCCTTCCAAGCTAAATCTCTTCTGACCGATATACTTCGTGTGGAGGAATTTTTCGAATATTACTGCACCGTTCAGCTTGTCGAGGATTCGCTTCTTGGTATCGACATCTAATCCGTATCCACCTGAGAGTGGTCTAGACTCTATTTTTTCTTTGAGCCATTCTCTTTTCTTTCGCGATTCGATATGAGCATACTCAAATCCAATCGTACCGCAGTAGATCTTTGTCAACTTCTCTATGATCTGTCTCAGTGTACCTCCTGGCAGTCCAATCTGAATACCTGCAGCAAACGGTGTATCTAAGTCCGCATCTGACAGATTGTAATCAGCAAGATCGAGATGAGGCTTTCTATCTTTACGCTGTCTCACAGGATTCGTATCAGAGAGTAAGTGCCCTCGACTTCTAAATCCATTGATGATGCCTAGTACAGAAAATTCTTTGGTATCTATATCTCCACTGACTGATGACAGATCACCATTGCCAGTATGAAACTCAAATCCTTCAAAAAACAATCTCCAATCTGAGTCTACTGACTCTGGATCCTGTGAGTATTGAGCATAGATCGAATCAATGTATGCTGGCTCTGCATTGAATATATAAGAAAGTTTATCCATGGGTGTGTTAACTCTTAAAATTAGACTTTTGTTATCTATTAACTATTGATAGTTGATTATCAGTATTATCAATTGTAACTCTTCACTGGAGTCACAAGACGATAAAACTCGTAAAAGAGATAGGAAATCTCCGATGTCAGATGCTAAATTACTGATAATCTGGAGAAAAGAATCAAGTTAATGAAGCATTTGTAGATTCAAATCAAATATTTACCTATTTTTGCACTCCAAATTTAAAAAGAAATTTACTATGGCACATCACGCTTCAGCAAAAAAGAGAATTAGACAAGACGCTAAGAAAAGATTGCAGAATAGATATTATAAAAAATCTACAAGAACTGCGATTGGTAAGTTGAGATTAATGGAAGATCAAAAAGAAGCTTCTGAGTACTATCCAAAGGTAGTAAGTATGATTGACAAGTTAGCTAAGAGGAACATCTGGCACAAAAACAAAGCTGCTAACCTCAAAAGCAAGTTATCTAAGCACATCCTTAACCTTGCTAAGTAATTCGTCACTCACAATAGAGATTGACAGATAGTTGAGTTGAAGGGAGTCAGATCCTAATATTCTCAATAATATAAAAAGCGATAAGCGTTATCATTTGATAATGCTTATCGCTTTTTATATTAGGGGTACATCTTTATACTTCATTACTGGAAAATTTATTATTATGAATTGTAAGATTTTACATTTATTAAGTCTCCTCTTCTTCATACTATCATCAAATATTATAATTGGTCAACGCTATTATAGTGAACCTGATATTGCCAATATTCGTGCAGATTTAGACTCTTTTTACACCATCAGTAGATCCATGAGTGACAACCTTTTATCTATGCAGAAACTGGATGAACATTATTGTGTCTATAAAGCATCCAATAACTTTGATCTAGAGAATTACTTTAATATCATTATGGATGATCGAATAACGGTCACAGATAAACGTTTGCGGTTTCTTCTAAATAACCATTATTGTCTTAGTGATTCTGAAATGTCAAAGGCAAAACAATTCTTACTACAAAACATTGGTTCATTTAGTTATGGATTGTATGCTAAGTTTGTATCCCTATATGATTTAGAGTCTATTGCACCAAGTATTCCTCCACTTTCATATGAAGATATTTTTAATGTTATTAAAAACAAAGGCTATCTGAATAGAGAACAAAAAAATATGTTAAGTGACTATGCTATTCTTGCAAACATAGGTAGAATAGATGAGAACGAATTTATACAGTTTATTATTGATGTTCTTAATCTCAGGTTAGAAGAAGATCCTATCGGTGTCAATTTATTCTTTGGCCAATTTTTCGAGTATTGTTTGCCAATGTTGGAATCTAAGAACTCTATTATTAGTACTATCGATGTTTTTTTAGATGACAAACTTGTTCTATTAAACAATGACTATAATTCAATTCATGAAAGTAGCCACTCTGATCAGCATAATGAAGCTGAACATGATCACATCCATGTGGGTCATTCTCAAGATATCTCAATTTCGATTGCTCAACAATACATCAATTATTGTGTAGTGCCAAAGATATTACTTAACGGTGAACTAATTTATTTGTTTTTTGACGTTGATAATAACATAAAAGAGATAAAAGAATTGATTTTGTCTGATCAGGTTATTTGGAAATCAGAAGTAATCAAAGACTGAAGTTTATCCTAACTCCTTAGCAAACAATTCATAAAAGTACTTCTATGAAGAAAATGACAATTATTCTATTATTTTTCTTTGTGAATAGTTTTCTATTCAGTCAGGGAGTCTCTACAGAGATACATCATATCTGTGAGATGAATGGTACAGGTCAGATAGATATTTCTGTCGATTCAGAATTGTTGAGTGAATACACTCCCCCGTATTATGTCGAGTGGGAAAATTTAGATACTGGAGACTGGGGGGTGAAGATAACTTTATGTATTTGGGATAGTTCAATAAACTGTGTCTGATTATAAAATTTGATAAAATTAGTGATTGAAAATGGTCGTAACCGCAGGCCATGTTCTGTGGAGAATCTGTCAAGGCTGGCGCCGTAGGCGACATTCACTTTAGCCTTTACTGATTCGGAGCAGAGCATATCTTTGTGGCAGATCAAGTTCATTTCTTAGTCTATATGTGGTTTAAT
>CALLAW010000049.1 GCA_938001865.1 uncultured Saprospiraceae bacterium | reverse complement strand
CCGCTAAACGGACTGTCTGATCCAAATAGAGGCTTCTTTGACCTCAAGTGATTCTTTAGCTCTTCTTCTAGAGCTTTCGGTAGCTTTAATTCTTCTTTCATTCTGTAAAGTTAAGGGACACAGTTTAATGAACAGTCTCTTCTTATGTCGCAAATTTAAGTTCTGTTGTAATTCTACTTAATTAGACTCATCTTTACTCAATGAATAGAGCATTAAGGTGGATCTTAGGTTGTATTACCCTCCTCTACATCGTAGGGTGTGGTATCCTCTATACGCAACAAGAATCAATACTCTTCTTTGCTGACCCGTTACCACCAGATCACATTTACCGAAAGGGGATTGAACATCGAATCGAAGTAGATGATGGAATAGAAATCAGTTGCTACTGGCTCAAAACACCTAATCCAAAAGGTGTGATCATCTATCTGCATGGTAACAAAGGGAATATCAGAAGGTGCATCCGCCAATCTGAAATGATGGAAGGTCTAGGCTATGACATCTTCATGCCCGACTATCGTGGATTTGGGAAGAGTGATGGGGAAGTAATCTCTGACGATCAATTCTATGCTGATGTACAGATTGTCTACGACCTCATGAAGGAAGAATATGGTGAAGACAACATTGTCCTTGTAGGTTACTCAATGGGATCAGGACCCTCCACCTACCTCGCTGGTCAAAACAAACCGAAAGAGTTGTTCTTACTGTCTCCATTCAAAAGTATTGTGGATATGAAGGATCGGTACATCCCTTTTGTGCCCGACTTCTTAGTGAAATATCAATTCCCTAATTGGAAGTATCTGCAACAGACGACTTGCCCTGTGACGATGTTCTACTCAGATGTTGATGAGGTCGTACTTCCTGAATCAAGCTTAGCCCTAGCAGAATACTCTGATCATGAAGAGTTGATCATACTCAGTGGGGTTAGTCACAGAGGTATGATCTTTCAGAGGCATTGGAGGCAAGTATTACGGGAGAACCTTTCGCTATGATCCTCACCATTGCCTACTGTAGAGCAATAGTAATCATGGTATTGATACTCTGTTGATGCTATAGCCACTTCACCACTATGTCTATCAACTTTTGTTTCCATCCGGTATACGGTGGCATTAGGAGATCAACTGCACTTGGCAAGTGTTGATGTACGACATTACGGGCATTGGAGAAGGCCCGGAATCCGTAGATTCCATTAGCCTTGCCTATCCCACTATTGTTGACCCCACCAAAGGGTAAGTCTTGATTGAAGATATGGATGATATTATGATTGATAGCTGTACCGCCTGCACGAGTACTCGTCAATATCTTATCAATCGTCTTCCGTGACTTGGAGTAGATATAGAGAGCTAGAGGTTTTTCTCCAGCATTGATCTTGGCAATCACCTCATCGATTGATGTATATGAGATAATCGGCAATACTGGACCAAAGATTTCTTCTGACATGATCTCAGCATCAGGAGGCACATCTGAGAGGATAGTGGGTTTGATATAATTCACTGATTGATCAGTCGTACCGCCATACTCTAGATTGGCTCCTTTGAGGATAGCGTCAGCAAGCAGTCCATTGATCCGGCCAAAGTGCTTACTATTCACTACTCTACTGTAGCTTGGTGACTCTTGTTCGTCTCTTCCATATTGAGCAATTATTCTCTCCTTGAGCTTCTCTATGAATTGGTCTTTGACACTTGCGTGGACGTAGACATGATCTGGAGCTATACAGATTTGACCATTATTGAGATACTTCCCCCAAGTGACACGGCGAGCTGCCATATCTAGATTGACTGATTGATCTATAATAGTAGGCGACTTGCCTCCGAGCTCAAGAGTCACAGAAGCGAGATGCTTCGCAGCTGCTGCCATGACTATCTTACCCACTGCTGGACTCCCTGTGAAAAAAATATGATTAAACTTGAGACTCAATAAGTGCTGCGAAGTAGACACACCACCTTGGACGACTGCAACCTCTCTGTCATCGAATATCTCTGGGATCATCTTAGCGATGAGCTGAGATGTCTGAGGAGTCATCTCTGAAGGCTTAAGGATGACCGTATTCCCAGCAGCAATGGCAGAGATCAATGGGCTCAACATCAGCATGAATGGAAAATTCCAAGGTGCAATGATCAGGCAGACCCCTTTGGGCTCATAATGGATGTATGATGACGAACCGAGTAATGTTAGAGGTGTACCTACTTTCTCCGATCGCATCCATCGAGAGAGATGTTTGCGAGTATGTTTGATTTCTTTGATTACAGGAAGTATCTCTGTAAGGTCTGTCTCACTTGGGTGTTTGCTAAGGTCTTGATAGAGTGCATCCTTGATCTCTGCTCGATACTTATCTATCAAGTCATGTAGTGCCTTGAGCTTAGCACGCCTCTGTCTGGATGTAGACTGAGCTATGGCCAACTGATGTGCCGACTGTAGGAGATGGATACGATCGATCTCTACTCTATCAGTATCAGGTGCATAAGTATCAATGGTATTCATAGCGAGGTAATTTAAGGTTGAGAGTCGTTCGTAGATACCTGCGATCCCCTGACCACCACCTACGCATGCTGTGACCATTCCATACTTTTGATTTCGTCTTTTCATCTCATTGAGCAGTTGGATAGACAACTTAGCTCCAGTACATCCAAGCGGATGACCGAGTGAGATAGCTCCACCATTGACATTAACCGACTCTGGGTCTAGCCCGAGAGTCTTGATCACAGCGATTGCTTGAGTAGCAAATGCTTCGTTGAGTTCTGTCTGTTCGATATCATTGATTGTCAGGCCGGCTTGAGCTAATGCCTTGGGGACAGCTTCGCATGGACCGATACCCATATAGAGAGGATCTACACCTGCTACAGCACATGATACCAATCGAGCGATGGGTTGAAGATTGAGTTGCTTGACCATCTCCTCGCTAGCCACTAATGTAAATGCTGCTGCATCTGACATCTGAGATGAGTTACCTGCAGTGACGACTCCTCCTTGCTTAAATGCTGGTCTGAGTTTGGCGAGACCTTCTAGTGTAGTCCCTCTTCTCAGTCCTTCGTCAGTATCTACGACATGGGATGTCTCTACTCTTTGGCCATCTTTGACGAAGACATTTTCTACAGTGACTGGTACGATTTCATCTTTGAATCGTCCGTTATCTATCGCATCTGCAGCTCTAGCATGTGATTGTACAGAAAATGCATCAGCTTGCTCACGAGTCACCTCATATTTGGCTGCGACCGCCTCTGCAGTTGCTCCCATGCTGACATGGTAATTGAGGTTGTTCATATTGGCCTTATAACTTGGTGCTAGCTTGTAGCCTGTCATCGGGATCATGCTCATAGACTCTGCTCCACCAGCGAGATAGAGATGCCCAAATCCAGCCTTAATCTTTCCGACTGCCATCGAGATTGACTCTAAGCCCGATGCACAGTATCTATTGATTGTGATGCCAGGCACCTCTTTGCCTAGAGCTCTAGCTGAGATCAATCTCCCTACCTGTAGACCCTGCTCTCCCTCCGGATTAGCGCAACCAACGATGACATCATCGATGAGTGTGGGATCGACATTGGGTTGTGTAGACATGAGATGGGTGATGACATCAACTGCGAGATCATCAGATCTGTAATCTTTGAACCCTCCCTTCTTCGCCTTTCCGACGGCTGACCTGAATCCTGATATGATATATGCTTCCATTGTATAGTTTTACTAGTAATTATTTTTTTTTAGGATTGTTTAAGAATAAACTCTGGATCAATGTTCAGTTTTTGATAGAGTGCCTTCGCCATTTCCATTGTCAACTTTCGTTTTCCATTCATAAATTCACTAATCCGAGATGGTGATGTCTCTAATAACTCTGCCAAGTCTTTTTGCTTTAACTTTCTTTGATACATTCTCAGCTCTATCATTTCAACTAAGTTATCCGGTTTAAAAGCATGATACTTTTCTTCATATTCTTGCACACAATCAGAAACTTCATCAAGTTGTAACTGCTGCTGCTTAGTCAACTTTCCTTTCTTTGTCAGCATCTGAAGTAAGCCTTCCATTTGTTCTAAGTGATGCTTGTACTGTTGATTCGTCATTGCTAAATATTTTTAATCATTGTCGATTTGATCTTATCATACTCGGCATGTGTCCCGATAAATCTGATATAGACTTTCTTTGAAACAAATATGACAATCACAATAATCCTGTAGTCATTCCCTTTGATATTAAACACATATCTCTGGTTTCCTACATAATCCACCGAATTAAAATCCTCCCTGATATCTGAAAGATTTTCCCAAGATGCATTTGAAGTAATCAAATACCAATGCAACAAAGGAATCTTTGCAAGCGGATGCTTCTTACTGAATTCTTTTAATCTCTTTGGGGTAACAACTCTCAAAATAATTTAATTCCACTTTTGGTAATTTTATTTCATTATTAGAATATTAATTCCTCAAAGGCTTGTTCGTTGTCAACATATGCTGGATACGTTCTAGTGTCTTCTGATTCCCTAGTAGGCTCAAGAAACCTTCTCGTTCGATATCTAATAAATATTGCTCACTGACTTGCTGACTTGCTGTCAAATCACCACCACACATCACGTAGGCCACCTTGCGAGCAATCTCTACATCATAATCACTCATATACTCACCTAGTCTGAATTCGTTGATTGCTGTATAGAGTGTCGACAATCCACTCCGACCGAGTACTGTGACATCCTTCCGCGGTGTCGGAGCTATGTAACCAACTGCTAAGTCTAAGACTTTCTGCTTAGCCTCTGCGATATTCCTATTGATATTCGTTGCCACAAAATCCTTTCCTGAAATCAAGTAATTCTTAGCATATGCCTCATGTGCTGATGTCGCTACAGTGGCAGTTGCGATAGTCTTGAAGTGATCGATGAGTGTTGGCATCTGGACGTCTCCCGCAAAGTATGCATCAGATGCTCTGAGGGCAAATTCCTTCGTACCTCCTCCGCCGGGTAAGAGACCCACTCCTACCTCTACGAGTCCTATGTATGACTCAGCTGCATAGACCCCAGCATCACAGTGCATAGAGATCTCACAGCCACCACCGAAGACATATCCCTGTGTCGCTACCACTACTGGCACCTTAGATGTTCTGATCTTCATATTGAGCTGCTGGAAGCCATGGACTAAGCTATTGAGCTCATCAAACTCTTGTTGCATCGCTAGCATCCCGACATTCATCAGATTAGCCCCGACGCTGAAGTTCTTGGCATTATTACCGATGACTACACCTGTCCAATCGCCATCCTCCGCGAGATCTATTGCTGCTGATATCCCTTCGCCGATCCCCTCACCGATGGCATTACTCTTACTTGTAAACTCTACACAGAGGACTCCATCACCGATATCATGGACTGTACACTCACTATTCTTGATGACAGGAGTGTGAGTCCTGATGGCATCTAGCACGATGAATTGGTCAGCTCCAGGGATTGGCTCATATGATTTGGAGTCTACATTGTAATACTTACGCAGTCCATCTTCGTACTTATAGAATGCTGTGATACCTGCTGCATTCATGTCATGGATCCATTGAGGTATGGACTCTCCACACTCTTCTGCGATCTTGATCCCTTTGTCTATACCGAGCTCATCCCAATACTCAAATGGACCGTACTCCCACATATATCCTGCCCTCATCGCATCATCTATAGGATAGATTTGATCTGAGATCTCAGGTACTCTATTCGCTGCATATGCAAGGAGACATGCAAAGTATTCTTTCAAAAATTTGTTTTCTCTTTCTTCTCCATCTACAAGATTATTGATCCTCTTGCTGAAGATTTCTATCCCTTTGGCGTCACCGTAAGCCTTGAGTCTTGGCTTGATTGCTGGCTCATACTCGAGGGTCTTAAGATTCAAGGCATTGATGATCCGCTTACCATTTTCGTCTCGCTTATCAGTCTTCTGGTAGAATCCCTGCCCTGACTTATTGCCAAAGTATTTGTTCTCCAATAGAAACTCCATATACTTAGGAGTTGGTAAGTCTTTGACCTTACTGACGAACTCATCATCGACTGCTGAGTAGAGAAACTTTGTGACCTTCTCTCCAGTGTCTAATCCGACAAGGTCATTGAGTCTATAACTGGCAGTATTGGGTCTGCCGATGAGTGGACCTGTCATAGCGTCTACCTCTTCGATCTTCATCTCATACTTGTCAGTGAGCAAGGCGATCTTATTGCCTGATACGATACCGATCCTGTTGCCGATAAATGCTGGAGTGTCCTTGCAGAGGACCGTCTGCTTACCCAGATTACGATCACCGAACTCCATGAAGAAGTCCACTACACTCTGATCTGTCGTGGCGTGAGGAATGACCTCTAAGAGTCTTAAGTATCTCGGTGGATTGAAGAAGTGAGTCCCACAGAAGTGTGCCTTGAAGTCGTCAGACCTACCCTCTACCAACATCCCGATAGGAATACTAGAGGTATTAGATGTCACCAGTGATCCTGGCTTACGATACTTCTCTACTTTCTCAAATATCTGCTGCTTGATATCGAGCCTCTCTACGACCACCTCTATGATCCAGTCAGCATCACCGATCTTATCAAAGTCATCCGTAAAGTTTCCAGTCGTAATCCGCTTAGCGAACTCTTTGGAGTATAGAGCTGCTGGCTTAGACTTGAGTGCTGCTTTGAGGGCACCATTCACGATACTGTTCCTTACCGCTGGATTCTTCTTATCTGCATCAGCGATATCAAATGGTACGATGTCTAACATCAGTACCTCCATCCCGATATTAGCAAGATGGCATGCGATACCTGACCCCATGACTCCTGATCCGAGTACTACTGCTTTTTGTAATCTATAACTCATCCTTGTTACTTGTGTTATGTACTATTATATGGTCTAGCCAAAAATGTGCAAAATGCCAATCTCTGGACTAAAGTGTCACTTAATGATTCTAACTTATCAATCCTCCAAGTTACTAATAAGTAAATTGATTGTGATTGAATATTGTTTATTCCTTTGGAGAAAACCAAAAAAAATATTCAAAATAAAAAAAGGTCGAGACTATTGGTAATAGACCCGACCTATCCACAAAATTTCTAAAAACAAATTTATGCAAATGCAATTGTCTGTTCATCTTTGATCGTCAGTGAATCACTGCTCATCAGTGTCACCTTATGACCTTGTATCTTGGGCAATTCGTACTTATAGAAGTACTTCATGGTGTGTATTTTACTTAAGTAAAACTCTGCTGCATAGGTAGTCTCTCCAGCATTGATACTCTTCTGTGCAGTCGTCGCCATCTTGAGCCATTGCCATGCAAGGACTACATTGGACATCATTTCCATGAAAATGGTAGCATCAGCGATATATCTCTCACTCTCACCACTCATCGCATATCCGAGCAAGTGCATGAGTGTAGACTCCAATGTCTTGCTTGCGGTCTTGAGTTGGTCTGCATATGGCTTGAGTACATCATGCTCACTTGCCTCCTTGATGACAGCGATTATCTCTTGAGTCAAGAGTCTCATCGCCTTACCATCCTTCATGACTATCTTACGTCCGAGTAGATCTAGCGATTGGATGCCTGTCGTCCCCTCGTAGAGAGACATGATACGGATGTCTCTATAGTACTGCTCTAGTGGGAAGTCAGTACAGAATCCATAGCCTCCTAATATCTGCAATCCGTTGCTTATAGAGATACGTCCCATCTCTGAGGGATATGTCTTAGCGATCGGAGTAAGCAACTCTAAGAGATCGTGATAATCTTCTCTCTGCTCTTCAGGACCATACTCTGAGAGGTCATGGTAGTATGATGCTTGGAGCAAAAGTGCTACTGACCCTTCTGTCACAGCCTTCTGCAAGAGGAGCATCCTCCTTACATCTGGGTGATTGATAATCGGAGTTTGCTCAGCTTCGACATTCTTGACACCTCCGCTGAGTATCCTCCTTCCTTGAGGTCGTTCTTCCGCATATTGAAGTGATGCATAGTAGGCTGCTGTCGCAGTAGATGCCGCCGTCATACCGACATCGATACGGGCTCCATTCATCATCTGGAACATATATTTGAGACCCTTATTCGCCTCTCCGACTAACCAACCTCGACAGTCATTATTCTCTCCGAATACAAGGTGGGTCGTGCAGTAGCCTTTCTGTCCCATCTTCTGGAAGTCTCCAGCTGTAACCACATCATTTGGCTCTAAGCCTCCATCGGCTGTGATCCGATACTTAGGCACTACGAAGAGTGAAATCCCCTTGGTACCAGCGGGTGCTCCATCTATCCTGACTAGGACGAGGTGGACAAAATTATCACAATACTCATGATCACCACCTGAGATAAATATCTTCTGTCCGTCAATCGAGTAGGATCCATCAGCATTGGGCTTACCCGATGTCGTGATGTCAGAGAGAGAACTCCCTGCTTGTGGCTCTGTGAGACACATCGTACCACCCCACTCCCCGGTGAGCATCTTAGGCACATAAGTATCCTTGAGTGCCTGATCTCCAAACGCTAAGATCAAGCCAGCCGACCCTCCTGTCAATCCTGTATACCCTGGCAGACTATTATTAGCACACTGTGTCACATGTGCTAGTGCAGTATGTATCGTATGTGGCATCTGCATCCCACCATGATCGTAGTCAAATGTGGGACCTATGCTTCCGTTCTCTCCCATGTCTTGCATGAACTGACCGACTACAGGATGGACGATGACCTTACCATCTTCGTAGTATGCTCCCTTCTCGTCCATCTCTTTGAATACAGGAAACATCACCTTATCAGCATAATCTTTAGTGCTATCGATGAGGATATTACAACTATCAGCATCATACTCTTGATATCTCTCTATCTCAGACAGATCACTCACTTTGAGCATGTCAAAAAGTGTAAATTTAAGATTGTCTAAGTTGATATAATTTGCCATAATTCTGATGTTAATCTTTGCTTCTTTCAAAAGTACGACAAAAAGGTGACACTGTGTCAACTTTTTTTTACAAATGGCTACTCTCCAATTACGAAGACTGGTCTATGGGTCAGATTAAGGTCTAGGTTGCAAACCTCGACCATCGGGAGCTTGTCTCAGTAAAAAGCCCAGCATTTCTGCTAGGCTTTATTTCTAAGATTTGTTATTCACCCAAAGCTGTATGCTCCAAATAGTTTGTGTTACCTCAGTACACAGGATTCAGGTTGCAAACCTCGACCATCAGGGGTTTTTATAGTCTAAGTAGCCCAGCTTTTATTGAAGTCTGAAGAATAGTTTAAATCAGATGATATTGAATGATTATCCAAATAAACTACAGATCCCTTTTCCATCCAAAGTCGTATCCCAATCCTATCATGACATCCATCCCGTAGAGTCTTGATAGGTCTTGGCTGTTTCTATAAACTCATCATTCACAGTATAGGTTGTCTCTAAGACCATGTGGGGTCTATATCCTTGTAAGTAGGAAACCTCAAATATAGCATTGACGCCATAGAAGAGCCTATAATTTGTCTTTAGCAATAATTCTGGAAACACTTGCCAACCTGGATTAGAGTAGCTAAAGTATTCATATCCATAGATATGCTTCATTCCTATTGCATCAACACCTGGACCCCACGTCTCATCAGAGTATTGAATATTACAGATAAATTGAGGTAGAAAGCGA
>CALLAW010000048.1 GCA_938001865.1 uncultured Saprospiraceae bacterium | reverse complement strand
CTTTCACTGTCATTCGCTTGCTCATCTCGAGAATGCAACAGGAGTATTGCTGATTGGAGATTACTCCATTCTAGTCGACATAAGTTCGACTCTGAGTTTATTCTAATATTCTATCTTGACTTACTTTCCAATACAAAAAGTCGAACTATCTGATAGTCAGTATATTTAGGGCATTGGGCAACACATGGGCAACAAGATAGTGTCAAAAAAAACTAGTACAAAAGCAAAAAGTAATTTGTGTTAATTTCGCTCGTATTCTCGCCCTTATGAAATTAGTGTGAGACCACTATGGGTTAAGGGTAGGATAAATATAGCAATCCTTTTAATTTGGTGAAATGTATAGTATAGGGTAACAAGATAATTGTAAGGTAATTTCTTTTATTTAGATTTAACAATTGCCAAATCCTACTAAGTATTGACCTTCAAAGATCTTTCTTAACAGCTTCTACTTTGTGGTTTTCTAATGTGAAATACGGGTGACTAATCGAATAACGGTACCCATCTTTTTCAAATTGTATTGGTTTATAAATCTGATTTCCTTCGAGCTTCATTTCTAAATCAGCAATGCAAATTATTTCAAATCGTGAGTTGAACATATAGAAAGTAGGAGTATTGACTATAAACAAACATTCAATAGAATATTCTTCCCCTTGCAGTAAAGTTTTCCCAGTTTTGTGTTCTAAATGCTCAATCACTCGATCCATTCTGGCTTCGAGATAAACTTTCTTTCTAGCTATCTTGTCATTGTAGTTATTATTATCTGTAACAAATTTATTTTGGTCCCCTTTCCAATTATTCATATCATGCTTATCTAACAGATACTTTGCATCTGTCAGCAATATCGTTTTTCCCATTACTATTAGAAAATCAATTTCACCACACTTATCATGTACTAGATTTTCGCCAGTTCCAGATTTATCATAAAGTGATTCTATATTTCGATCATAAATAATACTCTTCGATTTAAGAATGTCTTCAATAGCATCTTCTAGTATGTCACCACGTTCATCATCTTTTCGATAGACGAAAGAAGTAAAGTCGTCATTCTTCCATTCATCTGGATATTTTTGCCAACCGATCGCATTAATAGAAAGACTGTTCAAACTCTGACTTAGACCATACTCTCCAACAAAAACCATATTTGCATCATAGCCTTCAATTTGCCATTGAATTATTGGACGAAATAAATGCCTTCTAATATCAAAGGGTTTTGAAATCGAATCTTCGAAGGAACATTTAGTAGCCTCATTTACAATTAAGCCGGAAATCAAATTATGTGCAATGTCATATTCAATTTCTGTATTGGAAGAGAAATTAGCGACTAAGGAATGCCAATCAAATAAACTTGCATAAGGAAATGGTTCTCCTTCATCTATTTGTTTTTGGTGCATTCCTTTAACAAGTGTAAGGAGATAAGAAATTTGTGCACCGTAAACATCTTTTGTTGCATTGTTAAAGTCACTGAAACCACTTTCATCATAAATTGCACCTGCTCTTAATCTAGAGTTATCTATAGAACAAAAATCAAGTATTTCATTATAATTGTGCTTATAATCTATCACATATCTACCATCATCTAGGAAAAATATTTCTACAGCATCTTCAATAAGATCTTGTGACGACATTAAATTTGATAATCCAAAAAGTTGATCTCCTATGTGGATTAATTCTTCAAGTTTTGTTATACCTCTGACTTTTGCTACTTCTACTGATTCACCAGGAACAAGAGGGATATTACAAGCCTGTTCTATTAGGAATTTGAGGACTCTACGATACATGCTAAAATCAGTATCACTAAAGCCATCAAATATCTCTGTAACCGAATGTTCAATTATAACTTGGTTGGATGTTTCATGTAGTATTTGAATATATTGATAAAAGGCAAGTGACCTTTCACTTGACAATGTATGTTTGGCTTGCATAACTAATCCTTCAAAGAGAAAGAATAACACCTTTCTCGTTTCCGCTTTAGTGGTAAACGGTCCTTCTCCAAACTGATCTTTAAGTACAATACTAATATGTTCTATATAGTGATCTTTCATCTCCTGATCAAACCACACTAATTCAAATCCTTTATTTCCTGTTATTATTGGCATTATTCTCAATTTGGGGTAAAGATAAATCAAAATTGAAAGAGAGTGGTACTAATACTCCCCTGCCCATAAGACAGTAGTGACTGAACGATCAGCCTCAGTAATGATAAAGATACGATCACTCTCATAAGAGTGATCTGAACTACAATAGTAGACTGATACTAATCGAGAGCCAGATGTAAGAGCAAGATCATTAACGAAACGATCCTCCTCGCAGACCTCACCCCAATCGCCCTCATGATGACGAGAGACTGATGTGAAGATGAATGTATGAAATGATAGATCAGCTGACATATGTGAGCTGATAGATGCCGTAGTCACTAACTGACCAAGTTGTACTGCTGGAGTAACCATAATGTATAAATTATATAAGTGAAGAAAAAAAGGGGAACTAATGCTCCCCTATAAATGAAATGAAAGTGGTATCTCTACTAACCGGAGATACTAACTGTAACTGCATACCATGTAAGCAACTGGACGACTGTGTAAACTCAAATACTGAACTGACACTGTAACCTCCACAAGCTAACTCCTGAGCATGCTCTAATGCTGAGCCTGAAAGCCCCTCAAAATCACCAATCTGGTGACGAGATAAACAAGACCGAATAAATGGAAGAAACGAAAGATCAAATGCTAAGCACTCACTAACCTGAGCTGACAGCTGAATAGAATAACCTAACTGAAATAATACTGAAGCCATAATAAATGAAATAAGAAATGAATAAATAACTGATGAGCTGATCACTCATACTATCTATGCCTTCTAAGGGAAGAGATACTTATATGCAAGGTGGATCGCCGACGATAGGAGGTGCCAGGGCTCGCAGAGACCAGACCTTGAATATATGTATCTCTGGACCTACCTATGCATAGTAAGATGTGTGATAAATCCCCAATCTCCAATGCACCAATGCTTATTAACACCTCTTTGCTTTTACTTGCTTTAGATCTCGTTTGTTAGATTTTAGCTTCTGACTGATATTTGTAGTATTATTTCACTGCTATAAATTATAAAGACATGGCTAGACAAAAAGGACATATAAAATATGTTGGAACGATCGGAGATGTTAGACATTTCAAGATCAAAGGATCAAAAGGTTACTTCGCTGGTCTTACTGGTGGACCTACTGCAGAACAGATAGCTACTGCTCCTGAATTTGCAAGGACACGAGAGAATATGAATGAATTTGGAGGATGTGCTTTAGTGGGTAAATCTTTTAGAAATTCTATCTCTGGACTTATAAAATCAATTGGTGATAGTCGAGTGACTGGAAGACTGACTGGAATAATGAAGAAGATTAATCTTGAAGATGGATCTGAAGCTAGAGGTAAAAGAGCAATCCTTATCAGTCAAGCTTCGCAGTATTTAAAAGGTTTTGAATTTAACAAGTTCACTCCATTCGATTCTGTAGTTAGATTTCAATATGAAACTGTTGTTGCTGCTGATAGAAAGTCAATTGAGGTAAAAGCGGAAGGGATGCTCCCTATTGATAATCTCAAAGCACCTTCTGGAGCTACTCACTTTAGCTTAGTAAATGCCTTGAGTGTGATGTCAGATTTTGAATATAATTCTGATACTGGTACTTATCAACCTAAGGAAGATGGATTGAATGAGATTGCTGTAATTAGTAAGATGACAGAAGGCAAGATAGATGAGGCAATACCTGCCCTTACACTTCCTTTAGCCCTTCCTGATGATGTGACACTTACACCTGATGTTAGTGTAGTTCACGTGATCGCTGTGGAATTTTACCAAGAAGTAAATGGAAACTTCTACTTGCTTTCTCAAGGAAATGCAATGAAAGTAAATCAGATCTTTTAGAAGCCATACTGGATATGATTGAATGAAAGCCTTCTCAGTGATGAGAGGGCTTTTTTAGTTTCTGCAATGTTGCAAAGTTTGCAAGGTATGCAATGCTGCAATGTTTAACACAGCTCGAATACAGAGAGCTGGGTGATGAAAAGCGTAGGCACCAAAAAGGCAGTAAGGAAGTATTTAGACAAGGTGGATCGCTCGAGGAACGAGAGTGCTAGTGAGGCATAGTGGGTGGTAGACCTTGACTTAATACTGACGTGGCCTACTATTGCCTATGGTATTTATCAACTAATTTATGATAATTCTATTTTGTAATTACCTGGCAGATTTTCTTCCATCCAAGCAATAGCTGTGTCATATACTGCTTTTTCTCCATTCCCAACAAAGTGTTCTGCTTTGGAAGTAATTTCTAGATCGTTTGCTGTCCATATTCCCTGTGTAGTATAATAGCTGATGGCAGCAATGAAATCATTCGATCCATGCTTGGAAACATAAATTTGGAAATTTCCTTTGTCATGTGTTACCTTATATGTTTTTGTCCATTCACGTGCCATAATTCAAATTTTGCTATAAAGATACTAATTGGTGATCACATGGTTTATTCGCTGTAATCCCAAGACAGTGCTACAAAGGAGTGAAGGTGGAGAGTAACGGAACCGAAATGACGACTTGTACTGGCTGCTGCGGTCAAAAGGCGGTAGCCCTCAAGGTAGGGGATGCACTAGGACAGGCTTGTACCTGGACTGGCATACCCGAACGGTGCAAAGAGGAATGAGTAGTGACAGCCAGACAACGACCGTAGGAAGGCGACTGGTGAAACGTAGCGATTGACGAGCGGATAGCAAAGAACCCTATGAAAGCATATTACTTAATGCTTAAATAATTCATAGGGCGAGAGGGGAGCAAGCTGACCAGTAGGCGATGTGATTGAATACGTACCACCAGAGGTGGTAAACTATAAAGAGAAATCGCCGTAAGGGCAGTGAAGCCGCAGAGGGTAGAGCGGACCGCCAAAAATAAGTGGCGATAGGCTGTGACCTCTACAAATGCAATGTGCTGTAGTGAAAGATGGAGAGCTCCGCTCGTATGAATGAACGTAAGCTGTAGTGGTCTCAGACTAGGAAAGCCACGTGTGAGGGAAGGAAGGCAGCCAACAGTTATGGTGACAAAGGTTATGTGGCTGAGGAACGAAGATGCATGTCCTGTGAGTACTGGACTGACTGAAACGTAGTGAAAGGAGGGAAGCACTCTGGCGACATAGATGTAGCAACTGACTGTACGAACGCCATATTACAGCGACTGGTGAGGAATCCCCTCGATGGGGTGACGAGGCAGAATTACACCACTAAGGATTAAACTCACAGAAATGCCAAAGTACACCTGAAGGATCATGTAGAAAACATTCTCTTCCCCAATCAAAAGACTTGATCTCACTCAGCTTGGCAAATTTGTATTGAGAAACTAGGTCTCTACTGAGTAAATCAGTATGGCAAATTTCAATATTATCTACTTCAAGAAATAGCATTGAGTTCTGAACCCATTTTTTTTGATAGTACTCTTGAAGATAAAATGATAACTTTTCATTGACTTTTACCAATACCATCTTACCAGGAATCTCTACAATTTGAAAACCAAGTTTAGTATAAAACTCTTTAGACTCCTCAAAGTCTTTCGCACCTATAAATGCTCTAATATTAATCGCAGAATATTCCATTAATCGCAACAATTTATTCCTTCTTGAATTGGTGGACATGCAACTGTACCATAACTACAAAAGACACAACAATCTCCTTTCGTAGGTTTTAACACCTTATTGCAATTCTCACATTCGTAGAAATATTGACAAGCTGCAGTAGGCATAGTTTCAGTCTTTGCATGATTGCACTCTGGACATGTGATAGTTGATTCTAATACTACTTCTTTCATTTGTTTGGATTTATATAATTGATAACAACCATAAGCAATGAGACATATACCAATAAGAATTAGTATTCCACTATAAGATTCAAGGCCATTGCTAAATGCTAATAAACCAGCTGAGCCTCCTAATGCTATGATCAGTGCTGGAAGCCAACAACAACTTGTAGCGAGTATAAAGGCGAAGATTCCTCCGAGGATAGATTTGTTTTTAGTTAGAGCCATAAACTTGTTATGTATTGTAATTAACTAAGAAATTGAAAAACGACTATCTGTATAATATTTTGGTAGATTATATGTATGATCTAGTAAGACATCTTTTGCAATCTGACAGCATTAAGTATTGCCAATAAAGCCACTCCAACATCTGCAAAGACAGCTTGCCACATAGTAGCCATTCCCATAGCTCCGAGAACTAGGACAAGGATCTTTACGCCAAATGCTAAATAGATATTTTGCCATATTATCCCTTTTGTCGCTTTACTGATTTTAATACCCATGATAACCTTTGACGGTTGATCATTTTGTATAATTATATCAGCTGTCTCTATAGCTACATCACTTCCCATAGCACCCATAGCTACACCTACATCACTTGCAGCTAGTACCGGAGCATCATTGACCCCATCGCCAATAAATAATACTTTATGCCCTTTGGACTTAAGAGATTCAACTTCAATTAATTTATCTTCTGGAAGTAGGTCACCTTTTGCATTTGTAATGCCTAACTCCTTAGCTACTGATTGAGTAATCGAGTTTTTATCTCCTGAAAGCATTACAACATTTGTGAATCCATACTGTGGTAAGTCATTGACAAATTCCAAAGCATCTTCTTTTAGTTGATCTGAAACCGTTACATAACCTTTGTATTCTCCATCTATTGCCATGAGGACTATAGTTTCGACTATGCCATCGATTGAAGAAGGTGTACTTACATTATTGGATGCCAGAAGTTTTTTATTGCCTACCAATACTTTCTTGCCGTCGACTGTCGCTATCAGACCTTTTCCTGCGATTTCTTTCACATTAATGGCTTGCTTTTGATATTCTCCATATTTCATAATGGCTTTGGCAATGGGGTGAGTACTTTTCGATTCTACCGCCAATAGCACATCCATAAATACCTTCTCAGAAATATTGCCTTCTGTCTGGATGGTACTAATCTCAAAGACTCCTTTAGTGACTGTACCCGTCTTATCCATCACTAGGGTATTCATCTCAGTAATCTGATCCATATATGTAGCACCCTTGAACAAAATACCATTCTTAGAGGCTGCTCCAAGCCCACCGAAGTAACCCAATGGAATACTGATCACTAATGCACAAGGACAAGAGATGACTAAAAAAATCAATGCTCTATATAGCCAATCAGAAAATACATAAGCATCCACAAAAAAGTACGGTAATACACAAATAGCGATAGCAATGTAAACCACAATAGGTGTATATATCTTAGCCAATCGTCTAATGAGTAATTCTGTTTTTGCTTTTTTGGCTGTTGCATTCTGGACCAATTCAAGTATTCTAGAGATAGAACTATCTTTAAATACTTTGGTCACTTCGATTTCTATGACTTCTGAAAGATTGATAGACCCTGCCAATAGGTTTTCATTTTTGTCTATTACCAAAGGTTTACTTTCTCCAGTGATTGCCGCAGTGTCTACCATTGCTTTCTTACTGATTAGAGTACCATCTAATGGAATCTTTTCACCTACTTTCACTTGTATGATTTCTCCGATTTGTACTTCATTGGGATCTACTGTTGAGTATTGATTTGCTCTGAAGACACTTGCTATTTTGGGTCGTACATCTAATAACGCTGTAATGTTATTTTTAGCCCTTTTTACAGCTGCAGATTGGAATAATTCTCCTACTGCATAGAATAGCATTACGGCTACTCCCTCAGGATATTCACCTATTGCGAATGCACCTAATGTAGCAATACTCATTAAGAAAAACTCTGTGAATATTTCACCTTTGCCCAATGCCTCGATAGCTTCTCTGATTACAGCGTAGGCTACAGGAAGATAGGCTGCAATATACCAAGCCAATCGAATGTAGCCTTCAAAGAACTCATTGGGTATAATGTGGTCTAATGCTAATCCAAGCATCAATAGCACAAAGCTAATGATCGCTGGAGCTTTACCGAAGTCTTCATGATTATGCTCGTCATCATGACTTTCATGATCATCAGAAAAGTGATCGTGCCCAGCATGCTCATTGTGCTCATCATGAGAGGATAATAGTTCTGGTGGTGATGAAGCTAAGTCTATTTTTTCTTCAAGTGAACAACAGATTCTTTTTCCACTTGTATCGTATTTGTGTTCGTGTTTCATTTTTATTTATTTTAACGTCAACCATCGATTGACCTTACTTCTATAATTGAGGTATTGTTCCCCATGCTCTTTCTTAAGAAACTCTTCTTCTAATCTGATCTGAGTATTGATAGAAATGGTTGATAAAGAAATAATCAACAAAGTGAAGGCATTGGGCAAGACTAGAAATAGTCCAGCATTGGCAATCATAATTCCCAAGAAAATCGGATTGCGAGAGAAGGCAAAAAAGCCACCTGTGATGAGTTCTGTTTTGTTTTCTTCATCGATGCCAATACGCCAAGACTCTCGCATATTAGATTGAGCTACCCAGACCATGACTAATGACAAAATCAATAATGCCCACCCAACATACTGTAAACTCTCATTTTCGATATACCAAAAAGGTAGAAGGTAATTATGCAGAGATGGTATGAATGCATAGATAGAAACTACAATCAATTCTATAAAAGAGATAATACCGAATACCTTACCATTGTAACCGTGAGCATCATCTCCTTTGTTGAAAGTCAGCGGATTGACACCAGTCTTTTTCCAAAGTAGAAATGATCTCAGTACAAAGACTAAGAAGAAGTAAATCAGAAAATAGATAAATAAGATCATTGTGATAAATTTAATGTTCGTGAGCTAATTCACCGACCTTCGATTGTGCATAGATATAGTATGCCCCTTCTGTGACGATTTTCATTCCAGCTGGGATAGGATCTACCAATTTTACAGCTGTGTATCCGTCACTTGTACTACCAGGAATAACTGAAAGTTTTTCAAATTCTATTTCTTCTGCATTAGGATCATCACTGGCTACAAAGATAAATGAAGTGGCACCGTCAGTAATCACTGCTTTTTCTGGCAAAGCATCTACCGTACTGTCTGTTAGCCATATTTTAGCATTTACAAAAAGGTCTTTAATAAACTGAGGTTTATCTCCCTCTAAGTGTCCGTGAACTCTTACTGTTTTTGCCTGACCATTAAATTCTTTCCCTATGACGTTTACGGACCCTTCGAACATTTTGTTGCCTAATGCTGGAACGCTATATGAAATTTTAAGTCCTTGTTTCACTTTAGCAATATCATTCTCAAAGACATCTAACTCTAAGTGAAGGTGCTGTGAAGAAATGATATCCATCAGCGTCGTGGATCGCTCTGCATACATTCCATTATGAAAATCTATCGTAGATATATATCCACCAGTTGGTGAAGTAATGGCTATACGATCACGAATGTTATTGGGGGTAAGGTCAACGGTAGCAATGCCTAAATATTCTAATTGCTTAGATATCCCAGATGCTTTGGTAGACAATATTTTTGCTTTGGCTTCTGCTCGTTGCAGGTCTCTTTCTATACCAGCATTTCCATCTACTAAAGTCTTTTGACGATCCACTTCTAGTCTTTGCAATGCCAACTCTGCTTGTATTTCAAGATATTCTTGTTGTATTACGATGAAGTCTGGATTTTCTAGATGGGCTATCAATTCACCTTTTTTGACATAACCGCCTTCTACAAATTTCTTAGTACCACGTATGATGCCACTTGCTTTGGCAGAGATCGATGAGTGGGCATTGGCAGGAAGCCCTAGAACACCAGTTGCTTTCACGTAGTCATTTACTTTGATGGATGAGAAATCGCCAAACTTCAATCCTACCGTCTTGGCTTGATCTAGCGAAAGATGAAGACCGCCTTCTTCATGAGTTTCGTGTCCATGGTCATCGTGGCCATCAGATTCAGATTCAGCATGTGAAGAATGATCGTGACCATCGCCATGATCATGGCCGTCACCTTCTTTGTGATTATGTCCACAGGATAAGAACAGCGTAGTAAGGGCAACTATTGATATATATTTGATAAGATTCATTGTATTATTGTTTATTGATTAGTAAGATATTGGTAGTCTGTCACTGCTTTATTATAAGCTCGTATCTGCTCCCAGTAATTCTTGTTATTGTTAGAAAGTAACTCTAGCGTATTCAATAACTCTAGATAAGAAAGCTGACCTGCTTTATAGTTCAGATTGCTGATTCGTAGCATCTCAGGATTTATAGTATTGATCTGATCTTCGTAAAAAGTCATGCCGTTCTTATATAGATCTATCCTCGATTGCAATTGCAAACGTTCTTGATTAAGACTAAGTAACCGACTCTCGTATTTATAATTTCCAATATCGAGCTGTACTTTTTGAGCTTCTATTCTTTTCTTTGCTTGTCCATTAAAGAGTGGTAATGATACACCTACTTCTGCGGCACTGAGCCATCCACCTTCGTTGAATCTTTGGGCTGCATATCCGAATGAGAAGTTGGGTTTTAAAGCCGACTGCATCGTTTCTATTTTTGCTGACTCTATTGCTATGTCCTGTTGGCTTTGGATTAAGAGAAGATTGTTCTCAGTATCCGCAGATGGAGTAAAAGCAATAGCATCTAGGCTTTCCGCAGGAGTGACTTGTTCCGTTGTATTAAGTAGGACCTGAAATTGCTTTTGCATATTTTCTAAACCAATTGAAGTCTGACTTAACAGAAGCTGATACTCTTGCCATTTCGACTTAAGTGTAAGTGCCTCTATCGGATTAGCTGCACCAGCATTGACCCTCACTTCGGCTTTGCTAACGTATTCACTATAGGTATCTGCAAGATTGGTGTATAGTTTTCTGATCTCGTAATTATATTGAATATCGAAGTACAATTGTTTCACCTTCCATTTGAGTTCGTTTTCACTAATTTTCTTCTCTGTGTTACTCTTAGTGGTGTAAGCATCTTGCAGCTTGTTCTGTGCTCTCGTCACACTTGGATGAGGTATATTCTGAACAATGCCGAGTTGATTCACTTGCTGACCAAAGTTAGTGTCAAAAAGACCATCTCCTTGGTAGCTAATATCCGTATTACCCAAGTTATATTTCAGATTTTGGAGTGACTGATTTCTAGCTACGTCCAGTTCAGCTGCCATTATATCTGGATGATTGGATATAGCAATTTCTATCGCAGCCTCTAAGTCGATTACTCGCTCTTGTGCTTGCATAGATGAGAACATTCCGATACATAATAAAATCGTCAGTGCACTTCCTTTTACTATGTTATTCTTTGCACCTTTTCTGTTATTCCATCGTTCTAACCAATAATAGAGTATCGGTAAAATGACAAGTGTAAGAAAGGTAGCCGTTAACAATCCACCTATCACCACAGTGGCTAATGGTCGCTGAACTTCAGCTCCACCTGAAGTTGATAAAGCCATAGGTAAAAATCCAAGAGAAGCTACCGATGCAGTCATAATGACTGGTCTAAGACGTACTCTCGTTCCAGTAATAATTCTTTCCATTATATCTGTCATGCCTTCTTTTTTGAGTTGATTAAAATATCCGATAAGGACGATTCCATTCAATACGGCTACACCAAATAAAGCGATGAATCCAATGCCTGCAGAGATACTGAAAGGCAGTCCTCTGAGCTCAAGTGCCCAGATTCCTCCAATGGCAGATAATGGTATGGCCGTGAAAATCAAAGCCGCTTGCGATGTCGAACCAAAGGTGAAAAACAATAGAATGAAAATGAGAGCCAATGCCATAGGCAGTGCTATTGCTAGTCTTGCATTGGCCGCTTTGAGGTTTTCAAATTGACCACCATAGGTGAAGTAATAACCCACTGGCAGATTTACTTTTGCATCCAATTGTGATTGAATATTCTCCACCAATGACTCTACATCCGTATCACCTACATTTACACCAATGACAATTCTTCTATTCGTATTCTCTCTAGAAACCTGCATAGGAGCATTGATGAGGTCAATATTTGCTACTGAAGTAAGTGGTACTTGACTGCCATCACTAAGATTTACAAATAGGTTTTTGACGTCTTCTATGCTTGATCTGTTTTCCTGAGCTAGTCTTACTACGAGATCAAATCGCTTATCACCTTCGTAGATGATCCCAGCCTTTTCGCCTGCAAAGGCAGAACGAATGACTTGATTGACCTCTCGAATATGCAATCCGTACTGTGCCATTCGCTGGTAATCATAGGAAACCATGATCTGAGGCATTCCGATGGTCTGTTCTACATTTACCGTACCTACACCATCTATTTTACTGATGACTTTTTCTGCCTCTATAGCACTCTGATATAGTTGATCTAAGTCTTCGCCAAATAACTTGATGGCAATGTCTGCTTTGGATCCTGTCATGAGTTCATTGAACCTAAGTTGGATCGGCTGTGAAAATTCAAAACCTACACCTGGTATACTGTGCAACGCCTCTTCTAATTTGTTAAACATGCCTTGCTTGGTACTGGCAGAAGTCCATTCACTTTTGGGTTTCATTACCAATACATAATCGGCAATCTCTACCGGCATAGGATCAGTTGGAATTTCTGCAGAACCAATATTAGCAACTACATCTATTATCTCTGGGAAGTCTTCTAATAATTTGTTTTGAATCATCTTGGCCGTCTCAACACTTTGAGATAGCGAACTACCTGGAGGAAGGATATGCTGCATAGCTAGATCTCCTTCTTCTAGAGTAGGAATAAATTCTCCACCCATGCGACTAAAAACCACTAGACTCAATATGAAAATTGCAAATGTGACTCCTACGAATATGGTTTTGAATCGTAATGCCACATTGAGAATAGGAGTATATAATCGTTGGAAAAATGAAATAATCTTATCTGCTAATGTTCGCTTATTGATGATTTCCTTCTTCAAAACCAAGGCTACCATCATAGGTACATAAGTTAATGAAAGAATGAGTGCTCCAGCGATAGCTAACATAACAGTCTGTGCCATTGGCTTAAACATCTTTCCTTCGATACCGACCAAAGCAAGAATAGGAATATAGACCAGTAGAATGATGATCTCTCCAAATGCCGCTGAATTTCTAATCTTCTGTGATGAAGTAATGACTTCATCGTCCATTTGTTTCTGGGTTAGTGAAAGACCCGCTTTATTGACTTGGAGTCGATGGACAATGGCTTCTACTATAATCACAGCACCATCTACTATGAGTCCAAAATCTATGGCTCCGAGACTCATCAGATTGGCAGATATGCCTAGTACATTCATCATGGATATGGCGAATAACATAGCCAAAGGTATGACAGAAGCGACGACAAGACCAGCCCTCCAATTGCCCAAAAGTAATACAAGAATGAAGATGACAATAAGACCTCCTTCTAGGAGATTCTTTTTCACAGTACCGATTGCTGTACTTACTAGTTTATCTCTTACCAAGTAAGGCTCTATAACTACACCTTCAGGAAGTGATTTTTGGATCTGAATGACTCGCTCTTTGACGATCTCGGTCACTTGTGCAGAGTTAGCTCCTTTGAACATCATGACCTTACCACCTACGACTTCTTTACCATCTCTTACCAACGCTCCATACCGAGGTGCTTTGCCATACTGAACTGTAGCTACATCTTTGACCAAGATAGGTACATTACCTTGATCACTGACTACAATGTTTCCAATGTCTTCTAGAGATCTGGCTAAACCTTCAGAACGAATATAGTAGGCACTTGAGTTCTTCTCGATGTATGCTCCTCCAGTGTTTTCATTACTTTTTTCTAGTGCTGAGAATATATCAGTGATGTTGATACTTCTAGATTTGAGTAGTGCTGGATCTACGGCTACTTCATATTGTTTGAGGAATCCTCCCATAGAATTGACCTCAGCCACTCCTTCTATACCTAGAAGCTGACGAGTGACTATCCAGTCCTGCATACTTCGTAATTCTGTTGGGGAATATTTACTCTCAAATCCTTCTTCTGGACGGACGACATACTGATAGATTTCACCTAGCCCAGTAGACAAAGGTGCCATCTCAGGAGTACCGAGACCATCAGGTATATCTTCTTCAGCTTCTTTGAGTTTTTCATTGACCAACTGCCGAGCCAAGTATATGTCATAGCCTTCATCAAAAACAACGGTAACTACTGAAAGCCCAAATCTAGAAATGGATCTGATTTCTTCGGTCCTTTGCAGACTCTGGACAGCCAGCTCTACAGGTGTAGTGATAAATTGCTCTATCTCTTGAGTAGCCAAAGTCGGAGAAATGGTGATGATCTGTACTTGATTATTGGTAATGTCAGGCACTGCATCAATTGGAATCTGCTTGAGGGAATAAATACCCCACAAGGCAAGGGCTGCGGTAAACAGACCGATTACGAACTTATTCCTAACGGAATAAGCAATTATATTGTCAAACATGTAAAATGTGATTGTAAAAGTTAAGAAATACAAATAGATAGGACATAGATATCCTATGAAAATTTCTTAACTGTATGTCGGTGGATGCCAAACAGCATTCAAATAATCAAATGAATAAATCTGATTATATCTGATTTGATAAAGTGAACCTAAATCTGAAACACCAGTTAATGGATAAGTGGATGTTGGAACAGTTGCGATAGATCCACAACAAGCACAACTGCAAAATGGTGTACAGTGATCCTCATGATCAGAATGATCGTGAGAGGACTGTTCCATATCGTCTATACATTCCACACCATCGCTACATGGAATAAAGGCAAGAGCCGAAATGACTATGAGTAATATGTATGTTATCCACTTCAATGATGCAAAGATATGTAAAAGTTAGTGAAATCATGTTGCATTACGGAGGGTTGAGGTATTGTCATAATAAAAAATACTATTGACTCAATTTCAATATTCTAAACGCCCCTTGTAAGACTAGAACAAAAACAAGTGAGCCTATAAATAGATCAGGAAAACGAGTATTTGTAGCAAATACCAAAACACCAGCGAAAATTACTCCTAAGTTAATAATAATGTCATTAGAAGTAAAAATCATACTTGCCTTCATATGAGCTTCCTCTTTGCTTTTGGATTTCAGCAAAAGGTATAAGCAATATCCATTTGCAAATAGGGCTATAAACGAAACAATAATCATTGTACTAAAATCTGGAAGGTGGTCACCTGTAATAAATCGTCTCAATATTTCAATAAAACCAACAATAGCTAATGTAATCTGGAAAAACCCTGCAATCCTAGCAATGCTCTTTTTACGAGCTATAGTGCCTCCTACTGCAAACAAACTAATGCCATAAACAAATGCATCAGCAAGCATGTCTAAACTGTCTGCAACTAGGCCCATAGAGTGAGAGATGAGACCAGTCGTGATTTCAATAATAAAGAATAAAAAATTTATAAGTAATACCGTCCACAGCACTTTACTTTGATCATCCTCTTTATTAAAAATATTTTTTGAAGAAACAACTGAGTTATCTAAAGTAGAACCAAGGTTTAATTCGTTAAGAGCCAGTTCTATTAACTCAAGGTTATCTTCATGATAGACTTCCAACATGCGATTGGCAATATCAAAGTTCAAATGTTTTATTGAAGTGAACTGTGAAAGTTTCAACTTGATAATGTTCTCTTCTGATGGACAATCCAACTGTGTAATCTTGAAAGATGACTTCTTCATTTTGTAAGATTATTTTATTATCTAGTCACCATAGAATTTGATTATTCTGCATGACAACCATCACTACATTCTTCTCTACCAAAAGGCTTAATATTTATTCCAATTGTAAAAACAAAACCATCAGTAGGTGCATATATTTCTGGAAACACTGGATTTTGAACAGTCCCTAATACCTCAGGAGTATATCTATTCTGTCTTATATCCGTAAAATTCTCGAAATTAACAAAGGGACTTCCCCATTCAAAATGCTTTTGAACTAATAGTCCCATAGTCGTATAGTCAGTCGATTGAGATCCACTAGACAGGTTTTGTTTTCCTGTATAGTACACTTCATAACCTATCCGCCAATCCTCGTTTTCATACATTAACACTGTACCAGCGTTGTGCTTTGGTGTCAAAGGTTTTTGCGGATTGTCTGGAAGATAATTTAGTTTAGCGTTGATATAGGCATAATTTATAAACCATCTAAAGTCTTTATATGATAGTTTTATATTAGTTTCAGAACCGAGACTCTGAATATTGTCACCTGCATTACTAAAAGAAAAAGTTGTGGGTGAGCTTGCTTCTAAGAGTAATGCATTCGAAATTTCGGTATTATAAAACAGCTGATTTATTGAGAAAAATAGATGATCTGTAATTGCTGTTCGATAGTTGAAATCCAGATTTATACCAAATGATTTTTCTGCATTAAGATTATCTACACTGATAGGTAACACAGAGCGAAAGTTAAGAGTCGCTGCTTCCTCGGTAAACATGTCTGGTATCTTATACCCAAGTCCACCTCCTATACGAGTAGAAAACTTATTATTTGCTTTCCATAACAATGATACTCTGGGCAATGGAAATACTCCCCAATTTTCCGAATAGTCAGTTCTGAAGCCTGATTCTAGTATTAACTTATCACTCAAATCCGTAGTATTGTTTACAAAAACACCTACGGTGGTTTGATTCATATCTCTTGGTGAAATATCTGTATTCTCTTGAAATGAATTAGTATAAAGATTTGCTCCTACTATCCAATCCATACTTTTGCCATTTCTAGCATAGTTAAACTCTGTAAAAGAATTTATTTCATCTCCATCAAAAATATAATCAGGCAGGCTGATCTTACGTGAAAAGTATCCTACACTATTCTTTAATTCTATGCTTTGATTATTTGATAATTTAGACTCGTAAGCAAATTGTGTGCTGATCCTATTTGAATTATTATTTTCAAAATATTGATGCTCTGCATCTATACCATTCTTTACTACACTTATATCACCACCTTCTCTAGTATCTGTGGTTGCATTGACACCTAACCAAATGGTAGAATTATCATTCGGATAGTAGAAAATTTTAGGATTAAGGGAAAAAGATTTAGTAAAAGGGATATTGGTAAAATTGTCATCGTCAGGATTGTAAGCTGAATTATAATGAGCTGCACCATATAATGTGAAACCTATTTTTTCTTTCCTCTTACTATAAAAAACATTCCCTGTACTACCACCTGTATGGGTTTGAGAAAGTAAAATATTAACCTCTGGATCTTTGTCGGGTCTCTTAGAAACCATATTTACCAAGCCAGCTATGGCACCACCGCCATAAAGTGTAGAAGAGCTACCTTTGATTATTTCAAACTGAGCTAAATCTAAAGGTGGAATTTGCATAATACTCAAGCCACCAGAAAAGCCTCCGTACAATGGGAAACCATCTTTCAACAATTGGGTATATCTGCCATCTAGCCCTTGTATTCTAATACTTCTGTTGCCACTACTTAGACTTGTCTGTTGAATCTGTATCCCTGTACTTTCTCTTAGCACCATCGAAATATTGGGTGCATTCATGATAGCTTTTTCTTCTAGTTCTTCACCACCAATAAACTCTAACCGAGTAGGTATATTCCGTATTGTTCGAGTACTACGTGTGGATTTTACAACGACTTCATCTAATTCATTCTCACCCTGATTTAGGTAAAAGATAAACGTTTTATTATTTGTAGCAACTATTAAAGTAGTATCGATACCTTCATAACCAATATAGGATATTTCAAGATCATATGTACCTGGAGTCACATTAGATATTGTAGCCTTACCATCAATATTTGTAACTGTACCATTATCCAAAATTGGTATATAAATGGTTGCTCCGATAATTGGTTCATCATCACCTAAGACAGTAATAGATAAATCAAGACCTTGTGCATTAGTAATAAATGGGATGAGTAGCAATAAAGTGAGATATAGTAACCGCATATGATTGATCTTTAGTTATAAAAACACAAAGATCATATTAGTTAGGTGCAACTTTATTGCATTGGTTTTAAGAATTACAATTATTGCACAATCCACTCAGTACCATATTGGCTTGTGAAATAACAAATCCAGTGGGTAAAGAAACCGAAGGAACTGGAAGATCAAGAAGACAATAAGTAGCTTCACACGTAGTACAATAAAAATGAAAATGTAAATCAGAAGGGTCACAATTACAACCCTCTTGACATAATGCATATTTGACTGAGCCTGAACCATCATGAATAGTATGGACTATCTTATGGTCTACAAAGGTCTTGAGTGTTCTAAATATTGAACTACGGTCTAAGTCATATAAGTCTGACTCAATGTATTTTAATGATAAAGCTTTTTGATGTTCGTTCAAATATTCATACACCAAAACTCTAACTGGAGTAGATGCAAGTTCTTTTATTTTAAATATATCTGTCATAGAATAATTATAAAAACCATAAATTTGTTTTTCCAAAATCAGGAATCTTTGGATCTTCAAAGTGAGGAAATATTTGAGCTACCATCTCAGGATATTTGATTGTAACCGGTAGGTTTTGTTGTGATACTGATTTCCAATACATTCGACTAAACTGATAAACTTGATCAATTAACTTAACTACAACTTTACGATCCTCGAAGTAATCATCCTCTGTAGAATAGAATGATAACTTAATAGGAAAATGATAATCCTTTACTTTATCTGGTATAGATGATTTTACTTCTTTTCCCCAGCTGGTATATCTCGCATTATTAAATAGCAAGTATTCTACATAACCTACTTTCAAGATAGTACCACTGAATGGCATGAGCTGAGGACTATTAATGTCGAATCCTACAATGTCTTCACTCACTGTCTTATTAATGGTAATTACTACTACTGGAATATCTAACCCAAGCTCTCTGAGCATGTCAGTGATAGGCTTGATCTCATTCTGGCTTATGTCTTTATAGTAATGAATTATTAATCTAGTTGCATGTTGATGGTCTTCAAGATAATGTAGTATTGCTGTCTGAATAGAATGAGCAAGTAAAGATGTTTCATTGGATGTAAAGCAATCAAAACCATGAAACTTACCTTCATTAGTAAAGCAAAATGCACTTCCTAAATATTTAGTCTTAGCTTTCTGAGGTGAGAAGGCTCCTATACCTATTATAAGTTCATCTGAAGGCTGTCTATCTAATCTCCAAGGGATACCGTCTAATTTGGCTAGAAGAGCAACAGCAATATTAGGAAGAGAGTATTTGAAGTTCTCATCCATGATAGTCTCCCTTCTCATAACTTGAGAAGTAATCTTACTTTTTAATAGTTGCTCTTTGACTTTAAAATATATTTCTCTGTGCTGAACATTAGAATCCCACTTTGTAATTGGTGTAATATATAATGCTACATACCTAGCATCTTCTACAAACTCTTTTGCCAATAAAAAAGATTTTAAATCTGTGATTAATGTGTCCATATTAGAAAATCTTAAACTTCCATTATGCTCAGTTGTGTATGGCTGCTTAATAAAATTCTTCAATCCTCTAAAGTGACCTATACCGTTGGTCATGACGTTGTTAAGCTGCTTAGCAACATTCGTATCCTCTTGGTGGAAGATCATAAAGAAGATCACCTTATTATGTGGTGAAGTCTCTTTTGGCCCTTTATTCTTAATGCCATTGTAAGGGTTGACGTCAGTACCACCATTGAAACTAAGTAAATTAGATTTGTACTCAGTATTCAGTACTCGATCTTCTGGATATGTCAATAAATAATCCTGGTCAGGAATATCTATTATCTCTTTGAAAGTATCAGTGATGAGATATGTGGTAATAAAATCATTAATGTACTTAAAGTATTTTGGATACTTATTTTCAGGTCTGCCAAGTTTAAATGGAATATTGAGAAACTGTTTAATTTCATTATTCAGTAAAGGAAATATTAATTCAAGATTTTGTTTCTGTTCGTTTTCTAGCTTGTCGTATTTGAACACTTTTGTCTTGTGTACAACTCTTGAATATTTTTCAACAGGTATATCATCAATGTCAGCGAGACTCTTTCTGAATACTTTTGAGACACCATCAAATGACACTAATAACTCAGCTGCAGGTGACACTCTTCTAAATTGGTATTTAAAAGAAAATCGCTTATATGAAATATAATTATTATTGCTTAGTGCTTCATCTGCTATCCATACCTCTACGTTCTTGATAAAGTTTATTCTAGCGATAATTTCTTGTCCTTCGAAGTATTCCTTAATTCTAAGATTACAATAGAATCTAGCTAGTCCAAAATTATCATCAAGCTTTACTCTTTCTATATAATCCGCACTATCGACTACTGAAAATGAGACATACAAATGCTTGTAGTCTGAAAATTCTAAAGAAAATTCACTCCAGAAGTATCTACTAAATAGTGATCTATGAATTTTAAATGCTCCATCAGATTCCTCTTTCCATATACTTATTGAGATATATGGATCTATATGTTCGAACGGTATTATATTGAGTTTTAGATGTTGCATTGGCGATAGTGTTTTCTATAGTATTTGTTTTAAGTCCTCATCTGCTATGGTAGTTTATGCTGGTCATTCTTCTTCTGTCTTTGTAGTATTTACTGTTGCTGGTCTATCATCTTTCCAAAACTCTTCTTCTCTCCAATTCGTAGGAAATCCCATTTCCTTTTCTTGAGAAAAAGGCTGACTATCTATAAGGTCGATCAATCGATATTTGATAGTACTACTTGGGCTGATGATTCGTAGTATATATTCCATCGAACACAAGGCAGCATATATCTTGTAATCAAGGATGTGTTTATTTTCTACAAAAAGATTGTTTGTCTTTTTGGGTAATGATATTCTTGTTGTAAGCCTTCTATTCCATAGTCTGCCGTGATGACAACATATATTTCTAATATTGGAAAAGCTATGTAGCCAATTCTCAATTAATCCTATTCTTTTTACTCCGTAATAATTGGTAATTATATTCTTTTCGGAACTTACTTTAAGATTGGAAAACATAATAGACAGTAATCCAAAACTAGCCACCTCAATACTCATCCATGCGGGTGGATCAAGTGGAGAGGTGTATTTCTTATTGTAATGATCAAGAAATGTTTCATTGCATCTACCTATCTCTTTTCGCAACTTATCCAGGATACGTCTAAATCTCCTATCATCTTTATAGAGTAACCTATCTATGGGCCACTGACTTCCGTAAGCTAATGAGTAGTGATAAATAAGCTGTGTTCTAAATGATATTTCGATTTTCTCTAGAGCATCAAAAACTAGGATTCTCAATTTTCTATCAAATACATATAGTTTTATGATCTCCTCGAATGATATGTCTGTTGTAAATGGATGATCAGGATGGCTATTGTCTTGAAATGGGTAGGTATATGCTCTAAGTCGATAATAACTAATGTTAGAAAGATAGCTTTCTGCCAATGTTTCATCGTCAAAGCGAAGTCCTCTTGCTTTGAGTTTGGCAATCTGATCTAGTATGGTGATAGCTGGCTTAGAGTAATTCACAAGTTCCGTTTGAAGCTGAAGGAATAGTTGATAACGGAACCTCTATAAAAGCGAAAACTCGCCCAAATGAGCTGATCTTACGAGAAGCTTGGCGAGTTTTATTGATGCAAAGATATGCAATTTTGTGGCATATATGCAACAGTAAAACAAACATAGCTATATATAAGTTCGTATTTGTCTGATAATCAGTTGTTCTCATAAGTGTTAATTTTTATCTGTCTTTGTTTTATCGTACTCTAATACTCGCTCTGCCACTTTTAAAGCTTCATAACCTAATTTCTCATCTTCGAGTAACTGATAGATTTTATCAGCCAGCCACTTCTTTTGTAGCTCCTCTTCTGAGCAATTCAATAACTTAGCTAACAGAGGAATATGTTTTCTTCTTGCAAACCGTAGTCCCAACTCAATCTTGGACATGGTGGCAGTATCTATTTCTAGTTGTGCCGCTACTTCTCGCAATACAAGGTTACTTTCCTCTCTCAGCTGTCTAATGTGATTACCAAAGATCATATGACAATAATTTGTATAGACAAATAATGGCAAATATAAGAAAACAAATGATAAATAAAAGCAATGTGTATTAGGCTTTGTTGTAATGACCAGCTTTGGGTTGAGTAAGCTGTGATCCTAATAAACCTTTCAGGAAGTTGTCAACAGATCGTTCTGATATGTCTAAATCAGAAGCTGCGGATATTGCCTCTTTACGCTGAAAACTAGTGGGTAGTCTATCCCAAAGCACCTCTTTGATAGAACCTGGCTTGATGATCTCAGTGCTCTCATTTGATGGAAGATTAGTGTACATAAGTAACGCATGATCTAAATACACTTGAGCTAAATGAATAGCTATATCAAAGTCATCGTTGGTACATTGGACAGTCTCTGTAGCCTCACCATTCTCAAACTTCCTCAACGCTGTGAAAATCATACAAATCCTATAAGTAATCAATCCTAGTCTTTTTACAATACTTGTAGCTTCTTCTGCCGTGTAATATTCGACTTCATGAAGTGACTTCTTCATTACCTCGTTCAGTTCTTGCCATTGATTTTGAGATAAAGTAATAGTCGTTTTCTGACTGGCTAGGAAATTGAACAGATTGAATACTTCTTCAGATATACCTTGGAAGTGATCATTGAGATTAATGCTGTTGCCATAAGGAGATGGATCTATCCAATGCTGATCAACCTTAAATGCATAAAACATAAACCTACTGAATAGTCCATCTTCTGCCGATGAGATAAGACCAGTCACTTGTCCAGGAGTACCAGATAGAGCTATTGATAATTTCGGTTCTTCAATCTCAATATATTCCTTATCAGTTTTTCTAGATACACTTACTCGTTCATGGTGAAAAGCTTTTCTTAGAAGATCACTATATCCTCCCCATTCCTTGTTCATGACATTTCCCATAGTATCAGCTTCAGTTTCACATATGATGCCTTCTCCACCATTATCTTGTATATGAGATAAGATCATTGCATAACTTGTATTGGCAGGGATAAAAACAACTTTGAACGGTGGTTCATCTGGCTTCTCAAGATGCTCACTTCCATCTTTACCTTTCTGCTTTTTGTAATTATCTAATTCCAATTCGTATTCTTTCTGAGCTTTCTTACTATGCTCTAGTATGACTTCTTGACATTTATCTCCAATAGCTTTAGCGAACTTCATGGCACCTTTACCGCTTGCAGCTGGAGCAATCACAAAAGAGAATAGATTAGGGAATACTCGGCTTCTCATATATAATCCTTCTACATTGGGTATTAAGCCGCTAATGATGGGAAGTAGTCCTGTAAGGAAAACGTCTCGTTCTCTATCAGTATCAAAAGCCATTGCACCTCTTCTTATAATCTCAGGCATCATATCATATAATGCTGGTTCTACTTTAGGAGTGCTTTTTAGATAATCTTCTTTGGACTTAGGTACTCGCTTTGACTTCAAAGACTTCGTATCAAACTTCTTGTATTCATGTAAGTTGTTATTATAAGTACTCTTTATCGAGGATTCTATTTCTCTAACTGGTAGATCATATTTTGTTGTAATCATCGCTAGAGCTTGATCTTGAGGAATCCCCATTCGATTACAATTACTAGCTAGAAGATAGATGTAGTTGTTTCTATTACCTTCAGAATATGTACTTTTCTTATTAGTGAAATCAACACACTTATCAAAAGTAGTCTCATGAAACTCAACTGCTTTTCCTTCTTCTATAATAGGAATTGGTGGAGCTACTGGAGTCAATAAAGAAACTGGTTGTACAACTTCAAATTTCTTAGAAGTAATAGAATAGTAAGCATCTGAATCATATGATACAAAGCATAATCGAGTTACGTCTTTGCATGATGGATCAGGCTGAATATCTGTAAGCTCTTGATAGTATTCACTAACAGCTTGATAAGCTGTACTATGATCCTCTACAAGAGAATTAACTTCAATAAGTACTTTAAATCCATTGCCACTTGGACTGATAAATACACCGAAGGTGTAATTGTCAGACTTACATTTTCCTTGTGCCACCACCATTTCTTCTGGAGATAACTTGTCAAAATCTAAGTGAACAAAGCCACTATACATTTTTAGATATTCCATTTTTCTACCTCCCTCAAATACTCCTGATGGTGTGAACGCTGGTAGCTTTCTTTTTAACTTGTCATACAGTTCTTTATTACCTTCTTGCAATGCTTGTCTTGCAAGCAATACCTGTTCTTTATACTTACCCCCAATGATGTCTTTCATCATCATGAGGAGCCCTTTTGTTTCAATAGGGTCTTTGAAATTTTTGAATATACTTGAAGAAGCCATACTTCATGTTATTTGGATTTCACAACCGCTTTAGCTGGTTGGAAATGATTGTTCAGAAAAAGATTGATGTCACTTAGTCGGTAGTAAATTTTATGACCTATTTGGCAGAAGCCAATTAGCCCAGAGTCTCGCCAGTATTGGGCGGTTCTTTTACTGACATTCATGACTTGTAGAAACTCTTGAGTATCAAAGAATACTTCTTCAGGATTAGTCCTTTGTTTTTCTTTGAGCATCAGAGTAAGGTCATTGAGTCGATCTTCGATCGTCTCTAGCCTTTCGTCTAGTGGATGATAATAGCCCATGGTTATTGCCTTTTATTCTTCATGATATAATTGGCAGCCATGGATTCTATCTCATCTTCTGTGACTTGTCTATTTCTCTGTAACCACTCATCAAGCTCTATACGATTGAAGTATAGCTTCTTTCCTTGTGGGCAGAAATGAGGGATGAGTTTTTGACTTGTCAGCTTATACATATGAGAAGCTGAGATGTCGAGGTACCTAATAGCCTCATTGAAATTGAGGACTTCTTTCTTTAGAAGATTCTGTTCTTCTAACTTCTGCTCTATAATTGAGAGCTTTTCTAGGATCATTGTTTCTGTAGACATTTGCCTTTATTTTAGATCGTTTACGAATAATTATGATCCAAATTTGAGGGCAAAAAGAGGGCAGAAATGAGGTGTAAACCTATAGGCAGTGTACAGGGTACAGGGCATTGGATTGCCAACAATAGCAACAATGGGAAGCTATTATATAAAAGAATAAATAAAGGAATAGAATGTTGAGGGTACAGGGTTAAGGCATTGTTTGCTATAATGCAGAAACGGCAGCTACTATTTTGGGTTTCTTGACTGTAGGTGGAATGTTCTTAATTGAATTGTCAAAAGGAGAACCATCGGATTGGATGAAAATCTTTGACATTGTTTTCCATTTGTAGGATGGCTCTACTACTTTACCTTGACTAATTAGTTCGAGTATTAAGGTCTTTAAATCTCCTTTACTTCCAGTCCAAATGATAGGGTTTTCAACAGCCTCTCCAGAAAACAACTTTTTAAATTCAACTATCCCAACATTATCAGCAACGCATTTGAGAACCTTTAGACTACTTAACAGATCTTTCAGCCCTTCCACATTAGTATCAAAATTGATATAACGTAACCATTCGACTCCACTCTTTTTTGTCGATCCACTTTGTGATGATTTGCTTTCTTCAAATTTAGCTATAGGAGTATTACCATTAATGTTGGCTAATATGGTGTGACCATAATCGGTTACGCTATAAGGTAGTGGATCAGGAATTGAATCATAATGTAAAAGTTCGCCATACAATTGAAACTCATCAGTTGAATTTGTGATGTATTCTGGGAAAAGTCTTTCTACTTCTAATAGTAGCCGAAGCAAACTACCTTCCAACTGGCTATAGACAAAAGTAGACAAATCATCATTTGCATTACTCTTCGCATCTACTAGGTCAGTAAATGTTGCTTTAATAGATCGTAAGGTGGTATTTATAATTCCATTTTTGATTATGTCAGAAATAGACATGTTCATGGCCTGATAAATCCTATTGGACAAGCGAGTAGTCTCGTTTGCCAAAAGTATGTGATAGAATCTCTTAGTTGTAGATAGTGGATTTTCAAGGGTATATGAGATAATTGGATTTTCTATGTTAAGCTCTGTCTTACTCGGTTTCTGATTTAGAAATATTTCAAGACCATCTTCAATATATAATTCGTTGTGATCTACAATTTCAATTAAGTAATTGTGAAAGGTTGAGATGCCAGTTTGAGGAAGTGTAAATCCACTTATGGTTCTAAGTTTTTCTTTATAGTTTTTTTCAATCTCTTGAGTAATCATACTAGGTCTTAATGCACCTCTAAGAATACTGTTATAAATATTCAAATTCATAGTCCTAGATTTATTCGATTAACTGCATCTACTTTCTTCTGGTCTATGATCTTAGCATAGATTTGAGTAGTAGTTATATTTTTATGGCCAAGCATTTTACTTACAGTATACATATCCGTTCCTAATGTCAATTGCAATGTAGCGAACGTATGACGTGAACAATGGTATGTAATGTGTTTAGTTATTCCTGCATCGGTAATCCATCTGTAAGTACTATGTCTATCCCAATGATGATACTTTAGTCCTTTGAATACTTTGTGAGTTGGTTCTCCTGGATCTCCAATAATAGACATAGCATCTTCTGCAATAGGTAATGTTTCTGCTCCATCAGTTTTCTCTTGTCGGAATCTAATAAAGTGACCAGTGTCTTTAGAGAATTGAATCTGACCCCAAGTAAGACTTGTAGCATCGCCCCATCTCAAACCTGTAAGACATGAGAAGATAAAGGCTCTTTTGAGTCTTTCATCTTCAGCTGGTGTTTTTGCTAAAGATTTTAATTCTTCTAGCGTCAGAAATTCTCTTTGGCTCTCCGCCTGTTTGAATCGGTTGACTTGTTCTGATGGATTGGATCTTATTATCCCATCCTTAACCGCTTGCTTTAAAGCTGCACAGAATTTATTGTAGTAAGAGTACTTACTATTTTGAGATAATCCTTTCTTACTTTTTGTCTTTGCATCGAAATCTAAATAATCCTTAAAGCCTTGTACAAAATCTTTATTCACTCTATCAAATGCAATTCCTCTTGGCTTGTAAGAGATAAGATGTTTTATACATGCATCCCAATTTCCATAGTTACCTGAACTCGCCATTCTTTGATCTGCGAGTCCTTTCATGTATTCTACAAAGTCAGCCTTTAGTCTCGATTGATCAGCAAAGCCATAATCGTTATTTTTGATCTCTAATTTTCTCTTAGCTTCTATACTTTCCGCTAATGCTAATGTCTTTTTATTCTCTGCCGTTTGATCTCTTCTCAAGTATCCATTCTCCGCAGGAGGAATGAGATACAATCCTAAATATTCATATGTCCTTTTACCATTGTGATAGTAGTCTAAGTATAGACTTATCTTATCACCCTTTTTTCGTTGTCTTAGTTTTACTGTCATGGTGATTAGTTGAAAAGGTTTTGAATTTCGACTTTAGGAATAATTGTCTTCCGTCCTAACTTTGCTGACTTGATTGTCTCAGATGAGATCAATCGATAGATGGTCCATCGACTAGCACCTAAAAGCTGACAGGCTTCTTTTACGCTCAAGTAATCTTTAGAAGCCAAATTGTTATTCACTCCACTTTGCAAACTTTGCTGACTTTGCACCTCTGCAAAGTCTTGCTTCATAGATGCATTGATCTTTTCTTCTCGCTTGAGTTGCTTATAGTGCTTAGAATTGCATTTACTACTACAATATCTAGTCTTAGTGGTCTTAGCGATGAATACTTTATTACAGCATTCACACTTTTTTGGTAATTGAAACGTACTGCTCATAATGTTGCTTGTTGTAGCTGATTGTTGCTCTTTGTAGCTGATTGTAGCAAGAACTCACCTTTGGGCAACAAAAATGAGAAATGGCAACAAGAAAGTACTTTGGGCAACACTAGGGCAACAAAGATAGTCAGAAAAGAGCTAAATAAAGGCAAATATGAATAGAATGTTTATTCATAAAGTAATGATATAGAGTCTAGTAACAAATAAAAGAAGACACCCTACTTCCCAATACAGAAATTACTAAAAATTGAGTCAAGAAGATTGTCGGTACTAATCTCGCCAACTATCTCTGAGAGCTGATGATTAGCATGTCGGATGTCCATTGCTAGGAAGTCAGAGGTGACTCCAGATTCTAGGCCCATCTTACATTGAGTGAGTGATTCGTTGGCAAGAGTGAGACAGTTAAGGTGTCTGACATTAGTGACTAGGATGTCGCCATAGAATTCTTGCTTTCTTCTTACTGTATCGAGTAGGAGTTGGATGAGCTTGTCTGTATTTCTCTTTTCTTTTGCAGAAATGCTCAGTGTGGGAGTCCGATTGAGTAGGGTAGAGACTGACTCTTCGATATCATAGGTGTGACAGGTGTGATCATAGGTGTCAGCTTTGTTGAGTACTATGATGCTCTCTTGTGATTGATCTATCTGTAGGGTCTTGTAATTGTTGACGATGTCTTGGAAGTTGTCATTGACTTCATCTACATAGATTACTATCTGAGCTTTAGTGAGATGTTCTCTTGTTCGTTCTATTCCTAGATTTTCGATCCTATCGTCTGTCTCCCTCAGTCCTGCGGTATCTATAAATCTAAATTTTATTCCATCGTAGACTACGGTATCTTCTATGGCATCTCTTGTAGTGCCAGGGATGTCTGATACTATTGCTTTGTCATCGTTGAGTAGGACATTGAGTAAGGTGGACTTGCCGACATTAGGACTACCGACCAGGGCTACGGAGACACCGTCTTTGATCGCATTCCCATGATCATAGGAACTCGCAAGTTGTGTGGTAGACTTTAGGATAGTAGTGAGCAGAGTCTTGAGTTGGTCACGGTTAGCGAACTCTACATCTTCCTCTCCGAAGTCATTTTCTAACTCCAAGAGGCTGGCAAATTCTATAAGTTGATCACGGAGGTCTCTGATCAGGGCGGAAAATCCTCCTCTGAGTTGAGACATTGCCAAGGCATGTGAGCTAGCATGTGTTGATGCGATCAAATCACCAACAGCTTCTGCTTGTGAGAGGTCAAACTGCCCATTGAGATATGCTCGTTGAGTGAATTCTCCTGGATCAGCCATGCGTACATTTTCCTTAGAGAGGATAAGCTTCATGACCTCTTGTAATATATAGGAAGAACCATGACATGAAAACTCTATGACATCTTCCTTAGTGTATGACCTAGGTGCTTTGAATAGTGTTGCTACACATTCGTCAAGGATTGTACCATCTCCAGTTTTGATTTTACCATAGTGAGCAGTATTGGCTGTTGCTTTTTGGAGGTTGGCTCCGTAGAATATTTCATCTGCTATGGAGATAGCATTGCTTCCAGATAATCTGATTACTCCAATTGCTCCGGGACCCGATGGAGTACTGATTGCGACGATGGTATCTTGAGTTAAATATGACATGGGTCAAAAATACATGGTTTGTGGAGAACTCACGAATAGATCTGACTTACGGAGTCAATCAGACTGTGAATTTGATTAGATTGTACACTAATTCATCCATTTTTTGTAGGCACTTGCTAGCCGATTGGAGCTAATGCCAAGCTTATATCCGCTAAAAATTAGGAAGTGGATAAAATTTACCTTCAAGTAACTATTCTTCTCATACTTGCGGGCTGAGATAGTACACTCCCCATTGATAATTATGAATGACAGATTTGAGGCTTTGATTCGGTCGTAGAATTCAAAATCTTCCATAAATGTCACAGAGATGTCATAGCCACCGAGTCTGTTATAGTCCTTCTTTGTTATCACAAGCCCTTGATCACCTCCACCAGTAAATAGACCTACTTTTTTTGTAGTAGATGCATTGATAGCGAGGAGTCTGCTCGTTGAGTCAAATCTGTAACTAAAGCATCCGCAAATGTTCGGCTCACTCATTGATTGTATGATCAAGTCAAAGTAATCAGTCGGTGGAGTTACGTCTGCATGTAAGAAGAATAGAATATCATGAGAGGCTTCACTTGCCCCTTGATCAAGTTGAATCGATCTCTGACACTGAGTTGCAATGATATATCTGGCATCATGAGTCTGGCAGAGAGCTTGTGACTCCTTACATGTCTGGGTGCCATCAATGACTAAGATCTCTAGTGATGCATGTGGAGCATGCCTTCTGAGATATGGCAGTAACCTACCAAGATTTGCAGCTTCTTTATATGTCGGAATAATCAGGGATACTCCTATCTTTGCAACCATTTACCTCCTTGAGTTATTTACTCTTTATGCAGTATTTATACATTTTAATCTTTCTGATGGGATGCCAACCTCATACTGAGACCGAAATCATTTACGATGATACACCTAATTCAGATGTGCAAATGTCTCAAAATTTCTTAATTAGTCTGAAGAATAATGAGAATACAGATGATTTTATTCGGCAATTGGCTGACTTAGAGATCGATGCCCTCGCCTCTAGTCTCAATACATCTGATAAGAAGCTTGCTTTTTGGATGAATATCTATAATGCGCTTGTACAACATCGCCTGATTGATGATATCACCCAATTTGAAGATCGTGATGCTTTTTTTACCAAACCATTTGTAGACATTGGAGGGGTAATGATGAGCTTCGATGATATCGAACATGGGATTATACGCAATAGTCGAGTCAAGCTAGGACTGGGTTATCTCAAGGACCTATTTGTCCCTGCTTGGGAAAAGAAATTGAGAAATACCAAGAGAGAGGGTAGAGTACATTTTGCTCTTAACTGTGGGGCTAGAACATGTCCACCGGTAGCTATCTATGAAGCTTCCAGACTAGATGAGCAGCTGAGCCTTTCGGCAAAAAAATATCTAGAAACCGTTACTGAGGTATCTGATGGTACTATTACAACTTCGCCATTGTTTTCTTGGTTTAGAGGAGATTTTGGTGGCAAATCAGGCATGAAGAAACTCCTCATCTCTCTAGGAGTCATTACAAGTGATCAGTCTGACTATTCTCTAGAGTTTGGAGACTATGATTGGACGGCTGACATTGGAAATTACATTGACTTATAAGGCGGTGACCCAACAGAGATGGGTAAGTTGATTGATTGTCCAATCGTGGTGATCACTGACTGATATCATCAATGAGACTGACGAATTTAGAAGGCTTCACCAATAGTGACATAGAAGTTGCCACCTTCATTGCTCCTACCATAATCAATGCGGATATTGAGTTGTTCTGTTTTGCTAATGACTGCTCGGAGTCCTACGCCATAATTCACTTTGACATTCTGTGTGAGGTTGGCAAATCGGTCAGCTACATTACCTACACTGAGGAATGCAGCCCCCTTTAGTCTCCAAAAAAGTGGAAATCGCAACTCTGACTGTAAGACAGTCTGGATATTATCTCTATATCTGCCGATGACATAGCCTCGAGCATATTTAGGGCCACCAAAGAGGGCTTTTTCCTGTAGTGGGGCACTGTCTCCAACAATCTCTTGGAACAGATTAAGAGCTAGGATGCACTTGTCATTTACCGGAAGGTAGTGAGAGTAGGTCATCGAGAATCTTAAGTAATCGACTTGTGAGGAATCATAGGAACCCCTATAGTAATGAAGCGAAGCATCCAGGAAGTAACCCTGAGTAGGGTAAAATTGGATATCCCTACGGTCTGCTAATGCACTCAAACCGATCCCCATGACAGAGCTCCCATTGCTGCCATTAGAGATGTTATTATCCAAGATGCCGTTGGGCTCTGTCTGGAAGATATTGTAGTCTTCGAGGTGGAGAGCTGGTCCGAGATAGAAGTCTCGCGAATTCTTAAAGAGATATCGACTCCTCAATCGCGGAAACTTTACAAAATAGTCTTCGGTACTCGTAAGTCGTGTATCATTCCCTTCGCCAAAGTAAGGGTAGAAATAGTCATAGTAGCCGAGTTCACCGCCAAAAAAGTGCTTATTCTCCTTGCGGAAAATGGAATATGAGGTAAAGATCAGCAACTGTCTGTTGAGGGTATATCCTAGCAATACTTGGATATTGGATGCTGTATTGATGACGTTTTGATTAGATCGGAAGGTATATATCCCAGCCGCAGCCAGCCCCAATCTTGTCTCCGGGAGATAGAATGCAAGTGGATATCCAGCTAAGAATGATAGACTATCCCTCGGAGGTAGGCGATCCTGACTATTACTTGCTAGTAAAGAGGTCGGTATCAATCCTAAAAATAGCGTAACGACCAAAATGATTAGAAAATGCTTGTTCATCACGACAATAATACGATTTAATTAGATTGAATGATCAGTAAAAGAATCTAAATGTCATAACTTTACGCCTAAGAATATGGGAGAAATCCTCATTTTAATTTTAATCAACCAAAGAACTCAGAATGAAAAATATTTTCTTTTCGATCCTCTGTTTATTTGCCATTACATCAAGCGTCCAATCGCAGAATACCGTAGGTCTACTCTCATATAACCCATTCAATTCATTTGATGGTTATAATCTCTTCTACCCACATAATCAGCCTAATGTCTACTTGATAGATAATTGTGGTGAGATCGTACATACTTGGGAAGGTGATGAAGACATCAGACCTGGTAACATGGCGTACTTGCTCGAGGATGGTCGTCTAGTGGTGACTTCTAGACCTGCTGACTTCTCGTCTGATGGGATATGGGCCGGTGGAGGTGGCGCTAATATTATGATCAAAGAGTGGGACAATACTATAAATTGGGAATTCACAATGAATAGTGATAGTCTTAGACTCCATCACGATATAGCACCGATCGTCAAAGATGGTAAGTTGACGATACTCGCGATAGCTTGGGAGAAGAAAAGCCTAGAAGATGTCATTGCTGTAGGTCGAGATACTTCTGTGCTCGAGAGTGCAGAGATGTGGCCTGATTTCATCTTCGAGATTGACCCCGAGACAGATGAGTTCATCTGGGAGTGGCACACATGGGACCACCTGATCCAAGACTTCGACAGTACTAAGCCTAATTTTGGAGTCGTCGCCGACAACCCATGGCGGATTGATATTAACTATGATTTTGACGGTTCGGGAGATCCCGATTGGATGCACTCTAACTCTATAGACTATGATAGAGATCGATCGCAGATACTCATCAGTGTGCCCAACTTCCACGAAGTATGGATAATAGATCACTCTACGACTACTGCCGAGGCTGCATCAAGCATCGGAGGATTAGGTGGTCGAGGAGGTGACCTGATGTATAGATGGGGCAATCCAGCAGCATACCACTCAGGGACTGTCGATGATCAACAACTCTGGTACCAACACGATGCACACTTCATCGATGAGCATATCTCACCAATCGATCCACAGTATAAAAAAATTGGAGTATTCAACAATAGAGTAGGAGAAGACTTCAGTACAGTAAATATCTGGAATCCAGGTTGGGATATGTATGATTGGGGTTACGCATTTTCTGGAGATACATTCGGTCCAGCTGACTTTGATCTCACAAGAAAGCATCCTGTGGATAGTACTCTCATGCACTCTACAGGCTTGTCCAGCTTACAGTATCTGCCTAATACAAACTTGCTCGTCTGTGTTGGGAGATTTGGCTATGCATATGAGATGACTCAAGACGGAGATATAGTCTGGGAGTACAAGACTCCAATCATTGGAGGCGCCTCTGTACCCCAAGGTACTGAGCCGACGATTAACCAGAATCTGACATTCCGTATGGATAGATACCCAGTCGACTATGCTGGCTTAGAAGGACAAGACTTGACTCAAAAAGGATGGTTGGAGTTAGAGCCAGACACCACACTCTGTGACGCTATACTGCCTACATCTGACCTTGCGATTGACTATCAGATAGAGATATCTCCCAATCCTGCTGATCAGATGATCGCTGTCAAATGGAATGAAGCAATGTATATCAATATCCAGATCTATGATATGATGGGAAGATTGCAGTACGAGGACTACAATGTCAATGGGGGGATGAAGTATATCGATACAGCATTATTCATCAACGGAACGTATAACTTATTGATTAACGGAAAGGATACAGGACGCTTCATTATCAATCACTAGATTAGAGGCGAATTTTAAAGGTCAGAGTTACCAACAAATTGGTGAAAATTGCTGTTTGTATAACAATGCAAGATGAGGTTATTTTTGCATCAAATAATTTAGTAATATAATACGATTTCATGTTATCGAATTCTGGATTTGCCCTTAGACATATTGGGATTAATGAGAGAGATGAGCAAGCGATGCTCAGTGCTCTAGGATTAGCAAATAGTGATGAGCTCATAGCGAAGACCATACCAACCTCTATACTGATAGAGGACGAGATGGACTTGCCTCCTGCTCTCTCTGAGTATGACTTGCTCAATCACCTGAGAGAGGTTGGTAGATCCAACAAGGTCATGAAGACATGTATAGGTCAGGGATACTATGGTACAGTTACTCCTCCAGTCATAGCTCGTAATATATTCGAGAATCCAGGCTGGTATACACAATATACACCCTACCAAGCTGAGATTGCACAGGGAAGATTAGAGGCCTTGCTCAATTTCCAGACAGTGGTAAGTGATCTGACAGGGATGGCCATCGCTAATGCCTCACTCCTCGATGAAGCGACTGCTGCTGCCGAGGCAATGGCATTGCTCTACAACCAACGCAATAAGAAGGTGAAAGACGGTAATTATATCAACAAGTTATTTGTCGATAGATTCGTCTATGCTCAGACTATAGATGTCTTGAAGACTAGAGCATTGCCACTTGACATAGAGTTAGTGATTGGTGATTGGTCTGACTTTGATCCAGAAGAGAATGCTTACTTCGGAGCAGTCATTCAATATCCCAACTCCGTAGGTGAGATAGAAGATTACAAAGCTTTCACAATCAAGATGGAAGCGAATAATATCTATACCTGTGTCGCTGCAGACTTACTGAGCCTAGCTCTACTCACACCACCAGGAGAGTGGGGAGCTGATATCGTGGTAGGTACGACACAGAGATTTGGCATCCCACTTGGATTTGGTGGACCACATGCAGCTTACTTTGCTTGTAAAGAGACGTTCAAGAGGACAATTCCGGGACGTATCATCGGTATATCCAAAGATAGACATGATAATCGTGCTCTGCGTATGGCTCTACAGACTAGAGAGCAGCATATCAAGAGAGAAAAAGCAACATCCAATATCTGCACAGCTCAAGCACTCCTCGCTATCATGGCAGGAATGTATGCTGTATATCATGGTCCAGAAGGGATCAAAGAGATAGCTAGTAAGATCAATGCTCAAGCAACTCGATTGAGACATGCCCTAACTCAGAGCCAATATACTGTCATCAATCAGACAACATTCGATACAGTCACTCTCGCTGTCAATAAGCAATCACAGACAGAGATCAAGTTCCTCGCTGAGGCTAAAGGTTATAACTTTTACTACAGTAAGGGTATCATCTCTGTCGCAGTAGATGAGACGATTAGTGAGTCAGACTTGAGAGAGATCGCAGCTATATTTGATGTGAATCTACCTAGCACTTCCGAGAGTGCTTTACCGTCAGGACTTGTAAGAGAATCAAATTATCTCACACATGAAGTATTCTCTAAGTACCGATCGGAGACTATGATTATGAGGTATATCAAGTCACTAGAAAATAAAGATCTCTCACTCGTACACTCGATGATCCCACTCGGGTCATGTACGATGAAGCTCAATGCTGCTGCTGAGCTGATGCCATTGAGTTGGCCAGAGTATAGCAATATCCACCCATTTGCACCAGCAGATCAAGTAAGTGGTTATCAAGAGATGCTCAATAATCTCAATCAATATCTCTGTGAGGTGACAGGATTTACAGGTTGCTCACTTCAGCCCAACTCAGGAGCTCAAGGAGAGTATACAGGACTCATGGTCATCAGAGAGTACCATATCCAACGAGGAGATGCACATAGAGATATTGCATTGATTCCGTCTAGTGCTCATGGTACCAATCCAGCGAGTGCCGTGATGTGTGGGATGACTATCGTCGTAGTGAAGTGTGACGACAATGGCAATATCGATGTCAATGATCTCAAGGAAAAAGCAGAACTACACAAGGACAAGTTGGCAGCATTGATGGTGACTTATCCTTCTACACACGGAGTATTTGAGTCAGCAATCAAAGAGATCTGTCAAGCAGTGCATGATTGTGGAGGGCTTGTCTACATGGATGGCGCTAACATGAATGCACAAGTCGGTTACACCAGTCCAGCAGCGATTGGAGCAGATGTCTGCCACTTGAATCTTCATAAGACATTTGCGATACCACACGGTGGAGGTGGTCCAGGGATGGGTCCTATCTGTGTCAATGACAAACTCAAGCCATACTTACCTGGCCATGTCTATAGCGATGAAGAGAGTACTCAAGCAATCTCAGCTGTCTCAGCTACAGAGTATAGTAGTGCTTCTATCTTACTCATCTCTTATGCTTATATCAGGATGCTCGGAGCCGATGGTCTCAAGAAGTCTACTTATGCAGCTATCCTTAATGCTAACTATATCCGAGCTAGGCTAGAGACTGCCTATCCTGTCTTATATAAAGGTGAGCATGGTAATTGTGCCCACGAGTTGATCCTTGACCTCAGGGACTACAAGGAGTATGGTGTCACAGCAGAAGATGTTGCCAAGAGATTAATTGATTACGGATTCCATGCTCCTACATTGAGTTTTCCAGTAGCCGGGACTATCATGATCGAGCCTACAGAGAGTGAAAGCAAAGAAGAGTTGGATATCTTCTGTGATGCAATGCTCAGTATCAAGACTGAGATAGAGCAAGTCATAGCTGGTGATGCTGATAAAGACAATAATGTCCTGCACAATGCACCGCATACCCTTGCGGAGATCACTGCAGATGAGTGGTCTTATCCATACTCTAGAACTCAAGCAGCATTCCCACTTGAGTATCTCAGAGGGACACGTAAGTTTTGGGCCACAGTAGGGAGGATCAATAATGCATATGGAGATCGTAACTTCATCTGTACTTGTGCTCCGATCTCAGACTATGAAACGACTGAAGCATAGTATCATCTATTCACTGTACGTAAATGAAAAATAATTGAGAGTAATTACTGGTGCTGCTGGCTTCATTGGATCATGCCTCTTGACAGATATTAGAGAGAAATATCCAGATGAGAAGGTAGTGATCGTGGATAACTTCTCAAGAGAAGATAAGCGGCATAATTACGAGAGTAAGTCTGTTGTCGAGCAAGTAGATAGAGACGAATTAGACTCTTGGCTCGAGGCAAATGGAAGTCAAGTAACTCAGATCTATCACCTTGGAGCTAGGACAGATACAGCACTCCAAGATAAGTCAGTGTTTGATCGGCTCAACTTAGATTATAGTAAGACGATCTGGAGACACTGTGCCAATTTCCAAATCCCACTCTTGTACGCATCTAGTGCAGCTACTTATGGCAATGGTGAACATGGGTTTGATGACAGCCATGACATTGTCCCTTCACTCAAGCCCCTTAATCCATATGGCGACTCTAAGCAAGACTTTGATCGATGGGTACTCACTCAAGATGAGACACCTCCGCATTGGTATGGCGTCAAGTTTTTTAATGTCTATGGTCCGAATGAATATCATAAGGGTCGGATGGCATCGGTTATCTTCCATACCTATCATCAGATAAAGAAAACAGGTAAGATGAATCTGTTTAGGTCTCATCGGGAAGACTATCAAGATGGTGAGCAGAGTAGAGATTTTATTTACGTCAAGGATGTTACTCAGATGTGCATCCACTTGATCGAAGGCAACTCTGACTCGGGATTATATAATATAGGTACTGGTCAAGCCAGGACATTCTACGACCTTGCTGCATCCACATTCAGAGCGATGAACCTCGAGCCAAAGATTAGCTTCATTGATACCCCTCTGGATATCAGAGGTAATTACCAGTACTTTACTGAGGCTGAGATGAGTAAGCTCAGGTCCACTCGATACACGACTCCATTCTATACCCTTGAAGATGGTGTGACAGATTATGTCCAACACTATTTGATGGATGGAGGATATTATTAACTCTTCAATCAGAGATTAATAGCTAATTATCATCATCTTACTTCGAATTGAACAGATACGAAGCGGTCAATGATATTTGTCAGAGTTGAATTTTACCTGTTGAATTCAAGGGTGTATAAGCCAAATAGTTGATTAAAGGCTCGTAAAAAGTTTTATTGTCCCTTAAGAAGCTCTTCCCTCCAACCATCTTGCTAAGAAGAGGTCATATACAAAGTACTCACTCCCTTCTTCTGTGAGTCTTTCATAGACGAGTTCGGTGTCTACGAGGTACTTGAGTGACTGTCGAGCTGTACTACTGGCTAAGTTGTACGTAGTAGTAAACTCCTTGGAGAGTACACTCTGGACCGATGACTCTATGGCGATTGCCTTGAGTACCTTGTACTGATTAGGTGAGAGGATGTTCCGATAACTGAGGAAGTTCATTTCCATCTCTTTGAGTATTCGCTGCTGGATGAGCAGTAGGTCTGACTCTTCTATCTTTTTGTTGCTGAGGGAGTAGAGTCTATTGCAGACATACTGAGTGTAGAAGGTATGTGACCTTGTCCACTTGAGGATGAGATGGATGACACGTTCGTCGATGGACTTCCTACCTCTCTTGAACATTGCCTGTATAAATACACTGTAAGCATCATAGCTAATCTCATAGAGTTCCATTTGTTCTACTAGCCGATACATTGGTTTTTTCGGATCATTGAAGAGTTGGAGTAAGAGATGTCTTTGACTTCCGCTGAAGAGCATCCTGATGTTCTTGGATGTAGAGAGGTGCTTACGGATCGTAGCATCTATCCTAGTCTCACTGTAAGTGCCAATCTGCTGGAACTCGTCAATAGCAATATGAATCTTTCTTTTTGAATCATTGAGTAACTTGAAGGTAGCAGCTAGGGAGAGGTCAATGTCCTTTTGGGTGGTGATTTCTAGTTCTATGATGGGATTACCAGTCAAGGTGTCTATGCTAAACTTTGGACGATACTTGCCAAAGAATGTAGTGACCTTCTTCAAGATATTGGACTGGTCTGTGTAGAGTTGGTTGATACATGTTGTGATGAATTGACTGACAAAGTCACTGTCAGACGCCGTGTCTAGGATGTCTAGATAGATACACAGATACTTCTGCTTGTGAGTAAGCGTATGCTGAAGATGATGGATCAGACCTGTCTTACCCATACGACGCATAGAGTGTAGCATGATCGATCTCTGATTGGTAGCTGCCTCTACTAATCGAGCTAGCTCGTCTACACGGTCGCAGAATGTCTCTGGTCCTTGATAGTACTGGATATGAAATGGGTTCTCCATCTCACAAAGGTAGGTGTATAATTTGTGTTACACAATTTATGCAACATAATTTATGCAACACAATTTATGTAGTATGATTTATGCAGCATGATTTGTGACTCACACCGCTTGGGTCAATTGAATAGTCAAGTACAAGGATGACTCAGTTTAATCTGCTAACTAAAAAAAAAGAGTTGATTCTTAGTAGAACCAACTCTTCAAAAATATATGTAGAACTTGAATCTCTATCTTACTCAGCAGCTAGGCTATGTATAAGGATAGAGACTTCATTATTCAATACTTCAATAAATCCTTGCGTGATGTTAAAAGAAACAGAAGCTCCTTTTTCATCAATCACTCTAACAGTTCCACCATTGAGAGCAGACACGATTGCAGCGTGATCCTTGAGTATTTCGAACTGTCCATTAATCCCTGGAACTTTCACAGAAGTGATAGGTCCGTTGAAGATTTCTTTTCCTGGAGAGAGCATCGTAAGATTCATCGTCAGATTATTATTGATAGATTTAGATAATAGTGAGATTAAGCTACCTCTTCGAGCATTTTCTTTCCTTTGGCAATGGCATCATCGATAGATCCGACAAGGTTAAATGCCGCTTCTGGATACTCATCTACCTCACCATCAAGGATCATATTGAATCCTCTGATTGTTTCGTCTAATGGTACGAGTACACCTGCAAGACCTGTAAACTGCTCAGCTACGTGGAATGGTTGAGAGAGGAATCTTTGGACTCTTCTTGCTCTGTGTACAATCAGCTTGTCTTCATCAGAGAGTTCCTCCATACCGAGGATGTTAATGATGTCTTGTAACTCCTTATATCTCTGGAGGATACCGATTACCTTCTGTGCTGTATCATAGTGTAAGTCACCGACGATCGCAGGCTCTAAGATTCTAGATGTAGAATCGAGTGGATCCACCGCTGGGTAGATACCTAGAGAAGCAAGCTTTCTATTCAATACTGTAGTTGCATCCAAGTGAGCAAATGTAGTTGCTGGTGCTGGATCCGTCAAATCATCTGCTGGTACATATACCGCTTGTACTGAGGTAATTGATCCTCTCTTAGTAGAGGTAATTCTCTCTTGCATCACACCCATCTCTGTTGCAAGTGTTGGTTGGTAACCTACGGCTGATGGCATCCTTCCGAGTAGGGCTGACACCTCTGATCCTGCTTGAGTAAATCTAAAGATGTTATCAATAAAGAAGAGGATATCTTTTCCACCATTAGGGTCTGACATGTCTCCATCTCTATAGTACTCTGCAAGTGTCAATCCACTCAGTGCTACTCTAGCTCTTGCACCAGGAGGTTCGTTCATCTGTCCGAAGACGAATGTTGCCTTTGACTCTTTGAGTGCTTCGATATCGATCTTAGAGAGATCCCATCCACCTTCTTCCATACTGTGGAGAAATTCTTCACCGTAATTGATGATTCCTGATTCTAACATCTCTCTGAGTAGGTCATTTCCTTCTCTTGTTCTTTCTCCTACACCGGCGAATACAGAGATACCATCGTATCCTTTAGCAATATTATTTATCAACTCTTGGATGAGTACAGTCTTCCCTACACCGGCACCACCGAAGAGACCAATCTTACCACCTTTAGAGTATGGCTCGATCAGGTCAATTACTTTGATTCCAGTAAGGAGTACTTCTGTTTCTGTAGACAAGTCCTCATATCTAGGTGGCTTCCTGTGGATAGAGTAAGCGTTATCACCTTTCTCTGTCGGTTTGATACCGTCTATTGCTTCACCTACGACATTGAATAATCTTCCTTTGATCTGATCGCCAACGGGCATCTTGATAGTTGCGCCTGTATCGATCACCTCAGTTCCTCTTGTGAGTCCTTCGGTAGAGTCCATGGCGATAGCTCTGACACTATCTTCTCCAAGGTGCTTCTGTACTTCGAGTACAAGTGTCTCTCCACTTTCTCTTTTGATTTCAAGGGCACTATAGATTTCAGGAATGCTATTTCCTTCACCTGCAAAGCTTACATCTACTACAGGTCCAATGATTTGATTGATTCGTCCGGTATTTGCCATAAGAATATCTTGTGTTTATTCTTTTAGTGTAATTGATTATAAAATTGGCACAAAGGTATCATTTTACTCAATTGTTGACTACTTATTAGAGGATTAATTTAGAGATAATCTTTATCTGTAAGTATTACGTAGAGGAGTCGAGTAGCAGGGAGTTGACGAGAATTGCGAGCTGATGTCCAAGTGTGAGTATTTACTCTAGGTAAATGTGTTATTCTTCCTCTTGGCTTACGGCATTTTGGGTAATCCAGAAGGAGTTTTTTTGAAGGCCTACGACAATTTTTACTTTGTGTTGGTTGAGCATCTCTAAGAGTCCGAGGAATGTGACGATTGCCTCCATTCTGTCATTCATGCTATCAAAGATCTGCTCAAATGTAACCTTTGATGATCTATTGAACTTACTCCAGATATATGATCGTTGTGACTTGATCGTATAGGGATATCTGACGATTTGGTGGACAATCTTTGATTCTCTTTTTTTGACTTCTATTAAGAGTCTTCTATAGGTGTTGAAGAGGGTAGTAAGGTTGAGATTTTCGAGTTCTACATCGACAAGAGCTTTCTGAGCAATGGCTTTGAGATCTTTGACTTGATTACCTCTGGTATACTCTAGACTCCGATTGTGCTCGTGAGTCTTGAACTCTTCGAGTGTCTCTTTGAATTGCTTGTACTCTAAGAGTCTGGCGACTAACTCTTCTCTTGGGTCGATCTCTTCTCCGAGTTCATTTTTCTCTTTACGAGGTAGTAGCATTTTGGCCTTGATTCTCATCAATTTGGCTGCGACCAAGATGAACTCACTTGCTACATCTAAGTCTAACTCTTCGCATCTATGGAGATATGCCAAGAAGTCTTCTGTAATCTGACTGATAGGGATGTCATAGATATCGAGCTCATCTCTCTCTATGAAGAAGAGCAAAAGATCAAATGGACCTTCGAAGCTGGTAGTTACTATCCTGAATGTATCCTGCAGTGCTGCCAATTACTTGATGTTAATCATTGAGGAATAATGCTGCTATTGACTTGTATTCGTGGGCATTTCTTATTGCTCTCGAAAACAGCTTGGCACATGATAAGACTTCTATCTTGTCGGACTCTTGTCTGAGTGGGATCGTATCAGTGACGATGAGTTTGTCGATTTTTGAGTTTTCGATATTTGCGTAAGCGTTACCTGAGAGTACTGGATGGGTACAGAGTGCCTTTACCGAGAGTGCTCCCTTCTCTATCAATGCGTCTGCAGCTTTGGAGAGAGTACCTGCAGTATCTACGAGATCATCTATCAGGTAGACATCTCTCCCTTCGACCTCTCCGATTACTGTGATTGATTTGACCTTATTGGCCTCTTGTCTTTCTTTGTCGCAGATGACGAGTTGCTTATTGAACATCTGTGCATACTTACGAGCTCTCTTGACTCCACCTACATCTGGACTTGCGAATATTGCATTGCTCAGATCTTGTTCTTTGAGGTATTTGGCGTAGATGGCATCACTCTGTAAGTGGTCGACTGGGATATCGAAGAATCCTTGTATCTGATCAGCATGAAGATCCATAGTCATGACTCTATCTACTCCTGCAGCCTTGAGCATATTAGCGATGAGCTTAGCAGAGATTGGTACCCTTGGTTTGTCTTTACGATCTTGCCTTGCGTAACCAAAGTATGGGATCACTGCAGTAATATATCCCGCGGATGCTCTCTTAGCCCCATCTATCAGCAGACAGAGCTCTAGTAGGTTGTCCGCTGGTGCAAATGTCGACTGGATGAAGAAGACATAACTGCCTCTTACTGACTCGTTGATGATTGGTTGCATCTCTCCATCGCTAAACTTTTTGATCGTCCTACTACCGAGTTGGTCTCCATAGTGGTCTGCAATGGTTTCGGCAAGATATTGACTATTGGTTCCTGAGAATAACTTTACGTCCATAACGGTATTGGTCTTATCAAGATTGATGGTTGATTAACAATCCGACAAAGTTACGATAATATCAATATGGCCTCTATGATGTGGAAAAAGGGTTAATAATGATTTGGGTTAAATATTCTTTTGGCAAATTTATATCGAACTCTTGGAACTGAATTCATCAATTTTTTGCATTTTTGATATTATTAGAAGCCTATGAAGACTACAGTTGAAAGATTAGATCTCTTGATTGAGGATATTAAGAATAATTATCCCTCTTCAACATATACATATATGTTGCTGATACTCTTTGTATTATTTCTGGTAGCTATCTTATTTTTCTTTGTGAAGTATGGGCTGCTGGGTCGACTGTTCTTCTATGGAATAGCTTTGCTAGCTGCTGGAGTCTACTATAGATTAGGGATCAAGAAGTCTATCCAACATATGCAGACGGTCTCTCAGTATGGTGATCCAGAGATCATCGGTGAGAAGCAATATCTAGCTAACAAGCTCGCCTACCTCAATGCTGGTATTGAAATCAAACGTGTAAGGATCTCTATCATTAAGTGGATATACTTTTTTCTCTTTCCTCTCTTCTTGCTCTTGATGAGTGAGATCGTTATCGGGCCTATCGTAGGTACGGGTAGTGTTATCTGGAAGTATATTATTGCCCTATTGCTAGGTGGGATTATATGGATATTCTTCTTCAATAAGGAGCTTGAGATCATCTACGGCTATGAGGATGATGCGATTATACTGAGTCGAAAGATTTAATACTGTACGATAGAGGTACAGTCATAGCTAAAGGCAATACCCAATCTAAGTTACAATCGATTATTTGATTATATCAAAGCGGTAACCTTTGTTGCTGTAGTGAGAGAGTACCTTTGGGAGGACATCCAGTACAAGGTCTTTGGACTTCTGACTATCGTGAAATACCACGATGGAGCCATTCTTAGAGTTCTTGATGACATTTTGAAGGCAAGTCTCTGGACTCAGGGATTGATCAAAGTCACCACTAAGTACATCCCACATCACTATCCTATAGTATCGACTGAGGAACTTGGATTGATTGGGAGTGATCCGACCGTATGGTGGTCTGAAGAGTGGAGTCTTGACGAGTCTAGCTGCTTTCCTTACATTGCGATAGTATGCAGGATTAGAGGTAGTCCATCCACTCAAGTGGTTAAATGTATGACTGCCGACTTGGTGTCCCTCTGTCTGTAAAGTCTCAAATAGGTCAGGATACTTCCTAATATTATCGCCTACGCAAAAAAATGTAGCTTTAGCATTATATCTTTGTAAGATCTTAAGAATCGATGGCGTTGCTTCGGGAGTCGGACCATCATCAAATGTAAGGTAGAGTACCTTGTCTCTGGTCTGATATCTCCACTCCAAAGAGGGAAATGCTTGCTGAAGATAATTGGGTGTCTTTACTAAGTACATAACATTCAATGATAGAACTTAGAATGTTAACGATAATCATGCAAAGATTCTTGGGTAACTGACCTACTAAATATTATTATAATACAGAGATAACAATCAGACAGATGTCACAAAAAGATAACGTAAGAGTAAGATTTGCCCCGAGCCCAACTGGTCCACTCCATATCGGAGGAGTCCGTACTGCTCTCTATAATTACCTCTTCGCTAAGAAGCACAACGGAACATTTATCCTCAGAATAGAAGATACCGATCAGACAAGATACGTCGAAGGTGCAGAGAAATATATCCATGAGGCACTCCATTGGTTTGGTCTGCACACTGATGAAGGTCCAGATACAGGAGGTGAGTTTGGTCCATATCGACAATCTGAGCGGAAAGGCCTCTATGCCAAGTATGCACATACTCTTGTGGAGAAAGGTCATGCTTACTATGCATTTGACACACCTGAGGAGTTAGAGGAGATGAGAGCTAGAGAGACACAGCAAGGCAACCATAGTCCTAAGTATGACGCTAACATCAGAATGTCCATGCGTAATAGCCTGACATTGCCAGCAAGCGAAGTCACTCAACTCTTAGAAGCCAATGACAATGTGATCGTCAGATTACTGATACCAACAGATGAGATCATCACTATTCATGATGAAGTGAGAGGAGAGGTGTCATTTAGCTCGACTGAGTTAGACGATAAAGTGATCCTCAAGAATGATGGTATGCCTACGTATCACCTAGCTAATATCGTAGATGATCATACCATGGCGATTACCCATGTGATCAGGGGAGAGGAGTGGCTCTCTAGTACAGCCCATCACGTACTTATGTACCGTTTCTTTGACTGGACGCCGCCTAGATTTGCTCATTTGCCACTGATACTGAAGCCAAGTGGTAAGGGTAAACTCAGCAAGAGAGATGGTGCAAAATTTGGATTTCCGGTCTTCCCAATAGAATGGAAAGATGGCGAAGAGATCTATGCGGGATTCAGAGATGACGGATTCCTGCCTGAAGCAGTTCTCAATTTCTTGGTATTACTTGGATGGAATCCAGGGGATGATCGAGAGACTCTAAGTATAGAAGAGATGATAGAGTCATTCTCTCTAGACAGAATAGTGAAGTCAGGGGCTAAGTTTGATATCGAGAAAGCGAAGTGGTTTAACCAACAGTATCTCATCGCTACACCTACAGCAGATCTCCTACCAATCGTAACTAAGACCATTGAGTCTAAGGGGATCGTACAATCGTCAGACTACATCTCTAGAGTCATCGAATTGATGAAGGAGAGAGTAGTGTTTATCGATGATTTTTATGAGAGTGCTAAGTTTTTCTTCCAAGAGCCTACTGAGTTTGATGAGAAGATCTTCAAGAAGAAATACAAAGCGGAGAATGCTGTTCACTTCAACCAGATACTGACGGATCTTAAGGAATTGGACTCTTGGGACACTGATGCTATTACAGCCACAGTCAAAGGCTATATTGGTGATAATGCACTCAGTTTTGGAGCAATATTACCGATCTTGAGAGTGATCATGACAGGGAGTATGCAAGGTCCAGATCTGTTCCCTGCTCTTGCCCTGCTTGGCAAGGATATAGTCACTCGCAGATGGGAGACATCTATGACTAAGCTGCTGAGTGGATTGAGTTGAAAGCATTAAGATTGGAACTGTATCAGCCAAACCACAGTTAATATTAAAGAGAGGATAGACTCTCATTACGAATTACATTACTCATTACCACAGTACATTTTGAAAAAAAAAGACAACAAGAAACCAGACATGCATGATGACCTTGAAGGGTTCAACATCAAGATTAATAGTTTTGGAGAGATCCAGTCTAACTTTGAGATCGATAAGCTCAATTCATTTCTCAATGAAAATGTGGAAGACAAGAAGCTAAAGAATCTCGCTGAAGAAGAGTAGCAGCGATTTAGCACCTATTCATGTTCTTATAACCAGTGCTTCTACCCTAAGAATGGTAGGGGTTTTCCTTGGTTGTCGTCTACAACACAAACTAAGTGGATGATATCCCGAAGTATCTGTTGTTTAGATGTATTTTTATAAAGTAATTGACGACGGGATACTCCAGATTTAGCAGTGACTATGGAGTGTTGATAGTCCTAATGATCCAAATAACACAAATCTAAGAGCTAAGAAACCTGTGAAATTGAGACATTCTATCTGTATTGCATTGATGATTAGTTGCATGTCACTAATGAGTCACGCTATGATAGATACGGATACAATCCGTCCCATCATCACCACACCAGCCTCAGACCTAGATGTCATGTGTACCCAGTCTTATCTAGATAGTCTGACTCAATGGTATATCACTGTAGCAGGATTACAAGCAACAGACGAATCAGGCGATATTGGATTTGGAGCAACACTGTCGTTAAATGAGGCTATTGATACTTTTAATATCTCATTTGAAGGATTGTGCATCGAGACAGCCTCGACTACGGTTGGATTCTATGCAGTGGACGAATGTGGCAATTCCTCTATCGATACATCCTATGCTACATTTACCGTGAGTGATAACATCAATCCAGTCATTGTGGTAGAGCCGTCGGATATCACAGTCAATTGTGATAGCAATATCGTGACAGCAATGTCAGATTGGATAGGTTCATATGGTGGAGCCGAGGCAACTGACCAATGTAGTGAAGTGACATGGAACGAATACATCTGGAGTGACAATCAAGGAAATAATGGATTTGGTATCATAGGTGACCCCATTGACATACCGATCGAGAGAGAAAATTGTAATTGGTTTATAAATGTCTCATTTTTCGCAGCTGATGGATGTGCTAATCGAACAGCTACGATCGGCAGATTATCAGTATTGGATACACTTCCTCCATACTTCGATGTCGTACCAGACGATATTACTGTCTCTTGTGATGCGATCCCAGACTTAGATTCTTATCCGATATTAGATTATTGCGAAGCTAATCTCTCTGCTCTCCCTGAAGAGTTCAATACTCAGATAGACGATATCAATCAATGTGAACACTACAATTACCTCATCGAACGAGTCTATAATGTCTCCGATGCCTGTGGCAATATACTTACCCACAATCAGATAATCACAGTCATCGACACTACTCCACCGACTGCAGATCTCCTTGATATCATAGATGTACCATGTACTACTCCGCTTGACAGTCTAGCATTGTTCATCACGATTACTGACAATTGTGAGAGCCCTGTAGAGGTATTGTATAGTGATCAGATCATCGGAGATGCTAACTGCAGTGGACAGTATGATAGGACTTATACTCTGACCGATATCTGTGGCAATCAGTCAGTAGTTACGCAGAGGATCAATCTGATCGATAATGTCTCTCCGACTATCAGCGTTGAGGCCGATGACCTGATCATAGACTGCGACACGACGGTATCTTACTCCATCTTACTGACACAGTGGATAGATGATCTCGGAGGGAGTCAAGCGATAGATAGCTGTGGTGATCTGACGAGTTTCGTTGCAGTGAGTGGAAGTTTTGACTTGACTGATGAGTCTACATATCCTGGAGTTGCACCCACCATTCCACAAGATTACTGTCAAGTCGCAGAGGATGGAATCACCTATACTGAGCAGTATGCTGTAGTCTACTTAGATGCTTGTGGCAATGCAAGTCAAACCGTAGCATCATTAATCATCCTAGATGATGAAAGCCCAGAAGTAGTAGAGTGTAATGAGAGTATCGAAGTGCCCTTGATGGGGACTGATTGTATCGCTAATGCATCTATACCTGTACCCATCGTAGTAGATAACTGTCTCTCTGTAAGCGGTGAACAGACCTTCAGTCAGAGAGAAAACATCATCTCTAGTCAATCTGGCAGCAATACAGAGTTAGTCAATCCAGTATTCTTTGAGTTCACAGATTTCAATATTAATCAGATTGGAAATGCTCCAGCACAGTTTGACATTTTTTTTGAGGCATTTGACGGCGATGGCCCACAGGAGTATTTTGACATCTATATAGAGGGCAACTATTATGGGAGGAGTCCACAGCTCCATCAGGAGTGTCAAGACACGACACTCAGACTAGAGCCTATCCCATCTGACAGTCTCATCGTGTGGTTAGGTGATGGCATCATCAGTATCGATCTGATCCCTAATGTACCACCAGGCAATGGATCACTTGGTATCAATGAAATCTGCGAACTCTCATTCGTAGATGTTACTATCCAAGCTTCTGTCCAGTCTGCTGACTTGATCGAGATTGCATACAGTCTAGATAGTGGGGATATGACTTCTACTCAGCAGATTGATAGCCTTGATTTGACACTCGAAGAGGGGATACACACTGTAGAGTTTTTTTTCAAAGATTGTGGTGGTAATGTGAGTTCATGTCTTACCACGGTCGTCGTAGTGGATAATGAACCACCACTGATCGTCTGTCCTAGCGATACACTACTAATCACTGAAGTCACTTCATGCTGTGTGGAATATCAACTCTCCACAGACTTTACATATAGTGATAATTGTATCTCATCAGGTCGGATCTCAGAGACTCTTCCAGTAGGTACTGGCAATATCATATTTGACTATGATGAGTCGACGGATACTTACTCGGCAAGAGATCGGCAATTTCAATTTACTATCCCTAATGCAGAAAATAAAATATTAGAGAACCCACAATTAAGGATAGACGTCGCTGCCAATACGAATGAAGAATTCGTCACGCTACTCGATGAAGAGGGACAGATATTTGCTCAATTAGAAAATAGTGTAGTCCCGAGCTGTGGTGAACAATCCTCTATACTCATAGATATTGACCCAGAAGACTTTGCGTCTTGGGTGTCAGACGACCAACTCAGTTTCACCTTCATAGGGAATGATTTGCCAGCTTGTAATATCCCTGTCGCTGGGATTGATGGAATCTCTAGACTCAAGTTGACATTACTCTATAGCGATATCCAACCTGACTATACCATAGTCGGGATAGATACACTCTACTCTGGAAGGATCACCGACCTCGAAAATCCACCAATCCATACTCTCTGTGTTGGTGATTATACGATTACTTATTCTGTCCAAGATGCCACTGGTAATAGAGGAGAGTGTAGCTACAGTCTGACAGTAAACGATCTCGTCTCTCCACTGATTACATGTCGAGATACAGTCATAGTCCTCCCAATCGATGGATCACTCCCATATGTATTTAGCGACAGCGATCTACTGAGCAGTTCATTTGAAAATTGCGGGTTAACCACCTTTGATACTGATATCAGAGAAGTAGATTGTAGTGCAGTCGGATCGACGATAGAGATCACCAGTACTGTTACTGATGACTCTGGTAATACGGACGTGTGTACGAGTTTTGTACAGATATTACAGCAACCTGTAGTGCCCAGTTTTACGATTGGAATCTGCCAAGGTGACGAACTCCAATTACTAGCTAATGTCCCAGACGGTAACAATATCAATGCCTTGAAGTTTTTCTGGTCTGGTCCTGATGGTTATCTCTCTAATCAAGAGAATCCGATCATTGTTAACCCTCAGGAGATTAACGCTGGGATCTATAATCTCACTATCGAAGGGTTGAATGGCTGCTCTACTTCATCAACGATTGATGTACAGTTTGACCAGTTTGATGATCCTGAGATCATGTTGCAGGGTACAGAATTCTGTGTGGAAGACGAGATCATCCTGACCGCGAGTAGCTATAGTGGTGATGTAAACTATCTCTGGTACGAAGGGGCAGCTCCCAATGGAATATTGATAGCCCAGACGAGTGTCCCTCTCCTAGAGATTCAAGTGACACAAGGACTGCACCTCTACTATGTCGAGGTGAGCAATGATCTCTGTACGAGTAATCCATCGATGAGTGTGGGAGTTGATGTCTCGCTACGACCCATTGCGGACGTAGTCAATCCATTCATCACCGTATGTAGTGGTGATCCTATCCTCTTAGAGGCAATAGAGAGTAGTATCCCTGGTGTAGAGTACATCTGGTCTGGTCCTGATGGTTATCAAGGTGATGGCGCTTCGCCGATATCTATACCTACCGCAACAGAGCAAAATGAAGGAACTTATACATTAGTGGTAGAGAATGAAGGATGTCTCTCTGCTGCTGCTACAGTCCAAGTCATCATCTTTGATAGACCAGAAAAACCCATCCTATCAGGTGATAACCTGCTCTGCGAGGGAGTACCTCTGACATTGACAATCCTCAACGAACCCAATGCGACTAGCTATGCTTGGTACAAGGATGGTCTCCTCTTCAGTAATACCTCTACTAACTCTCTGTCGATAAATAATAGTACGGTAGATCTCTCAGGTGATTGGTCTTGTATCATCAGTAACGACTTTTGTGTATCAGAAGAGTCAGCAGCATTTACCGTGAGTGTTGAGACATCACTCCAAGTAGGTGTGAGTAATAATGGCCCAGTCTGTGTAGGGGATAGTATAGAGTTGATCTCGACATTGATCGTACAGGCTAATTATAGTTGGGAGAGTCCAAGTGGTGTACTATTTAGCGGTCAGCGACCGACTGTACTTGCTGAGGCTGGTGAGTATACACTGACGGTCATCAATAATGTAGGTTGTGTGGCGACTGAGACTACTACGGTCGTAATCAATCCAGCGCCGATCATCACTGCGCTGAGCAATACTTCGCCCGATTGTGGGGAAGATAACGTGTCTGTAGTATTCTCTCCGACGATATTTCCGCCAGGAGATTATGAGTACAGCTGGTCGGGGCCAAATGGGTGGACGTCAGACTTACTCAATCCAGTAATAACAAATGCATCCGCGGCAGATAATGGTGAGTATGTACTCATTGCTATTGCTAATGGTTGTGCATCTGACCCAGTCAGTACAGAGGTGGACATCACGGATGTGCCTAATCAACCAGTCATCATATCGGTTGACAACACTTGTCAAGGAGAGATCCTGACTCTCATTGCAACAGAGACTAACCAACCTGATGCCCAATACATCTGGGAGACACCTAATGGTACAATGGTTACAAATAATAATCAACTGCAACTCGCTAACATTGGTCAAGAGAACAGTGGATCATACTCTGTCTCCATCCAAGGGGTAAATTGCTCATCCATAGTCTCTCCAGAGAGAGAAGTAGTCATCAATCTTGTCCCACTCACTCCACAGCTCTTAGTGCCTCCAGTAGCTTGTGAGGGGAGTGATCTGATCCTCGAGATATTGCAACCGATAGCTGGGGTAGAATATCTCTGGACGGGTCCTAATGGCAATCAATCTGTAGGTACCCAATGGCTACTTACCGATCTATCAAGTCAAGATCTAGGCAATTATACAGCAATCGCATCATCGAATGGGTGTCAATCTGAGCAGTCTTTGGAGTCATCTCTCTTTGTAAGGACCGAGCTACAGGTGCCGAGCCTTGAGTTTGTAGATACGACATTGTGTACGAGCCAGTTAGAGGATTTTCTCTTTTGTTTTGATCCCAATACACTATTTCAATATGATAGCTTAGTGATCATGGATCTTGAGCTTGACTCATTGGTGCTCTCTACGGAAAGTCCATGTACTCTGATGGACTTCTCTTATCTCCAAGATACTATCGCTTACTTAGCTGTGATAGGATACAGCCAATCATGTCTCTCCGATCTCTCCGAGGTCGTAACCATCAACATAGAAGATGATAGAGACGGAGGAGCCACATTTGTCTTAGATGCTCTGACGATATGTACAGAGAGTGAGGTAGATATAGCTCTCAATGTTCCAGACAATATTGACTCGCTGAGTATCTCATCAAGTACCACTCAGGTAAATGCCAACTTGATTGACATGAGTATAGTCAGAGTTACAGATGTGATGACCAATGACTTTGGTCTCTCTGTGAATACCTGGTCAGACAACTGTGGATTGATAGCCTCAGATACGATTATAATCACCAAAGAGCAAGAAATCAACCTTCAAGATCAAATCATAACTCTTCCAGATATCGGAGAACATTTCATAGATGTATTGCGGAATGCAACGCTAACTCAAGATTATGAGATCAATATCATAGAGTCACCAGAGGAATTGTCTCTCAGGTTAGATGATGACCAATTATCTGTCACGACAGGGATAGATTACATAGGTAATAGGAGTGTAGTCATCGAAGTATGTAGTGAGAGATGTCCAGATATCTGCGATACAGCGACACTCTTGCTGATAATAGGTGATGAGACAGAGTGCATCATCTCCAATGTCGTCACACCTAACAATGATGGATATAATGATCACTTCAGAGTACCATGCTTGACGAGTGACCGCTATGCTAATAATAAGCTCCTAATCTTCAATCGGTGGGGTGATGAAGTGTACTCAGCTCAGCCATATACCAATGACTGGGATGCGACATACAATGGGAGTAACTTACCTTCGGGCACATATTTTTACATCTTGACATTGAACTCAGATCGAGATCCATTGCAAGGCTTTATCGTAGTTGAGAGATGAGAGTGAGATACTACCATATCACTCTATTGCTCTTGATGTGCCAAGTCTGCCTTGGACAACAAGATGGTCTATTTACGCAGTTCGCTTATAATAAGCTCTCGTACAATCCAGCCTATGCAAGTCAGATCAGTTATGCTGAGGTTGGCATCTTATTCCGTGATCAATGGAATGGTCTAGAGGGAGCACCAATCTCGACTCAAGTGAGTGGAGTAGTACCATTCGATAAGCAGAGAATGGGGATTGGTGGTCTGATCAGCAAGGAGAGTATAGGTATCCAAGAGTCTCTCAATCTCCGTACGATGTACAGCTATAGAGTACCGACAGACTTTGGTAATCTCAGTGGTGGTATAGAGGTCTCTATCAGGAGTCATAGTCTTGACTTTACTGATGATCGCTTAGTAGCATTTGAGACAATCGGTGCAGATCCAGTCCTGAGTGATGAGAGGACGACCACTTATCTGTTCAATACTGGGCTGGGCTTCTACTTCAAGAATCAAAGATTCTATGCTGGGATAAGCGTACCAAGATTACTCTCTAATGTCTATCTTGACTCTTCGCTGAGTGATAGTAGAGAGGAGAGACACCTCTATGTGATGGCAGGTACAGAGATTCAGATTAATAGTTCGTTTGACTTCATACCGCAGATGCTCTTCAAGCTAGCACCTAACTCACCTTATGACATCGATATCCAGGCTGGAATCCTCTATAATAAAGAGTATCACCTAGCACTCAACTATAGGACTGGGGGTAATCGGAATTCGCTAGGTGAGTCAATGTCCCTCTTACTTGGTCTGCAACCATTAGAGAGATTTTTTCTTGGGCTGAGCTATGATGTGACATTCAGTCAACTTAGGAGATATGAGACCGGAAGTCTCGAGGCGATGATTAGATATACCTTTGGTAATAATAATCCTAAGGAGATATTCACCAACCCTAGATATTTTTAGATGTTGAGGAGAGCTATACTGATAGTAGTGATATTGGGTGTCGGTCTACGAGCCAGTCTATTGAAGAGTCAAGAGATGGTGTACTTTGATTCATTGAGCATGGTGGATGCCAATCTGAGTAATCTTCGACAGATAAATAGTCCGGAGATGGATTTTGCGCCGGTGATCTGGAGTGACTTACTCGTATATGTGACCAACGGTCGATCAGACTTAGATGTCGATAGGCGGATAGGAGAGAAGTATTTTGATCTAAAGTTTGCGGATTGGAACGGAGTTGATGACTTTGAGCGGTCTGCATTTTTCCCCAAAGTAATTAACTCTAGATACCATGAAGGTCCTTGTACATTCAGTGCAGATGGAGGTGTCATGATGTTTACAAGAGACCACTTAGTAAGAGGTCGTCCTGCGAAGACTCAAGATAATCTCATCCCTCTCAAAATCTATGAGACTGTACTCAATGCCGATGGATGGTCAGAGCCTACACTCTGGCAACAGAGTGATTTAGAAGCACTCGATGCACATCCGACATTCAGTATCACAGGAGATACTCTTGCATTCAGTTCGACGAGAGTAGGAGGGATGGGTAAGATGGATCTCTATCTGTCCTTCAAGGAGGCTGGGAGTTGGACCACACCAATCAATATCGGAGACAAGGTCAATACAGAAGGCAATGAGTGGTTCGGTCAATTCTACAACGGTTACCTCATCTATGCAAGTGACTCGGGCTCTCGTGCAGGAGACTTAGATTTATTCCTCTATGACTTTGAGACTCAACAGCGTCTGAGACTACCGGCACCGATCAATACGAGTTACGATGATTTTGGACTCTATATGCTAGATGACAAGTCATTGGTGTTTTCGTCTAATAGACCAGGAGGGATGGGCAAGGATGATCTCTATCAGCTCACTACAGAGATACCGATGATAAGGAAGTCTGATCGGGTGGCGAACTATCTTACACTTGATGTGAAGGATGGTAAGACCCTATCTAAGGTCCAAGGTGCAGAGTTCGAAATATTGCAGATTACAGATAAGGATCTGATCATAGAGTTACTTCTCAATCAGTCGAGTGCAGAGAGATTGCTAGAGAGCAACTTTGAATCAAAATTGGATATGACATCAGATAGCGAGGGTCGCATTTCCCTAGAGGTAACTCCTCCCGTATATGTCAAAGTAAATGGAAGGAACGCTGGCTATGAAGATTACATCTGGACTGGTTACTTAGATGCTAATCAACTCCATCATACTCTCTCACTTCAACCTGAGAGAGTAGCAGTCGTAGTCAAGCCACCGCCTCCGCCGCCCAAGAAGGTGATCATCAAACAACAAGAAGTCAAGAAGGGAAGTATCTTGGTCTTTGATAATATCTATTACGCATATAATCAACATGAGCTCCAAGATGGCTCTCTCTCCGAATTGCAAGAATTAGCAAATGCGATGAATAATAATCCCTCTATCAAAGTACAGCTCTCAGCTCATACAGATAGTAGAGGTGAGTCACTATACAACCAACTCTTATCAGATAGACGAGCCAAGTCCGCTAAGGACTACTTAGTATCACTCGGAGTAAATGCCACTCGAATCGTTGCTATAGGATTTGGCGAAAGCCGTCTACGTAACAAATGTGACGATGGTGTCACCTGCACTGATGAGGAGCACCAATTCAATAGACGTACTGAAGTAAAGATCCTTGATTATTAGTTGTGATCAATGGACTTGAGAGGTAATTGAGGTTAAAGAAATAACTTTTTGTCATCATTGAGAGTTAGTAGTTGATGGACAGACGAAGTGTATTGTATGTATTAGCTGGGATTAACTTTACTCATATTGTGGATTCGATGTTGATCATGCCCTTAGGTGATCTTTTCATTGAGACGTTTGAGATATCGGCGGCACAGTTCAGTCTACTAGTCTCAGTCTATGCGTTTGCTGCGACTCTCTCTGCATTGTTAGCTTTTTTCGTACTAGATAGTTTTGATCGCAAGAGTGCATTGCTACTCTGTTATGGTGGATTTTCGATAGGTACGATACTCTGTGCCTTCGCTCCGTCATACACTGTGTTGATTGCTTTCAGGATATTGACTGGACTCTTTGGAGGTGTGATCGGTGCTCTTGCCCTGTCCATTGTCAGTGATCTCTATCTATTCAAAGAACGAGGCAAAGCGATGGGGATACTGATGGCAGCATTTTCTGGGGCATCTGCTCTCGGTGTACCATTTGGATTATACCTTGCAGCTCAGGGCTCATGGCAATCTCCATTCTTAGTATTAGGCATATTGGCAATGTGTATTTGGATTTTTGTGGCATTTAAGTTTCCGAGTTTCACCAAACATCTGGAATCACAGGGTGGGAGTGTCCCCAGTATGCGGAGTACGATCAATCAGATTACTCGTGATACGAATCAAGTCAATGCATTGGGGGCTGGATTTGTATTAGTGCTTGCTCATTTCATGATTATCCCGTTTATCAGTCCATATTTGATTAAGAATGTTGGGCTCAGCCAAGAAGATATTGCCCTTCAATTTTTTCTTGGAGGGATAGCTACAGTCATTACATCACCGTTGATAGGGAGATTCACTGATCGATTTGGGGTTAATAAAGTATTCACAATCACGATGTTATTGTGCTTTATCCCGACGATGATAATCGTGTATCTTGGAGTCTCTCCACTCTGGTATGTATTGATGTTTACGACACTATTCTTTGTATTAGCAAGTGGTAGGATGATTCCCGCTAATACGATGATTACTGCCTCTGCTGGAGTGGAGAATAGGGGAAGCTTCATGGCAATCAAGTCTGCTCTCCAACAGTTCGCTATTGGACTCTCTGCAATCATTAGCGGTCAGATTATCTATATCAATCAAGCTGGTCAATATGAGAACTACCCAATTGTTGGCTACATAGCGGTATGTACTGGACTGGTAACAATCTTCCTCATCAGACGGCTCAGAGTCGCTACAGGGAATTAAGAGATCAATAAGATTTATTTCTTGTTTTTCTCAAAGAATTGGATGATGTCATCGTTATTTCCAACTGCAATCACGGACTTATTGCCAAGGCTTAGCTCATGTACTGTCCTTGCATCTTTGTTAGCAAACTGGCCCAACTGACTAGAAGGTACCGAAGAGACTATACCGTCGTCACTGATATCTAAGATGCTCCCTATCCCCGAGTCACTCCGTGTAGTCTCGACCTCTCTATCGTAATAGTTACCTACCATATAGACCTCTGGTAGCGGATCACTATCCAAGTTGGTAATCAAGATATCGTTGACTACCGACCGTTGTGTCTCCATTGGCAACCTTTGGGCTTCGAATCGTCCCTCTCCATTGTTAAAGAAGAGTGTATGGGCAAATGTATAGACTTCTTTGGATACGCTGTCATCCTCTAGCTTGTCGTCCAAGACCTCTACAATAGATGCTGATGCAAATGCTTCATAGGACTCAAATTTTTTCTTGACAAATGGCATTTGCTCTGATGAGCACTGTCGGCCTCTCACTGGATAGCAGACACCATCATTAGCATAGTATCCAAGATAGACGTCATTGGATCCATTCTTGTCAAAGTCATCTACGAAGACTTTGAATGGTTTTTCCTTACTTGCCTTATACTTATTGTTGAGACCAAGATTGCCACCGATGATATCTAAGTCACCATCACCATCTAGATCACTCACTTCTATGGTATTCCATAATCCATTAGAATCACCAAGATTATTTGGTTGTCTCGAAGGCTTACCATTGGAGTCAAATTCAAATATCTCTATTGGCATCCACTCTCCAGCAATGATTAACTCTAAGTTGTCGTCATTGTCTATATTGGTAAAGACTGCGTCAGTCACCATGCCTAGGTTCTGAAATAGACTGCTCTCACTCTGAGTAAAGCTTCCCTTCCCATCATTGAGATAGAGGTAACTATCAGTCGATGCTCCATATCTGCCAGGGACCTGGCGACCACCAACGAATAGATCCAAATCATCATCACCATCTACATCTGCTGAGATCACAGTATGAGTGCTTGTGTAGTGAGGAGGTAGAGCTGGACCTTTAGCGAACTTGCCCCGTCCATCATTGATGTATAGTCTATCTTTAAACCTTTTGTCATTTATATCGAATTCGTTGCTTCCACTTGCGACATAGAGATCTAAGTCACCATCTCCATCTGCGTCAAAGAAGTGAGCTGCTCCATCTTCACTCTTGCTTGCAGACTTGAAGATAGGATTGTCGATAAGTGTAAATTCGCCTTGAGCATTGCCAGCAATAGTAATGGCTCCATTGCCTGCTGCACCCCCGATATAGAGATCAGAGATACCGTCTCCATTGATATCTCCTTCTGCAATTACGGGCCCTAATGATGACATTTTGTAAGGAATGAGAATTTCTTTTTTATAATCATCATAAGAGTTTTCTTCATGTTTGATTTGAGTCTTTGTACTTCCTTTTTTTAATATTGAAGCTATTTGATCGGAGGGGTTTGCCATCGATGTTGTCCCCTTTGATTCTTTAATCACTAGAGTCTGATTCGCTTTTACATCAGTGAGTATGACTTGCTTACCACTGAGAAACTTTACTGTAAGCTTATCGATGATATCATGTGGTCCAAGACCAAATTGAGTAATGTTTTGATTACAAGATGCATATCCTCTATACGGAGTTGTTTGACTTACTTGTTGCAGACCTTTGCCATACTCTATTTTGATTTTCGAGTTAAGAGCACCTGTGTTTTTTCCCTCACCTTGGAGTTTGATATTGAGATAATTGCCAATCTTTCTGTCAGCAGCTGTTGATTCGAAGAGCTCTACAGGTGCATTGCTGTGATTGAGGATAAAGTCTAGATCGCCATCATTATCAAAGTCCGCATATGCAGCACCTTGTGTAGCTCCAGGTTTAGAGAATCCCCAATCACTGCTCTTATTGGTGAAAGTCAAGTCACCATTGTTCTGGTATAAGTAGTTTTTTACTGGGACACTAGGGACTTGTTGGGCTAGTTCGAAAAGAAATTCTGGAGATACTTTTTTGGAATTTTGAGCTTTCTTCAATGAGTCTATTTTGGCATCTCTCCAATTAGAGAAGTCTTTGTTCCTGACTTCATTGATCAATCCGTTAGTTATCATCAAGTCCTTATATCCATCAAGGTCCATGTCCATGAAGAGTGTAGACCAGCTCCAGTCAGTATTTGCTATGCCAGCGAGTTGTGCTATCTCACTAAACGAGTTGCCAGTATTGTTGAGGTGTAACGCATTGAACATGTATTGATAATGATAGCCGTTATTGGCTAGATTCCAAAACTTTTCAGGATTCATACCACTCATATTGGTCTTTTGTCGGTAGTTGTCTTCGGCTACCATATCTGCCACAAAGATGTCCAGATGACCATCATTGTTAATATCAGCTAAGTCGGATCCCATACTGAAGGTACTCAGATGCTTAAATACAATGTCAGACACATTATGAAAAGTACCATTCTGTTGATTGATGTAAAATTGATCAGGTTCGTCAAAGTCATTCGCAACGAAAATGTCTAAGTATCCATCATCGTTATAATCGTATGTCAAAGCACTCAATGAATAATTGTAATTCATCAAACCACTCTCTTGGGTCACATCGCTATATTTGTTATTGTCATTGCGGTAGAGTCGGTTAGTGTACTTATAATCCATCAAACCCTTGAGTTTTTGTTTTTCCACTAATGCAGACGGTGGTTGATTGAGTACATAGAGGTCAAGATCCCCATCTAGATCGTAATCAAAAAAGTTAGCCATGACCGAATATCCAGCATCAGCAAGACCATATTCTTTTGACTTCTCAGTAAATGTATTGTTGCCGTTATTGATATAGAGGAGGTTTTCTCGTTCTTTAGGATTGTTGAGTAGAAATCTAGAAATGTAGATGTCATCATCATTATCTCCATCGATATCTGCGATAGAGACACCCATATTCCACCCACTAGTCTGTGTCAGTTTAGCATCAATAGTTACATCTTCAAACTTTAGATTTCCTTTGTTTTTGTACAGCTTTATCCCAGTCTGATTGCCTAAGATGATCACATCTGGCAGATCATCGCCATCTATATTGAGTACTCCTACTCCTGCTCCCTGAAGCACACCATCATTAAGGATTGGGTTGTACTCTAGGTTGATGTCAACTCGGTTAGTAAAGTCTATGCCGTGGGCACCACTTAAGTGTGAGACATAGAGCCCTTGAGTATCCTTGTTAGATTGTGTAGTTTTTGATTGATTGTCAGCATTACTGCAGCTATTGAGTAATAGCATGAGGCAGAGGCCTAGAAGAGTGTAGTTTCTCATGGTTTGGTCCAATTATCTGAGATCAAAGATAGCTAAACTCACTAGTAATTACTGCCTATTATAATGATCTATTTACGACCAAAGTCTGCAGGAATCTCCCCCCATTCTTTTGTATTCCATTTTTCTATAGTATGCTTGTATGTATTGGTATTGAGCCATTGGATAGCTCTATCAAGCATCGCAAATAATACAGCATTCTCTTGAGTTTGCTTTAGTGTCGTCTTTACTTTCTTGTTTCTTACCCATGCCATAGCAGTCTTTGAGTCCGTGTAGATGTGCATCGTCTTATTGGTTTGATTGAAGAAAGCTAAGGCATGCACGAGTGCAAGGAATTCACCTATGTTGTTGGTGCCTCCTTGATACGGACCTTTTCTGAAAAGTTCAATATTGTTATCTGTCCAGACTCCTCGATACTCCATGATACCAGGATTGCCGCTGCATGCAGCATCCACGCAGAAGCTATCCAAGTTGACACCAGCAGCAGCCCATTCGTCTTTACTGATCTGTGTTTGGGGTGTCTTACTGTTGCTTGTATTGTAGTCTACACCTCCTTCATAGCCAGCTATAGCAGCAGCTCTAGTAGGATATGACTTATACTTAGCTCCTGGATATCCCTTGGTCTGTCTCAAGCATTCATCCCAGGTATCATAGATTCCTGGGCTTATTCCTACCCAGACTACATAATATTTCTTTTTTTTGCCCATTCTTTACTCTATATACAATTATCAATCCCGCTTCAATGCGGCCAACAAAGCTCCAATACTATGATTGACACTCATGCTCATCTCTACGCTGACGAACTTATCAAAGATATTGACACCTTATTATCTGAGGCCAAAGAGACAGGTATTTCTCAAATATTTATGCCCAATATAGACATCTCTAGCATAGATGCTATGCATCAGTTGGCTGATAAGTATCCTGAGATATGCAAGCCTATGATGGGACTACACCCATGTTATGTCAAAGAGGATTATGCAGACCAACTCAGCATCATCAGGAGCCATTATCAGACTCGGGAGTACCACGGGGTAGGCGAGGTAGGTCTAGATTACTATTGGGATAAGACATTTGTCAACGAACAAAAGCTTGCTTTCGAGGAGCAGATTGCTTGGTCTGATTCTGATCAATTACCATTGATTATCCACTCTAGAGAGAGCTTAGATGATACGATAGATATGATTAGTTCAGCACAATCAGGGAGGCTCACAGGTGTATTTCATTGTTTTAACGGAAGTATAGCCCAGGCTCGCAAGGCCTTGGATACTGGATTTTATCTAGGTCTTGGTGGAGTAGTGACCTTCAAGAATGCAAAGTTAGACGAGATGGTAGCATACTTACCTGAGGATCGTATCTTACTCGAGACGGATGCACCTTATCTAGCACCACATCCATATAGAGGGAAGACCAATCAATCGAAGTACCTTCCAGTGATTGCGCAGAAGATAGGCGATATGAGACAGCAGTCAGTAGAGCTAGTGATGGATTACACTTCTGTAAATGCAAAACGGTTGTTCAAGATGTAGGTTAGGGTTGAGAAGATTTTTTTCGCTTGACGAGGTAAATCCCAAATAAAATGAGACCAAACCCAATGAAATGGGTAATCAGCAAGACTTCACCATCAATCACTGCCCAACCAAGGGCTACAACAGGAATCAGATAAGCTACTAACGAACCAAAAATAGCATCAGTTTTCTGGACAAGTCGGTAGAAGATTATTGTCGAGATCACAGTACCTACTAGAGCCAGAAAACAGATAGAAAGGAGTGAAGTCCTACTCTCTGGATGCTGTGTAGCATGCACAATCAAGTCTGTAGAGGTAAGCAGATATATCCATGCAGGAATCCCTACTGTAAAGAATGATAAGATGGTAATATCTATCGGTTTGACTAAAGTAAGTTTAGCATTGACTACGTTGACACTTACTCCATAGCATAGAGTAGCTATGACGATGAGCAGACCATATGTAAGATGCTCTAGATCGATCTGTCCAGTGGCAAATAGAATCAAACAAGCTGCCCCAACAAAGCCAAAAATTACTCCTATCGCTTCCTTCCATTGGAACTGTCTACTGAAAAATAGCCATGCGATAATAAGTGTAAAGAGTGGGGTCAGACTATTGAGTACTCCTGCAATGCCACTATCTATCTTCACCTCTGCATAGGCAAAGAGTAGGGCAGGGATAAAGTTACCCGTCAATCCCACTACCAAAAATAAAGGAAGTAGTCTCCACTGCTGCTCTTTGAATCTAATCAGCAGGAGCGGAATCACAGCTAAGAATGAGATCCCTATTCTTAATGCTCCAACTTCGTTAGGAGGGAAAGCGAGAAGGGATTTTTTGATCAAGATGAAGGAACTCCCCCATACCAATGAAAGCAAAATCAACACTAACCATGGTGTCAGTGGATTAGCCCAAATGTCACTCCCTTGCTTATTGTCCATACTCGATCTTATTGCTCTTATGAGCAGCGGCAAAGGTAGGTCATTATCACAGAAAGTACTCAGTTAGTAACTTTGATTTGCAGATTTAATGCCAGGCCATCTACTTTCTTACGTTACGAAGGATAGAGACTGTCTCTTACTCTACAGCGTAATGAAAAAAAACAGCCAGGTTGATTAAGCCTGACTGTTTTTACGGATGATTTCACCCGATATAGATACGCCTATCTAGAGATATATTATTCTATTCTTATTGGATAATTATCTTATGTGGCCACGTCTTACTCTCAGAGGCTACTAATACAAGATATGTGCCAGACTGTAACTCTCCGATAGCTATTGTATAGATCTCTGAGACCTTATTGATCTCTTGAGTGAGATGCAACCTTCCATAGATATCATACAGGCTAAGAGTATTTATAGATGCTCCATCTTTGACAGAGATCTGTAATGTTCCATTTTGTTGTACGGGATTGGGATAGATACTGATTATCGGATCTTGCTGATCTAGATCACCTAATCTGTCAGAGATTACTGCATTGTCAGTAGCATCAGGGGTCGTCGATGCAGCTATGATATCTCCTGTAGCGACCGTACCACAGAGTTCGATATTGACATCATCGATATAGACCTGATCAGAATTAGTACTCGCATCACATCTAAATCTCAATCGAGTAGTCTGAGTAAATCCAGCCAAACTATTGATCACTGTTGTCACTGTATATGTGATATTATTGCTGAAGTCACTCCCAGATTTCCAGTCCTTTACCAGTGAGTAGGTACTCCCACCATCTGATGACAGCTCTAGTAAGAAGTCTTCATTAGTCTCCATACTATTTGCTTTGAAGCTAAATGTCACTTCGATAGATTGAGCTGTGGAGGCATTGATATTGTCACTATATACGGAGGATTGTGCTCCAGAGTTATCTCTAATCCTGATAGAGTAACTGCCACTTGTCGCGTAGGTAGTGTTAGAGATTCTTTGACAGTCTGTACCACCATCATTCCAGATTCCTATTGATTGTTCATAATCTTCACTATCGAAGAGACTACAACTCTCATCAGGGCATGTGCTCGGATCAGGCACACACGGATCATTATCATCAGGATCATTACCGACGCAGTAGCCGTCAGAGTCAAAGTCTGTATAGAGTCCACCCGTACAATCACAATTTGCATCATAGACTTCGCCTAGCGTACAAGGATCACCATCGTCACATAATTGTCCCTCAGTATCACAGACATCACAATTAGGGTGATTAGGGTTAGGAATGCATGCATCGCTATCATCAAGGTCAAGCACAGAGCAGACACCATCTTGGTCGCTATCCGATGAGATGCCATCGACACAGTTGCAATCCAGATCATATGTCTCACCGAGTGTACATTCGTCACCGTCATCGCATGGTTGGCCAGCAAGTAAGCAGTCATCTTCTTCTTCTTGACTCGGATTACATGTGGAGATGATGAGATTATCTAAGTAGATACGGTCAGTATTGGTAGAGGCATCACAGCGGAGTCGAAGACGCGTATTATTAGTGAGTTGATAGTCAGAGATCATGACAGATTCCATATAGAATTGTCCATTGGTAAATTCTTGTCCCGATACCCAAGATTTGACTAGTTGATATTGATTGCCACCATTTAGCGAGATTTCTAGGAAGAAGTCTTCTCCCGTCTCCATACTGTATGGATAATAGACAAAGTCTAACTGGATCTCATCTACGCCAAGGAATGGCAGATTGTCTGTATAAGTAGATGATGCGGCATTAGAGTTATCCCTGATCAAGATACTGTAGGTGCCTTCATAAGTATAATTGACTGATGATGATCTCCTGCAGTCAGTCCCTCCATCATTCCAGATCCCAAACCCCGACTCAGCAGTAGTAGAGTCATACTCTGTACATCCTGGAGAGCAGTCGCTACTAGAGCTGTCTGGATTACAACTGTCAGTGTCATCTGGATCATTCCCAATGCAATATCCGTCACCATCTTCATCTTGATATACCCCAGCGCAGATACAATCTTCGTCATAGGTATCATCTATTGTACACTCATCATTGTCATCACATGGAAGACCCACAGTCTGACAGCCCACTTCTGTGTTACATGCACTGAGGCAGCTGCTATTATAGACTTTATTGCGAATTAAGTCCCCAGGTTGCGGTCCGAAACCCAAATTGAAATCAATGCCAACGCCACTGACCAAGTGACAATAACTCATGATTGTACCCTTATCTGGTACTGGTCCATCGCAACCTTCTCCTGCGCCTACTGCTGCGCCGCATCCATCTATAGCGGTACTGTTTCCATTCCATGCACAGGCATGCGTATGTGGAGACCCTAAGTTATGCCCAATCTCGTGAGCCAGTACTTCTGTTGACCATGAGTATACAGGCAACTCAGCATAGTAATTATTAATGCCACTATAACCTATCGCATACTGATCAAAGCAAAGTGTATTGATATATGCGACTCCACTATTGCCATAGTCTATTAAGTGGGCTAAGTCTCCATTGAATTGACCATTTAAGGCATTTTGAAATTGAACAAGTTTGTCTGATGCACTTGGTCCAGGATAGGGCTCTTCTTGAGTCCAGATGACTAACTCTTGTATGTTGAGATTGATAGACTCTGCGGCATACAGAGAAGAGACCTGATTGAACAATCCTGTCAGAAAAAGTGACGTCGCCTCCAATGAGCCTTGATCCAGATAGATATCATACCCTGACTCTAAATACATGCCCACACAATTGTCTGCATCTATTCGAGTATCATCTGTCTCTTGCTCTTGTGTACCGAACGATTGGAGACTCTCGGCACTACATTCAAATCCTGCCGAGACCAACAGATCATTGGTGTTATAATAGATGTAGTCATCGCTATGCTTGAGTTTGGCAAGTGTCTTTTGACTCTTTTTATCGATAATCATTGCGATGAGTTCTCCAGCATTGAGAGAGACGGTAACCATAGATTGAGGCTTGCCTTCGATGATACCTCGATAATGCATATTCTCATCTCGAACCACAGTTGTACTGGACTTAGTTTTGGTAAGGAGTTGATATCCAGGTTGTGTAATATCCACTGCTCTGAGTAATAGAGTGACTTCCTCACCTTCGTCTTGTGGTAAGATTAAGGAGAGCAAAGGTTTTTTTGATTGTGTAATTGACTTGAGTACTTGAGGATTGAGAGTCAAAGTCATACCTTTCTCTAATCCAGGATAGTTTTGGGACTTTGATGCCGCTGTAGCTAAATGAATGGAAGTTTCAAAATCTCGCTTATCAGGGATCTCATAAAGAGCCTCAAATGATTGAGAACAAAGATTAGTAATGGAAGTAAATACGAGGGCTAGTAACCCAAGGGTAATAGGGAGTTGTTGCATAATACAGATTGGTTTGGTGTGTGTAATAGTACAAACTTACTCTTCCATCCTCTCAAATCACTCAGGGCTTGCCATGAATCACGTCTAAAGGTATACCACTACATATTATATTTATTTATAATATCAAATTCTGTGCCTTTTTTTGTTTTTGATATAAATCTATGTCAATTTATCTTGAGTAATTAGAGCTTAGCGCAAATAAAAAAATCCCTCTAAAGTGCCAGTATATCTAGCTCTTTAGAGGGATTTAGAGATGTTTGATTTATTTCTTTTTTATCGAGATCGCATCTCTTTATTTCCTCTATTTTCTTTCATTTTCTCTTTGACCTTCGAGATAACTTGACGCTTAAATCTTTCTTCAGCAATAAGATAATTTAGAATTTGTTTGGAAGAAAATGAGCCCTCTAATTCTGTAATCATTTGTTGTGTAAGATCAAGTTTTTGCTTTTCGATGTTGAGGTAGAGGGTATATTTGGCTTGAGCCTCTGCATCTGTCATCGTATCAGGATCCAGTCTTCTGGCATTGTGATCGCCCACCTGATTGCCTTTATAATTGTTTCGCCGCTGCTCTTTGAGTAAGGCTAATTTATTATCATACTTATTGTAAATTGGCCAGAACCTCTGAGCTTCTTCAGGAGACAAGTTCATTTTTTCTGTGATGAAAGCGATTTTGATTTGTTGAATTTTTTCATCCTTACCTTGATCTCGCTGTGCATGGAGCTGAGTGGAGTGGAGCCATCCTGCGCAGATTATTAATAGTATTATCATGTTTCTTGTCATCATTAAGTATTTTTTGAGAATTATGTGATGGATTGTTTAGTACTGATTATTTGTCCATGGTGAGCATATTAGTCACCTAGTTATTCTCTGAGTGTATGTGATCATTCTCATCGATGAGTTCTAGTCCTAATTCACTGAGATCAGACAGCTCATCTAGTGTGTAATCATCGATATGTGTCTCTATGTATGAGAGTAATTCTGCCTCATCTATATCGGAGAGTGCCTTATCAGTCCTAACAGGTTGATGAGAGATGAGGTACACTACGAGGAGCAGAGATGCAGCTATACTCACTCTCTGATAGAGTCTATGTCTCGTAGATTTATTGTGGACTTCCATCTCAAGAGACTTCTCCTGACCTTGGATATCTGCTAGCATTTTGAGGCTCTTTGCTTTGCTAGATTGGAAGTAATTGTCGGGTACTTTGTAGCCTTCTTTATTGTTGACATTCATAGTTAGATCTCGATGTTGTCAGTCATTAATGATTCCTTTATCTTTTTTACGGCATGATGGTAGGACGCTTTTAATGCTCCCACTGAGGTGTCAAGTATTTTACTCATTTCATGATATTTAAGTTCTTGATAGTATTTCATATTGAATACAAGCATTTGTTTTTCTGGTAGCCTTGCGATCGCAGCTTTGAGTTTATACGCTGCAGCATCACCATCAAAGTACGGATCATTTATAAGCGTATTCTCCAAGGATGATTCCATCTCAGTTACATGGGTTTTTCGTTTACGCAGAGTATCTATTGCTGCATGAGTTGCTATCCGATATAGCCAGGTATATAGGCTAGATGCTTGCTCGAATGTGTCAATATTTCTATAGACCTTAATCCAGACATTCTGTAGGACATCATCTGCGTCTTCGTGGATGATCACTATCCGTCTCACGTGCCAGTATAAGCGTACCTGATACTTATCGAGCAATACTCTGTACCCATCTTGCTTAGAAGAGGTACTCTTGAGGAGGCGTATGATTTCGCTATCTTGCAATTATCTAATTTTGTTCCAGTCTACTCCTTAGATGTAGCCCAATGACTTTGGTTTAATCAAGGTATAGACTTTTTTATTTATTGTGAGAGTTTGGGCTATCTTCATCCTTAAATTACGTCAAGGACACTAATAAATAGAAATAATGGAAGCCTCACACTTTGCAGATTTACTCAGACAAGCTGAAGCAACAAGGATACCGATTGGTAATCTAAGAGATACGATTGGTATTGAAGATCTCCAATTTGCCTATGAGATCCAACAACTCAATACTGCTGCAAGGATACTTGGAGGAGCTAGAGTCTTGGGGAAGAAAATAGGATTGACATCCAAGTCAGTTCAAAGTCAGTTAGGTGTGGATCAGCCAGACTTTGGGATGCTCTTTGACGATAGAGAGGTCGAGAATGGTGGTGAGATAGCAATATCAGAGATCATGCAACCCAAGGTCGAGGCGGAGTTAGCCTTCGTGTTGGGAGAGGATCTGGTAAGTGAGCATCTGACTATGTTGGATGTGATGAAGGCAATCTCGTTTGTACTCCCATCGATAGAGATAGTAGGGAGTCGGATAGAGAATTGGGATATCAAGATCACCGATACCATCGCTGATAATGCATCAGCAAGTCACTTTGTACTCGGACATACACCCAAGCTGATTACAGATATAGATATCGTCAACACTAAAATGGAGCTCACCTCTGATGAGCAGATAGTCTCATCAGGTAAGGGGAGTGCCTGCCTTGGATCTCCGATCAATGCAGCACTCTGGTTAGCTAGGACGATGGTAGAGCTGGGTACACCTCTTCTTGCTGGCGAAATATTACTCACAGGGGCACTTGGTCCCATGCATGCTATCGACAAAGCACAGCATATAGAAGCAACATTCTCAGGTATTGGGAGTGTAAGCGTAAGATTTGTCGATTAACTGATTGGACATGAATAAAGTAAAAGTAGCAATCATCGGATCTGGTAATATCGGTACTGACTTGATGATTAAGATCCTAAGATTATCAGATTCGCTGGAGATGGCAGTATTAGTAGGGATAGATCCTGACTCAGATGGTCTTGCTCGAGCCAAAAGAATGGGTGTAGAGATCTGCCATACTGGAGTAAATGGTCTCGTAGACATGCCCGTATGGGATGAGATCAAGATCATATTTGATGCCACATCCGCCAAGGCCCACCATGCTAACTGGGAGGTAATTAAATCTTATCCAGACAAACGAGTCATAGATCTCACTCCAGCGGCTATTGGGCCTTACCTGGTCCCTCCTGTCAACTTCCAAGCATTGACAGATAGCCGCAATGTCAATATGGTCACTTGTGGAGGTCAAGCAACCATCCCTATGGTAGCAGCCGTCAATCGGATTGCTAAGGTGCATTACGGTGAGATTGTTGCATCGATCGCAAGTAAGTCAGCTGGTCCCGGCACAAGAGCCAATATTGACGAATTTACTGAGACTACCGCAGCAGCCATCCAATCGGTAGGAGGTGCTGATAGAGGTAAAGCAATCATCGTACTCAACCCTGCCGAACCGCCACTCGTGATGAGAGATACCGTATTTACTCTCTCAGAGGATGCCGATAGAGAGGAGATTAGGCAGAGCATCCATGACATGGTCGCAGAAGTGCAGAAGTATGTACCAGGCTATGCACTCCATCAAGAAGTTCAATTTGATGATATCCCAGCATCAGATCCTGTCTATATCGAAGGGCTAGGACATCGATCAGGTCTCAAGACTTCAGTGTATCTCAAAGTTACTGGTGCAGGACACTATCTACCAGATTATGCAGGTAATCTTGATATCATGACTAGTGCAGCCAGAGCCACTGCTGAACGTCTACTCCAAATCACTCACAGGTAAATCAATCATAATACATCCAATGAAACAAATCTATATCCAAGATGTGACTCTCAGAGATGGGATGCATGCCATCAAGCATCAGTATGATAAAGAGACGATCAAGACCATAGCACTCGCCTTAGATGCGGCCAAGGTGGACGCGATTGAGATCTCACATGGAGATGGCCTCGCTGGGGGTAGTTTCAATTATGGGTTTGGAGCTCATACAGATTGGGAATGGTTAGAGGGAATCAGCGAAGTACTTACTCACGCTAAGTTGACAACCTTAGTCCTTCCGGGTATCGCTACCATTAGTGATCTCCGTAGAGCTCGCGACCTCGGGGTAGAGTCAGTCCGAATCGCTACACATTGCACGGAGGCAGATATCTCGCCACAGCATATCGCAGCTGCCAAAAATCTTGGTATGGATGTAGGAGGATTCCTCATGATGGCACATATGAGTACTCCATCTCAGTTAGCCAGTCAAGCTAAAATCATGGAAGATGCTGGAGCTGACTGTGTCTATGTGACAGATAGTGCAGGTGCATTATTGATGGATGGAGTGATTGATAGGATCAAAGCATTCAGAGAGATACTCAATCCTGAGACAGAGATAGGCATTCATTGCCATCACAATCTTAGTCTTGGTGTTGCCAATACTGTAGTTGCCATGCAGCATGGGGCTAATCGGCTGGATGCTTCACTCGCTGGGATGGGTGCAGGAGCTGGTAATGCACCACTCGAAGTCCTCGTCGCGGTTCTCAATAAGATGAATGTGGAGCATCATGCGGATGTATATAAGCTTATGGATGCAGCAGATGACTTGATCAGGCCACTCCAGCAGAGACCTGTCAGAGTAGATAGAGAGACACTTTCACTCGGATATGCGGGAGTCTACTCGAGCTTCTTGATACATGCAGAGAATGCAGCTAAGAAGTATGGATTGGATACGAGAACGATCCTCGAAGAACTCGGTAGGCGCAATATGGTAGGTGGCCAAGAAGATATGATCGTAGATGTAGCACTAGATCTCATCCGGGATGCCGGCGACGCTGTATAGTTGTATTAGACCCACTAAGAGATGGTTTGACTCCATTTGGGGTCTACTCACTGCCGTCAATTGGAGTAGTAATAAGTAGATATTGATAATCCACTGTGATACTCAAACATTAAATTTTAGAAGGAAGGACAGAAGTAATCATCATTTTCGAATGATCCGATAAATCGCATCGTAAACTCAAGTGCATTGAGATTATTCGCAGCACCTGAGATAGCAAGGAGGTTAAGATCATAGTTGAGTCCAAACTTGAAACTACCTAACTCAAATCCAACTGTTGGCACTAAGTATCTCGGTACGAACCCTTCACTGTCATTGACAAATCTTACCCAAGCTCCCGTGTAGAGTGCCGTATTAGACTGGACAAATGTAAATTTGATATATGTCCCAGCTGCGATTTGTCCAGAATTGCCTTGCTTGATGTAGATAACTCGAGGAGAGAGAGACGTGAAGTTAGCTATCTCAAAGTCTACGCTAGCTAGAGCACTGAACTTAGAGTAGAGTTGAAAGTCTACTTCAGTATTAGGGTCAATAAACTGTGAATATGAGAAGAATGATAATGTAGGTTGTGTCAAATGATGCAAAGCAGTACCTAAGAAGAGCCTTGTAGTCTCAGTCGGTTGACTACTAAAGGTCAGTCCAAGCCCGACGTCTGCATATCCAAAATTATTAGGTGGTAAGGCTTCCGCAGACTGTTGGTCAAATGCATCCACTTGGTTAAATTCATCACCAAAATTTAGATTGTCATAATTGATATTCCTCTGTTGCACACCTATGAGGAGACCACCGCTCAGGTAACTCTTTGACTTCTTAGAGAGTCTCTTATGGTATGCAAGATTGAGCCCTATACTGTTAGTGTTTAACTCAAATGTATTAGCCTGATCGGTAAAGAAAAATACACCAATGCCAAATGCATCACCGGATCTGATCCCATTGCCACTTGGGACGTCAAACTTCACATCACCACCAAAGCCAAATGTGGTTAAGGGTGTCTGTAGATTCCTATTCTGATCTCGATATCCAGCGACGATTCTATACTTGCCATCGATATTGCCAGTCAGTGCAGGATTGAGATATTGTGGTACAGCTAGGTATTGGGAGAATTGTACATCTTGACCATATCCTATTGATATCGATAGCAAAGAGCTCAGCGCTAAAAAACAAAAAAATATCCTCGCCTTAGATGTGGAGTTTATCATGAGTTATTTGTTGATATGTAGTATTGATAAGTAGAGGCATTCTCATCTCTATGTCCGATCACTAGAGTAAACGCAGCTTTGTTTGTCACAAATATAGAGTAAGGGAATATTATCATCGCAAATCCAATTGATATTACCAATATTAGAGATTATGAATCATCCCATCATAGCCCTTGAGAGTCTCTGCGAAGTATGACTTGGCCTCTAAGTATGGCTCATCACCTCTCCGATACCTTGAAGAGTAGTGACCAGTGATCAGTAACCCTGCATTGGCCAATTGTGCAATCTTGGCCGCTTGCATTCCAGTCGTATGGTAGCGTTCTTCTGCTTCTTTGGCAAACTCTGAGGTATAGGTAGTTTCATGATAGAGTGCAGTCACATCCTTTATCGTCGGTACGATAGACTCATCATAGACAGTATCACTACAGTATGCATAGCTTCGAGGCTTATCTCTTGGGTAGACAAGGTCTAGATATTGTAGTTCTGCGTCTCCTTGTCTGACATTATTACCAGATTTGATCTCTTTGATTTCTGAGATCGAGAGTCGGTGTTCTTTGATTTTTTGGGGTATGATATTATACTGTGACAGCTGCTCATCGAAGCGGTAGCCATATGTCGCTATGCGATGCTTCAGTGGAAATGCAGTTACAGTGAGCTCATGTGACTTCCAGATCACTTGAGGAGTGGTATGGTCCATCTCAGTGATGATTAATTCAAATCTGAGTGTCGTCTGACCTGCAGCTAACATCGCCTCTATATATGCCTTGATCCCTGTGGGTCCAAAGAGGTGGAGAGGTGTAGATCTATTGTAGTGATTATATGATGTCAAGATCCCCGGTAATCCGAAGACATGATCGCCATGTAGATGAGAGATATAGATACATCTGAGTCTGTTACGTTTGACTTTGTACTCAGTCATTCTGATCTGAGCACCTTCGCCTGCATCGATAAGAAAGTAATTATCATTGTAATTAATCGACTGACATGAGGTCATCCTACCGAAGGCTGGCATAGCAGCATTGGATCCTAGTATGGTGAGTTGAAATGTCTTACTCATGCTTATAAAACCTCTACGTTATGTATGCTACTGTTGTAAATGGCTGTGAGATCTATGAATAGAGGCAGCTCTAGGCAAAAAAAGTATTACAAAGGGCCGACGAAAAGGTGCAAAGCAATAGGAAATCTAGATAAGATCTACTCTTCTTCTTCCTTGTCTGAAGTAAGTTCTTTCTCTATCTCTTCCATGAATACGTAGTCTATTGACTCTTCGATGGTAGGTATCAATGTAAGGATTGTCTCTAGTCTAGAGATCGTGATAAGCTTCTGCACTGCAGGATGAGCTATCCCAGTAAGGATGAATGAGCCGTAATCTTTCCACAATCTATTGGCCGTAAGGATAGCACTCAATCCTGATGAGTCAACATACTTGACATTGCCAAGGTCGAGAATGAGATTTTTGACACCTTCATTTCTGAGGAAGACAAACTCTGACTTGAGGTCAGGCGCCATCAATGAATTGAGGTTTTCTTCATTCAACTGAAGTAGTGTGTATTTATCTTGCTTGTCTAATGAATACTTCATCCTTGCGATTAATTGTAGGTCAAAACTCTAAATTGGGACGGCAAATTTATTCAAAATTTTGGATTATTATGTACACAATCCATGATTGACATTGTAAAAAAGCAATAAAAACGCTTAAAATCTATCGAGAATCAAAGCCATTTAGCTAGACTGATCTCTCCGTATCTTATATACAGAATGGACCTGTTAACCTATGGATAGGGCAATATATCCAATAATTAGCCTCTTCTTAACACTTTTTGATTTAGATTTTTGTTGTTAGATATGAAGCAACTTCAGTGGACAGATTGGCATATATAGAAATGAAGAGAGCAATCTGGCAAAACAATTTACTGACATGTTAGCAGATATTGATAGATGGCACAATAATTACTATATTTACAACAAGCAAAAGGATACAATTATGAATCGAAGATTTTCGCAAGAGGTAAAGAAGATAATATCTAATAGCAAAGACGAAGCTATCAGACTTGGGAATGATTATATCGGGACGGAGCACTTTCTACTAGGCATGATGAAGCAGCATCAAAGTCTGGCGATGAAAGTACTGGACTCTCTTGATGTAGATCTCGGTGAACTCAAGGCTCAGATCGAACAGAAATCTAAGCCAAATAGTCACCACAAAACTGATGTAAGTATCGGAAGTTTGCCTCTCAATAAGCATGCTGAGAAAGTATTAAAAGTCACTTTCCTCGAGGCTAAGCTATTTAAGAATGATGAGATTTGCCCTGAGCATCTCTTACTCTCTATCCTCAAGCATGAAGAGAATGAAGCATCACAGATCCTACACAAATTGGATGTAGACTATGAAGTATACAAAAAGGAACTCGAGTATGTCGTGCATGAAGAATCAGAGGAGATTAATGATATTATGAGTTCGTCTGGCTCAGACTCAGATACACCATTTGACGAGAGTGGTCAACAGTCATTTGGCGGAAGCAAATCATCATCTAAGTCTCGGACACCTGTGCTCGATAACTTTGGTAGAGATGTCACTAAGCTCGCCGAAGAAGGTAAGCTAGATCCTATCATCGGGCGGAAAAAGGAGATAGAAAGAGTCTCTCAAATCCTCTCAAGAAGAAAGAAAAACAACCCGATACTTATCGGTGAACCAGGTGTGGGTAAGACTGCGATCGTAGAGGGACTAGCTCTCCGTATCATGGAGAAGAAAGTGTCACGTACACTCTTCAATAAACGGATCGTTATGCTTGATCTTGCTGCACTTGTCGCAGGGACTAAGTATCGTGGACAGTTCGAAGAAAGAATGAAAGCGATCATGAATGAATTGGAAAAGACGCGTGATGTCATCCTATTCATAGATGAGATCCATACGATAGTTGGTGCCGGTGGCGCTACTGGATCATTGGATGCAAGTAATATCTTCAAGCCAGCATTGGCTAGGGGAGAGTTACAGTGTATCGGAGCATCTACGCTAGATGAGTATAGACAATATATCGAGAAGGATGGAGCACTAGATCGAAGATTCCAGAAGGTAGTAGTGGAGCCACCATCGACAGAAGAGGCGATTCACATCCTTGGTAACATAGCTCCTAAGTACGAGGAGTTTCACAATGTTACCTACTCAGAAGATGCGATCAAAGCATGTGTCAAGTTAAGTGATAGATATATTACTGATAGATTCTTGCCGGATAAGGCTATTGATGTGATGGATGAAGTCGGTGCTCGTACTCACCTCAAAAATATCCATGTACCAAAATATATCGAAGATCTCGAAAAGCAAATCGAGTCAGTCAAGAAGCTGAAAAATGAAGCTGTAAAAGGTCAACAATATGAAAAAGCTGCTGACCTCAGAGATCATGAATCCAAATTGACAAAGAAACTAGAGCAAGGTAAGAAAGATTGGGAAGAGGAATCTAAGCAGACCAGATATCCAGTCAACGAAAGTGATATCGCAGAAGTCGTATCTATGATGACTGGGATCCCTGTGACTAAGGTAGCTAAGAGTGAAAACAAAAAGCTCGTCAATATGGCGGATACGCTAAAGGATCACATCATCGGGCAAGATACTGCGGTAGAGAAAATCACCAAGTCAATACAGAGAAACAGAATCGGTCTCAAGGATCCAAATAAGCCAATCGGCACATTTATCTTCCTAGGTCCGACTGGTGTCGGTAAGACCGAGTTAGCTAAGGCACTTGCTAAGCATGTCTTTGACTCAGAAGATGCACTCATCAGGATAGATATGTCAGAGTATATGGAGAAGTTTTCTGTCAGTAGGCTGATCGGTGCTCCTCCAGGGTATGTGGGTTATGAAGAAGGCGGTCAATTGACTGAGAAAGTACGAAGAAAGCCATACTCAGTAATCTTGTTAGACGAAATCGAAAAGGCACACCCAGATATCTTCAATATACTGCTCCAGGTGCTAGATGATGGTCAGTTGACAGACGGTCTAGGCCGTAAAGTTGACTTCAAAAATTCATTGATCATCATGACATCTAATATCGGTGTCAGACAGCTCAAAGACTTCGGTACTGGCGTCGGATTCTCTACGCAAGCGAGAGAGCAAGCAGCAGGAGATGACTCTAAGTCAATCATTCAGAATGCACTGAAGAAGACCTTTTCACCAGAATTCCTCAATAGGATAGATGATGTCATCATCTTCAATAGCTTATCTCAGGAGGATATCATGGAGATCATAGACATTACATTGGGTGACTTACATAAGAGGTTAGAGCTGATGGGTGAGTTTAAGCTCAAAATACTGCCTACTGCCAAAAAGTTCGTAGCAGAGAAAGGCTTTGATCCACAGTTTGGAGCAAGGCCACTCAATCGAGCAATACAGAAATATCTCGAAGATGCCCTTGCGGAATTTATGCTCAATGAAAAGCCCGTAGAAGGCTCACATCTGAGTGCTAAGTTGGACAAGTCAAAGGAAAATATCGTCATAGAACTCTTGAAGTCTCCAGTTGTGGATGATGTAGACCAAGATTAAACAGTATATTTGTCCACGAATTCAATTTTCATTTAAATAATAACATTTGGCAAGAAGATCAAAACGACCAATTAGAAGGGTAGAAAAACCCAAATTTAACATCAACGAAAAAATCCGAGCAGCAAAAGTAAGGGTAGTCGGCGATGACCTAGTTGCAGTCTCAGAAGAAATCGGAGAAACTGTAGAAGTAGGAGTGTACAATACTCATCGTGCTCTATCATTAGCAAAGAAGGCAGGATTGGACCTCGTAGAGATAAGTCCTAACGCTGAACCACCTGTCTGCAAAATCATAGATTACAATAAATTCCTCTACCTCAAAAGGAAAAAGGAAAAAGAGATTAAATCTAAAACAGTAAAGACTGTAATCAAGGAAATTAGATTTGGTCCTAATACTGACGATCATGACTTTGACTTCAAACTCCGTCATGCTCGAAAATTCTTAGAAGACGGAGCAAAGGTCAAAGCCTATGTCCACTTTAGAGGAAGAACTATTGTATTCAAGGATAGGGGAGAACTCCTCTTGCTCAAGCTCATCAACGAACTCTCCGACATCGGCGGAGCAGAGACACTGCCCAAGCTAGAAGGAAGGAGAATGATCGTATTGATCTCACCATTGAAGAAAAAGAAATAATATTGGTCTTAATTTAATTTATTAGCGTAACTTTGCACTTCCAAAATTATACCTATGCCTAAAGTAAAAACAAACTCGAGTGCTAAGAAGAGATTCAGAGTAAGAAGCTCAGGAAAAATCAAAAGATTCCAAGCTGGTACTAGACACTTAAGAAGAAAGAAATCTAGCAGAGCTAAGACTAATCTTGTCGGTAGTGCTAATGTCTCAACTGCTGATAGCAAAAGAATCAAAGCACTCTTAGGAATCAACTAAGCGAATAACAATTTTTTTATAACTGATAGAGGAGTTAAGCATCTTGCAATAGAAGGTCTCTCTATCATAAATAACAGACTATGCCACGTTCAGTAAATGCAGTAGCATCTAGAAAGAGAAGAAAAAAGGTCTTAAAAGCTACCAGAGGATACTTTGGAGCTAGATCAAATGTCCATACAGTAGCCAAAAATGCTCTAGACAAAGCAATGGCTTATGCTTATAGAGACAGAAAAAATAAGAAAAGAGCATTCAGAAGACTCTGGATCGCAAGGATCAATGCAGGAGCAAGATTAGAAGGAACTACATACTCCAAGCTAATGCACGGTCTCAAGCAAAACAATATAGAGCTCAATAGAAAAGTACTTGCAGATCTCGCAATGAATCACAATGATGCATTCAAGTCTATCGTAAGTAAAGTGAGCTAAAGAGAAGATTTTAAAACCCTTAAAATCAATTGAAGCCGTCTCGTTTAATCGAGACGGCTTTTTTTATTTTCAAATTGTATGAAAGGTCATAAAAAAGGTCATAGGTAGCGACCATATGGAAGAGTTCGTTGTAATTGTCGCCTTGTCTACATCCTCTTAACACTATCAGACGATCGAAGACGAATCCCATTGAGGATTAGCAGACGATTGCAGATATCGCCTATATGTGTGACATTCTATACTCTGCTGGTACTTATGATGCGTACAAAACTGAAAAGAGGGAAGGAAGTCAACTCTGACTTCCTTCCCTCTTCTGATATCTCTAGCCATCACTGTGGCGCTGATCTGATCTATCCTCTCGTCTCTAGTCTGATCTCCGTGACCACAGAGCTCTCGGCATTTTCTGAGAAGACAAGTATCCTCAAGGGCTTATCAGAACTCGTTGACTCTAGAATACTATAAGATGAACTGCCATCTTTAGATTGACCTTTGTGTACTTCTTTCCAAGCTGTTACGCCATGTTCACTGATTTTATTCTTCAGATTGTCGATACAATCTGCCTTCTTCATATAGTCCTGATCGTCATCGATACAATAGTCGACACGATCTTTGAGGTAGCTCGCTGCTTCCTCCCAGTTGCCTGCCTGCACAGACTTGATCAATGCCTTCTCTGCTTGCCCATATAGACTCCCTGATAAAGCGATACAGAGTACTATTAATAAGTTCTTCATGATACTTTCTTTTTGTTTCTTACCATCTCTAACGCTAATGGCATGAGGAACTAACCTTAAAGAACTCTTAATTATTGCAATCTAGAGGTTATTGTTGATTAAATACAATGATTAGATACCTGTAACAAGGTACTGCAGTCACTTTGATGCTTAGAGGGCTACAATGATTTAGTAGTTTATGGAGTGATGCTACAATAAAGCTAATGTGATTGCTCAGTCTACCAATCTCGGTATACAAGTGTTTTTTATATCTTAGGATGATGAAGCAAACTTTGGCTAGACTATCTATTGTATTACTTAGCATTGGCTATTTGACTAGTCAATCTACAGTCATTGAGATTATTCCCACATTTCATCAAGAAGGAGCAGAGTATTTTTCTGAGTTTTACGAATATCACCAACCCAGTGATGCTGCAGAGTTTGTGGGGATCTCTTGCTATCATACTGATGTCGAAGGTACTGAGATTGATCTCCACTATAGGAGATATCAGTCTGGCGCTTGGACAGAATGGGCTAGGCTTGATCCTCAATATGAGTATGTCGTACCAGAGAGACGATCTTATCGTACATTGCCAATCTCACCTGACTTTACAGCTATACAATTGAGATCTAGTGATAAGGTTGACTCTGAGATAGTGGTCAGACTCTTCAGTGGAGTACCAGGAGACTTGATAGCACCGGTGATGCCAAGAGCAGTTGATTGTGATCTGCCTGATGCTTGCTATCGTGAGTGTTGGTGTCCGTCTTGTCCGATAGATACGAGTCCGGAGTATACCGAGCCTACCCACCTTATCGTACATCACTCAGCGGGTAACAATGAGAGTAGTGACTATGCGATAGTAGTGCAGTATATCTGGGATCTTCATGTCAATACGAATGGATGGGATGATATTGGCTATAACTGGCTCATTGATCCCAATGGAAGATTGTATGAGGGAAGACCAGATGGTTATCAGGGAGCTCACTTCAGCTGTATCAATGAGCATACTGTTGGTATCTGTGTGATCGGTGACTATACAGCAATACCACCTAGCGAAGAGGCGATCCTTACTCTTGTAAATGTCTTAGCACACGAAGCAACTACTCATGCAATTGATGTGACCAGTGAGTCTTATCATGAAACGGGAGACTTCATACTTGACAATATCGCTGGGCATCGTGATAGTAGTGAATCGCCTAATGCATGCTCGGGTACCGAATGTCCTGGTGAGAGTTTCTATCCTCTATTGTCAGAGATCAGATTACAGGTCGCTGAGCTACCTTGTTACGGAGGAGTAAGTAGCACGGAGGAGAATAGTGCTGGATTAGAGTTGAATGTATATCCTAATCCTCTCAACGGGATGCTATATCTCACAACTAATCATACTACGACTGACCACTATGCATTGAGAGATATCCACGGTACTAGAGTCGGTACTGTCAGACCTGAGATTGCGAATGATGTCAGTTATCTAAAGACTGGAATTTATTTCGTCACCTCGGATGGCTACTTATTGAAGACAATTGTTGTGGAGTAAGCTGCAGAGCCATCGCATCCTCTTTACTTCAAGTATGGGATTGAAATAAATTCAAGGTCATTACGAAATCCTTTTGAAATGAGAGGTATGATTTCATTTATTGGTAGCGAATATCCTGATAAGCCTTTCTCGGACGATGAAATACAAATTCCTACAGTTTTGCCTACCAGAACGATACTTGAAAAGATTTTCTTACTCCATGAAGAATTTCAAAAGCCAGAAGGTAGAAAAATAAGACATGAACGGATGACAAGGCATTGATATGTGGATGAGACTTAACACTCTCTGAGATTATTGATAAGATAGTACATCTCTGATCCTATCTGAAGGCAACGTTGAGAGTAGATCTGACTCTCTTGTGGTGTGTCATCTGAGATCTTTGGATCTGCATAGAGGAGCTGTAGCCTCTCTGTGACCTCAGGCATAATTGGGCAGTTCTGATCAGCATGATCGCATGTCATCATGGCGATGACTTGCTCACTCGTGCTGGAGGCTTTGATACAAGACTCTATGTCCTTAGAGTAGAGGGTGATTGGCTGAGTGCCTTGCTCAGGAGATACCGTGAGCAGAGGATTAGTACCACCGGGATTACTCACTACAAAGCCAAGATTGCGAAGTGTATAGATAACTCTAAAGTTGCAAGCAGTGACCTCGGTACCGCAAGATTGTATGTCAAGATTGGTAAGGTTGAAGTCTCTAGCAAAGTAGTCAGCCCAGACTTGAGCCATCTGGCTTCTTCGAGAGTTATGTGTACAGACGAACAGAAGTGTAGTCCGCTTAGTATTTACCTTGAGTGGAAGTAACTTGTCAATTATCGAGTCTAATATTGCTTGTCTCTGTTCGGCGATCTGCGTCGTTTTGAGTGATTCGATAACTGTGGAAAGATGCGTATTCATTCGATGTGAGTTATTGTATGAGAGGAATTACATGAAGTCAAGTAGGTAGCCAAGTACCCCTCCACCTAAGATCAACCAGAGTGTATTGATCTTGGACGAGAAGTAGATTAGAATACTTAAGATTGCTATCGTCACAGTCTTCCAGTCAACTAGGATACTCTCTCCCATCTTGACACTAACGATGACCATAACTGCAACAGCGGCTACATTCACACCATTGAGAAATCCAGTCAGACTTGGGTGTGATCGAAATTTTGCAACGAGTGGATTGAGTAACCAGACATAACCAAATGAAGGAAGGAATATCCCTAGAGTTGCGTAGCATGCTCCTGGGATACCGCCAAGTTTGTACCCTACGAATGTTGCGGTAGAGAGTACGGGCCCTGGTGTCACTTGACCGATGGCAATCGCTTCGACTAAGTCAGGATGAGTCAACCACTGCATCCCCTCTATGAGCTCTCCATCTAGATATGCAAAGAGGACATAACCAGATCCAAAAAGGACTGCTCCGACCTTGAGGAAGGTAAGGAAGAGTTTGAGATGAGAGTACTTGACTGTAGACAAGAAGAGTAAGGGGAGGATACTCATGGTAAACAGTCGGTCACCTTTACCTCTGAGTGGAAGATGGACAAGTAACATGATCATACCTGCACCTAAGATACAGAGGATCTCATTGACCCCGAGGGCCGCGATGATCATCACTCCTACACCGAGGATTGCCAGCAATTTGGACTTGACCGCCTTGGTGCCTAGCTTGAGTATGGCAGCGATGATAAATGACAGTACTGCAGCTTTGATTCCACTGACGATAGGTACGACCCATGCGATAGCACTATACTGCTCATAGATGATAGCCACGATCAGCGTAAGACAGACAGCGGGTATGATAAATGAGAGCCCGGCGGCAAATAGCCCTATCACACCGCCACGATGATAACCAATGTGCATCGTCATCTCAGTAGAGTTGGGTCCAGGGATCAGATTAGTTGCTCCTAAGTAATCTAGGAATGTCTGGTCGTCCATCCACTTTTTGCGTTGGACGAGGTCTTCTTCCATCATAGCAACGTGGGCAGCTGGTCCACCAAAGGCCACAACACCTAATCTAAAAAAGTATGCTATTAATTCTCCAGTACGACTCATGCGTATCATGTGATTCTGTGTAATGAGAAAGTCTCGTATTGAATTGTAAACTTAAGACTAAGTAATGATTACATTTACATTCTAGTTGTAATTAAGACCACGACTCTCTATGAGCAATCATCCAATCACTCTTGATCTCCTCCCATACGGAGTAAGTGCTAAGATCATTGAAGTATCCGAAACCTCGTATGCCTGTACTCTATTAACGATGGGGATCTTACCCAATGTGACAATCTCGGTGCTGAGAAGTTCGCCATTCGGTCAAGCACTCTATGTAAAGGTTGGGGATAACTACATCGCGATGCGAAGAAAAGAAAGCCAATCAATTACCGTCTTACCAATCAAGTAATCACTGTAAATGAGCTCATTGAATTCCAAAATCGCATTAATAGGTAATCCCAATAGTGGAAAATCTACACTCTTCAATCTCCTTACGGGTCTCTCTCAGCAGATTGGCAACTTTCCTGGAGTGACAGTAGATAAGAAGATAGGTACACTGACACTCAGCGATGGGAGACAAGTCTCACTGGTTGACTTTCCAGGACTCTATAGCTTATATCCCAATAGCTCAGACGAACGCTTAGTTGTAGACATCCTTACTGACCCAGACCATAGAGACTATCCAGATTTGGTTATCTATGTAGCTGATAGTAATCAACTTGACAAGCATTTGCTCTTAGCGACACAGTTGATAGACCTAGGTCTTCCTCTCATCTTCGCAGCGAATATGTCAGATGTCTCCATAGATAAGAATAAGATACTCAATAGTGATCTCTTATCTACACACTTAGGAGTGCCAGTAGTCTCTATCTCAGCTCGTAAGTCGGACAATATAGACCAGTTAAAAGAGATAATCTCGGATTGGGTCACAGATCGGACTGTAATATCCCCTGGGAAGCCTCTCTATCAGATGAGTAAGGCTGACCTCACTGCTCTCGCAATAGTCGGTAAGTACACTGATGAGACCAATCCTTATCGAAGTAAGGTCATAGCACATCATGCACAGTGGTTGTCAAGGCTTAGCCCAGAGAGTCGAGCTGGTCTCTGTTCTGGGTTAGAGGAGATAGGCTTTGCTGATACTAGAGGACAGATCGATGAGACCCTGCAGAGATATACTTGGATAGAGCCTCTTGTCGGCAAGGTCCAAGAGCAAGATACAACAGTCCTCTCCAGAAGCGAAAGACTTGATGCTGTACTGACTCATCGTGTGATGGGTCCGATGATTTTCTTTGTGGTCATGCTATTTGTATTCCAAGCGATCTATTCATGGTCGGAGTGGCCGATGACTCTGATTGAAGATACATTTGTCTCTCTAGGAGAGCTCTCAAGGTCATATCTTCCTGAAGGTTGGATTGCTGATCTCATTGCTGATGGGATACTTGCCGGTCTTGGTGGAGTTTTGGTGTTTATTCCGCAGATACTCATATTGTTTTTTCTGATCGGAGTATTGGAGGAGTTAGGATATATGTCACGAGTCGTCTTCATGTTTGATGGTCTTCTCCGTCGATTTGGTCTCAATGGCAGGAGTATTGTTGCATTGATCTCGAGCTCAGCATGTGCCATACCTGCGATCATGAGTACACGTACGATAAGTAATTGGAAGGAGAGATTAATCACGATTATGGTGACTCCATTCATCAGTTGTAGTGCTCGTATTCCAGTCTATACTGTGCTTGTAGGTTTTGTCGTACCGAGTGGTACATGGTTGGGATTTAACCATAAGGGACTTGCCTTCATGGGTCTCTATCTGTTAGGTATCTTTGCTGCACTCTTCGCAGGTTGGGTATTCAAGCAGATCATCCAACCTGAGGGGCAGTCATTCTTGATGATAGAGCTACCATCGTATAAGCCACCCAGGTGGCGTAATGTACTGATGGATACGATGGAGAAGGTCTGGACATTCATCATAGAGGCTGGTAAGATTATATTACTCATCTCGATATTACTCTGGGTCTTGGCATCTTATGGACCAGCTGACTCGATGGCTAGGGTAGAGTCAGAGGTGATGACGCAAGTAGATAGAGGTCAGATACCACAAGGCGAGGCAGATAATGTGATCGCTTCACGCAAATTGGAAGCAAGTTACATCGGTGTGATAGGGAAGGCGATAGAGCCAGTGATGCGACCTCTGGGTTATGATTGGAAGATGAGTATCGCTGTATTGACATCGTTTGCCGCAAGAGAGGTGTTCATCGGTACGATGGCGACATTGTACAGTCTTGGTGACTCAGGTGAGGAATCTTCCATTCGAGATAAAATGGCTGCTGAGATCAATCCAAGTACAGGTGGCAAGAGGTATGATACGGCTACGGCACTTTCATTACTCTTATTCTATGTATTCGCTATGCAGTGTATGAGTACTCTGGCAGTGACCAAGCGAGAGACTAAGTCATGGAAGTGGCCAATTATCCAATTTGTATTTATGACTGGAGTTGCTTATGTGGCAGCATTATTGGCTTATCAGTTGTTGAGTTAGGGTAGTGACTCTTTCTTTGCTGTAGGGTTGTGTTTCTTCTGTTGGAGGTTTACTTCTCTTTATTCTCTTTGATCTAGATTGACGGAGAGATGTCTGTTGGGAGTTGTAGTAAGTTTGGTTGCAATTCCTACGTTGTGTTGTTACTGTTATAAGTGCTTTTCTGATTAGATCAGATCCATACAGTCACAGCTCATCATAGAGGTCTATGCGAGTATTAACAAAGAATTATATCTACAATAGATCTGCTAGCAAATCAAATCTCTTCCAACTCGGAAGTCATTAGATAACCTTCATCCAAGTTGAGGAGTTCGACTTTCATCCAATCACCAAAGTCTTCAATGATTTTGACTTTTTCACCAGCTTTCATTTCTCCTATTGCCTCGCTTCTACTATCTGGACCAGAGTAGAGTACAGATGGATTCATGACGATGGCGGACTGAGTTGACCGATATTGATACCAGAGTGAGGTAAGGACTAGAGTACAGAGAATCGCCGTGACCACGCTTACTCGCTTGAGGAGTCGCAGCCAATCGGGCTGTATCTTGCTTGGCCTCAACCAGATCTGAGCTAAGTAATAGACTATCCCTCCAAGACTAAGTAACTGTAAGAGTACCCAGAGATTAGCTGGCAATAATCTACAGAAGCCTCTCCATACTCTGACTGGCAAGAATGCTGGCACCTCGAAGATGTCAGACTCTATCACATCTTTGAGGTAGTTTTTGTCTGAGATGAGTGCTGGATGATTAGGCTGTAGCTTGAGCCCTCGTTCGTATGCGAGCATAGCTGGACCATATTGTTGAGTCTGAGCTAGTGCATTGCCTAGGTTGTGATAGACTTCTGGACTGATGTTTCCCTCTTCGATGATGGTTTGATATTGGGTAATAGCCTTGCCATAGTCTCTTGCTTCGTAAGCGGCATTGGCTGCTTCGAAGAGTTCGAGACCTTGTCCTTGGAGACTACTCAAGAGTCCAATAATGAGGAGAGGTAAGAAGAGTCTAATCATTCTTTTTATTGTTTTGCTTCTTCAGAGCATCTTTGATTTCTTGCTCAAATTTATCATCTTCCACGCCAATTTCCAATAAAGATTCTGATTGAGTCGGGTTGTCTTTGTCATCTTTACCAAGAGTAGCCTTGCCCACTGGATGAAAGAGATCATTTTTGCTCAGAGGTCGCCGAGTCACATCCCATTTGATTTTGGATAGATACAGATCTTCGCCTGATGCTTGATCAATGGGGTTCATATGAGAGACTGGCTCTCCGTGGAACTTGATATCGGAGAGCTCTCCATCTTCAAACCAGAAATCGATATAGCTACAGATTGTTTTGTTCGCTGCGATGTATCTGCCTTCTTCATCTCTGAGTAGGTAGATAGTCTCAGCATTACCGACGACATGGAGAGACTCTAAGGATTGATTGTCCAACTTAGCATGGATTGTCTTTCCTTTGATTTGGTCTTGGTACTTGTCATCGATATAGCTGATAAGATTGGCCTTGCCATAGAGATGTACATCGCTAATGCCTACACTATCGTTGATCATGATTATCGTATCACCTGCGAACTGTGTCGTATCTGCCCATGCAATGGGAGTGCCAAATAATTGGAGAGTCGAGTCTTGAAGCGAATAAGAGAGTGAGTCAGCTACTGCTTGGAAGTTTTGAGAGTATACGATCACATCAGGATAGCCGATGAAGTAATCTACGCTGTCAAGAGTGAGTGTATCTCGTCTGTCAGTATATGAGTAGAGAGTATCAGCTGAGAGATATGTGGTGTCACCAGACTCTGAGACTTGCTCTAGGTATGGTCTCCCGCTGGTATTGTATGCGAGATAGCTACCATCTTCATTGTATGTAAGGTGATCAGAGAAGAGTCTCCGCTGCTCTGTCTCATCAGTATAGACTGAGCTACCGATGGTATTTCCGATTTCAGTCTTTTCATTGTAGTAGATGGTGTCACTTGCTAGGCTTGTATTGCCATTATTATATGTCCCTGACCCGAAGATCTCTACTTGACCAGTCGCTTGATTGAGCTTGATGTAGTCACCGATTGCCTGCGATTCGTCATTGATTACTGACGCATTTCCCACGAGGATCACGATGCTATCAGCTTGTAAGTATTCTATCCTATCAGCCATCGCAGTATAGCTCGTATCTCTGACGATGGCATTGCCTTCGAGGATGATATTCTTGTCAGATGATGAGTATCGCATGAGATCACTTGTGGCTCTTCCTGTTGCACTATTATACTTCGCATTCTGCTCGAAAAATGCGTCTCCAGTCTCTGTATTGTAGTAGCCTCCTTCGGCATAGATTTGTGTCTCTTCTTGACTGATGTAGCTCGGCCCAAAGAAGACTGCTACATTGCTCTCAACGTCATAATGAAGCGTATCTGTAAGCAAGGTAAACGAGGAATCTATGACAATGACATCTTCGAAGAAGTAGGCTACTTTCTTATTGAGATCATAGCGACCTTTGATACTGCTCAACTGTGCTGTCTGGGAGGTCATCAATGCTGTATCCTGATACGTCGCAACATCCGTCATCAGATCGAGATATAGAGTATTAGTGAAGAGTTTTTCATTCCCATTGACAAGTGAGACATCTCCATTGAGAGTGGCAGACTTAGATTGTCCATTATAGATAAGGCTATTGCTATGAGTCTCTATCGTGTCTGCCTTGAGGATAGTCACATGATTGAATGCCTTGAGAGTCTGATCTGATGTGACCGCACTATCACAGAGAAAGTATGTACTATCATGGACGATTTTGACATTGCCGATGTAGTATTGCTTCGGGTCATCGGGATCGTTTACTGTAACTTGCTTATCAGTATAGATGACTCTGATCGGGTCGTAGACTGATGTATCTGCTGGTGATTGGCCTAAGAGTAAGGTAGGTGTACTGAGTATGATCACGAGTAGAGAGATACTCAGCAAGACCCTGAGGAGTTTGGCTGCTCTCAGAGTAGGTAAGCATGGCAAGATATATAGGTTGTTCTCTTTGATAGTGTCTCTTTATCCTTGGTGTAAAATTAGCTTATTACTCATTAACTCAATGTTATGGAAATAGTAATTATGTCATTGCTACTCTTATAAGGACAAAAAAAGGGCCTCGCCGAAGCAAAGCCCATCAAATTTGGGGTTAAAGTTTGATCTTTAACTGGTCGTTAATAGCACAAATATAATGCAATAATGACATAAATTCGCAATGATGATTATAACTTTTGATCGAGGAAAAATTTAACATACTACACTCGGCTGATTTCCAATGTAATCACATTAAAGTCTATGAGAACTCCAGTACAGAGTATCATGCTAAAGGATGTGGTAATTTCATCAGATTTAATTCAGACATGATGAGAGCATAACTTTGATCTTCTGTTTTGTTTCTATGGTGGTTTGAGTATATTTGACTGATTGAGACATTGAGTATCCTTCAAATCAATTAATCTTATGAGTCCAATAATCAAACGTACACTTGTCTTCCTTGCACTCTTGATACTCATAGAGTTAGTCCTAGGGTTTATATTGGCAAGAGAGACTGGAGATACTTATCAGATAGCTCCGTATAAGTTCATCACGATACCATTCTTCACCATTGCCTACTATGGTGTCCAAGTATTCAGGACTCGTAGCGAACGTAGAGCTGAGTTACATAATAACGAAGAACAAGGCATGGAGTAATACTCTGAGTTATACAGACCTACGTAAGGGGTGTTACAGACTTGAGTAAGTCTAGATTACTGCGGCATTTACCTAGAGTACGACTCTCTAACGATGATGCATACTTAGGTTGTCTGTGAGTAGACATGCTCGATTGATCGCAGTCAAATGTCAAGCTATACCAATCACAGAGATCCAATGTCAATAAATGAATAAAGGGAGATGAGCCATCAGACTATAATCCAAAATATCAAAGGCAAGAAGTACGATCCAATCTACTTCCTCCACGGAGAGGAGCCTTACTTCATCGACCAAGTCATGGAGGCCGCTACGACCATCCTTACAGAGGGAGAGAAGTCATTCAATGAGGTGATCCTCTACGGTAAGGATACCGAATGGAAGCAGATCGTGGATCAGTGCTCCCAATATCCAATGATGGCACCTCGACGCGTCATCATATTGAAGGAGGCTCAGTATCTCTCCAAGATAGAGATGCTACTCAAGTACATCGAACGTCCCAATCCGATGACGAGTCTATTCATCGGATATAAGAAAAAAATTGATGGTCGAAAAAAAATCTTCACTGCCCTGAAAAAACATGCCGTAGTCTTAAAATCCGAAAAGATCAAAGATTACAAAATGACAGAATGGATCAGCAATAATGTCAGACAAAGGAAAAGACTCATCCATCCCGAAAATGCACAACGACTCGCTGGATTGCTGGGAAATCAGCTCGGTAAGGTCATCAATGAGATAGATAAGCTGATGGTCTCTACACCTGAAGGTCAAGAGATTACAGTCGATCTCATCCACAAGAATGTCGGGATGAGTAAAGACTTCAATGTTTTCGAGCTGCAGAATGCTCTCTCCACCAAAGACGTCGCCAAAGTATTTCAGATTGCAGAACACTTTGCAGCTCATCCTAAGGAAAATCCCATACCATTAGTGTTAGCAAATCTCTACGGATACTTCTCCAAGGTATACACAACTAAGGCCAATATCAACCTAGATAATAGAGCATTGGCAACTAAGCTCAAGCTCTACAGTCCAACATTTGCAGCGAATTACAAGACAGCTGCCAAGCACTATAGCATGACTCAGATCAGAGATGTATTCGATGGATTGCTAGAGGCAGATAAGGCATTCAAAGGGGTAGGCACTAGAGGAGCAAAGGCAGATGCAGTATTAAATGATTTGTTCTTCTCACTCTTCTATGGCAGAGCAGCTACTATAGAAGTCTAGTGATTGACCTACTACTACTACTACTACATGAGGCCCAGACAAGCTACAACGGGGATGCTCTAGCTTGGTCTATATAGGAGGACAAAAATCTTTTATAGAGAGCAACACTACCTCATAGACACTTGACTTAATCTCACGATCTATGCTGATGGACTCCCAATCTTAGCTCCTATCCAGCCACAGATCAAGGTAGCAATCGGATCAAGATAGAGTACCCAATCTGGCTGCCCAGGGATAGAGAATACAGTAACTAGAGTGGCAAGCAATAGAGCAAATGCCGCAATAAGACCAAGGACATAATGATTATTGATCGACAACTTGCTGGCAATAAATCCAGCGATAAATGCTCCTGTGCAATGAGCAAGGATCACAAAGAGAAATGCTTCTGTGGGTAATGTCTCAATGAATGCAGTAAGTCCTTCGATATCTTCTAGAGAGATGCCTTCTGCTGATCCATAGCGGCGATGACTCATCTGCTGGATGATGCCTACCATCAGACCTCCTCCGATAATCCCAAGTATGACTGCAATGATATTTTTCAACATAGAGCTCGATAGAGTTGATTAGGGCTGCAAAGATAGAGGAGTCTTCCAAGAATGCAAATAGGCTGATGTGAGAGTAGGTGTCTTTCTTGACGTTAAATCTTTGAGCCACACTCTGATTCTATTGAATTGCTGCTTACTTTTACAGGCATGGATTCAAAGGTTTCACTCTGGTATCTCAGTGCATTGATCTGCTGTAGTATCTACTTCTCAGCTTGTCAGTCTCCTATCAGTGATGATCAACTGTTAGGCACCTGGCAGTTGATCACAGGGACTAAGAATAATGTCACTTCTCCCTTCTTAGACGGTACATGGCTAGTAGTGACAGCAGATGGCTGTAAGTCCAATCTCTTCAAAGATGAGTATCGCTTGCGAGCATATGCGATCCAGGATAGTCTATTCAAGGTGGATAATGGTGATCAATTCCAGATCAAAGGGCTCACTGATACGACCTTAATCCTCGAGATCGTCAAGTCTCGTAATCTCTTCAGACTAGAGATGGCTAAGAGTGATACTCAGTAAGCTGAGCTAATTATCTAGACAAATGTCAGATATACTGCTCAGTGTAACTTTTTCATCTGATTTCTCAACAGAATCAAATATCTTTATGGCTCTAACAACCTGATAATACTAAGTATCTAACTCAGACCCTATGCTCAGACCTCTGATACTCTTCGTTTTTGTTTTTGGCATTTGCTTACAAGCAGATGGACAACTCGCATATAGCATACATCCGACCCTCTACTATGGAGATGAGGGCGGTTACTTAGAGAACTATCTCGGGATACAATCTAAGACGCTTACGCTAAAAGACGGCAAAGGTACGCTAGAGTATATCGTCCAGATCAATGAAATACAAGCAAGTCAAACCATACATGTCGGGAAGTATGCTATCGATGTCACTGATCACAATCTCACCACCGATCTCTGGGACGTACAGCGATATGCTCTCAATGATGGCACCTATGAGCTCCTTGTCACTCTTATCGACAAGCATGCAGCTGACACCATAGAGTATGCCCTCAAGCTCGTCGTCGATCAGCCACAGAGTCTCAGTCTCAGTAAGCCACTCCTCTGCAGTGCTCTAGGCAAAGAAAGTACGCTGCCATTTGAAAAGTATGGGTTCAGATATGAAAAAATGGCCTATAATCTAGTCAGTGAAGATCAACAATCTCTCTATTTTTTTCAAGAATACCATCAACCCGATCTCGCTGACAATGACCAATACTTCATCAAGTACTCGATCATCAAAGAACTCCGCAATCCATCAATGGCAGGCGAAGAGATAATGGCAGGCTACCAAAAACTGTCAACAGATATCCGAGGTGTCTATACCAAGGCGATAGATGTAAGTCTACTCAGGTCAGGGGACTATCATCTACTCACAGAGATCATCGATAAAGAGAAAAATCAAGTGGCAGTGAATCATCAGAACTTTCAAGTCATGCGACCGAAGCGAGATCTGGTCCTGATGATGGAGAAAGATCAATTCTTTGAGACTTCTTGGGTCAAAGACTTTACCAAAGAAGAGACTATCTATGCACTGAAAGCACTCTCACCTCAGATAGATGGACAGAGATCAGAGATACTCAATCAAATCCTCTACGAGCAAGATCTCCGCAAGATGAAGTACTTCATCTATTCATACTGGTCGTCTCAAGTCCCTCAGTATACAGAGGACGCTTATAACTCATATATGAAGGTAGCTAAGGCAGTAGATCAGACCTATCGGAATAATGTGGGATTCGGATTTGAGAATGACAGAGGCTTCTATTTTTTGAAGTATGGCAAGCCGGATATCGTGATTACCGAAGAGCATGAGCCTAGTGCTCCGCCATATGAGATATGGATCTACAATCGATTAGAGAATACTGGAGAGACAGATATCAGATTCCTCTTCTACAATCCGTCACTCTCTGGGAATGATTATCAGATCCTGCACTCTAATAGTAACTTTGATGTCAGGAATCCTGATTGGCAAAGATCACTCTACAATCAAGCTCAAGGGGAGATAGATGGAGCATTTAACAGTGGTCAAGCAGGGGATAATTTTCAGCGTAATGCTGCGAATTATTTTAATAATTTTTGAGAGGAATTGTATGTACTTTTGCACCACCAATATGGCGTCTTAGCTTGCTAATCGCCAATTGATTACTTTATTCGGAATTAATACTAATAACCTATGCACTCAGTTTTAAGATCACTTGTATTATTGATTTGCGTCCTCGTAGCGACCACAGCACTAGCTCAGGACGGTATCATCAGAGGACACCTCTATGACAAGGAGACAGGTGAGCCTATCCTTTACGGAAGTATCCTCATAGAAGAACTCGGAGAGGGTACTGTCACTGATGAGAACGGATTCTACTCTATCAGTAATCTAGATGCGGGAACATATACATTAGTAGCGAGCTATCTCGGATATGGAGACCAGATGGTACAGGTGGTCTCTAAGGGTAAAGGTATCGTCTATCAAAGTATCAACCTTGACTCAGAAGGAGTCGAGCTAGGGGTAGTCAATATCTCAGCTACCAAAGAACAAGCAAGGACTGAAGTCCAAATCTCTAAACTCAAAGTCACAGCAAAGCAAATAAAAGCGCTACCTAGTACCGGTGGAGAACCAGATATACTCCAATACTTGCAAGTCTTACCTGGTGTCGTCACTACCGGGGATCAAGGAGGTCAGATCTTTATTAGAGGAGGATCACCTGTACAGAATCTTATCTTACTCGATGGGATGACTGTCTACAACCCGTTTCACTCGATAGGATTCTTTTCGATCTTCGAGACAGATCTCATCAGGAGTGCAGATGTCCTTACTGGAGGATTCAACGCAGAGTATGGCGGGAGGATCTCAGCTGTAGTAGATATCAAGACCAGAGAGGGAAATAAGAATAACTTTGGAGGACATGTCTCAGCGAGTCCATTCATGCTCAAAGGATTAGCAGAAGGACCACTATTCAAAGGAAAGAAAGAGGGAAGCGGAGGATCATTTGTCGTCTCTGCGAAGAAATCAATCATCGATCAGAGTTCTAAGTTGCTCTACGCCTATGCTACAGATGATGATTCGGGATTGCCGTTTGACTTCACTGATCTGTATGCTAAGACGTCATTCTACACTGCGAATGGATCGAAGTTTAACTTCTTTGGATTTAACTATCAAGATGCATTCTTCAATCCTGCGATTGCCAATATTGACTGGACTAATCTTGGAGCTGGAGCTAACTTCACTTTATTGCCACAGAGTAGTAGTCTGATTGTAAATGGTAAGTTTGGCTATACAAGTTATGATACTCGGATCAAAGAGGGTGACAGTCAGCCAAGAGAGAGTGGGATAGACGAGTACTTTTTGGGGCTAGATTTCAATTTCTTTGCCAATACATACGAGTTTGACTATGGAGTCGAGCTCAAATCAGTGAGAACTGACTTCGATTTCACCAATCAATTTGGGATCAATCTGAGTCAATTTCAGAGTAGTAGTGAGCTCTCTGCCTATCTCAAGTTCAGGAAATCATGGAATCGATTGGTCATAGAGCCATCTGTGAGATTCCAGTATTATGCAGCAGTGAGTGAGCCATCAATAGAGCCAAGGCTCGGACTCAAGCTCAATCTCACTGATAATGTCAGAATCAAAGCAGCAGGTGGTCTCTACAGTCAGAATCTTCTCGCTACGAATAATGAGAGAGACGTAATCAGTCTATTCAACGGATTTCTCTCAGGACCGCAGAGTGAGATTACGACATTTGATGGACAGCGAGCAGGGAGTAGATTGCAGTTTTCTAATCATGTAGTGGGTGGTGTAGAGTTTGACCTTACAGATAAGTTGACACTCAATGTAGAGGGATACTTCAAAGACTTTACACAACTCATCGTTGTCAACAGGAATAAGATAAGTCGTGAAGAAGCGAACTTCGTAACAGAGGTAGGTGACGCTTATGGTGTAGACTTCTCAGCGAAGTATAATCACCCCAAGTGGTATCTCTGGGGGACGTACTCGTATGGATTTGCCAATAGATTTGATGGCGAGCAAGAGTATCCAACTCTCTTTGATAGACGACACAATATGAATGTATTGGCATCATATAACTTTGACGAGAAAGGAGATTTTTCCGCGAGTTTGAGGTATAATTTTGGTTCTGGATTTCCATTTACCCTCACACAAGGATTCTACGAGAGTGTAGTGTTTGACGATGGAGTAGATACAGATATCCTTACCTCCAATGATGAAAACATCAACATCATCTATGACGAACAAAGGAATGGAGGAAGATTGCCCAATTATCATCGGATAGATGCTTCTGTGACTAAGAAGTGGAAGATTACAAGTTGGGCAACTTTGGAGACTAACTTTAGTGTCACCAATATAGCCAATAGGAATAATATCTTCTACTTTGATAGACTCCGATATGAGAGAGTTGATCAGCTGCCAATCATTCCAAGTCTCGGAGCAAAATTAATTTTTTAGTAATAAGTGGGATTGGATTATATTTGCGCCAAATTATAACCCCTAATCTTAAAAATATCCTCACCTCATGATTGAGCATTTTCATACTATCAGCGAAGAACAATTCAAAACACTTACGAGTACTATCGCAAGGATCACTATCCTTATCGGTGGGGCCGATGGCAATCTCAATAAGGAAGAGAAAGATTGGGCAAAAAAGTTAGCAAAGATTAGGACTTATGCTAACTCCGATACACTCCATGGATTCTATAGAGAAGTAGGTAAAGACTTTACAGAAGTACTCGAGTCTGAGTTAGAGGCACTGCCTGGGCTCGTAGAGGACAGATCTAATGTCCTTGTCGAAAAAATCGCAGAAGTCAATGCGATACTCCCGCTGTTAGAGACTAATATTGCTCAGGAGCTCTATCTTAGTTATATTAGTTTTGCTAAGCACGTTGCTAAGGCTTCAGGTGGATTCTTCGACTTCTGGTCTGTCAGTACGGCAGAGGAGAAGTGGTTGGACCTCGATATGATCAAGCAGATATAGAGACACATCTGAGTAAATCAGCATTGCCATAATCAGCTCTGATGCTGCACTCCGAGTGAGGTCACACGATCAGTTGGAGTGTCTGTTACTCACGATTCCGAGTTTAGAGTTTTCGATATTTTTTAATTGTGCTAAGTAATCTAGAGTTGTAGTCTTGCTGGATTGCCCCCCCTCATAAGGATAGCTACTCTCATGACATGTACTCCTGATTCCATTGACGTGTATTGGATCAGATCTGATACAAAGAGAGTAGGCCTACAGTGATGTAATCTATTGGACAATCTGAGTAGAGAGTGATAGTCTCACTACTATGCAGAGCATCTAGCACTCTTATTCTATTTGGCCATTGCATTATTCAAATCATATGATAAGATATGGAATGATAGATTTTGCTGAGCAAAACTGTGTAATACTTAAAGATTAAGTGATACATTGGTATCTTACGACCTCATAGATAATTGAATCTGATTACGCATTGGTAATTCCTCGGATATGAATCTCAAACCTCACTTAATCTTCTGTAGTCTCATACTGAGTATATTCTGCTCAGCACAAGAGCAGTATACATTTACCGGCAAGGTTACAGATGACTTTACTGGTGAGCCTCTCATAGGCGCTACTGTAGCTACTGTAGATGATGGTGTGATTACTGACATCTATGGAGTATTTACCCTTCAGAGTGATCAAGAGTTTCTGGATCTGAGTATCACCTATATAGGATATCAATCAGTACAGATCTCAGTCTCTAGTGATCAAGATATCTCAGTCGTCATGACCTCAAGTGAGTACCTCCTGGATGCAGCTGTCATCACTGGTACTAAGTACGAGTCCCCACTCATCCAATCAGTGACATCTATTAGCGTCATCAAGCCTGATCTGCTCTCTGATGCTAATATTCCATCATTAGATCTAGCACTTGATAAGGTGCCTGGTCTACAGATCCAAGATGGTCAAGCCAATATAAGAGGAGGGTCGGGTTACTCATATGGTGCTGGGAGTAGAGTGCTGATACTCGTGGACAATATCTCAGCCTTACAGGCGGATGCTGGTCGTCTCAACTGGAATGATATCCCTATAGAGAATATCTCACAAGTGGAAGTCCTCAAAGGTGCAGCCTCAGTACTGTATGGATCTGCTGCCCTCAATGGTATCATCAATATCCGGACTGGCGAGGCAGGGAGTGTACCTGTGACTCGATTGAGTACGTCATACAGGGCATATGGAGCTCCAGCTGTAGACGCAGCACACTGGTATAAGGATGAGCTCATCCCATATGAGTGGAATATCTCTGGTCTTCATAAGCAGAAAATCGGATCACTTGACATGGTAGTCAATGGCTTCTATAGTAGGGCAGAGGAAGTCTATGAAGATGCATTCAATAATAGGGGTAGGCTCTCCGCAAAGTTGAAGTATCGATTCACACCTCGATTGACTGCAGAACTCGGGGCAACTTACAATAAAACGAATAATGTCTCTCACTTACTCTGGCGCAATAGTTCGGCAGGCCAGTATGGATATGTCAATAACTCACTGTCCAATAATGAGAGTCAAAGATTTTTTGTAGACCCATCATTGACATACTTTGATCGTAAAGGCAATCGACACAAGGTATTTGCGAGATACTTCAATGTCGCCAATACCAATACAGAGATGAGGTCTAATACGTCAGATTTCTACTCAATAGAATATCAATATCTCACAGAGTTACAAGCCATAGATGCAACACTGACTGCTGGACTGACTGGGTCTGCAGTCGATAGTGATAGTGAGCTCTTCGGTGATACGCTGATCACAGCTCGTAATGTTGCCGCATATGCTCAGATGGATAAGCACTTTGGCGATAAGCTCCGAGTGAGTATAGGATTGAGATCTGAGTATAACCTCTTACAAGCTCCGCCACAGCTCGGCAGTATCACTGTCCCCAATGAGGGGAGAGAGTCAGAGACTAAGACAATATTCAGAGCTGGCGCTAACTATCAAGTAGGAGAGTATTCGGCAATGCGGCTTTCGTTCGGTCAAGGATATAGATATCCTACGATTACTGAGAAGTTCATTTCCACGTCAGTGGGTGCATTTACCATCTTCCCTAATGTAGATCTCAGATCTGAGACAGGGTGGAGTGCTGAGGTAGGATATAAGCAAGGAGTAAAGATTGGTGGATGGAGAGGATTTATAGATTTTGCAGCATTTATTTCTAGATATCAAGATATGACTGAATTCACATTAGCATTCCAAGAAGGTGGCTTTGGTTTCAGTTCGCAGAATATTGGGGATACTGAGATCAAGGGACTAGAATTGGAGCTCGGTGGAGAGTCTGACTTCTTTGGTATCCCGATTAGGATTATAGGTGGGTATGTATTTATAGAGCCTCGATATCAAGACTTCACACCAGAGATAGCAGCAACCAGCACGAGTACAGAGAATATCCTTAAGTATCGGACACGGCACAATGCTAAGATTGACATCCAAGCAAGTTATAGGCAACTCGTCGGAGGAGTGAGTTATCAATATGCCTCAGAGATGGTAGCAATTGATAACTTATTTTTTGAGTTTAATGACTTCTTAGAGTTAAAGGGGTATCTGAGTCGCAACTCTACAGCCTATCATTTGTTAGATTGCCGACTTGGAGTAAAGTTTGACCACCTAAGTATTACGTTACATGGGAATAATCTGTTTAACTTGCAGATTATGAGAAGACCAGCGAGATTAGAGGTGCCACGCAATGCTTCATTAAGATTAGACTATTCCTTCTAGTATCCAGTGAGTTTGTGTCATCTTTATCAGAATACACATTGAAGAAAGCAACTTTGCCAAGTTGTATTGCGTAGAGTTATTATCAGTGAGACTTCAACAATTGATTCTCACTTCATAGAGTAAATAAAATATGAAAGCACTAATCACCACCATCCTATGTTTAAGTCTTTTGCTTCTTGTAAGTTGTAATCGCAACGCGGTTGTTGAGCAGCAATCTCCTCAGTTCATGGAGAATCAGTATATCGTCACATTGCATGATGGGCACACGATGAAAGACTTAAGAGCCACTCTTGGAAATAAGGTGGCTAAAGTGAGTCCATCTTCAAAGTCACAAAATGTCTATCTACTTACACTGACAGAATCAATGAGCATCTCTGAGTTACTTGACAATCCATCTATCATAGAGGCTGTCAATCCTAGCAAGGAACTCGATGCACCATCTCAAAGTAAATCAACCCAAAAAGGCACTTCGTCCCCTATCAAAAAAAATTAATACTACTAATATCATGATGAAATTAGCAAACACCTTAATGACATACGGCATCCTGCTGACTCTAGCATTTACAGCAGTGGGACAGAGTACACAGCCAAGTCTAATCAAAGAAGTGAATGTCACAAGTACTGATGCGATCTACCTTGGGACCACTGCCCCGGTCACAGAGTTGGCTCGAAAAAATAAAACATCAAAGGAAAAAAGAAATCTCTGGAAGTCTAAGAGACATGTCCCAGACAATTTCAAAGGAAGGAGTAAGACTAAGGTCGTAAAGCCAGAACTCGAGCACCAAGGGCCCGATAAGATCAGACAAACTGAGATCGTAGCCCAGCGGATGGACCCAACAGTGCCTCTAGTCAATGTTGATGGTATCACAGATGGTAGATCGCCAACTGATCCATCAGGTGATATAGGCCTAGAGTATTATGTACAAGCAGTCAACTCTACGGAGATTGCTATCTTCAACAAGGAAGGAGAGATGGAGACAACTTTTGCAGCGAATACACTCTGGTCTTCACTAGGCGGTGTTACCTCACTTGGTGATCCTATTGTCCTCTATGACGAACAGACGAGTCAGTGGATTATCACAGAGTTCACTGGTCCTACTGACTTACTCATCGCAGTCTCAGTGGAGTCAGACCCATTTGGATCCTATCATGTCTATAGATTTTCTGCTCCAAGATTTCCTGATTATCCTAAATATGGAATCTGGAATAATCACCTCGTCGTGACGTCTAATGAGACTGGCTCGGGTGCAGGGAGATTACACCAATACTTCATAGATAGAGCAGCGTTGATGTCAGGAGCAGATGATGTAGCAATGCAGAGAGTAGAGATTGTCGGAGCTAACCCTGAGCAGAGCTTCCTCGTGAGCACACCCGTAGATTGGAATGGACTCCTCGAACCACTCGAAGACAGCCCGATAGTACTTCTCTTAGATGATAGTAGCTGGGGCAATGCTACTCAAGATGGTCTGCGACTGATGAAGTTTAATGTCGATATGGAGAATGAAGCAAATACAACTGTAGATGAGTCATTTATTCCTCTGAGTCCATATGATAGTTATCCATGTGCTGCCACAGGTGTTGGATTTTCGTGTATCCCACAGCGTGGAGGTGGAGGTCTAGATGGTCTGCCAGAGTTAATCCTCAATGTCCCACATTACAGGAGATTTGAGACACATGAGACGATTGTATTTACATTCGTTACTGATGTTACTGATGGAGACAATGTCGCAGGAGTGAGATGGACAGAACTGCGGAGGACGGAAGAAGAAGATTGGTTCGTCTACCAAGAGGGTACCTTTGCCCCTGACGATGATCTTCACCGATGGATGGCAGGAATTGCAATAGACAAATTCCAAAATATAGGAATGGCATACTCTGTTAGTGGATTCAATGATTTCGCTGGACTGAGATATACAGGACGTAGGAATGGTGACCCTCTAGGCCAAATGACAATACCTGAGACAACACTTACGGATGGATTTAGCACTATTAACGCTGCCGGTAGATTTGGTGACTATACACAGATGAGTATCGATCCGACGAATGGTACGACATTTTGGTTTACCGGAGAGTATGCTGGATCTAATACGACCAATACACGGATAGCAGCATTTGAGCTTTCCAGAGATACATTTGATCTGGCAGTGACCAGTATCGACAATCCACAGACGAGTGATCAGTTGACAATGTCCGAGGCTGTAGAGATAACCATTGCTAATGTAGGTGTATCAGCGATGGAGAGTCCATCAGTATCACTCATGGTAAATGGAGTAGAGATAGTCACTGACCAACTAGATGGTAACATTGAACCATTAGGCGTAGTCAACCATACATTTTCAGTGCCTGCTGATCTGTCTGCATTTGATACCTATAACATTGAGGCAGTCGTGAGCCATCCAGCAGATACTAATCCGATCAATAATACAAGGCTAGAAGAGATAAGACACTTGCCATCATATGACCTGAGTGTCATAGCGATGATCAATGATCAAGTGTGTCTAGGTGACAATCAGATCACTGCCGTGGTGTCTAATAATGGATTTTTGGATGTTGATGGAGCTGTCATAGAGGTGAGTGATCAGAGCGGAGTCGTAGCTACGATGGATATCACTACCACACTATTGAGCGGTGAGACAAGAGAGATGGTGATTCCTGTCAATATCAATGCTTCTGGTAATCTAGAGTATACAATAGAAGTGCTGCATACAGGTGCTATAGTTGACTTCAATGCAGCTGATAATACCACAACTGTCAATACCGTGATTGATGAGAATAGTGTCAATGTGGAGATGCACCTCGTATTTGATGATTACTCTGAGGAGGTAAGTTATGAGATCTTTGATATTTCAGCTTTCTCAACGATCTACGAAGGAGATTTTGGAATGAACGAGGAAGAGTTTCGACTCAATATGTGTCTCTCTGCTGAGAAATGCTATCTCCTTATCCTGAGAGATAGTTACAACGATGGGTTCTGTTGTTCATTTGGATTAGGTACATACACACTCTCATATGATGGAGGGGAGACGATTCTTTCGGACCAAGCAGATTTTGGGAGTTTCATCCAATTGAGCTTCTGTCCTGATAGTGGAGGGTGTATCTTGAATGTTGATCTTGTCGTCGAAAACACAAATGATCAGTCAGGATCGATACTCATCTCAGCGTCCAATGGCCAGGCTCCGTATACCTACAGTATAGATGGAGGATTGACGTTTCAAGATGACCCTCTCTTCACCAATCTTACAGCTGGCGAATATCCAGTAGTCGTAGTTGATGCTAGTGGCGAATGTATGTATGAATCTGTAGCAATTGTTGAGAGTATCTTATCCAATGATGAATCAATCATCTCTACTGCGATCAAAGTGTCTCCCAATCCAAGTACAGCCTTGTTTAATATCGCAGTACATGGTCAAGACTTAGGTAAGTCGATTACTCTGCAAGTATTAGATAGTTCAGGCAGGCTTATCCAACAGCAACATGCTAATCAATTTAGCGGAGTCTACCAATCGATGGTCTCATTGATGGACCGACCAGCAGGCAAATATTTTATTAAAATCCAAGGAGAGAATCACCTCGGAATGACGAGTATTATTAAACTTTAATTACAATGAGAGGAATTACAATCCTGACCATAATCTGGTCAATACTGATGTTAACTGCTTGTGCAAATAAAGGTAAAGAGAGCCAAAAGTCTACACAACAGACTCACTCTCAGGTAAATGATAAGCAAAGCAATCAGAATGCTATCTCTAGTGAGCCAGTGGCGAAAACTGATGTGTCTCAGGAAGGCAATTTGTCTAAAAAAAAGCAAATTATCAAATCTTCCACTAGTAGTGATAACATCAAGATCAAAACAGCGCAGAAGTCAAATGTAACTTCGTCTCACACTTCTACAGCAACCAAAGCGAATACAGCTGTGCAAGCTGACGATCAGATCAACGTACAGAAAGGGAATTCCGCCTCAAGTAACTCTCGATCTACTCAGTCGTCTCTTAAAGAGCAGAGTACGACAGCTGTCAATCCTGATAAGCCAACGGAAGTCAATACGGCTAAGAGTGTTACTACCGACACAGAACCAACGCAATCTGAGAAGTCAGGTAGGCGGGCACAGTCGCGACCGATGCACAAGTACTTTGACTATATCCTCAAGAACTCTGTCAATACAGAAGGCGGAGTTGACTACAAAGGGATCAAAGCGGATGTGAAGAGATTGGATAAGTATCTTGCTGATCTCCAGAGTTTTCCACCTCAGTCTGACTGGTCCAAAGCTGAGAAATTAGCCTATTGGATCAATGCATATAATGCGTATACGATCAAACTCATCATTGATAACTATCCTGTAAGCTCGATTACAGACCTCTATGGAGGTAAGCCTTGGGATCATAAGTGGATAGAGTTAGATGGTCAGATGCTATCACTCAATGCCATAGAAAATGAGATCATCAGACCTAGATTCAAAGAGCCAAGAATACACTTTGCAGTCAACTGTGCTGCTAAGTCTTGTCCTCCTCTAGCTAATACCGCATACACTAAGGACAACCTAGAGACTCTCTTAGATCAGTATACTACAGCTTTTATCAATAATAGCAAATACAATAAACTTTCCAACAAACCAGCGGAAGTATCCAAAATATTTGACTGGTATGCAGAAGATTTTGGTGATGTAGCGACTTTTATCAATAAATATTTAGCATCTAGACAACCTCCAATAGAAAACATTGTTTACATGACATATGATTGGAGCTTGAATAATGACACATCGCTCTAATCGATCAATAAGGTTTTATTTGAATTTTAGGTATATCAATACTAATTGATCATCAAAGAGGTACTACTTCCCAAACAGTAGTGCCTCTTTGTGATTTTAAATGTAGATGTTTGATCTTATCGAAAATTACAATGGCCACCCGAGGGTAGCCATTGCAGATTGTTGAGTTAGATTGTGGGTTATTCGTATCGATATATCTAATTCGGTGTATCTATAAGTATGTGTTCCTGTTAGTGATACGAATCGAGGCCGTGCCTATCTTGCAGGTCCAGGAGTCTGGAATGCCTCTGGGTAGAGTATCGGTCTAGGATATTCTTCTTTGATAGCATGTCTCATGACATCAAATGATGTGACGACACCTTTGAGTTCGTTGCGGAGATTGACAACTGGCAGAGTTTTGAATCTCTGATCGAGGAAGAGCTCTGCTGCTGTGCCGACCTTATCCTTTGGAGTGATCTTGATGACTTTATCATTCATAACTTCTCCTACTTCGAGATTGTCTATGTCTTTGGACTTCCTCATTGCTTTCCACATATCGTAGGTAGTAATCATTCCGAGTAACTTACCATCTTGAGTTACAGGGAGTTGTTGCATGTTGTTAGTCAGCATGTACTCGGAGACATCTTTGACGCTTTGGTTGGGACTGACAGTCGCTGGGTTGATTGTCATTATCCTTCTTACTTCTTGATTTAGCATAACAGGAATAGATTTAGTAGGTGAAAAAACTATTATCACCCTTAATTTAGAACATTATTCTGATTTTAACAAGTATTTAAGAATAATAATTGATTCTAGTCCCTTAGACTTTGGAATATCTATGTATACTGAGACCTTATTATCAGCAATAGTTCTAATCTGGTAACATTGTTCTCATTAGTCGACTCACGTAGTATATTTGTACTTATGTTATGGAGCACATGTTTTTCAGAGGAGTCGATAGCCTATCCTCGTAAGTCAGATGGAATTCGATCCCACTTTCAGAGAGATTTTGATCGACTCGTATTTTCGTCGCCATTCAGACGATTACAGAGTAAGACGCAAGTATTCCCTTTGCCTGGGAGCAAATTTGTACATAATAGGCTGACGCATAGTCTGGAGGTTGCATCAGTTGGACGATCATTAGGAGCTATGGTAGGCCACTATATCGCTGAGCATCTCGTAGCTGTTGATGATATCGCAACTAAGGACTTCTACAAGAATCATCTCGCATATGTGGTAGCGTCCGCATGTCTAGCTCATGATGTAGGTAATCCTGCATTTGGCCATTCAGGGGAGAAAGCGATTAGCAATTATTTTGTCAATCACGCCAAGACGATCATCGATGGTCAGACCTTAGAGTCATACTTCGATGATCATCAGTGGTCAGACTTGATCAACTTTGAGGGGAATGCCAATGCACTCCGACAGCTTACTAAGCAGTACCTTGGAAAGCACGAGGGAGGTCTCGGATTGACAATTACGACGCTTGCTTCGATCCTGAAGTACCCCTGTCCATCCACTGAGGTAAATGCAAAGTATAAGCACCGAAAGAAGTATGGATACTTTATAGCTGATCAAGAAGTCTTTGATATCATCACTCAGAAGCTAGGATTTATCAAAGACCCATCTGGTGGTAATACTTATAAGCGGCATCCATTCGTCTATCTCGTGGAGGCTGCTGATGATATCTGCTATAGCATCATGGATATGGAAGATGCTCATCGTCTTGGTATCCTGAGCAAAGAGGTAGTCTCATCACTCTTCCTTAAGCTCATATTACAGATAGAACCAGAGACGCATTTAGCTACAGCGAAAAGGTATGAAACTATCTCAGATGATAATGAGTCAATCGCCTATCTCAGAGCTAAGCTCATCAATGATCTAGTACAGTGTTGCTACACAACATTCATCGAGAATCACCAAAGTATCTTAGCTGGTACTTACAATGAGACCCTCATGAGCAGTCTCGATCAGAGAGTACCAGCCATGCAAGAGTTGATCACATTATCAGTAGAGAAGATCTACCGACATCCGCATGTCCTAGAGATAGAGATAGCTGGATATAACTTGATGTCAGAGCTGTTGCAATTGTACATCCCTGCTGCCTTGAGTAAGATCAAACAACCTCAGCACAAGACGATACTGAGACTGATTCCTAGTCAGTTTACCGGTGACTTAGAGAGTGAGTCGTACTACCTGAGGGTGATGAATATCTTAGATCATATCTCTAGTATGACAGATATCTATGCTACTGAGCATTTTCGACGACTGAAAGGGATCGATATCTCTACATTGCAATAGCAGGGGGTTGAAAAAATCTCATTTTTTTCAACAGATTACTAAATAAAGTCATATCAATATCAGTTGTATCCGTGGACTTGATTGATGAAGGGATAAATCGCCTGACCAATCAAGCAGTAATTATTAACGGAAAACACTGTGATACCTATGGATTCAAAAAAGTTTAAGAGCAAACTCAATAAAATTACTACGATATTCGACTCTATGCAGTCAGATCAATCAATTAGTACTCTCGAGCAAGAACTCCTCAAAAAGTATGTAATCCAGCTCTATGAAACACTCATCGATAAGTCTAAAGGCTCTGGTAAGTCACAGGCTGAGGCAACAAAGATCCAAGCCGCAGAACCTGTCGTACAGAATGAACCAGTTAAGGAAACTCCATCAATAGAGCCCGAACCTACTGTGCAGGCAAGCCCTGTCAGAGAGGCAAGCCCTCAATCGAATCAACCAGTTGCCACAGCACCACAATCGAGCCAAGTTGTAGATAACGTCTCTATGGTTGCTGCACATGAACAGACAATGCCAGCTACTGCCGTTGCATCAGGTGCCTCAGCAGTAGTAGCCAATACACTAGAAATGTCGGATGATCTCAAGCCAATCTTTGAGAAAATAGAAGCGACAGATCTGTCAGATAGATTGAGTATCACCAAAGTAAAAGATATCGCTAATTCCATGGGGATCAATGAGAAGATCTTTACCATAAAAGAGCTCTTCGGAGGTGATCAGTCACTGTTCAACTCAGTGGTATCCAAACTAGATGCTTGCTCATCATATGACGAGGCAGCGCAGTATCTCAGTAGTACAGTAGCTAGAGATAATAAGTGGGCAGATGCCTCTAAAGCCAAGAAAGCAAAGACTTTTGTCAAACTTGTTCAGAGGAAGTTTGTTTAGATAATGTAAAGTATATAAAGACTCCAATAGATGCCGCAACAATCTCTCAATCTTTTCAAGATCTTCAGATTTCCTGTTGGATTTGTTGTGTTGTTGTGGGTGTTTCATATTTATAAGATTACATATCTTAAAGGATATCCTAGCTTGGGTATCTATCCACGTGAGCTATTCGGTCTACAAGGGATACTTACTTCACCGCTTTCGCATGGGGATTTTCAGCACTTGATCTCTAATAGTCTGCCTCTGTTGATGACGATGACAGTAATCTTTTGGTTTTATAAGAGGGTTGCGATAACGTCATTCTTGATGATCTATATACTGACGGGAGCCGCGGTGTGGTGCTTTGCCAGACCAGTATTCCATATTGGAGCTAGTGGGATAGTCTATGGATTGATCTCATTTATCTTTTGGACGGGCATCTTCAGGCGTAATAACAAATCTATCATACTCAGTCTAGTGATCGTAGTGATGTACAGTGGATACTTCTACGGGATAGTACCCAATCAAGATGGAATTAGCTGGGAGAGTCACTTATTCGGAGCTATAGTAGGAGTCAATGTCGCCTTTATCCTCAAAGACTTAGTAGAGCCTACTGCAGAGAGAGTGGACCCATGGATCAATGAGAGTGATGATGTCGCTTACTATTTCAGTAGAGACCAATTCGAGTATACTAAGGCACAAAGAATAGCGATGCGGGAAGAGGAAAGGAGGGAAGCACAGCGGCTTGCATATCTCAGGAGTATCAATACTGCTGATGATATTGATTAAAGTTTTTTATCGATTTATCTGATATTTTTAGAACATAGCCCCTGGTGGGATCGTCCACCATCTACAATCACAAAAAATAAAACTGTCATTCTAACCATTGAACTAAGAGGCCATAATCCTAATATTGGATAAAATCGATCCTCAAAAATATATATATTTTTTTTAAGTATGAATTTTACACTCACTTTTTTCTAAAAAAATCTGAATCGATTCTTACAAATCTGAGGTTAGAATACTTAGAGTCAGTTATCAGCAAGTAAAATTGTCAGAAAAGCCTATTTTTACTCGAACTTATAATAACGAAACCACATAATATTATGAAGTATATCTCTTGTATCATCATCTCTATAAGTATCATGATGATAAGCTGTGATCAACCAACATCTCAACCCAAATCATCCACTAACCAGTCAAAATCTACAGCTGTTGTAGAGACCCAAAGCACTCAATATCGAGATATTACTATTGACGAATTGAATACAGCATATGGGAATGCATCCTATATCTTATTAGATGTCAGGACACCCGAAGAGGTAGCCAATGGGATGATAGATGGAGCTCAACACATCGACTTCGTAGCTACAGACTTTGAGCAGCGAATCAATCAATTGGATAGATCGGGGAATTACGTTGTCTACTGCAGGAGCGGTGGTCGAAGTACTAAAGCATGTCAAATGATGCAAAGTAAGGGGTTTGAGAATATCGCTAATCTCGAAGGTGGATATCTCGCTTATACTGACTCACAATAAATATTGAAGAATATCTCTATCTTTGATCAACCATTCAATCTTAACATCTTAATATACTATTGATAATGCGAATTTTAACAATTTTTATCCTAGGGTTATTTCTTTCAACATCACTGCTCGGACAGAGAGCTGCCAAGTTTTTTTGGTTTGATACCGGAGTCAAAGCTCAGTACGGTGCTACTGGCATGTTTAATCAAGCGATTGCTGATAGTGAGAGTTGGAGGTATGACATCTCTACAGGATATAGTGTAGGTGCTAAGTTGGGTCTTAATAAAGGGACATCTGGTCTGACGATAGATGTGATGGCTGCTCAGGGCAATCAGACATTTGAAGACGCTAGAGATCCTTCAGTACTCAATATGACCGAACTCAATTGGAACTCAATCGATATCTATACCCTCTATCGTAATAACCGCCAACTTGGATACTTTGAACTCGGACCAAAGTTTTCGGTACTGAGAGGTGCAGAGTATACGAACAGTGATGGAACTGTCGATGACGTACTAGATAATTATGAGACTAATAATATCAACGCCGTTCTTGGTTTTGGAGCTTACTTTATTGGAAGTGATGGAGCATTTAGCGGGATACTCGGACTCAGATTTGAGTATGGTATCACGGACATTGTCAATCCAAGTGGACATGTGGAAGGCAGTCCGGTACAAGATGTGAATATAGACACTGGATCGACAGTGACTCATCCAATCTTTGCAGGAATCTCATTTGAACTTAACTGGGGGATTGGTTATGTCGGTAAGGCAAGTTGTGGAGGTCGAGCTAAGTTTGTCAAATTCTAAGAGAGCTGTATATCAGGGAGCAAAGACCTAAAAAAAATAAATCTAATGGTATGAAGTCTTCAATGATTTCATGCCATTTTTTTTGTAGTTAATCCGACGTTTGGTATGTAGTATGACTCTAGTATGATGCTTCATACTCCAACATCCATTACCTTATGCAACAATGCTGTGAGTTAGCGTTATAATTACCTAATATCGAAAATTTTATTCATTGTAATGAAACAATATTTTAGCATTTTCTGCCTCCTAATTGGCACATTTACCCTGAGTGGACAGACATACTCCAAGATACAGATCTACTTGGATGGCAAACCAGCTCATACACTTTCGCATCTAGGGATAGAGACTGATCATGGTCATCATGCTCCTGGCAAACATCTGCGTAATATCTATAGTCAGGAAGAGATCAAGGCCATAGAGGATGCAGGATTTCGCTATAAAGTCATCATAGATGATGTCAAGACCTACTATGATACCTATGGCACGATGGATGAATCTGAGCTCTCAGTACAGCAGCGATCAGGCAATTGTAATTCTACTCAAGACTTATATGATTATGATACTCCACAAAACTATACTTACGGATCTCTAGGAGGGTATCTCTCATACTTTGAAGCTCTAGATGAGCTTGATCGGATGCGTCAATTATATCCACAACTCATCACTGAGAGGACGCCAATTGGTGATATAGTTACGCATGGGGGTAAGCAGATCTACTACTTAGTCATCTCTAACAACTCTGAGGTAATAGATGGTGATAAGCCGCAGGTGTTCTACAACTCTCTCTTGCATGCTCGAGAGGCTAACTCTCTCTCTCAGAATATCTTCTATATGTGGTACCTCTTAGAGAATTATGGAGTCGACGAAGAAGTGACATATTTGGTAGACAACACCACGATGTTCTTTGTACCGATTATTAACCCTGACGGTTATCTGTTCAACGAGGCGATAGCTCCAAATGGTGGAGGACTATGGCGAAAAAATAGATATCCAAATGCGGCAGGAGATACTGTAGGTGTGGACCTTAACCGTAATTTTGGATATGAATGGGCATTTGACAATCAAGGGTCGTCTGCTAACGAGAACAGTCAGACATATAGAGGCCCCGGGCCTTTCTCTGAGCCCGAGACGCAAGCAATCAAGTTACTCTGTGAGCAGTATGACTTTGGTATAGCACTCAACTATCATACATTTGGCAATCTATTGATACATCCTTGGGGGTTCTCAGATATGCCTACAGATGAAGATGAACTCTTCAAGTCTTTGGGTAGAGTGATGAACACTGAGAATGACTACTTGATTGGAACCGGTACGGAGACAGTAGGATATACGGTCAACGGAGACTCTGATGATTATATGTACGGAGATGAAGATATCTATTCGCTTACGCCAGAGGTAGGAGAGGGGTTTTGGCCTAGCTCGGATAATATTGACTTTTTCAATAAGTCTACAGTACGGATGAATCTTAATACTGCTCATCTATTACTGAATTTTGGTTGGATGACTGAGCTGTATGGTGATGATTTGATAACGTCGCAAGAGGGTTCTCTTTTCTTTGAGCTACACAAGAGTGGATTGCAGGAAGGAGATATTACCTATGAAGTACAATCGACTACACCTGGGGTACAGTTGACTAATAATGTCTTTGCAGATCTTGGATTGGTCAATAGCCAAAGGATGGAAGTCATGGTAGACTATAGCATAGATGATACCGTAGAGAGTGGAGAGATAGCATTTGACTTGATCGTAGATAATGGTGAATATCGTCATAGGATACCACTCGTAAAGTCATATATCAATAGTGGTGATTTGGTGACTCCGGATCTGACCCTAATTGATGCCGTGGAGTCTGAAGAGAATTACACATTCTCTGGTGATTGGGGTCTGACTAATCAAGACTTCTTCTCTCCATCAAGTAGTATTACCGACTCACCGTCTGGTAATTATCAAAACAATACATCGAGTGAAATCAGGCTCAATGCCCCGATAGATCTGACATTAGCTGACGAAGCTTACTTCACTTTTTATACCAAGTATGATATCGAGTCTAACTATGACTTCGTGATGCTGATGATCTCTACGGATGGGAATAACTATCAACCGATCTGTGGACAACAGTCACAGCCAGCGGTAGCAGATCAATCATTTGTAAATCTTGGAGGTTATACGACCGTAGTAGGTGATCCACTCTATGATGGCAGTCAACAGGATTGGGTCAAGGAGACTATCTGTCTCAACGACTATGTAGGAGAGACAACAGTCTATCTCAAGTGGGAGTTTTTTTCGGATGGGTATGTAGACTCAGATGGTTACTATATCGATGATATCGTAATCGAGCTCTATGGAGACAACTTGACATCTCACACTCAAGAATTGTCTCTCAATGGGCTAGCTAACCTCAGGCCCAATCCAGCTACTGATTATATCCAACTGACTATGCCCTCGCGACTCTATCAATCGGGTTATACCTATCAGATAAGTGATCGCCTTGGACGGATAGTACTCAGAGATGACTTATTGAGTCCAAGCCAAAAGATACAGCTCGGAGGATTAGAATCAGGCATCTATGATCTTATAATAATCCATGAGCAAGCAACACTTTATCAATCAACGTTCATCAAACAATAAGGGCATGAGATATCAATACTTTGGATTGGTCATCTTGGTCATCACCTTACTCGCATGCAAAGCCCAGAAGGAACGCAGAGCTATAGATGAGCTCAAAGAATCAAGTTATATAGAGGTAGACTTGGTAGACCGACTCGATCCTCAGCGAATGGTCATTGCCTTTGGTCCTGCTTATGGGCTGAGCTATGAGTGTATTGTCGATAAGTCAAAAAACATTGTGATCTATCACTTTGATTATGAAAAAATCAGTCTTGGTGCTCTGATTGATTCCATCAAATTTGAAGTAGGGGTGGATAAAGTGACACCCTCTAACGGATGTAGCTTAGATTGATGCTTCGCTTCGGCATTCAATGGTGTGATCTGGTAAGAGTACAAAATATTCTTGGCTTCAATCTCAGGACTGAAAAGTGACTACTTAATATTCAAAGAGAGATTTTAATTGTAAGACAGTTTTTTTAGTCATGCAGGGATCATTCTCATGATTACTTGTCAATATTCACATTTGCTCCGAGCAAATAAGTGGATCTCTGAATCGCAAAAAAAACTACCTTCCATCATTGGAAGGTAGCCCATCATATATAACCAACTTCTATCATTTCTTTTTCATTAGAGAAATATATTCTCTCTCTTTCGACTCTCATAGAAACTCCATTTGTCTTTCTCGTTTTATTGTAATTATAGACTGAATACCACAGACTGTAAGACTAGACTATAGTTATCCAGTGGCTTGAAATATAACATTGCTTAATAAGTCTGTAATGCCGATAGATCAATAATATCATCCATACTAATACTTACGTGTCTAATAGTATCATCCGATGATTAGAAGAAAAGATTTTTTTTATTCAGGTGATCAAGAAGTCTTGAAGACACCAATCAGCTTGTCTAGATTTGGAGTTTGACTTCCGCCTTTTTTCTCGATAGTGATTGCATAGGCATTCGATTGGTCGACATATGCAGATGGTAGGAACTTAGAGCCTAGATTATCGAACACATCTAGAGGAACTGGATCACTCTCTCCAAGAGACCAGAGTTGAAATGATTCGTTAGGTTGTAATTCTGGCAAATTGTTTACTTGCAAAATGTTCTGCTTACTCTCTGTATTAGTGTAAATGACGATATCTGTTTGAGGATAATTGGGGGTTGCTTCTATTGGATATGTTTGTGTTTGTGGAGCATCTATATGCTGTAATATTGCAATTAGACTAGAGTTTGATTCATTGAGAGTTTTACATTTTTCTAGTTCTATATTCTGTTCATGCACTTCTTGATTAAGAGATAGATTCTTTCTCAATAGGTAAAGACTAGTACCAATCGCAGCGATGAGTAGGAGTAATCCTAGAGTACTTCCGAGAGT
>CALLAW010000047.1 GCA_938001865.1 uncultured Saprospiraceae bacterium | reverse complement strand
AATACAATTTTCTTGTTGGACCTATTAAAAGCAAGAACTTTAAAGATGGTAATTATGTAAGTGATTACATCCCTGGTAATAAAGTATCAATTATTCTATTTTCACTTGATGATCAAATTGAGGTTAAGGAAGATGATATTGTCATTAATAATATTTACGTAGGTCTTGAAACCACATATGCTTTTGATTCAGCCTTCGAAACATCATTACCTTGCAACATTAATGTCGCATGTGATGAAGGTATTGGCTGGGATTGCCAGATTAGTTCTGTTTGTAAAATTATTATTGGCAATAGTGCTTGTTCAGGATCTTTGGTTAACAATGACTGTTGTGATTTAACTCCATACATTCTAACTGCAAATCATTGTGTTTCTGGAGTAAACCCCGCAAGAATGACATTTCGCTTTAATTATCAAAGTCCACAATGTGACCCTAATGAAGAACCAAATCCTTCTCAATGGATTGTGTTTTCGGGTAGTCAACTAAGGGCTAATTGGAATGGAACTGATTTTGGATTATTAGAACTATTCGAAGAAGGGATTGAAGGTATTTCCTATGCTGGATGGAATCGAGAAGCAAATCCACCAACCAATGAAGTCACATGCATACATCATCCAGCAGGAGATGTTAAGAAAATCGCTGTCAATACAGATAGCGTTGGAACCCAAGGCAACTTTTGGCTTGTCGAGCAGTTTGAGGCAGGTTTAGTTGAGCCTGGGTCATCTGGGAGTCCATTGTTTGATGAAAATCAACTTATCATTGGTGATTTATCGGGAGGTGAACTCAATTTGGGTTGTGAGGACAATCATGGTTTAGAGGATAACAATACCTATGGTCAACTTAGTGTTTCTTGGGATGGTGGTGGAACAGCAAATCAAGATTAAGAGATTGGCTCGGTGCTTCTGAAGACTTATGTTTTTTAAGACAGTCTATAATTTTAAAAATATAGTTAATATCCAGAATACTGTGGGCTTAATCCCACAGTATTCTGATTTCGATTACCGAACTCTCTAGGGCTTTTTCCACCTAAGGATTAATGTGGATGATTATCGTTATAATCTTCTATTATCTTATCTGCTATCATTTGGAATTGACCTATACTACTGAACAGGTAGGCATCCAATATATCTTCTCTGAACGTTCTGTGCTCAAAACTTATCCTACCTTTGCTGATGATGACCTTGGTCATGCTTTCTCAGGATTATTAGGCATCAAAGAGGTTGATGACGGTTCTATCATAGGGACTGGGTATGTCTCTAATACAAGTGATTTCTTTGATCCTGAATATGAAAACCATACAATGGTTGTTAAAGTCGGTGCAAATGGCTGTTTTGATGACGACTGTCAGCAAGAAGATTTGATAGAGTATGCGACGTCGACTGAAGATTTCCAACATTTAGATTCTGATCAGAGTCTTTTCACTATTTCTCCTAACCCTGCAAATGACTATTTGATATTAGATACTGAATTGCCAATCAGGACTATTTCTATTAGTGATGTGACTGGTACTCCTTTATATTCAAGTAATTACATTTCTGGAGAAAAAATCAATATTTCACAATTATCATCTGGAGTGTATTTTATCACTACAGGAAATACAAGTGGTGAAAGCTTTACTACAAAGTTTATTGTTGAATAAATTGGGTTAAACCAACATTCTATAATCCAAGAGATAAACAACTATCGACAACATCGTGTGATCACAGCATACCCTTCTGGATACGCCGGATACCATAATTCCGTTAAGCTACCCAACCTATTGATCAGAGATGACGTCTATAGAGAGGTAAAGATTACTTATCAAATCATCCAATACACAATTATGAAAAAATTACAACTCTCACTCACATTGATCTCTCTCTTGGTAATGCTCATGCTTCCGTCTTGCACCAAGAGTGGAGATTGTACAGAAGTAGAGTACGACACACCCATTACAATCGTCGCTGACGCTACTTACTGCTTCCCAGATGGAGCCGAACTCTTAGTCAATAGCCTCAACAACAAATTTTGTCCTTGCAATGCAATCTGTGTCTGGGAAGGTCAGATGACACTCGATGTCCAATGGACAGATGGCTCTGGTCATACCTCAGAAGGGAGTATAGGCACTCATGTAAATGCTGTAGAACCATCTGAGGAATTAATGGGACTACTCATCAATGTTGCTAGCCAACCAGATAGTGTGATATTCGCTACACCATGTACTGTACCTAGTCCAAGTCCAGAGATCATTGAGGCAACTGTAGTGGTCTCCGTACAGTAAGCCTATAACCTCGAAGGTGGGGCAAAATAGTGGTGTATATCCATCCCAGACCTCCCTCAATCGAAAAAAACAGGTACTCTAGTGCTAAGTTCATTACATTTATCAAATGAATGTGATGGAGAACATCAAGATAGCTCTCAGGTCAATCAAATCTAACATCCTTAGGTCTGTATTGACTCTACTGATCATCGCCATAGGCATTACTTGCTTAGTGGGGATACTGACTGCGATCGATGCACTCCTGTTCTCTATGAATGATAGCTTCAATCGGATCGGAGCTAACTCATACTCTATCTTGCCTGGCTTAGAAGATGTGAGAGGGAGGCGCAATGGTCGTCAAAAGAAGCAAGCAGATAACATCAGTTACAAAGAGGCACTCAGATTCAAAGAGAAGTACCATGAGAAAGATCTCGGCCAAGTCTCTATCTCACTCTATTGTGGAAGGGGTGGTACTGTCACATTTGGTGATGAGAAGACCAACCCTACAGTAAAGATCATCGGAGTAGATGACACCTACCTCTCAGTTGCTAACTATCAAGTCGGTCATGGCAGGAACTTTACCGCAAGGGAGATAGAGGCATCTACTCATCTTACACTCATCGGTCGTGATATCGTCAAGATGCTCTTCCGAGATCAAGATGAGATGGCTCTAGGCCAAATCGTCAGGATAGACAATGCAAAGTACAAGGTCATAGGCGTACTCGCAGATAAGGGATCTACATTCTCCGACTCGGGTGATCGGAGAGTATTTATCCCAGTGACTACAGCTAAGAAGTACTATGCAGCTGCCGACGACAACTATGATATCACAGCTAGCGTACTCTCGTCCAACACGATAGATCAGTCAACCAATGCTGCGATCGGTATCATGCGTAATGTCCGTAAGATTGGCATCGGTGCAGCTAATGACTTTAGAATCAGAAAGAGTGATGGCATCCTCAATCGACTCAAAGACATGACTAGCGAGATCAGGATGGCAACGATGGGGATCGCATTCATGACCCTACTCGGTGCAGCGATCGGTCTGATGAATATCATGCTAGTAACCGTCACAGAACGAACCAAAGAAATCGGACTCCGTAAGGCAGTAGGTGCACCAGCTAATAGTATCTTGTTTCAGTTCTTAGTGGAGGCAGTATTTATATGCTTGATTGGAGGCATCGTAGGCATCGTACTTGGCATCGGATTGGGCAATCTAGTCGCTATCTTGATCGGAGGGAAGTTCATCATACCCCTCAATTGGATGGCACTTGGTATCTTTACCTGCATAATCGTCGGAGTGATCTCAGGGATCTACCCAGCGTATAAGGCTTCACGACTCGACCCCATAGAATCACTTCGCTATGAATAAGCGATCATTTACTAATTGATTAACCCAATGCTCTCTAAAGAAAATTTTAATTTCCTGATCGGCTACTTACTCTTCCTCTTATTGGATGGGTTGATACTCGTATTGATAGCACTGCTCCACCAGGTCTACTTTACGCAGTATAGCGTAGGGATGATGAGTATCATCGGCACGATAGGTGCAGCTCTGATCGGAAGCAGTATCTCATACACAAGGAAGCTCTATCAGACCGCTATGCAGATCGGACATGGCGTACCAGTAGATCTCTTTGAACGCTTACGCGAAATGGGTTACTACTTTTTCTACCTACTCAGGCCACTCTATGCTGTGAGTTTTGCACTCATCGGGTTGGTGATCATGAAGCTCGTCATCGGGAGTGTCTCGTCGGAGAATACTCACTCGGGATTCGTCTATTTGATGGTGCTCTTAGGGTTTGTCACAGGATACTACTCAAGTAAAATATTGAACCTCTTCGAGAAAGAAATCAAAGAAGAAAAATTACATTTGCCAACAGGCGAAGAAGAATAAATATCACAATATGTCAGTACTCTCAATCCAAAATGTAGTCAAAGAATATGCTGGTCATAAGGCTGTCAACAATGTCAGCTTCGACGTACCCAAAGGAAGTATCTTTGGCCTCTTAGGTCCCAATGGTGCAGGGAAGACCTCACTCATCCGGATCATTACTCGGATCACAGCAGCAGATAGTGGACGTATCTTACTCAATGGTAAAGATATCTCTGAGACTCTCATCAGAGAAGTAGGTTACCTCCCAGAAGAAAGAGGCCTCTACAAAAAAATGATGGTAGGCGAACAACTCGTCTACCTAGCACAACTCAAAGGACTGACCAAATTAGAAGCTGCCTCCGAAATCAAATATTGGTTAGAAAAATTTGACATCAAAGATTGGTGGACAAAGAAGATCGAAGAACTCTCCAAGGGTATGCAGCAAAAAGTACAGTTCATCGCTACTGTACTGCATAAGCCAAGTCTGATCATCCTTGATGAGCCATTTACGGGTCTCGACCCAGTGAATACTAACCTCATGAAGGAAGAGATCTATCGCCTCAATGCAGAAGGTACAAGCATCATATTCTCAACTCACAGGATGGAACAAGTAGAAGAAATCTGTAAGGATATCGTACTCATAGAGAAGGGTCAAGTCATCCTCACCGGTGCTGTAGGAGAGGTAAAGGAACAATTCAAAGAGAACCTCTTCAAGATCAACACGACACAACCACTCAAGTCTGGCAGTAGTGCCTATGCTATACTCAATAGTGACGAAGAAGGCACGACGATCAAGATCAGTAATGATGCCACATCTAATGATGTCCTCTCAGAAGTGATCCAGTCTGGCAATGTCGTCAAGTCCTATGCAGAGGTACTTCCTAGCCTCAATGACATCTTCATCAAACAAATAAATCGAATCTAATATGAATAAGGTATGGTTAATCGCTGCGAGAGAATATCTCACAAGAGTAAGGAAGAAGACGTTCATCTTAGCCACATTACTCACTCCAGTAGGCATCGGGCTCTTAATGTTAGCTGCCGCCTACTTTGCTAAGTCAGGAAGCGATGCGAATAAAAGCATCTTAGTCAAGGATGATTCGGGGATTATCCAAGATGCCTCAGTGCTTGACTCTGAGACGATGACTTATACGCTGAGCAACTCAGACACCAATACTCTCAAAGATAGCTATAATGAGAGTGCCGATATCTTAGTTGTGATTCCACCATTTGATGACCTAAGTGAAAAATCTCACCAAATCAGCTACTACTCTCAAGAGAAGTTGAGTATCGGTACGATCAACAAAATCGAGGATGCCGTAGGCAACCAGTTCAGAGAGCACAAGATCAACAGCTCTGACATCAGTATGGACACCTACAACAGTTTCAAGACATCTATAGACTTAGAGAATGGTGAACTCCTAGATCAAATCGCAGCTGGAGAAGATCCCAAATCATCTGGTAAGACAGGTGTCATCGTAGGGACTATCCTCGGTGGGTTGATGGGATTCATGATGTATATGGTCATCTTCGTCTATGGTGGTATGGTCATGAGATCCGTGATGGAGGAGAAGATCAACAGGATCGTAGAGATAATGATCTCATCTGTCAAGCCGATCCAACTCATGCTAGGTAAGGTCATCGGAGTAGGCGGAGTAGGACTGACACAGTTAGCGATCTGGCTCATCTTGACCCCTGCGATACTCTTTGGAGTGCAACACTTTTTTGGCGGTGACCTCGCATCTACTACAGGTGTCACTCCCGATCAACTCGATCAGATAACCAGTGCTGCTGATCTCTCAGAATCAAAAATATCGAGCTATATCAAAGAGTTTAAGTCACTCAATTGGTTATTGATCATTCCAGTCTTTGTCATTTTCTTCTTTGGTGGATACTTTATCTATGCAAGTCTATTCGCTGCGATAGGATCCTCTATCGGAGACGATATGGGTGAGAGTCAGCAGTTGATGATACCCGTGAGTATCCCAGTGGTGATTGCATTCATGATGTTGCAACCAGTACTCAATAACCCTAATGGCAATATGGCCATCTTTGGCTCACTCTTCCCACTCATCTCGCCGATCATCATGCCAGCACGTCTAGCATTTGATCCTCCGATGTGGCAGGTAGCCCTCTCCATTATAATTTTGATTATTTCTTGTGTATTCTTTGCATGGATAGCAGGACGTATCTATAGAGTCGGTATCTTGATGTATGGCAAGAAGGTCAATGCCAAGGAAGTACTCAAGTGGCTATTCTATAAAGAGTAGTCTTACACTCTAAACTGATTGACAGTGCATACCTTCATGACATCTACCGCTTCCGCTAAATACATTCTCAGTGGTCTCATCCTCTTGGTTGGTATGAGCTGTAGCAATTCCAACTCTCACCAAAATACTCTTGTCAAAATACTCCCATCAGACAAAGAGAGAACTCCTCAATTGGCACTCCCATATGAGAGAGATTACATGACAATGGACTCTGCTAGATTGAGTATCAAGGTGTATGCTCTGCCAGCATTATTCGATCTAGAATCGATGCAAGACAGAGCTGCAGTCATCCCTGCTGATGGGAGATTTGCTGACTATGGAGTAGATAAGATCTTTCAGATCAATGAAAGCAATCTTGACTTGAAATTTTGCGAAGCAAATGAAGTAGGATTTGTAAGGAGATACCAACACTTCATCGAGGCTAAGGTAGGTACTGGTTACTCTCTAGATTGTGGCTTGACAATAGGAGATCCAGCTAGACTCTTAGTGGAGACAGAGTCAGCAGAGACAGAGCTCAATAAAAAGTCAATCAGATACGACAAGCTCAGTGAAATTGAATTCTATGATCACTGGGGAATCTATACGCATACCTATCGGATCCAGGATGGCTTGATCGTAGGTCTTGAGATTAGCTTCTAAGAGGGGGACAACTCCAACTGTTAACGATTTTTTAAATCTCAATAATTAGAAAGTGAGACAAAAACAATAATGAGCTCATAGAGTTATGTAAGGATATGAAAGCAATCTACACTCTCATTTTGGGATTATTACTCATAGGTAAATGCGATAGTCAATCGATCGAGACCGTTACCTACGACCAACTCGAAGAGAGGTGGTCAAGTAAGAGTGATACCCTCTATGTGATCAATTATTGGGCTACATGGTGTGGACCGTGTGTCGAGGAGCTACCAGACTTCATTGCTCTGAATGACGAACTCAAAGATGGGCCATTCAAGATGCTCTTAGTCTCACTTGACTTCCCTAAGATGATTGAGAAGAGAGTCCTGCCATTTATCGAAAAGAAAAAGATCACTCCAGAAGTCGTGCTGTTGGATGACAATCCTAATGTATGGATCAATCGCGTCAGCAAACAATGGGATGGTGATATCCCCGTCACCCAATTTATCAAAGGTGATTATTATGACCTTCATATCGGTCAGCTCAGTCATCAAGAACTCAAAGACAAAATCAATTCAATTAAATAAAAAAAGAATAGGAATTATGAAAGCTTACAGCATCTTACTCATTGCTCTACTGAGCATATCGACACAGGTCATCGGTCAAGGATTATCTGTCGGTGACACGGCACCAGGATTCACATTGACTAATGTTGATGACTCTCAAGTCTCACTCAGCGACTATGCTGATCAGAAAGGAGCGGTAATCGTATTTACATGTAATCACTGCCCATACTCCGTGGCATACGAAGACAGGCTCAACGACCTCGATGCTAAGTATAAAGCACTCGGGTATCCTGTCATCTCTATCAATCCTAATGATCCAGAACTCTACGAAGATGATTCATTCGCAGCGATGAAGGTCAGAGCTGAAGAGAAGGGTTTTACATTTCCATACTTAATGGATGAAGGACAAAAAATCTATCCGCAATATGGTGCTACTAAGACTCCACACATCTATCTACTGAGTAATAGTGGAGGCACATTTACCGTAGAGTATGTCGGTGCTATAGATGATAGTGCTAGAGATGCAGAAGGAGTGACAGAGACTTACCTAGCTGATGCAATCGATGCATTACTCGCTGGTAAAGAGATTGCAGTCACAGAGACTAAAGCGATAGGATGTAGTATCAAAGTGAAAAAGTAGTACTCAGCAGCCGTTATAGCTAGATGGTACAATACAAAAAGAGAGGCTCAAGAATTTTTAGATTCTTGAGCCTCTCTTTTTTGATAAGTATCTCTCTTGAGACACATCCCACCTGTTTAGATTTTAATAATCTTCATGTACTTTTCGAACTCTTGATTGGAGCACTTTGCGATAGAGTTACCACTCAATTGCTCTTGAAGAGAAACCACTGATTGGGATTCACCATCTGTAGTCTGCATCACACTTCTTTGCACAATTGACCCGAGGCTATTGTAAATTACTATTTGGAGATCTTCGGCATGATCCAATTCTCCTCCCCCAGTAAGTTAACTTACTAGCAAAAAAAAGTATCACTGCATCATCACAAAGTCTCTAAAGTTTGATTGGTCCACAATCTTTGTAGTCGCATGCTCATAAGCTCTTGTAAATGTCTTGGGGATCTTAGCCTTAGTCGTCTGTCTCCATTTGAACTCATAAGCTGCTAAGTCATTAGCTGACTCTTCGAGGTAGTCAATCTCTTGCTGCTGAGTCGTCCTCCAGAAGTATGGAGTGACCAATGATAGGTGATAGGCATTGAGCTTTCTTCTCTCAGAAATGAGAAAATTTTCCCACAGTCCACCTACATCTTGTCGCATAGACATCTCATTGAAGTTGCCGATGACGAGATTTCTTACTCCAAGATCATAGAAGTAAATCTTCTTTGACTTCTTGAGCTCATTGCGAACATTGCGACTATAGCTTGGCAATTGATAGATTACAAATCCCTTCTCTAAGATATTGATATACCTTGTAATGGTATTCTTATCCACGCCAATGAGCTGAGAGAGCTCGTTGTAATTGACCTCACTACCGAGCTGGAGGGCAAGTGCTTTGACGAGCTTCTCTAAGATCTCAGGCTTACGGATCTCAGCATAGGAGAGGATATCTTTATAGAGATAGCTATCGACGAGGTTTTTGAGTATTTCGATTTCTTCCCCGGGATGATTGAGTACATCCGGATACATCCCATACTTGAGTCTAGTCTCCAATGTCTGAATCGCTTCCACATATCCATGCTTCTGTTCATATTCACTCCAGGTAATTGGGAAGAGTTCATACTGCCATTTACGACCAGTGAGTGGTTCGTTGAGTTCATGACCTAACTCAAAGGAACTAGACCCGCTGATCCATACTTGGACATGTGGCATCTGATCAATGATAATCTTGAGAGTCAGCCCAATGCCATCAATCCGCTGAGCTTCGTCGATAAATACTGTAGTATGACTACCAATAATCGCTTTGATCTGTTGGGTGTTGGGATTGGTAAGGAGATCTCTTACTTGTGGGTCATCACCATCTAAGAACAGATAATCCTGACCCTCAAGGAAGGTCTTAATCATCGTAGTCTTACCGACTTGGCGTGGACCGACTAACATGATTGCCTTGCCTCGATTGAGTTTGGCTTCTATATAAGGTGTGAGACTTCTATTGTACATATCAAGTATACACCAAAAATACAGTGAAAAGTTCTGCTATTCACTAATTATTATGTTTTTTAGTGATCATAATCACTTATTATTATGTTTTTTGGTGATTACATGCACTTATTATCATTTTTTCTAGTGTTAGACTGGTATGGTACTCAATTACTTTGATGCTTAATGAGACACTACAATTCTCTACACTAATGACTGGAAACTCTCTTGATCTGTAACTTTCAATATATAAATACCATCAATCAAATGTGAGCAATCTATCACATCGGCACCATACAACTCACTGACTAGAAGACCTTGAGTATTGTACAATCTCAAAGTGTATTCTCTATCAGATAGAGAAGTCACATTAATGATATCACTCACCGGATTAGGATAGATCTCTATCTGCTCACCATTTAACTCATGTGTACTAGAGAGGAAGTCTATAAGGATTCTATCTCAATAATCACATCAAACTCAAATACTTACTCCCTCACTCTGCATCCAAGCTTACTCCCGTAATCCCAAGTACCCATTCAACTTACTCCCATCATAATACGGAATATTCATCAACTGATACTCTACCTTGTCCGCAGTCATTGCAGTCACTACTGAGTACTCATTGGCTAAGAGTCTCAGCCCAAGGTTGTGATCGCTGACTTTGATATATTCGTGGAGGGAACGGAGTCGACCCTTAGCTCCTGACTTGACTTCTACTGGATAGACCTTAGACTTGTGTGTGATTAGGAGGTCTACTTCGGCATTTGCATTAGCGGACTCTCGTGTCCAGAATGGGGGCAAGTAGTCTATCCTCGGCTGGTTACAGATGAGTTCTTGATTAATGACGTGTTGGGTCAAGTATCCTTTGTAGAGTGAATTTAGGTCAGTGACACCAAGCATCTCCGATTGGATACCTGCTGCATAATTCATCAGTCCGATATCGAGAAACTGGATACGTGGCTTACGTCGGTAATTGAGTTGGATCGGTAGCTGAGTGCTAGATGTGGGATAGATCAACCTGAGGATCCCTGCCTTATCTAACTTCCTGAATGCCTCTCCAACTTCTCTCGATCGGTAATTACTCTTGCCAAATCCTGCAAATGTGATCCTGTCTCGTACACTTGGGGCTACTGCTATGATGTGCCTCAGGATTGCTCGTTCGCTACTGTTAATACCATACTTCTCTATATCTCTGACATAAGTATCCCAGATGGATGAGTAGATTGGTGGTAGACTACTTATTGACTTATCACTAGAGACATACGTCGCAACGACCTCTGGCATACCACCTACAATCATATAGGTATTGAACAAATCGAGTAAGCGATCATGTGCAACACTTGGTGTAGGTAATTCTCGATAATACTTCAGAGCTTGCACCTCACCTAATGCCTCTAACCACTCGACAAATGACATCGGATAGACTGGCAACTGCTCTACCCTCCCTACTGGAAATGATGGTACATCTCCGATCGCAAACTCTAACAATGATCCAGCTGCTATCACATCAAGGTCTGGCATGTCCTCATAGAAGTAGCGAAGGAGTGCTATGCAACTTGGTACTTCTTGTATCTCATCTATGAAGAGAAGGGTCTTCTTTGGAATGTATTCCTTATTCTGACTGAGAGCTATCTTATCTACCAAGAGTTGGATGTCATCCGTATCTTCGAAGAGTGCAGCATCTTTTCGCCTTTCGAGATTCAGACTGATAAAGACATCGTAATGACTCCCAAGCTCGATCGCAAGCGTAGACTTCCCCACCTGCCTTGCTCCTCTTAGGATCAGCGGCTTGCTCTTTTCCTTATCCATCCACTCCTTGAGCCGATCCATTATTCTCCTTCTAAACATTGCCTCTATTGCTTTGATTCTGATCAAATATAGTCCAGTTTTACTATTAAATCAAGCTATTTGTAACAAATAAGGGGTTATTTACAACACTAATTGTTACAGATAAGGGGTTATTTGCAACATTTATTGTAATAAATAAGGGGTTATTAGAAGCAAAGAGTGTCACAGATAAGGGGTATCTGACTGGTTTCACCTGAGTTCTTGTCATCTCGACCAGAGTAGAAAGATCTTCATCTCTTAGGGAATACGGATTCCGTTTTGATTCTCAGTGGCTCCCTGCATCGACTGCCGTCTCGGTTCACTCATTATAGATACACTGTCGTAAAAGATTTCCAGATAAGTCTGAATCAGTCGATCTCCTCCCAGACATTCTGGAGCAGATGTACTGCATCTTTCAATTTCTTCACGTCTTCTTTGACCATGATGAGGTAGGTACGTGATTGCTTGAGAGAGATGCCATCGATAGCTCCTTCACCAGCGATGTATGACATCATTTTTGAAAAAAGCTCCGTCTCGAAGTAAGGTGATTGTGGATTCTTGACAAAGTAGCATCTCAGTTTTTGGTTCTTCAGTACTACATGTTCGAAGCCGAGTTTCTTACAGATCCATCTGACTCTCAGACCATTGAATACCTCATCGACTTGCTTAGGCAATGGACCGAATCGATCCTCTAATGCCTTAGCTAATTTGGTGATTTCTTCTTCTGATTCGATCTTATCGATCTGTGTGTACGTATTGAGTCGTTCTTGGATATTGGAGATGTACTCGTCTGGGATGAGCATCTCTACATCCGTCTCTATCTCTACATCTCTGACGAATTGGTGCTTCTCGTCCATCTCCTCTTCGAAGAGTTCTTTGTACTCGTTTTCCTTGAGTTCGAAGACTGCCTCTTCTAGGATTTTTTGATATGTCTCATATCCGATATCAGCAATGAATCCACTCTGCTCTCCTCCAAGTAAGTTCCCTGCACCTCTGATATCGAGATCCTTCATCGCAATATGGAATCCACTCCCTAAATCTGAGAACTCTTCAAGTGTCTGCAGTCTCTTCCTTGCTTCTCTGGTCAATGTTGAGATCGGTGGTGCAAATAGATAGCAAAATGCCTTCCGATTTGACCGCCCTACCCGACCTCTGAGTTGATGGAGATCACTCATGCCAAACTGGTGAGCATTGTTGATGATGATCGTATTGGCATTGGCGATATCTAGTCCTGTCTCGATGATATTCGTACAGATTAGCACATCGAACTCTCCGTTGATAAATGCCAGTAAGGTTGTCTCCAGTTTCTTAGGATCCATTTGGCCATGAGCCATCGCAATCTCTAAATCTGGACAGAGTCTTGTCACCATCGCGGCAATATCAGGAAGTGACTTCACTCGATTGTGTACAAAGAAGACCTGTCCCCCACGATTGGTCTCGTAGTAGATCGATTCCTTGATGATACTATCGTTGAAGATTCGTCTCTCGGTATGGATCGGCTGGCGATTAGGTGGTGGTGTCTTGATGATTGACAGATCACGAGCTGCCATTAGAGAGAATTGCAACGTCCTAGGTATCGGCGTCGCTGTCAATGTCAGCGTATCTACGTTGACTGCAAACTGCCTGAGTTTTTCCTTTGCTGAGACACCAAACTTCTGCTCTTCATCGATGACGAGGAGACCGAGATCTTTGAACTTTACTGCCTTACCTAGGATCGCATGAGTACCAATCAATAGGTCTATTTTTCCATCGGCTAACCGTTCTAAGATTTCTTTTTTCTCCTTGGTCGTACGGAAGCGATTGATATAGTCTACAGTCACTCCAAAGTCCTTAAACCTTGCATTGAATGTCTTGAAATGCTGCAATGCTAGGATCGTCGTCGGTACCAGTATCGCCACTTGCTTCCCATCGACTACAGCCTTGAATGCAGCTCTCACTGCAATCTCAGTCTTACCAAATCCTACGTCTCCACAGATCAGTCTATCCATCGGATATTCCTTCATCATATCTTCCTTGACAGCTTGAGTTGCCTCATACTGATCAGGTGTATCTTCGAAGAAGAATGATGCCTCGAGCTCATTTTGCATGTAGCCGTCAGGCGGAAATGCGTGACCCTTACTCGACTTCCGCTTAGCATAGAGTTTGATCAGTTCTTTGGCGATATCCTTGACCTTCTTCTTTGTCTTATTCTTGAGTTTCTTCCATGCATCACCACCTATCTTACTCACTCTAGGAGGAGTCCCTTCCTTCCCTACGAACTTAGAGATCTTGTGTAAGCTATTGATACTCACATAGAGGATATCGTTGTTGAGGTAGATGAGTCTGACCGACTCTTGGATGTGTCCGTTGATATTAATCTTCTCTAGACCTGAGTACTTGCCGACACCATGGTCAATGTGAGTGACATAGTCTCCTGGCTGGAGTTCGCGGAGCATCTTGAGGTTGATCGCTTGCTCTCTCGTAAATCCTTTGCGCAAGCGATACCGATGAAATCTCTCAAAGATCTGATGGTCAGTATACACTGCTATCTTCCACTCTGGATCGACAAATCCTGCATGAATATTTTGCTTGATTGGATGGATATCGACCTCGGCTTCTAGGTCTTCAAAGATATTGTAGAATCTCTCTATCTGCCTGACATTATCAGTGAAGAGGAAGGTCTCTATCTGTTGCTTTTCTTTCTCTTCGAGGTCTTCGAGGAGGAGTTTGAAGTTCTTATTGAAGGCTGGCTGAGGCTTACTGCCAAAGGTCACCTTATGATCATACTGGCTAAATTTTTCGTCAGACTTCAGGAAGACAAGTGAGTATGGCTCTAGCTGCTCGACGACCTTCTCAGGTGAGATGAATGACCGCTCTATCAAGAGATCGGGCTGTTCAGATTTGGCTATTGACTTGGTATACTCGTCTGCTTTGACGAGGCAATCGTTGATATTATCGATGAGCATTGAGAGATCTTTGATCCACACTACAGAGTTCTCTGGGAAGGTATCTAAGACAGAGATCTTATGACTTTCGTCAAATTGGGTATTGACATCTGGGATGATATTTACCAGCTGGATATCTCTGATAGACAGCTGAGTGCTTGGGTCAAATGTACGGATACTCTCCACTTCCTCATCGAAGAGGTCTATCCGATATGGCCACTCATTTCCGTAAGAGAAGATATCGACTATCCCACCTCTGATACTGAACTGTCCCGGCTCATAGACGAAGTCCACTCTCGTAAATGCATACTCTACCAAGAGTTCGATGACAGTGTCTACATCGAGGTTTTCACCTTTTTTTATTCCAATTTTTTGATTCTCAAGATGAATCGGTGCTACTACCTTTTCAAAGAGAGCTTCTGGATATGTGACAAGGATCTCCTTTGCCGCATGCAGAGTTGTCATCTTATTCATCGCCTCAGTACGGATGAGTACATTATTGTTATTGACGACCTCGAAGTGTCTCGGTTGCTTGAATGAATCAGGAAAAAACAACACTGAACCGTCATTGGTCAGAGTGTCCAGGGTATTCATATAGTAGGCAGCCTCTTCCTTATCTTCTGCGATGAGGATCTGCTGACGATCAAGTTGACTATGGAGTATGGCGATGAGGAAGGCATCTTGGCAGCCACGAGTTCCCTCAGCT
>CALLAW010000046.1 GCA_938001865.1 uncultured Saprospiraceae bacterium | reverse complement strand
ATCACCTTCCATACAGTGAAGCGGATGGAGTTGGAGCTATCTAAGTTGGGTGATAAGCAAGAATCAGAATAGAACATATTTTGATTTGACTGTGGAATAAGAGTTGTATCACCGCTCTGCGGTATACATTGTTAGTGCTTGAAGAAAGCTTTAACGTTGAGACTTGGTTAGCCAATGAAAAACAAGCCTTCATTGTAAGGATAGATTCATCTGGTAACCAAGTCTACCTTAAGAGGTATGAGTACTTTGATGATGATGGCAATCGTTACGATTGTACATTCAATGCAGTGAAGGAAGACTCGGACGGATACCTCGTTGCTTGTGGCAATGTTGGTAATGATCAGGTAGATTCTATTCCTGTCAGTCCATGGTTGGTCAGAGTCAATGCTGAAGGATGCTTTGAAGATGGTGTGGATTGTGAGATATCTGATCTGCATGAAGAAGAACACAAGCGTCCATTAATCTCACTCTATCCTAATCCAACAATGGGTGAGGTAACTCTTAAATCAGACCAGACAATCGAATCTACAACACTCTACTCGATACACGGCCAGAAGATATTAAACTCAGAACAGCACCATCTAAAGAGATGTCGTCTCAATCTAGAAGAGCAAGAAAAAGGCGTTTACACTCTTATTATTGCACTTGAGGATGGGAGTCGTCAGATTAAGCGTATCGTAAAACACTAGGTTTTGGCTTTTGTGACTACTCTTGGGTGAGACTATCAATAGAAAAAAATTATTTGTGGTGGAGGAAACTTCAGAGGAGTGACACAATAAAGATGTTACAACAAATGTAACTCTCTATCAACTCAACTCAACTTACTTGCTAAGTAAGCAGTCGTCCATGCCGCTTGGAAGTTATAGCCTCCCGTAATCCCATCGATGTCAAGGATTTCACCGGCAAAGTAGAGATTAGGTACTGACTTAGATTGAAGAGTCAAACCATCAATGGAGTCTAAGCTAACACCACCACATGTCACAAATTCTTCCTTGAATGTGGTCTTTCCAGAGACATCATAGACATCATTGGTTAATACTGTTGCTAACTTGTTGAGTTGCTTCTTTCCAAAGTCTTGCCAAAGTTTAGTGTGAGGGATTTCACATTTATCTAGAATGTAAAGCCACAACCTGTTAGGTAACCCAAAAGGCTTGAAGTTGGTAGCGAGTTTCTTACTATTGACTTCCTTATTCTCCTCTAAGTAGGCATAGACTGAGTTGAAGTTTTGGTCATTTGTCCAGTTGACTTGTACTTTGAATTGGTATCCTAGATCACTGAGGTGTCTAGCACCAAATGCCGATAGGACAATGATAGCAGGACCACTCATCCCCCAATGTGTAATGAGCAGTGGGCCACTCGCTTTGAGCTTTGATCCTTGAATAGTTGCAGTCGCAGGATTGACTACTACTCCCATCAAGTCACTAACTGATTCATGAGGCATATTGAATGTGAACAAGGACGGTACAGGGTCTTCGATCTCGTGACCTAGATCTTTGAGCCAATCGAGTCCTGTAAGCTTGGGAGATCCCCCTGTTGCGATGATGACTTTGTCAAATGTCCCAATTGTGGATTCATCTCTGGAGACCAGGTTGATGGTCCCATCTGATTGTGGTTCTAATCGAGTGACTGGTACCTTGGTTTTGATCTCTATCTTGAGCCTTCGACACTCTGATAAGAAGCAATCTATGATAGACTGGGAGTTTTGCGACACAGGAAAGACATGCAGGTCTTCTTGGATCGTAAGTGATACACCCCGCTCTTCGAACCATTGCATTACGTGAGTGGTGCTATATTCTTGGAGAGCTTTCTTCATGAATTTTCGTCCACGAGGGTAGGCTTGACTAAGTCTACTGATTGAGGTGTTACCATTCGTGACATTGCACCTGCCTCCGCCAGAGACTTTTACCTTGGAGAGCACCTTACTCGTCTTCTCTAAGATCGTTACGGATGCTTCTGGATGATGTTCTTTTGTCCAAATAGCTGCGAAGAATCCAGCTGCACCTCCTCCTACTATTGCTACTTTCATAATGAGGCAAATTTAGGCTAATTTATCTTACTTTTGTAGGAGCAGGGAATCCTAGGAACGTAATCCTGATCCTCACTTGAGTTTAATTATAGAATAGACAAAGCAATACCATATGCAGTACTACAGTAGACGATTGATCAAGCCAGGAGATCTCAATGCCAACAATACACTCTTTGGAGGTATCTTGCTCAAGTGGATAGACGAAGAAGCTGGGATCTATGCGATGACTAAGCTTGGGTCAAAGACTGTAGTTACCAAATTTATCTCGGAGATTGATTTTGTCAGTTCGGCAAAGCAAGCTGATGTGATAGAGATAGGACTTGAATTCAAAAAGTTCGGTAGGACTTCATTGACCTTCTCTTGTGAAGTAAGAAATGTATTCTCCAAGCGAACTATCATTAAGATTGACCAGATCGTGTTCGTCAATGTTGATGCCAATGGAGATCCAGAGCCTCACGGTATGACTTCGATCAATTAGACCAAGAGTGAAACTCCTGTTCATCACATATTATTGGCCACCGTGTGGTGGAGTCTCAGCTCAGCGGATTACACACTTCGTCTCAGAGCTTGCTAAGCGAGGACACGAGTGTCACGTCATCATTCCCGATAATCCGACGTACTACTCAGAGGACTATGCTCTGCTTGCTGCAGTCCATAAGACAGTGATCGAACACCGAGTACCGATAACAGATGTCACAGCCCTCCTCAAGCGATCCAAATCTACAGGCACTACTCAGAATGTCAAGTCTAAGAGTACCTCACTCAAGACTCGAATCCTCAAGTGGATCAGGGCAAATATCTTTATTCCCGACCCGAAAGTCCTTTGGCTACGACCAGTAATCCTCAGAGCAATCAAACTCTGTAAGGAGGAAAACTATGATCTCATCTACACCAATGGGACACCACACTCACTCCATCTCATCGGACGGAGACTCCAACAACACTATGGACAGACATGGGTCGCTGACTTTAGAGATCCTTGGACAGGGATAGACTACTTTGAACACTTGCCACTCAATAAGAGATCAATTACCAAGCATAGAGCACTGGAGAAAGACGTCATCTCTAGTGCCGATCGAGTCATCACAGTGAGCCCGACTTGGGCATCAGAGTTAGCACAGATAGGACACAGAGAGGTCCAGTGTATCACCAACGGTTATGATCAGGTAATACCACGACAGCCTACCGAGGCATTTACCCTGAGTCACATAGGCACCTTACATGGGGATAGAGATTTACTCCCACTGGTCCGAGCATTGAATCTGACAGATATCCAGCAAGAGATAATACTCAAGATTATCGGGAGTGTCGATCCGGAGATGCTAGGGATGCTCCAGGCAAATGCTGGTAAGGTAACGATAGTAGCACCAGGAGAGATGGAGCACCATCATGCCAAAAGACAGATGGCACAATCATCGATCTTACTCTTACCGATCAATCAAAGTAAAGATAGTAAGGGGAGGATACCTGCTAAGCTATTTGAATATCTTACGACCGGCATTCCGATTCTCTGTATTGGGGATAGCCAAGGAGATGCAGCTAAGTTAATCGCAGATGCCAATGCAGGAGTCACATATGACTCACAAGCAATCCATCAGATCAAAGCCTTCATCCAAGATATAGCCAGTGGGAGTTATCATGTACGACCAGATCAAGAAATGATCCATCAATACTCTCGAGAAGCCCTAAGCATTAGACTCGAAGATATCCTCATGCAATTAGTAGAAGAGAAAGGCAGACACAGTCTTACAGATTAACTACATTTGGACGGTAATCATGATGAAAGAAAACAGTCAGTTAATCAATAATCTCAAGGCCAAAAACAGCCGTATCTGTGTCGTAGGTATGGGGTATGTGGGACTCCCATTGGCCCTAGAACTCGGTAAGCATTACTCCATAGTCGGCTATGATATTGATCAGTCATTGATCGATAGCCTCCTCCAAGGAAGAGACCCAAGAGGCGAGGTCAAGAGTACTGCATTTGCAGATGTGGACATTACATTTACCATGAGTGAATCCGATCTGACTGATATCAGTATCTGGATAGTAGCAGTCCCTACACCAGTGACCAAGTTGAAGTCACCCGATCTGAGACCTCTACTGAGTGCATCAGATACAGTAGGTCGACATCTCGAGCCAGGGAGTATCGTCATCTACGAATCGACCGTCTACCCCGGTTGTACAGAAGAAGACTGTCTCAATCGACTGCTCAATATCTCTCAACTTACGTATCCTGACCAATTCAATATAGCATACTCGCCAGAACGGATCAATCCAGGAGATAAGGTCCATACACTGACCAATACGATCAAAATAGTCTCAGGCGATACTCCTGAGACACTCGATACTGTGGCACAACTCTATGAGTCTATCATAGAGCCTGGGGTGCATCGAGCACCTACAATCAAAACTGCTGAGGCAGCAAAGATTATAGAGAATACTCAGCGAGATCTCAATATTGCATTTATGAATGAGATCTCAATCATCTTTGATCTGATGGATATCAATACGCATGATGTCATCGCTGCGGCTGGGACTAAGTGGAACTTCCTAAAGTTCTACCCAGGGCTAGTTGGAGGACATTGCATCGGAGTAGATCCATACTATCTCACATACAAGTCTGAGGAGCTTGGGTACAAGCCAGAGATCATCCTCGCGGGTCGCAAAGTCAATGATAACCTCTCAAAGTATGTCGTCAAGAAGATACTCGGCCACCTCGCCTATCACAAGATTCAACGAGATAAGTCTCGTGTACTCGTACTTGGCATCACATTCAAAGAGAATGTCAGTGATATCAGGAATAGTAAGGTAGTTGATGTCGTCCAAGAGCTCCAACACTATAATGTATCTGTTGATATCTATGATCCGCATGTCGATCAGTCGGAGCTAAAGGAGGTCTATAACCTTGAGAGTATCCAAGATATCGGTAGCAACTATGATTGTGTAATTGCTGCTGTGAAGCATGCAGAGTTTGCTACACTGAGTGAGCAGGACTTTCTCGATATCTGTAATGAAGAGGCACTATTCATCGATATCAAAGGAGCATATCGCCATCTGAGTAAGATAGAGTATTGGTCATTGTAAGATCAGATCTAGTCCAGACCGACTCCCTTGCAAAAAGCACCAAACCACTTTGCTGGTTTTTTGAACGTATCGATTTTCCAATTTTCGAGGTAATAAGATCTGAGCAAGAGCCGTGGAGTGTACTTGATCAAGTGGATTGCAGTCTGAGCTATTGCGATGCATAATGCTCCTATGCCAGTGATCATGTTGTAACTCATCTTGTGAGTTGCTAGATAGGTCTTGCCTAAGTTGTATGATGACTTGAGGAACCATCGAGTATTAAGCTTATACTTGGGTACGAGATGATAGATGATCAGGAGAGGATCGTAGGCTATAGCGATACCCCTCTGTCTGAGTCTGACTTGGAGATCATCTTCTTCTCCGTAAGCAACAGTATCACCCGTCATCCCATAGTTGGGATCAAACCCACCGACATCGATGAGTCGACTTCTCTTCACCATAAATATTCCCCCACTGACGAATTCGGTTTCACTCAAGCGTGTCAGGTCGCTATATTGGGGTTTGAGATTGGATGCATACTGATCTTTGAACCATCGTGGCTGACCGTACTTATACCATGGTAGGTAGAGTCCTCCGATGCAGTCGTATCCTCCTTGAGTCATCAAGTAATCTACTCTCTCGAAGAAGTCAGGTGCAAGCGTGGCATCATCATCAAGGTAGAGTACCCAATCGTATGTTGCACTACGGTAACCTGTGTTGCGGGCATGGCTAAGTCCTTGCTTAGGCTCTTGGATATACTTGATATATTCATGACTCTCGGCAAGAAGTGTGACATTGGTTGCTGTCGCATCTGTACAGTTATTATCTACCACGATTAGCTCTATTGCATAATCATGTGTATAAGTGTCGATTACGGACTCCAGACATTCGATCAGGATATCACCTCGATTATATGTGCAGACTACGATACTAAGCATATTAGCCAAAGTTAGCTTTGACCCGATCAATGATTGCTTGTGCTGTAGGGAGATGTTGTGTCCTGACTTCATCATACTCAAAGAGTGCCTCTGGGAGTGGCTCCATATTACTTGGGAGGAGTGTGTAGAGTCTCAGTCCTCTAGCGATCTTAGACAGGAGATTTCTCTGCATGAGAGGTCTATGGATATCAGATGCGATGTGGAAGTAATCAAGGATACCATTGAAGCGATCTCGCTTGGCGGCACTATTGTTAAATCCAAAGTCTACAAAGATCACTGGTGTCCCAAGTGCAATACATGGTAGAGCACAGTGGATCAGTGATGTGAACACAAGCTTTGCTCTTCCATATCTCTCTAAGAGTTGCTGAGCAGTCTGCATTCTGTGATCAACTGATTGATTGATAAGGTCATCAGAGAAGTGAGTGACAAAGTTGACCTTTGACTGATATGACTCAGGGATCAATGAGTCTACGATATGCTGTCTATAGTGAGGAGTGTAGTTAGTCCTCAAAACATCAACGAATAGGATTTCATCAGATTTTTCGCCTTCGTACTTGGGCAGGGTAAGCGTCATACATCCAGAGAAATATGATTCTATTCCGTGCTTTTGCAAGAGATTGAGTGTATGGTAATCTCTACATCCAATAGGAGCATATTGCTCAAGGTACTTGAGAGCTGTAGGGCTCGTCATGAGATCTGCATTGCCCTGCTGATGACTAGAGATATGAAATGACTCAAACTGTGGAGTCACAGTAGCTGACGGAGGCCAGTGTGTAGCATCTTGCATAAACCATCCGTTGCACAAGAGGTTAACATCTTCGGATATTTGGTCCAATGCTTCTCGTTCGCAATAAATCGGATTGTCGACCAATAGGGAGGCTGCGTATGTCTGCAGATCGTCACCTTTATTCCTTGATCCTTGGAAGTATACTATTCCGTTTTTCATAGATGATTTCTAATCATGTAGATTATTGCTAGTGTTAAGACTTGGAGATCGGTCAGAGATCTCTCATCACTTGATCTTCTCAGACACCTAGGCTGATAATTTATTTTTTGTGCTATTCTGACGCTAAGTTCGGTAATATTATTTAGTCAGAGTGGCAATCTCTAAGTTGGATTCTGATATTTGGAGGATTTTGGATCGATATGAGCAAGATCAAGAGGGTTGTTCTTTCTTCTAGATCTTGGGTGTCGACATCCGTTGTCTAATCTCCTCGATAATCACCTCTGCCTGATCTCTTGTATTCTCTATGAAGAAGCGATTAGTCTTCAATCCTCCATTGACTACGCCAGTAAGGTAGACGTTGGGTAGGGTAGATTCATAGGTGTCTTGATTGTAGATTGGTGTCTGATATTCATCATCACCTATCCCTATTTGGAGATTATTCAAGAGTGTATAGTCAGGGGTATATCCCGTCATTGCTAAGACATAATCATTTTGCAATATGACTGATTCATCTGCAGTCTGGATGGTGATTGTTTCTTCAGTAATTTCAGCAACACTACTGTTAAAGTAACACTTAATTGACCCTTCGTCTATTCGATTCTGAATATTCGGAAGGATCCAATACTTGACTCGTTCGTTGAGTTGGTTGCCTCTTACTACCATCGTGACATCTGCACCTTTCTGCCAAGTCTCTAAGGCGACATCGCATGCAGAGTTGGCAGCACCTATGACGACTATTTTCCTTCCGATGTATGGATGAGCCTCATCGTAGTAATGTTTGACTTTGGGTAGAGTCTCGCCGGGGATATTGAGCATCCTAGGCTTACCATAGAAGCCAGTCGCAATGATCACTGATCTCGCTGAGTATACTCCCTTGGTGGTCTCGATGGTATATGTGCCCTCGCCACTCCTCTGCATTGCATTTACGCAAGTGCCATAATGTAGCTTGATCTCATAGCTCTGGATGATCCGTCTATAGTACTCTAGGGCCTCCTTGCGAGTAGGCTTGTCTGTATGAGAGATGAATGGGATACCGCCAATCTCAAGATTGAGGCTAGTGGAGAAGAATGTCATCTGACTCGGGAAGTGATAGATAGAGTTAGCTAAGACTCCTTGCTCTAGGATACAGTAATCCAGTCCAGCCCGATGAGCAGAGATTCCACAATTGATACCTGATGGTCCACCACCGATGATGACAAGGTCATAGTCGTACTGCATGCGTTACTCTTCGTTGCACCTCAGGTAGAGGAAGTCTGATGTGACAGTATTGCTGATATTGCCTGCTCTATCCATCAAGCTGATTTCAAGTTGAAGACTATCAAGTGGAAATTGTTGGGAGATCTCACATGGAAATGTATTGTCAGGGTAGATGCAGCAAGGCGGGAAGAGCCTGAGTTCCAGATCTATGAATACTCCATTCTTAGAGAGGCCTTCTGGTACCTTGGGGATGAGATAAGGTTGGTCATAGTCAAGACCTGTACGACTGTCTTTGATAAAGAAGTTAAATCCATTGGCTGCAGTATCATCACCGATGTCACCGTCACCATCTTCGATATGTACATATAGGACAAATGAGTCGTCCGTCACAAGACTCTGCTTGATCGTATCTTTACTCATACCGGTGTACTCAAGGCTAGGCACATCAGAGATATCTGGACCTTTACCACAACTGATATAGATTGTAATAACCGCCAATAGACCAATCAGGAAACTGTATCTTTGTCCTTTCATGTTACTAATTTACGCTATTTAGACTTTGTAGATATGACTCATCTTCCAAAACTTCTGGAAGCATATAATAAGAACACTCTTTCGTTTGAATCTGTTGTCATTGAAATCTACAATTTTCAGTTGGAGCACAATGCTGTTTTCCGTCAATACTGCAGCTCTATAGGTCGAGGTGATCCAATCACTCAACTCAGTGATATCGTCTATCTGCCGATCTCAGCCTATAAGTCTCATCGAGTGACGTGTGATCACGAGTCACTTGATGTATCGCCTATCACATTTACAAGTAGTGGCACTACTACCTCGACCACGAGCAAGCATCACTTGACGAGTCAGTCTGCATATCTCAGTGGTGCAAGATTGATCTTCGAGTCCATGTATGGTGAGCTCTCTGATTACACAATCTATGCATTGTTGCCTTCATACCTTGAGAGGTCTGGATCATCACTTGTCTCGATGGTTGATGACTTCATCAAGTGTGCTAAGGGCGGTGGCTTTTACTTGGACGATTATACAGCTCTGGCACGTCAGATAGAGAATACTCAAGGTCGTATTCTCTTGATAGGCGTCAGTTTTGGACTCCTAGATTTGGTGGAGAGTCAAGTAGGTATAGCACATCCTGATCTTGTCGTGATGGAGACTGGAGGGATGAAAGGCAGACGCAAAGAAATCTCCAGAGACGAGCTGCATACCATATTGAGCAAGGGATTTGGCTGTGACCACATCCATTCAGAGTATGGAATGACCGAACTCTGCTCACAAGCATACTCTAAGGGCCAAGGCATATTTGACGAGAACCCTTGGTTCAAGATCAGATTACGAGAGATTACTGATCCATTTGCAACAGCTAAACCGACTAAGCCTGGCGTCATCCAAGTCATAGATCTGAATAATTATCAGACATGTGCATTTATCGAGACCGAAGATCTGGGGAGGAAGGTAGGTGATCAACAGTTCGAAGTATTGGGGAGACTTGACAACTCTGATGTCAGAGGCTGTAACTTACTTGTGATATAGCCTCTGGGACTGCTCTACCACTGATGTCGTGGCACTTGTGTAAATGCAACCTAGCACCAACAATCAAAGGGGCTAGAGCTCATCCTGCATTTTTAAGTACGAGTATCGTTTTTCACTGTAGATAAATGTCTTCATCCTACTTATCTGACCATCCGTAAACTCATATGGCTTCATAAAACAGGCGCCGAAGTATGCCATATAATTATTGATCATCGGCTTGTACTCTTGACCATTGATATCGTATACTCCATGCATCTCGCAGTCTGTATAGTTAACCATAGCACCGAATCCATCTCCGGGATCAGCTGGAGTGTCGCAGACGCTATCACCCAATATCTCACAATTAGCAGCGTCAACCGATGCATTATAATCTTTAAATGTATGCTCTAAATTGAAAAAATGTCCAAACTCATGGATCGGCACCTTCATATCAGTAACGTCGTCCTTTGCGATCACGATGCTCGATGTCCAACCACCTGTACTCGTAAAGCCTTTTCCTTTAGTGCAGCCTCTTGCATTCTCTGTGACGAAGCAGAGATCTTTATTGTGGTCTACGAGATAGATATCAATCGTATTGGCAGTATTGTGCTGGATGATGTTGTAATAATATTTTTCGTAATTGTCCTCAGCTAAGTCTTCAAATGTGAAGTAATCTGTGTAGATCCGAGAGTCTAAGAGTCTAAATTGGATATTCAGTGGAGCATAAGCTGCATTGAGATTGGTAAGCATCTGATTGAGTTTATCATCTCTGACGATGACTGGATCATCAATGGCCGCAATATTCCAGATGACGATATCGATCGTAAGTGGAGAGTCTGATCCTTTGAGTATAGCGATTCTCTCTTCGCTATTGTCAGCGTCCATTGCAGGAGTTCCTATGATTTCTTTTTCTTTGTCATTGAGTACATCGGTATTCCCACACTCACCACACTGAGAAGTCTTACATGCGGAGCATAAGAGGAGCAGCCAGAGGATACACATGAGATGGGTCGCTGTCTTAGATCGAGAGTTGTCTCTAGGTTGTGAGTGATATTGGAGCATATGATTAGAGTATTTGATCTTGGATGTAAGGCCAATTATTGGGATTGGTCATTAGGGGTTGGTTGCTTATCAAGAAAACATGCATATCCAGTATATGCAAACACATAAGCAATGAAGATATTTATCCAGGAGAGGAATTGATATGGAGCATATTGGAGAGAAGTCACACCCAAGGTTGCCGCCATGAATAGTCCAGATGGTGTCCAAGGAGCAAGATTCTCTAGCATAGTGCCAGCATCCTCTATACATCTCGATAAGACCTTCCTCGGTACTTTTAGACTGTTGTACTTAGATCTGAATGTCTCACCGATGATGAAGCTCGTAGCGTATTGATTAGACGTTGTCAAGTTAGTGAGTGCTGTGGCAGTCAAGGTAGTCAGGATGAGCCGTCTTGGAGTAGAGATCTTATCCATCATGGCTCTGATTACGACTTCGATAGATTTCATTACTTCGAGTGTCCCGATAAATGCAAATATCAAGATACAAGAGACGACACCTTCTATCAGATTGTAGAGTCCTCCACGATTCAGGATATTGAGAGCAGTCATCTGAGAGGTATCCTTGTCAGACATGCTGATATTGAACCCTCGATTGAGACTCATCAGGATATCACTGAGTGTAAATGTCTGGAAGAGTAAGGCAAGGAGTAGGGCGACCCACGCAGAAACGAGTAAAGTCAGTACAATCGGTTTGCCCTTGATTGACCCCCAGATGACGATGATCAATGGGAGGAGTAGGAGTACATGAAACGAGAAGATACTTTGGATCTCTTGCATCGTCTGCTGGATCAACTCAGGTCTGCTTAGTGCCTGATCTGCACTACTGAAGTACGGAGAGAGGGCGATATAGACGATTCCTGCAATCAACGCTGCAGGTCCCGTGGTATAGATCATCGACTTGATATGATCTAGTAATGGGACACCTGATGCTAATGAAGCAATATTAGTCGTATCTGACAACGGCGACATCTTATCTCCGAAAAATGAGCCACCAACAACTGCTCCTGCCGTAATGGCGACATTGGCACCATAGACTTGGCATATCCCAATCATTACAATCCCAATAGTCCCCGCAGATCCCCAAGATGTCCCAGTGAGCAACGAGAATATGATACAGATCAGGAAAGCAAAGATATAGATCCAATCAGGATTGATCACCGAGATACCATAATAGATCAGCATAGGGATAGTCCCACTGACAATCCATGAGCCGATCAACACACCGATGCTAAAGAGGATCATCACTACTGGGATCGATTCGCCGACCTTGGCAGTAATCTTGTCTTGGATGAGACTCCATGGATGACCCAAGACTAAGAGATAGATGCAGCTAAATGTCAATGCAATAAGAATCAAAATCTCTAAGGGTAGCATCCCTGCCTCTAAGACAACTGGCTGCACAAATAGACCAAAGATGAGTACCATAACAAAGAAGAGAATCGGCAGACCTGCTCTGAGTATTGAAGGTGTATTCTGTGATTGATTGTCCAATTGTATTGTGTGTTTTGCTTGCTTATATTAAGAGAGTGATAAGGAGTAGTGAGGGCCATGCTTGCTAGCCATACTCTCTCCATAGCGTGATAGGGAGACAGCATAAGCCTATAAGACTACATCATATCCGTGACCTAATTTAAAGAGAACTTTTCACTAAGAGAAGAGATATGAAATGTTATTACACAGAAGTGATCATATCAATGATTCCTATAGCGGTTTTAGCATCTCACATTATTGACAATGAGGCAATAGCTCTTAGCACGTCTCTTGCTCAGAAGTGATTGGCGATATATCGATCACCTGTTGTTTGATCCCCGAGAGAATTAACCGTAACTTTGAGGCAAATGAGCTGATCGATCAATGCATCATCACAACATTAAAACATAATATCTCTTATCAGGATGAGTATGAAAATCGGTAATATAGAATTTGGAGACTTCCCACTCTTCTTAGCCCCAATGGAAGATGTCAGTGATCCACCATTCAGAGTCCTTTGCAAAGAGCAAGGATGTGATATGATGTACACAGAGTTCATCTCAGTCGAAGGGCTCATCCGTGATGCTGATAAGAGTGTCCAGAAGCTAGATATCTACCCCGAAGAGAGACCTATAGGTATCCAGATATTTGGAGCAGAGATAGATTCGATGACTCGGGCAGCTGAGATCGTAGAAGAAGCTCAGCCTGATGTCTTAGACATTAACTTTGGATGTCCAGTAAAGAAGGTAGTCTGTAAGATGGCAGGTGCAGGTATCTTACAAGATGTCCCACGTATGGTCAAACTGACCAAGCATATCGTAGACGCCACTCAGCTTCCTGTCACAGTAAAGACACGTCTCGGATGGGATGATAACACCAAGTATATCGAAGACGTGGCCGAGAGACTGCAAGATGTAGGGATCAAAGCATTAGCGATACACGGTCGTACACGTAAGCAAATGTATAAGGGTGAAGCTGATTGGGAACTCATCGGAGCGATCAAAAATAATCCCAAAATAAATATCCCAATCATAGGCAATGGAGATATCAATAGCCCGGAGAAGGCTGTCCATTATAAAGAAAAGTACGGTGTAGATGCGATCATGATTGGTAGAGCAAGTATAGGCTACCCATGGATATTCAGAGAGATCAAGCATTATGTAGCAACTGGAGAGTTACTCCCAGGTCCAACAATCCAAGAGAGGGTAGATGTGGCTAAGCGTCACCTCGAATTTTCACTGAAGTGGAAAGGCCAAAAACTTGGAATCTTAGAGATGAGACGGCATTACACTAATTACTTCAGAGGATTGAGGGATATCAAAGCATATCGGAGCAAATTGGTCCAAGAGCCAAATCCCGAAGTCGTCTTTGAGCTCTTAGAAGAAATCAGAGAAAGATATACACAACTCCAATTGGTATAGGAATCCCATGCAATTTACATTTACAGGAAAGGATAAGGAGATCATCGATCTATTGACTCAGACAGTCAAGCAGCACGACATTGATGGATATCTTGTTGGAGGGTATGTCCGTGATAAGATACTAGATCGGCCCTCTACAGATATCGATGTGGTTTGTGTAGGTGATGGGATAGACTTTGCTCAGAAGTTTGCACGATTATGTCCACGTTCCACTCGGGTAAATGTATTTAAAAACTTCGGCACAGCACAAGTCGTCGTAGATGGATTTGAAGTAGAGTTCGTCGGTGCTCGTAAAGAATCATACCGAAGCGATAGTCGTAAGCCAATCGTAGAGAATGGTACCTTCCAAGACGATCAGAACAGAAGAGACCTGACTATAAATACGCTTGCCATTTCCTTGAGGGAGACAGATCACTATACTATCATCGACACATTCGGAGGACTCAAAGACCTCGAGAATAAAATCATCAAGACTCCACTCGACCCTCGCATAACATTCTCTGATGATCCGCTGAGGATATTGAGGGCAATCAGATTTGCTACACAACTTGGCTTCAACATCGAGGCAAGTACATGGGATGGTATCGTGACGATGGCAGAGAGACTATCCATCATCTCTCAAGAAAGAATCACCACCGAAATCAATAAAATCATCTTAGCTCAGAAGCCGTCACTTGGATTCTATGCCTTAGATGATGCGGGTATCCTCAAGAGTGTCATCCCCGAGATGTGTGATCTCAAGGGAGTAGATGTCCGCAATGGTGTCGGTCACAAGGATAACTTTCATCATACACTAGAGGTCTTAGATAACCTGAGTGAGCACACAGATAATCTCTGGTTGAGATGGGCAGCACTCATGCATGATATCGCAAAACCAGCGACCAAACGATTTTCACGGCAGCATGGATGGACATTTCATGGTCATGAAGTAGTGGGAGTGCCGATGACTAAGACCATATTCAAGAGGATGAAGCTTCCACTCGATAAGACGCTGAGTTATGTACAGAAGTTGGTAAGACTCCATCTCAGACCTATCAGTCTGACTAAAGATAATATTACGGACTCAGCAATCAGACGATTGCTCTTTGATGCTGGAGAGGATATCGACGACTTGATGAAGCTATGTAGGGCTGACATTACTTCGAAGAATCCAAGAAAAGTCCAAAACTACCTCCATAACTATGATATCGTCACACAGAAACTGATAGAAGTAGAGGAGAAAGATCAGATCCGAAATTGGCAACCACCATTAAGCGGTACTGAGATTATGACATTGTTCGATCTAAAGCCTAGCAAGACAGTAGGTATCTTGAAGACTGCGATCAAAGATGCCATCTTGGATGGAGTGATCCCCAACTCATATGATGATGCGCTAGCGTATTGTAAGAGGTTGATGGCAGAGAGAGAATCATCTGAACCAGCTTAACTTCAAAAACTTGATTAGCTTGATGGTCCATCTACCTCTTCCATTGTAGCCTGATTAGAAAATTTGTATTTTTTTGAGGTAAAGAGAATGTAATATACTCCATTGATCATCAGACGGTTAGATTGAGGGCATCTTCTTCACATTGCCTTGACTGTTGTGATTCTCTGCTACTCCCGACCCAAGAGGCAGTAAATAGAGGTACCCTGTATCAAGATTGATTATCTTTGTATTGTAAATTAATTTAATACAATCCGAATTTTGGGACAATTACTATCAGATAATCCACTTATACTTCTCTTCATCGTTGCGGCGATAGGCTACTTCATTGGGAATATTCCGATCAAAGGGAGTAAGTTAGGTGTAGCAGCAGTACTTTTTGTTGGGTTAGCATTTGGTGCTTACAATCCTACATTTAATGTTCCAGAGATAATATTTCAGCTTGGACTAGTTTTCTTTGTCTATAGTATTGGGCTCAGTAGTGGTCCAGCTTTCTTCAAGAGTTTCAAGAAGAACGGGTCTCATGATTTGGTATTTGTCTTGGTCATGCTCTTACTCTCTGCCTTGGTCGCCGTCGCTGTCATGTATCTGATGGGATTTGATGGGACGACCACCGTTGGTCTGTACACAGGGAGTACTACCAATACGCCTGCACTAGCAAGTGTCATAGATATGATCAATCAAGGCAAATCAGCGAGTAAGGTCAGTGCTATCGAGCAAGTAGCAATTGGATATACCTACTCATATCCGATGGGAGTGATCGGTGTCATGGCAGCTGTAGTCCTTATGGAAAAGCTCTTCAAGATCAATTATAAAGAAGAGTCACGTAACCTCAAGAATAGTTACAATATCCAGGACGAACTCACCTCTACCACCGTCATGGTTACCAATCCTGATGTGTCTAATCATCAGCTCAGAGATATCAGGAAGGAGCATGACTGGAATGTGAATTATGGTCGTATGCTATCAGGTGGACAGTATAGTCTCCCTAACTGGGATACGAAGTTTGGGATGGGAGATCGCATACTCCTTGTCGGATGTCGGAGTGATCTAGATATGGCTGTCGACTACTTTGGCAATGAGACAGATGATAAGCTCAGCTTCAACAGGAAGGAGTTTGACACTCGTCGGATCTTTGTATCTAATCCAAAAGTGATAGGCAAGACTATCTCTGAGCTCAATCTAGATGAAAAATTCAATGCTACGATTACTAGGATACGAAGAGGGGACACAGACATGCTTGCTCAGGGGGGTATGATCTTAGAGCAAGGGGATCGGATTAGATTCGTAGCTAGACGGCAAGACCTTAAGAGGTTAGCGGACTTCTTTGGTGATTCATATTATGGATCGAGTAGTGTCAATATATTTTCATTTGGGTTTGGTATTGCTCTCGGTCTACTCTTAGGTACCATAGAACTCAACCTTCCTGGTGGCATCAGTCTCAAGCTCGGCTATGCGGGAGGTCCCTTGTTGGTAGCACTCATCCTAGGAGCCCTCTATCGTACAGGACGTACTGTATGGACACTCCCTTATAGTGCTAATGTTACGCTTAGGCAGATTGGTTTGACTTTGTTACTCGCAGTCATAGGTCTCAAATCTGGAAATACATTCGTAGAGTCATTAGCTTCAGGAGGTGATGGATTGAGTATCTTCCTCGGAGGTGTGATTATTACATTCTTCACTGCATGTCTAAGTCTATTTGTAGGTTACAAGCTCTTCAAGTTGCCATACTCGCTATTGTTAGGATTTATGTCCAATCAGCCAGCCATTTTGGATTTCGTTTTGACTAGATCACAGAGTAAGATACCGATGGTCGGATATACGATCATGTTCCCTATTGCCTTGATTATGAAGATTGTCTATGCCCAGTTGATGTACATCTTCCTTGTTTGATGAAAAAAAA
>CALLAW010000045.1 GCA_938001865.1 uncultured Saprospiraceae bacterium | reverse complement strand
AGAAGGGGCAACTGTGAAGAGGACTGGTAAGATCGCATCTATCAAAGTAGGAGAAGGTATCGTGGGTAGAGTAGTAGATGGTCTAGGGATTCCGATTGATGGGAAAGGACCTGTCACTGGGACTACATATGACATGCCTATTGAGAGAAAAGCTCCAGGTGTAATCTACAGACAACCAGTAACTGAGCCACTCCAGACGGGAATCAAAGCAATCGATGCAATGATCCCTATCGGTAGAGGACAGAGAGAGTTGATTATTGGTGACAGACAGACTGGAAAGACTGCCGTTGCTATCGATACGATCCTCAACCAAAAAGAATTTTATGACAGAGGTGAACCTGTATACTGTATCTATGTCGCTTCGGGTCAGAAGTCATCTACAGTAGCTCAGGTGGCTAAAGTACTCGAAGATAACGGAGCTCTCGCTTATACGACGATCGTATCAGCCTCAGCGTCAGATCCAGCACCACTTCAGTTCTATGCACCATTCTCTGGAGCAGCGATTGGAGAGTATTTTAGAGATACTGGTAGACCAGCATTGATCGTATATGATGATCTCTCTAAGCAAGCAGTAGCTTATAGAGAGGTATCACTCCTCTTGAGAAGACCTCCCGGTAGAGAGGCTTACCCAGGAGATGTCTTCTACCTTCACTCAAGACTCTTAGAGAGAGCTGCCAAGGTGATCGCAGATGATGGTATCGCTCAAGATATGAATGACCTCCCTCCATCACTCAAGGATGCAGGTATCGTTAAGGGTGGCGGATCATTGACTGCACTCCCAATCATCGAGACTCAGGCAGGTGATGTATCAGCATATATCCCGACTAACGTAATTTCGATTACTGATGGTCAGATATTCCTCGAATCTAACCTCTTCAACGCAGGGATCAGACCAGCGATTAACGTAGGTATCTCGGTATCTAGGGTAGGGGGATCAGCTCAGATCAAACCAATGAAAAAAGTATCGGGTACACTTAAGCTCGATCAAGCACAATACAGAGAGCTAGAGGCATTCTCTAAGTTCGGATCAGACCTAGATCCAGTGACACTCGGTGTACTAGAGAAAGGAAAGCGTAACGTAGAGATACTCAAGCAAGCACAGTACTCTCCAGTAACAGTAGAGAAGCAAGTCGCTATCATCTATCTAGGTACTAAAGGATTGCTCAAAGATATCCCAGTCAATAAGGTGAAAGAATTTGAAGAGGAATTCCTCTCAGCTCTTGAAAGCAGACATCCAGAAGTACTCGAAGCATTCAGAAATAGAAAGTACGAGAAGACTGATCAAGCTGTCTTAGAATCCCTTGCATCTGATATAGCAAAGGGTTACGCTTAACTCCTATATCAATAACAGCAACTGACTAACCGTAACACTACAAATAAGAGAGTATGTCTGGTAAACTGAAGGAAGTAAGAGAGAGAATTGCATCAGTCAATTCAACCAAGCAGATCACAAATGCCATGAAAATGGTATCTGCTGCTAAACTGAAAAAGGCTCAAGATGCAATAACAGATATGAGACCTTATGCAAATAAGTTAGCAGAAATGCTTGCCAATATCCTCTCTAATCTCGAAGGAGATGCCGCATCTGCATTTGGGGTGGAGAGACAAGTAGTCAATGCTGCTGTAGTCGTAGTCACTTCTAATAGAGGTCTCTGTGGAGCATTTAATGGTAATGTCATCAAAGCTGCAACTGCGACTGTCAAAGAGCAATATAATGATGTGTATGAGTCAGGCAACTTGACGATATACTACATCGGTAAGAAAGGACACGATGTACTCAAGAAGACATTCCCCAATGCCAAGCATGTGATGGATTACTCTGAGGTGATTAACAACACTGCATTTGACAATGTGAGCCCCATCTCTCAGTTGATGATGGATAAGTTCATAGATGGTACGTATGACGCAGTGCATGTCTGTTACGGATCATTCCGTAATGCTGCTGTACAGAATCCGATCTCTATTCAATTCCTGCCTGTCGAGAAGATAGAAGCAGAGGCTGGTGAGATAGAAGCAAAGTATAATGCTGATTATCTCTTCGAACCGTCAAAGGAAGTATTACTCGAAAAACTGATTCCAAGTATCTTACAGACATCATTCCACAAGTACGTACTAGATACTTCTGCATCTGAGCATGGAGCAAGGATGACTGCAATGGACAAGGCTACTGAGAATGCCACAGAACTGATCAAAGAGCTCAAGATCACATATAACAAAGCAAGACAAGAAGCGATTACCAAAGAGATCTTAGAGATCGTCGGTGGCGCTGCAGCGTTAGAGGGGTAGAGACTGTTTTTTTCAAGTTACAAGCTAAATATAAAGGACTTGGCAAGAGATTGCTAAGTCCTTTATATATTGTGTTGATAATCAGGTTAAATTGTATTTTTTGGTACTCTGATACCTTAGTCTGTCTATGTAATCCTTAATTCCTATGTTAAGAATATGTCTTATTCTCTCAGTATGTGTAGTCCTATGCATAAATTCTAGTATTTCTCAAGTAGTATATAATGACAAAGAGCCTTTCATTGCAGTTGAAGATCTTAGTCTCATTGCTCAATCTGCACAATCTATGTTAGATTCAATAATAGATTCTGGTCTTAATAGTAATCGGGTGGATATTATTGAGATTCAAGATGAAACATTCATACTCCCAGATGGCACATTTGATGTGTTCAAATTAGTGAATGGTGTATGGACTAATATGTATGATTATGGATTTAAAGGATATAATTTAGGGAGCAAAAAATTTGTATACAATGAAGAATTATATTCTTTTGGTGGTTATGGGTATTGGAATAATCATGGTCAAATAATACATTTTTTAGAGTCTAGAGGTAGATGGGAATTATTACCATTTTCTCAAGAGTTGAAAAACGGTATTTGCATATTTTCAAATCCTATTCTTACTGCATTCACTAAGGACTCAATACTGGAAATCAACTTGGATACTAGAAAAATTAATTCTGTACCTAATAATCAAATTTATATAGATCCAGAAAGTGACGATAACCTTAACTCAAAAGTTTTTGAGTTAAAGAGTTATTCATTCAAGCTGGGGCAAAAGCCATATCTGGCATTTGATAGAACGGATGGCGTAATCTTAGAGTCCAAGCTAAATCCATTTTCTAGTCTGAAAAAAGCATCAAAGAATGGAGTTGTACACCTCAAAGGTGATAGCTTGATCTGTTATTCTGATCAAATGACATTATTAGGGAGACATCATTGTAGTGAGGAACTCAATTTTTTCAATCAAATAGAGACTTTGCACCAGATTAATAGTAAGAGCAAGCCAAAGTCTCATATCGTATTGATTATTACGATTCTATCACTTTTATTGGCGACCATCTGGTGGTTTTATAAAACTAAGTATCAAAAATCAAACAATTTGCAAGCGAGTCATAAGACTCAGTTGAGCCCATTATTATTAAAATTGCAAGAGTATAAAGGTCAAGTCTTAAGCCAAGAAAGTTTGGATCAAATATTGGAAATAAGCACCATTCAATCCGGAGAATCAAAAAGATTTCGACGGTCACAGATCATTAAGGAATTGAATAATGAGTGCTTAATCCAAAATATTGAAAGTATTATCAATAGACAACGTGACCCCAAGGATGGACGTCGATATATCTACCGTATAGCAATGTAATAGACCCTGGTGAAAAACTTCAATGTCATTAAGATCAAGGCTCCTACTTCCTTCTAAATCGGATGTCACATTCTTCAGCTTCGGCACCAACCCGGACGACACAAAAAGAAGAAATGCTATCATAATCATTCCTTTCAATGCTTACAATCTTAAAATCTACATCCTTTTGGAAGCCAGGTAATATTTGATTTGTCATTGTCTTTATTAGCTGACCTGTGCTAATGACTTCTAATCTCCCGTTAATTGGATGTTGCACACTATGTACAAATTGACCATTAATGAGCTCTAAGTAATGATATTGGGTGTGACTACCTTTCCCAAAGAATCTTATATTTCTTGTTCCAGACCACTCACCGTTATAATCATTGATGTCAAATGTCTTATTTGCAATTATTCCAAGCAAGCTGATAATAAAGTAAAATAGAGCAATTAGGAGCAGAATTGTTTTCCAGTTTTGCATGATTTATATTTTGGTTAGAGTTAGTTGTCTATTGTAAACTGTGATAGATGAAGAGTTTCCATTTAGCTCACCAATAGGAATATGTTGAGTGCCATCTATGATTAAGTAGTCTCTGATATATCCTGTTAACTGATCTGTGACCACATAACCGCCTTGACCTTTGATTGAAATATTGCATTGCCATTTATCTTTCACCACTATCAGCTTGGCTATTATTTCTCCGTTATCAATAAAGTAAGTTCCTTGATTTGAATCATCGTTGTACTCCATGTATCTCTCACTTACGGGATAAGTTAAATCTCTTATGTAATTAAATATTGTAGGAATGATTAGACCAAAAGCTAGATAGGATACTACAAAAAGTATTAATCCTTTTTTTGCATTTGCCTGTTTTACCCATATGAGTGGGAATAATAGCACAGAGATTGCTACGATTGCTATATAGTATTCTGACTTTGTTATGGGGCCTCTATTGATAAATCCGAAAATGTACTCCAAGGCTGCAATAATTAGCCATGCTCCAATATATTTAGTGACTGTTTTCATTTCGTTTAATTTTTTGGTGTTCCTTGTTGACTAGAAGCTTCTCTTATGAGTTAGGATAGGGTAAGTGATTATGTACCTCCTAAGCTCAAATTTTTTACAAATAAGTAGAAGTCATGAGCACAAAACCAATGATAAACTGATTTAAACATGTTTAAACGGAAATTGCTATCACAAAGAGTAAAGCAAGCTTGAATTCAACAAGTAAAGAATCATCACTAAGGAAATTTTAGAGATTGATTGTAGGTAGGGCTAAAGTTTTTTAGCTTGGTAGCTAAAATGTCTCTATAAGGGATCAGGAAATAGTGCAGTGATGCGTGATCGCTTTTGTCGCATTTGCACTACCAAAAAATTGAAGTGACCAAGTCATTAGAAGAAGTTATTGTACAATAGACTTCTAATGCTGTAATTGATTATCTACCATCTCCTAAGTATCACTTGAGGAGCTGATGAGACAAAAAAAGAGGATACAACTCCCGAAGTTGCATCCTCTCTGTATCTGTACGTACTCTAGAGTTACTTGAAACTCCAATCGTACTGAGTGATCTCAAGTAAGCAAGCTCCTAAGAGCTTAATGCTTGCCTCTACATCTCTAGTATCCACCATCTCTATGACTTGATGCAAGTATCGACATGGAATACTGATGCCTCCTGCTATGGATCCACCTTTAGCGTGGCGTTGCATACCTGCAGTGTCAGTTCCGCCAGCAGTTAAGACCTCTAGTTGGTGGTTTATTTTTTTCTTTTTGGCAACCTTCTTCATGAAGTTGACCATACGATAGTCGCAGACAGTCATACCATCTAAGACCTTGATCGCTGTGCCTTCTCCTAGACCTGTACATTTCTCATGAACTGGTGCACCTGGGAGATCATAAGCCAGAGTGACATCAAGATTGATTGCAAAGTCTGGATTTACTCCAGAGGCTGCTGCGATTGCTCCTCTAAGACCTATCTCCTCTTGTACTGTGAATACACCGTAGATCGTAGCGTCGGTCTTTTTCTTTGATAAGTTCTTAAGAGTTTCGATTAAGATAAATACCGAGACTCGATTGTCAAGAGACTTGCCATTAGCCATTGTCCCCATTGTGATAAATTCTCGTTCTCTAGTGATAGAGTCACCTACACTGAGATATTTCTTTACCTCTTTGACAGGCAATCCTGTATCAATGAAGAAGTCCGTTGACTTTGGTGGTTTGTTTCTTTCTTCAGGTGACATTACATGGATAGGCTTAGTGCCCATCACTCCGATGATATCTTTCTTGCCGTGTACGATTACTCTCTGAGCAGTTAAGGTCTTCGGATCAAATCCACCTAGATTATGGAATTTGATAAATCCATTATCATCAATATGGGTTACGATAAAGGCAATCTCATCCATATGAGCCGCCACCATGACCTTTTTTTCACCAGTACCTTTCTTGATTGCGTGGACACTTCCCATTGCATCAATTTTCACTTCGTCCACATATGGGGTTACTTGATCTATGATGAATTGTCTAATGGGCTGTTCAAATCCTGGGGCACCTGGTATGGTACAGCATTGATTGAGCAGTGATAAGTTTTTCATAATTATTGTGTTTGTGTTGTTGTATCGAGAGCTAATTGCAAAATACTATAAATCAATGCAATCTACTCAGTCTATCGTGTTAAATACATGTAGCGTTGTCTTTCTATCTCAACGAATACAGGGTCTGTAAGGTCATCAATAAAGTGAATTGCCTCTCCTGTAGATTTCATTTCTGGTCCGAGTTGTTTGTCCACATTGGGAAATTTGGAAAACGAGAATACAGGGATCTTTATCGCATAGCCATCCATGTTATTCTGCATGTCAAAGTCCTTGAGTTTTGCTCCAAGCATTACCTTAGTTGCAATATTGAGATATGGTACTCCATAAGCTTTTGCGATAAATGGTGTCGTCCGTGATGCTCTAGGATTGGCTTCTATGACGTACACCTCTTCATCTTTTATTGCAAATTGGATATTGATGAGTCCTTTGATATTAAGGGCTAATGCGAGTTGCTTGGCATACTGAGCCATCTTGTCTAGTACTGCATCAGAGAGACTATATGTTGGCAATACTGCAGAACTATCACCAGAGTGTATTCCAGCAGGTTCGATATGTTCCATGATCCCCATGATGTGGATGTCTTCACCATCACAGATCGCATCTATCTCTGCCTCTTTGGCTCTTTCTAGGAATTGATCAATCAAGACCTTGTTATCAGGCATATGCTTGAATATGCTCAGTACCTGTCTCTCTAGCTCATCGTCATTGATAACGATACGCATCCTTTGGCCTCCGAGTACATATGAGGGTCTCACGAGTACAGGATATGTGACTTCATTAGCGATCTTGATTGCATCATCAGCATCGTCTGCTACTCCATACTCTGGATATGGGATACTGAGTTCCTTGAGTAAGTCTGAGAATCTTCCTCTATCTTCTGCAAGGTCCATACTGTCGAATGATGTCCCGATGATAGGAATCCCTTTCTGCTTGAGCTTCTCTGAGAGCTTGAGTGCTGTCTGGCCACCAAGTTGGACGATGACACCTTCTGGTTGTTCTAAGTCTATGATATCCTCTAGGTGTTCCCAGAAGACTGGCTCAAAGTAGAGCTTGTCGGCGATATCAAAGTCTGTTGAGACAGTCTCAGGATTGCAGTTAATCATGATCGACTCATAGCCGGCTTCTTTGATCGCAAGGAGTCCGTGTACACAGCAGTAGTCAAACTCTATGCCCTGTCCGATCCGATTGGGACCTGACCCAAGTACGATTATTTTCTTTTTATCTGAGGGGATGCTTTCGTTCTCCGAGTCGAATGTCGAGTAATAGTATGGAGTCTGAGCAGCGAACTCTGCAGCACAAGTATCTACCATCTTATAAGTCCGTCTGATACCAAGTTTTTTTCTTTGGTCTGAGACTGCTTTCTCATCTATCCTCATGAGCCAAGCAATCTGCACATCGGAGTATCCAAGGCTTTTTACCTTTCGGAAAAAGTCTTCTGGGATATCTTCTGGTACATTGTATTTGACGATTTGATCTTCGATTTTTACCAGATCATTGATCTGAGTGAGATACCATGGATCGATACCGGTCAGCTTGTGTATTGTCTTACGCGGAACACCCAATCTGAGAGCATCTTTGACTCTATATACTCTGTCGTCACTTGCCTTCTCTAGTCTCTCTAGGATATCCTCTGTCCTGATCCACTCTTTTTTGTCTGCTCCTAGTCCAGCTCTGTTATTTTCTTGAGACTGGCACGCCTTCTGGAGTGCCTCTGAGAAGTTACGACCGATTGCCATGACCTCACCGACTGACTTCATCTGGAGTCCGAGTTCTGTATTAGCGCCATTGAATTTTTCAAAGTTCCATCTTGGCATTTTGACGATGACATAGTCAAGAGTTGGTTCGAAGTATGCAGAGGTAGTCTTTGTAATTTGATTATTCAGTTCATTGAGATTATACCCGATCGCGAGCTTAGATGCAATCTTAGCGATTGGATATCCTGTAGCTTTACTTGCAAGTGCTGATGATCTAGAGACTCGAGGATTGATCTCGATGCAGATGATTTCTTCAGTCTCTGGATTGATTGCAAACTGGACATTGCATCCACCAGCGAAGCTACCCATAGATCTCATCAATTTGATGGCATCATTTCGCATCTTTTGGTAGGCAGTGTCACTGAGAGTCATCGCTGGAGCTACGGTGATACTATCTCCTGTGTGTATCCCCATGGGGTCCATATTCTCGACAGTACAGATGATGACGACATTATTATTAGCATCCCTGAGTAGCTCGAGCTCGTATTCTTTCCAGCCAAGTACTGCCTTATCTATCATGACCTCATGAGTCGGAGAGGCGTCTAGACCTCTTCTCAAGGCTGCATCGAAGTCTTCCTCTTTCATCACGAATCCGCCACCTGTACCGCCTAGAGTAAATGATGGTCTGATCACAAGTGGGAATCCGATAGCTTGAGCTGCTTCTTTTCCCTCGAGGAAAGAGTTAGCGATCTGAGACGGAGCATGATCCATCCCTATACTGATGACATGTTCTTTGAAGCGTTCTCTATTTTCCGCAAGGTCAATAGCATCGATATCTACACCGATAAGCTTGACATTATACTTATCCCAAAGGCCCTGTTTGTCTGCTTCTATAGCGAGATTGAGAGCTGTCTGACCACCCATCGTCGCGAGTACTGCATCTATCTCACGTTCTTGGAGTATGCGTTCGAGGCTTGCAACTTCAAGAGGAAGGAGGTAGATGTGATCTGCAGTCAATGGATCAGTCATAATCGTTGCCGGATTAGAATTGATCAGACTGACTTCTATCCCTTCTTCTCGGAGGGATCTACTCGCTTGTGTCCCTGAGTAGTCAAATTCGCAAGCTTGTCCGATTACAATTGGTCCACTCCCTATTATGAGTACAGATTTGATTGAAGTATCTTTTGGCATAAGAGTTTTTGATTAATTTTGGCGCAAATATAGATATTCGTATCTCTAAAGAGGACTCATTTATTCCACATATCAACAAATAACTGTGAATTGCCTTATTTCAGACCATGTACACCCATATTTGCTAGATTCTTTGCGTCAAGCGAATATCAATATCACATACTTACCCAACATTACACAGCAAGGCGTAGAGGCGATCATAAGTGATTACAATATCTTGATTGTCAATAGCAAAATCAAGATCAATAGTGCCTTCATCACCCAGTGTAATAATCTCCAGATCGTGGGTAGACTAGGTTCTGGGATGGATAATATCGATGTCAATGCATTGCAAGACCAAGGAATCCATACAGTACGGACTCCAGAGGCCAATGCCAATGCTGTCAGTGAGCATGTAATCGGCATGCTACTCAGTCTTGCTAATCACTTGAGATCCTCAGATTTAGAAGTAAGAGATTTTGATTGGAACAGAGAGAAGAATAGAGGATGGGAGATCTCTAATAAGGTGCTCGGAATCGTCGGATATGGACATACTGGAAGCCAACTTGGTGTTAAAATGTCAGGATGGGCACAAGAAGTAGTCTGTTATGACAAATATGTAGTGGGGTATGGACAACAAAACCCTTTAATAGTAGAATCAACGTTGAAAGACGTCCAACAAAAAGCTGATATTATTAGCATTCACCTCCCTCTTGATGAAGAGACACATGGGATGATCAATACACAATTCCTGCAAGCATGCAAGCCTGGTGTAGTATTGATCAATACCTCGAGGGGAAAGATAGTAGATACAGAGGACTTGATCGCTGGATTGCAAAGGGGGTATGTAGGAGGAGCTTGTCTAGATGTATTCGAAAACGAAAAAGTGGACACCTATACTGAGACAGAACGACTGATGTATCAAGCACTCTATGATCTGCCCAATGTTGTCCTTACTCCACATACAGCGGGGTGGACATTTGAGAGCTATTACAAAATCGGGAAGGTGATGGCTGACAAGATATTAGCACTTGTGTAAATGTCAAAAGAAGTCATTTTAATCACTTGTAAGTCTTATTGGCGACGTTAAATTCAAATTTTGTTAATATTGTGTTAACCGATTGTTTGATAGCCCCGCAATTATTTAGTAACATTGTGATCTTTTTTATAAGGTATTTAAGTAAAAAAAACGTGATATGAGAAGAATTTTACTCGCTTTAGCACTCACAATAGGGACTCTAGGAGTCTTGATGAGTCAGACTAGCTTAAAAGGAAAAATAACTGACAAAGAAAGTCTCCAGACTGTGCCATTTGCTACGGTTGCCATTTATAAAAATGGAACATTCATCACAGGAACAGATACTGACTTTGATGGCAATTATTTGTTTTCCAATATCGATGCAGGTACTTATGATATAGAGGCCAAGTTTTTGGGATATGCAACTTCGCGAATCGAAGGTGTCATCGTCAATGCTGATAAAGTCAATCAGGTAGACTTCCAAATGCAAGAAGAAGGCCAACTCATCGACGAAGTAATCATCACAGGGTATAAAGTCCCACTGATTAGTATAGATGAGACATCTACTGGTGGTACTATCACAGCGGAGTCAATTAAGACTCTTCCAACGAAAAACATCAACGCTTTGGCGGCGACCACTGCTGGTCTCTCCACAGTCAATGGTACAGATATCAGTGTCAGGGGGGCTAGGTCCAACTCGACATATATCTACATCGATGGTGTAAGGATCAACTCTAATAATGTCAACAACCTCATCCCTCAATCTGAGATAGAGCAGTTGCAAGTAGTGACTGGTGGTATCGAAGCGAAGTATGGTGATGTGACTGGTGGGGTAATCTCTATTACATCCAAAGGGCCTAGTGAGGCTTACTCTGGTGGTATAGAGCTAGAGACTTCACACTTCTTAGATCCTTATGGTTATAAGTTGGCATCAGGTAATATCTCAGGTCCTCTTCTCAAGAAGACGATGGCTGACGGGAGTAGTAAATCTATCTTAGGATTTAGACTTTCTGGCCAATACAGAGACATTAATGATGACAACCCTTCATTCGTTGGTGTCAATAGAATGCCAGAAGAGATTATTAATGATCTTGAGGCAAATCCAATGTTCAATATCGGAGAGACTTCATTTCCAAGAGCAGATACTCTGACAGCATTCTCTAATCCGGAAGTCCTAAAGGCTGCACCAAACGAACGAAATGTAGATTGGAATATCAGTGCTAAAGTAGATGCAAGACTGAGTGACAACATTGATGTCTCTATCTCGGGAGGATATTTTGATCGGGTAGCTCGATTTACACCGTTCTCTCGTACAAGTAGAGCAGCATCAAGGAATGGTCTTTGGTCTCTCCTCAACTGGAATAACAATCCATACTCATATCGGAGTGGATATAGAGGTAATGTGAGATTTAGACACAGATTAGGTAATCAATCTCTAGAGCAAGGAGAAGCGAATACTTCACTGATCAGGAATGCTTACTATACACTCCAAGTAGGAGTCGAAAAAAACAGAACGAATACAGAAGATGTCCGACACGAAGATAACATCTTCAACTACGGGTATTGGGGAAGGACTGAAAGGACTTGGGACCCAGTCGCTTCAATAGTAACTGGCGAAGTTGATTCACTTGCTGTGGAGGTTACTCCTGGTGTATTTTTCAAGCATCAAGAGTATCAAGCGAATACTGGAGAGTTCCAGCCAAATCTAGATATCAACAGGACAATGGCATTGTACAACTCACTGTCAGGAGTACCACAAAATGGAATCAATGATCCAGATTATAGAGATGTCTGGGGGATCTATCACAATGTAGGTCAGGTATACAACGTGTTCTTTAAGGCTGAGACTGACATCTATACTGTGAACGTAACAAGTGGTTTTGATTTAGTGCCAGGAAGTACAGACGATGGAAAACATAGTATCCAATTTGGATTCCTCTATGAGCAAAGACTGCGAAGATCTTATCAGATGAATCCTCAATCTCTATGGAACATCGCAAGGTTAGCTGCTAACAGACACATCACAGGTGTAACCGATGAAATCATTGGATCATTCGAGCAGTTTGGTCTCGAGTTTGATCAATTTCAGACTCAGATTCAACCTGAGGAGTTCGACGATTTATACTTCTTCAGAAGAGTGAGAGACTTGACAGGAGATGATCTCAATACTAGAGTCAATACTGATGGATTGACGCCAGATCAGTTGTCATTAGATCTCTTTGCACCAGGTGAGTTAATTAGTGACGTCAATCTAGATCTTAACTACTATGGGTATGATTACCAAGGTAACAAGCTCGGATCTGGAGTCACATTTGATGAGTTCTTCTCGGGGACTGATGAGAATGGCGTAAGGACATTCAATGTAGCTCCACTCCAGCCCGTCTATGCTGCTGGATATATTCAAGATAAATTTACATTTAGAGACATCATCTTTAGAGCAGGTGTGAGAGTAGATTACTTCGATGCAAATACTAAAGTCCTGAAGGATCAGTACTCACTCTATGAGATAGATGGTGCCGCAGATTGGCATGCAGCGAACCCTGACGCAATTGATAGACCTGCAAGTATTGGTGATGACTACAAAGTATATGTCAAGGATGATGATCCAGGATCTATCCAAGCGTACAGAGATGGAGACCAATGGTTCTTCCCTAATGGTGGCTCGGTCAATAATCCTAATGCATTATTCAGTGGATCAATCGTAACTCCTGCATTGAAGGATGAAGAGAATAGAGTACTTGATATCACACTCCCAGGGTTTGACCCAGATGTGACATTTGAGGATTATACTCCACAGTTCAATGTCATGCCTAGACTTGCATTCTCATTCCCAATCTCGGATGAAGCTGGATTCTTTGCACACTATGATGTACTCGTACAGAGACCGCCAAGTAACACTGAGAGTACTGCACTGAATTACTATTACTTCTCATCTAATCCTAATAGATTCAGTAGTGAGTTCGATGTGGCTGGTAATCCCAATTTGAGACCAGAGAAGACAATTGATTATCAAGTTGGTTTCCAACAGAAACTCTCTAATAGCTCAGCAATAAAGGTCTCAGCATACTATAGAGAGCTTAGAGATATGATCCAGAGACAAATCATCACTAATGTACCAGGTGTAGGTAACTACGAAACATTCGGTAACATTGACTTTGGTACTGTGAAGGGATTTGCATTTGGCTATGACCTCAGACGTACAGGTAACTTGACGCTGAAGGCTAACTATACACTCCAGTTTGCTAATGGATCTGGATCAGATGCAAACTCAGGAAGAGGATTGAATACAAGAGGTGTGATTAGAGAGTTGTTCCCATTCTCTTATGATGAGAGACACAGGATCAATGTAGTACTCGATTATAGATATGGTGAAGGGAAGTCTTACACTGGTCCTAAGATCGGAGGTCTAGACATCTTTGCTAATGCTGGAGCTAACTTCATCATCGCAACTGTATCAGGAAGACCGTACTCATTGTTTAGCCAGATCCAATCACCATACTCTCAGACAGATATTCAGAATATTAATGGATCAAGATTACCTTGGATATTTAACACTGACTTGAGATTGGATAAGCAAATGTCATTTAACCTCAATCCAGAAGCTAAGAGATCATTGAATGCCAATGTATACTTGAGATTCGAGAATCTCTTCAATACGAGGAATGTCATCGATGTCTATAATGTCTCACAGAGTGCTGATGATGATGGATTCTTGATCAGTGAGTTTGGGCTTGATAGACTCAATACAGTAGCAGCCTCAGGTAGAGATGTCGAAGGGTACCTCTCTTCATATCAATGGAGATTATTGAATCCTGGAAATTTTGCAGCTCCTAGGAGAATCTACTTGGGTGTAATTTTTGACTTCTAGATCAAAATCGTACACCTAGCACTCTATCTAATTTTATAATAAGGAATTAAACAACTAAACCTTTCAAATATGAAGACAATACTTACCAAAGTAATCGGAATAGTAGCATTGATGACTGTCTACAGTTTCTCAGCATATGCTTACTTCAATCCAGAATTACAGTCGAAAGGAAACACTAACAACACCAACAACACGAATAATACAGTAAACTTTAGAGAGGATTGTGTCCCTTCTGAAGGGCAAACATTCCTAGACATTAATAATGTCCGAGCTAGACTCTTAGTCGGTGGTGATGTCTGGTGGGATGGTGCCAGTGAGCCAGGATATATCATACCGGCACCTGAGCCAGGATCAGGTGATCCAGAGGTATCATCAATCTTCGCAGGAGGAGTATGGATCGGTGGATTAGACGAAGCAGGTAACCTCAAGATAGCAGCATCTACTTATCGTAACCCCGGGGTGGATTTTTATCCAGGACCCCTTGATCCAGATACTGGTCTTACTGATCTAGAGATCTGTAGAGATTGGGATCAATTCTATGAGATCTCAGGTACTGATGTCACATTGGCTATCGGACTCTATGATGCTCTAGGCGAAGGACAAGAGTTGAATTGTGATTCTATCCCAGAATCTTTGAAAAGATGGGCTGGTACTGGTAATCCATTCTTTACTGATTTCTACCCATTTGATCTGCCTGATACAGGACAAGGACTAGGAGCATTCTGGGATGAACCTGGCGAAGCAGGTTTCGGTAATGGTATCTACAATCCATGTGAAGGTGATTTTCCTATTATCGAGATTAGAGGATGTGAGCCATCAAATCGAGCAGAAGCGAGAGAGCTTGTGCCAGATCAGATGGTATTTTGGATCTACAATGATGCAGGAGCACCGCATAACTTGACGATGGGTGAGTTGGCGATGAATATGGAAGTACAAGTTCAAGCATTCGCTTACCAAAGTAACGATGAGGTCAATGATATGACATTTATGAGATACAAATTGATAAACAGAGGTATCAATGATCTCCAGCAGACATATTTTGGGATGTGGGTTGATCCAGATCTTGGATGTTCTGAAGATGACTTCGTAGGATGTGATGTGTCGAGATCACTCGCATATACATACAATCAAGATGCTGTAGATGGAGATGCAGGTACGACGTGTACTACTGGTGCAGAGACATACGGTAATGATGTGCCTATTATCGGTACTGATTACTTTAGAGGTCCACTCGGTCCACACAAGTGGGAGGTCATTAATGGTGATTCACTCCTCGTACCAGTCACTGAGATAGGATCGACAGATATCGATACATTCGTAGAGCTAGGGATGTCATCATTCATGTACTATAATAGAACAGATCTAGCACCTGAGCCTGCTACTGCAGATCCTCAGACAGCGAATGACTATTATAATTATCTCCAAGCAATCTGGTTAGATGATTCACCACTGACATTTGGTGGGAGTGGATATAATGCAGGGAGTACTGATGAGATCAAGTTTGCATTCCCAAGTGATCCCAATAAGACAACTGGTGATGATTGGTCTATGTGTACAGATAACCTTCCTATCGGTGATAGGAGGACGCTACAAGCCACTGGACCATTCTTGCTCAAGCCAAATACGACCAATGAGTTGATCATCGGTGCAGTATGGGTGCCAGCACTCAATTACCCTTGTCCAGATATCTCTAGATTGCAGAAAGCTGATGATTTAGCACAAGCATTATTTGATAACTGCTTTGACTTCATAGATGGTCCTAATGCTCCAGATATGAGTATCATAGAGCTTGATAAGGAACTCATACTTGTATTGTCTAATGATGAGATATTATCAAATAACGCTAACCAAGAGTATACTGAGAGAGATATCTTTGCAGCCGATTCTATTGCTGATGCATTCTACCAGTTCGAAGGATATAGAGTCTATCAACTTATCAATGCTAATGTCTCTTCATCAGAGTATGATGATATAGAGAAAGCAATAGAGATTGCACAAGTAGATGTTAAGAACGGCATTACGACACTTTATAATTGGGAAGTATTCCAAGATCCTAACGACCAAACTGAGGGGAACTTCTATACCTTCACAGAGGAAGTAGTGGGTAATGACGAAGGAATCAAGACTACATTCAGTGTCAAAGATGATAGGTTCGCAGAAGGTGACTCGAGATTGCGAAATCATAAAGAGTATTACTTCAGTGTTGTTGCATATGGAAGTAACCAATATCAAGTCTTCGACCCTAATACTGGATTAGGTCAGCAGACTCCATACCTCGAAGGAAGACGAAATATCAATGCCTATACAGGTACGCCAAGACCGATCGTCTATGAAAATCAGAATAGTGACTACGGTGATGGACCTGTCATTACAAGATTAGACGGTGAGGGTAGCCCTGGTGTATTCTTGGAGTTAGATGATTCGATGTATGACAAGATACTAGAGGGGACTACTGACAATAGAGTAGTCTATGAGCCAGGGTCTGGACCGATTGATGTCTCTATCTATAACCCACTCGAAGTGGTAGATGGAATCTACAATCTCGAAATTATAGGAGAGTTTGATGAGAACTCTTGTGCATTACAAGAAGGAGCTAGATGGCGAGTAACTAATACAGAGACTGGTCAAGTGGTTGACTCTAGGTTTACCCTAGATGCAGTACAAGAGCAAGTAATTCCAGAGTTTGGATTATCGATTAATGTCAATCAAGTATCACCATCAGGGTCTCACTTATTACCAACTACATCACCATTCTTCACAGAAGCTCCAACAGCCGATAATAGTGTAATCACTACTGTACTAGAATATGCCGACGAAGGCGGTACTCAATGGTTCAATGCTGTGCAAGATGATGATGCAAGATTTGCTACTCAAGGGCTATTTGGTCTAGATCGAATATTTAATTTCCTTGCAACTGGTACTGGAGAAGCAGATGGTATCGGCTCAGCTAACTACCCAGAAGGGATAGATCCTAATCAAGCATTTAACGATAATGGTACTAACTTCTTCTATCCATTCTTTGCAACAGATGGTGATCCGAGAGATGATGACCAGATTACAGTACATGTAACTCCAGCATTTAACAGAGGTGGGCTTCATAGCTTCGTTAGAGGTACAGGTACTGATAATGGACTAGATAGATTGAATAATGTAGATATCGTATTTACTTCTGATAAGTCTAAATGGTCGAGATGTCCTGTAGTAGAGACAGCATCTGAAGATTACACTGTAGTTGAGAATACTGCAGATGGTAATTCAATGTTCCAGCTCAGAAAAAGACAATCTGTGGGCAAGAATGGTCAACCAGATGGTACTGGAACTGGGATGAGTTGGTTCCCTGGCTATGCAGTAGATGTAGTCACTGGTAAGCGGTTAAATATTTTCTTTGGTGAAAATTCAATCTTTGATCAAGACTACGTTGACAATGGTCTGATACCAGCACCTATTGGTGATGATATGCTCTGGAATCCTTCTTCACAAGTGGTAACAGACTTAGTTGGATTTGGAATCCCTACAAGTTTGGAAAACTTTGTAGTCGGAGGAAATCATTTCGTTTATGTAAGTAAGACAGAGTATGATCAAGGAGAGGAACTCAGAGAGATCCTCAGTAACCCTAGTCCTGTAACTATTGCAAACGGACTCAAGTCGGTAACTTGGACATTTATGCCAATCTTACCTGCTGGAGTGGAGCTGGGTGATTATGCAGGTGACAATGTAATCCCTAATGATCTCATCGCTAAGTTGAGAATACAATCACCATATACAAGAGAGAGAGTATTCGAGATAAATGACTTGATCGGATGTAATACTGAAGGTAATCTCCCGCTCTATGAGTTTGAGATTAGAGGGCAGGCACTTACTGATCTGACAGAAGAAGAAGCAGTAAATGCCCTTGATAATATCAAGGCAGTTCCTAACCCTTACTATGGTTACAGCACATATGAGTCTACACAGTTCAATACTACAATCAAGTTGACTAATGTACCACCAAGATCAGAGATTTCTATTTACTCTATTGATGGAAAGTTCGTCAGACAGTTCAGTATCGATGAGTCAGTTACGACTAGGAATAATACTGATGGAGTCAGAAATACTCAGGTGCTTCCTAACGTAGAGTGGGATCTCAAAAACTACGCAGGTATCCCAGTTGCGAGTGGTGTCTACCTCATCCATGTCATGGATATGGATACAGGTAACGAGACTACCGTCAAATGGTTTGGCGTAAGCAGGAAGTTTGATCCATCAGGACTATAGAATTAGAGAAATAAGATCAGAAAGGAAGAGAACCTTAAAGTTTTCTTCCTTTCTCAACCAACTTACTTTTATTGATTATCATTTAATCACAATATTATGATTACACGTATACTAACAACAATATTATGCTTCACATTCGTACTTGGATTTGCAGGTAATCCTGACAGACAAGGAGAGAGTGGAGCAGGGGAGTTACTCCTCAATCCTTGGGCGAAGAGTGCAGGTTTTCACACCATGAATACTTCATTTGTAGGTGGAGTAGAAGCATTTAGACTCAACCCTGCCGGGATAGGTCGTCTCAACTCTGATAGAGAGATCGTCGTGGCGAATACGAGACTGTATGAAGGATCGACTCTACAACTCAATGGTCTTGGATATGCTCAGAAAGCCAAAAATGGTAAAGGCGCATTCGGTGTAACAATGACCAATGTAAGTTTCGGTGATATCGAAATCACTACAGAAAACAATCCAGAAGGAACAGGAGGTACGTTCTCTCCAAGCTTCTTTAATATTGGTATTGGTTATGCACATACTTACGAAAACAAAATTTCTGTTGGACTACTCGTAAGAGGAATTAGCGAAAACCTTACAGCTCTAAGTGCTTTTGGTATCGCTGTAGACGCAGGAGTACAGTATGTCTCTGGTGCTAATGATGAATTTAAGCTCGGTATATCATTGAGAAATATCGGGACTCCAATGGCCTTTGGTGGTAATGCCCTCGGGATAGATGTAGTCAATGGAGATATCGGTAATGAATACATCATCAATCTTGAGAATACTTCAAAGAGTTTTGAATTACCATCGCAACTCAATATTGGCGTCTCATATGATGTGTACTTTACGAAGGCAGATGATGGAGATGGCAATATGATTGCTGATAGAAGTATGTATATCACATTACTAGGTAACTTCACATCTAATGCATTCTCTAGAGATCAGATCGGAGGTGGAGCAGAGTTTACTTATCGTAATATCATCCAGCTAAGAGCTGCTTATAAGTATGAAGTCGGAAGTGTCGAAGGAAGAGAGAATGTCTATACTGGATTCTCAGGTGGAGCTTCATTCATGTTCAAGTTGAATAAGTCAGGTGCTTCTAGGATGTCACTAGACTATGCTTATCGTACAACTAATCCATTTAGAGGTACTCATAATGTAGGATTGAGATTGATGTTCTAGTCTCAATTAGTGAACTTAAATTAAGAGAAAATTGTATACCTAAGACGCCACTCGTGAGAGTGGCGTCTTAGGTATTTTTAATAAGTAAATAGATGTAGATATGTCACAATATAACTATCTCACACAAGAAGGTTTTGATCGTATCAAAGGCGAGCTAGAAGAACTCAAAACTACTGGTAGACAAGATGTAGCCAAGGCAATTGCTGAAGCAAGAGAAAAAGGAGATCTCTCTGAAAACGCCGAGTATGATGCAGCTAAGGATGCTCAAGGTATGCTTGAGCTGAAGATAAACGAATTGGAAATGGCACTTTCCAATGCTCGGATTCTTGATGAGTCAATGATCGATACATCTAAAGTGACAATCCTCTCAAATGTCAAAATGCTGAATAAGCGATCAAACAAAGAAGTGACCTATAAATTAGTCTCCGAATCTGAAGCCAATCTTAAGGAAAAAAAGATCTCTGTATCATCACCAATAGGAGAGGGATTACTCGGATTGAAAATAGGAGAGATCGCTAAGGTCACTACACCAGGAGGAGTCATCGAGTTTGAAGTCCTAGATATCTTCTTATAACACATGGCAACGATATTCACCAAGATCATTAACGGAGAGGTCCCTGCTTACAAAGTGGCTGAGGATGAGCATTATCTGGCATTCCTTGATATCAATCCTCTGCGACGTGGGCATACACTTGTGATCCCAAAGGTAGAGGTTGATTACCTCTTTGATCTTGATGACTCTGTATATACTGGGCTTCATCTCTTTGCTAAGAAAGTCGCAAGAGCAGTAGAGTCAGTGGTACCTTGTACGAGGATTGGAGTCGCAGTGATAGGACTGGAAGTGCCACATGCTCATATCCATCTCTGTCCTATGGATACCCTAGCTGATCTAGATTTCACCCAGACGAGAGCTATCCTTACCAATGAAGAGTTCGTCGATCTCGCAAGTAAGATTAGGAGTTCTTTTGCTACATCTACTGAGTAACTTATCAGTAGATTGGCTCTATTAATCTTTTGTTAAGCATGGGTGTCATTATCCCACTCTTGCAGTGTTTTATGTTTACTTAGTATCCTAGTAATGGAGTTGTGCATTGCATTTACATGAGTGAAATCTTAAATCTATAATTTGAACAAATCACTACATCTATCAAAGACTACTTTCAGATTGCTAATATCAGGAGTACTGATATTAGCATTGATCTTTGCCACTGAAGCATTGATAGGTCAGAGTGACTCAGCTGCTACGACACTTATAGATAAAACAGAAACTCAAATGACTGCAAGGGTCAATTCAACTCGATCCAAGGGATGTCGATGTGGAGGTAAGTACTATAGACCAGCAGATAGCGTCAACTGGAATCAAAAGTTGAAACAATCAACTCAAAAGTATGCCGAACAGATGCATCGTTATCAGAGATTTGATCACAATGGTATAGACGGCAGTGTCGTAGGAGATAGGGTAGATGCTGAGGATTACTTCTGGCAACTTGCAGGAGAGAACATTGGTGAGGGGTATGGTACCTTCGAAGAGGTCTATCAAGCTTGGCTTGCAAGCCCCAGTCACTGTAAGCTCATCATGAACCCTAGGATGAAAGACTTAGCTGTCAGCAGGAAAGGCAAGTATTGGGTCCTACATATGGGATTACTCATGCCTCCAGGCACCGATAGAGCTAATGTGAGATATCATTAGATCGTGCCGAATCTATGCGTGATAGCCACTACTCCAGTTAGCTATTGAGCTATTTGACTCACTCCAAGACCTCTTCTGCTTCCGCAAAAGTTTTCCATTCTAATTTTCTGTGTCTCGTTTTTATCAATCAATGAGAGACGCATTCTCATGACGGACATTAAGTAGGAGTACGGGTTACTTAGGTCTCCTGCGTATTGTAAGTATTCTTCTCCAATTAAAGGTTACTACCCATTAATAGATAGTGCATACATAGACGGAATAAATATGCTAAATATACCCCTGCACTAATTACTTAGCGATCAATTACTGTTCTATATTTGAGCCAAGGTTATCTGAACAATAACATACTTATCCCTAATTATTCTAAGTGAATTCCACTGGTCTGAACACCAGCCTCGAATGCGGGGCACATATTTACTTTTTTTAATAACCAAAACTTTTTTTCTAATGTTTAGAACCGATTTAACCAAAATCGGGGCGATACCTGTATTGGTATGGCTCTTAATCAGCACGTGCTTCGGAAGCACCTTGATGGCTGATTCCAATTATTCTACTCTAGCTACTCTTGCTTGTAATGACAATGTCAATGTCTCTGTAGGTACCACTAATGGTGCTGGAGAGTGTTGCGCTGATATTTCCATAGAGATGGTACTAGAGGGTGAAAATGCAATCCCTGGCTTCGATCCAGGAAATTATTTTATTACAGTAAATGGTGTTGATGGTGCTCCTGGTGAGACTGTCGAGTTATGTGGACTTGGTAACTTCGAAGTAGTAATTACTGAGATAGATGCCGATGGCGAATTTGTAAACTCTTGTTGGGGTAACCTCACACTTGAAGACAAATTGGCTCCAGCTATTGTAGATGATCCAGCTACAGTAAATGATCCTGCAGATCTCTCTAACACAATTACTAACGAGGCTTGCCCTTGTCCAGTAGGGAACACTGATCCCAACTGTGAGTTTGCTGCAGCTTGTCTGAGTGATATCACGGACTTTCCAGTGCCTGCGGCAGTGGATAACTGTGATGGAGAGATATTAGTATCTTTCCTCGAAGAGGTAGTAAGTGCTGGAGGTGACTGTGAAGAGACAGTTATCCAGAGGACTTATATCTTTAGTGATGTATTCAATAATAAAGTCACTTCATGTGTCAATGAGTACAGACTCTTACCAATCAATATCGTCAATGATATCGTAGCACCGATCTCTCAAGTATTCCTTCCATGTGGAAGTAGCACTGAGCCAGCAGATATCGCAGCTTACTTCTATGAGAGTTACTTAGAGGCTAATACGGACGAGGATAGCACACCTGCTGAGATCACTGCAGCAGAAGCTGCTGCGACAGAGTTCGCTAATCTCAATGCATATCCGACGATTGATGGTATCCCATTGACTAATAATAGTTCGCTGTGTAATACAGCAACTACTACGACTGACTTAGTCCTATATCCTTGTGCTGAGGAATGTACTAATATGTCAAAAGTAATCAGAGAGTGGACTGTCCACGACTGGTGTAATGCCACAAGCGTGACATACTCTCAGAAGGTCGTTACATCTGATGATGAAGGTCCTTCAATCACTGTCAATGCGACGAACGAACTGACATACTCTGTAGACCCATGGGGATGCTTTGGGATCTTTGATTTCCCAGCTCCAGAGCACTTATTTGATGATTGTAGTTCTAAGGTATCATATACAGTCACTGGTCCAGCTGGAGTAGAGATTAGTTTTGATCCAGATAGAGGGTATTTCGTAGAGAATGCTCCTAAGGGAATACATATCTTCACATATAATGGAGTAGACTGTTGTGGTAATATTACAGCAGTAGATGTGACAGTGAATATCGTTGACAATACCCCACCAGTCGCGATTGCTAAGCAAGATATCGTACTCTCATTGACAACGAATGCTAACGGTGAAGGGATCGCTAAGCTCTTCACTAATAATATCGACAATGGTTCTTATGATGGATGTAGCCCCGTATATCTAGAAATCAGAAGAGAAGAAGACTATTGTGACGATATAGATAACCTTACTTACAATGATGATGGTCATTCATTTGATAACACTAACGATACTGACGAAGGACAGTTTGTCAAGTTTTGCTGTAATGATATTGCAGAGGCAGGAATAGACGCAGACGGAGATGGTGCAGTAGATTATTCACAGATCAAGGTTTGGTTGAGAGTATGGGACGATGGTGACATGGACGGAGTCTATGGTACTGCCGGAGATAATTTCAACGAGACTTGGGCATACGTAAGGCTAGAAGATAAACTTACCCCATCTATCCAGTGCCCTAGTGATATCGTAATCGGTTGTGAAGAAGACTATCTTGATTTGGACCTTACTGGCAGTGCTACTGCTATCGCATCATGTGATGCACTAGACGTTGATTATAAAGATTTCGAAAAAGTAATTAACGGTTGTGGAGCTGGATATATCAAGAGACAATGGTTTGTCGTAAATAGTCCTTCAATATTCTGTGTACAGAGAATCGATATCGCTGGTTCTGGACCGACTGATATCACCGTAACTTTCCCAGAAGACCTGACAGTAGACTGTGCCGATGATTTCGGAGATACTGGTATCCCTTCATGGACTGCTGGCCCTTGTGATGAGATGGCTTATAGCGTAGATGTAGATACATTTAAGATCTCAGAAGGTGCTTGTTACAAAGTCCTCAAGAAGTGGACAGTAATCAACTGGTGTGACTATGATCCAGAGCTGACTCCATTTGATCCTAACTTTGGTACAGGTATCTGGACTCAGACTCAGATCATCAGAGTACTTGACGAGACTGCTCCAGAGTTCCTCTCATGCGAAGATGTAATGCTAGAGGCGGATGACTTCAATGATGAAGACAATGATGGTATTATCTGCGAAAACAATGCAGTCATGTTGACTAATATTGCTTCGGATGAAGGCTCTTGCCCGAGTAGCCAACTCGATTGGTTAGTACAGGTAGATATTGATGGTGACTGGACGATCGATTACGAGTTTAGCTCGACTATCGCTACTAACGATCCATTCTATATCGCTCCGACTACCTCTGGCAACCCTGTCAAGTTGACGATACCAGAGAGTATCGAAGGCAGTATGAGTAATCACAGAGTCCTTTGGAGAGTCACAGATGGTTGTGGTAACTTCAGAGCTTGTACTAATTACTTCATGGTAGTTGACAAGAAAGCACCTACACCTTATTGTACTAATCTGAGTACTGCATTTATGCAAAATGGGATGGTTGCTATCTGGGCATGTGACTTCGATCTTGGTAGTTTTGATAACTGTACTGATCAAGATGATTTGAGATTTACATTCTCTGAGACTCATCCTGATTCAGACCCTAATTACATCCCTTCACTCAACTGTGCTTCTATGACATTTGATTGTGATGATATCCCAGCTGATGGATCTGCAGTCCCTGTAGAGATGTATGTGTGGGATGAGAAGGACAATTTCTCTTTCTGTACAGTATACCTCAATATCTTAGATAATGGAGGTAACTGTGATGATGACAACGACAATGGAGCTTCTAGAGGAAGTATCGCTGGTAGGATCTCTACTCCCGAAGGAGAAATGCTAGCAGATGTACAAGTAGAGTTGATGAGTACTGCGCCTGAGTTCCCGCTCACACATGTGACAGATGCCTCAGGAGAGTTCACATTTACTGATCTCGATATGCACAATGATTACATGATCAATGGTAGCAAGATAGATGACTATAAGAATGGAGTATCTACAGTAGATATCATCCTCATTCAGAGACACCTCCTTGGTATCCAGCAGCTAGGTACTGTACACCAACTCATCGCGGCTGATGCCAACTCAGATGAGAGAGTGACAGCAAGTGATATGGTAGATATCCGTAAGCTGATCCTAGATGTCAATTCGGTATTCCCGAAGAGTGACTCTTGGGTATTCTTGGATAAGTCTACGCAGCTACTTTACGGCAATCCTTGGCCATTAGATAACCTCGTTGCGATAGCAGATCTCTCATCAGATATGATGACAGAAGACTTCGTAGCGATCAAGGTGGGTGATGTCAACTCATCAGTAATCGTCAATGCAGCGAGCAATGATACAGAAGCAAGAGGAAGCGAAACATTGACACTTAACTATGACAATGTCACTGTCCAAGCAGGGAATACAGTAGAGGTAGAGATGAGAGCTAGTGCAGTAGAGTTCTACGGTGCTCAGATTGCATTCAATCACCCAGGATTTGTACTTGTAGACATCCAATCTGATGTCATCACAGTGACTCCTGACCACTATGCACCGATCACTTCATCATCAACGGCTCTCAGTATCAATACGCTAGATGCAATAGACTTAGATGGTGATGCATTGATTACAGTGACGTTGCAAGCAGAGTATACTTCTACGCTTAGCGAAGCATTGTATATCAGTACTGAGGCATTTAGCTCAGAAGCTTATACAGGACAAGACCTTACGGTAAATGCAGTAACGTTACAAAGTACAGAAGCTGGATATGCATTGATGCAAAACACTCCAAATCCTTTCTCAGGTGAGACTGTGATTACATTTGCACTACCACAAGATGGCGAAGCGACTCTTACAGTCTTCGATATCACAGGTAAGGTAGCATATACAAGCACTCAGAACTACTCGACTGGCATCCACAACATCACACTCAATAGTGATGACCTAGGTGCAGCTGGAGTACTCTTCTATAGATTGAATAGTGGAGACTACTCTTCCACTAAGAAACTGACAGTAATTAAGTAGTGCTATGATGAGCATAAGGTTCTACCAGATGACTCAATAAGCACATGCTATAATTAGACAGGTATCAAGAGAGGTCAACCGGAGTGGTTGGCCTCTTTTTTTTTATCCACTTACGTGAAAATGTATCACCATACTTATCGATAAGATAGAGGAGTGCTGATAACTAGTCCATCTAGAGAGCATATTGAGTAGAATAGCCCAATTATACAGCGGAAATGCTGAACATGTTATACCCTAAATCGTTATTAAGATGAAGTCTAAATAAAAAGATGAGAGCATTGCCAAACTCTTGCATAGCACATCTGATTCAACTTTAGTATATTTGCAGCAAAATTCAAAGGGATAAAATGCTATCAACTACTTTAATTATAATCGGCGTCATACTTCTCCTTGCAGTAATTATGAATGTTTCGGACAGTCTATTGCAGATAGAAGCCAAAAAGTCAGGAATTGATATTGAGCAAGAAGATATCGGTATCATCCCCAATCTGTCGTTTGATGGAGGTGGAAAGAAGCCAGCATTCGCCGCCGGCGGATCATATCACAAACTGAAACAAGGATTTGATATCAAGCTGGCTGGAGAGGCCACTCATGATGTCTTATCCAATCAAAGTAGCACATTTGCAATAAGGCCGATGGATTATAGAGGGATAGCTCCTATCCCAAAACTCTTCGTAGAAGTAGGACAAGAAGTCAAAGCAGGTGAGCCACTCTTCTTCAATAAAGCCACTCCCGATATCATCTATCCAGCACCAGTAAGTGGTGAGGTAGTAGAGGTCAGACGTGGAGCTAAGAGAGCGATAAGTGATGTCGTCATCCTAGCTGATAAGAAGATTACCTATCACACAGTGACTGCACCAGATCTCACTAAAGCCACAAGAGAAGAGCTCGTAGCATTCTTGATGCAATCGGGAGTATGGCCGATGATCAATAAAAGACCATTCGATGTAGTACCAGCTCAGGACGAAGTGCCAAGAGATATCTTTATCTCCACATTTGACACAGCTCCATTAGCGCCAGATACGATGATCCTGCTCGCGGGCAAAGAGAAAGACTTCCAAGCTGGAGTCAACGTCCTCTCACAATTGACAGAAGGATCAGTACACCTAGGCATCCAAGACATAGCATCATCATCGTGGTTGAGTACAGTCAACAATGCAGAGAAGCATTACTTCAGTGGGAAGCACCCAACTGGTAATGTAGGCGTACAGATCCATCATATCAATCCGATAAGATCCAATGACACAGTCTGGACACTGGGTGTGCAAGAGGTAGCATCTATCGGATCACTCTTCACCAAAGGGTATCTCGATACAAGTAGAAAAGTCGCATTAGTAGGTGACGAATTCCAATCAACTGGATATGTCGAGACATACCTAGGGGCCAATATCGGAGAGTTGGTAAAAGGCAATCTCAAAAGTGAGAATACTAGGATCATCGCTGGTGATGTCCTCACAGGAAGGAAAGTCAACACAGAAGATTTCATTTCGGCTACGACCGATCAGATTACTACAGTCAAAGAAGGCGATTACAATGAGTTCCTTGGATGGTTAGTGCCGATAGCACCAAGACCTTCTACATCTGGAACATTCCCCAATTTCCTTTTCCCTAAGCACAAGTTTATAGCCGATACCAACACACACGGAGAGCAGAGAGCATTCGTAGCGTCTGGCCAGTACGAAAGTGTCTTGCCAATGGATATCTATCCCACACACTTAGTCAAGGCAATCCTTGCTAATGATTACGAAAGAATGGAAGGATTGGGGATCAATGAACTCTCAGAAGAGGACATTGCAATCTGCGAATTTGCATGTGTGTCCAAGCAACCACTACAGAAGATATTGAGACAAGGTCTCGATATGATGAGAGAGCAACTCTAGACAACAATTAGATTATTATTAGTTAATTACTGATTCAATATAACCAATGGGTCTTTTAGATATTTTCAAAAAAATAGAACCGGATAAGAAGAAAAGTCCAATCCTGCACACATTATATGATGCAGCATTCACTTTCGCTTATTCGCCAGATAGTGTCACTGACGGTGGCGTACATATCCGAGATGGATTAGATCTGAAGAGGATGATGATCCACGTAGTGCTTGCTCTCCAACTGTGCTTCCTGTTTGGGACTTACAATATTGGGCACCAACACTTCGTAGCGGGAGGAGAGTTTTTAGGATTTTTAGAAGGATTCCACCTCAAACTCATCCATGGACTGATACAACTCGTCCCAATCGTACTCGTAACGATGATCGTAGGTCTCGGGATAGAGATTATCTTCGCTGCACGCAAAGGACATGCGGTAGAGGAGGGATTCATCGTATCTGGGATGTTGATCCCACTCATCATGCCACCAGATACACCACTCTGGATACTTGCGGTCTCTATAGCATTTGCAGTGATTATCGGTAAGGAAGCATTCGGAGGTACAGGGATGAATATCTGGAATGTTGCACTGCTCTCAAGGGTATTTATCTTCTTTGCCTATCCGACAACAATCTCAGGAGATCAAGTCTGGGTATCAGGCTACGAAGGTCTCGCAGCAGGTACACAAGCAAGCTATGGCTGGGCACATGGTCTCTTCAATTCACTCTTCGAAGTGATGGGAGTTGATCAGTTTGACTCTGCCAGGACAGCAGTAGTAGATGGATATAGTGGAGCCACTCCTCTAGCTCTTGCATACTCTGGCGGTTGGGAAGCAGTGACTGAGAAGTTTAGCGTAGCACAGATGTGGTGGGGAACGATCCCTGGGTCTATAGGAGAGACAAGTAAGCCATTTATCCTTATAGGTGCATTGATGCTCATCGTTACTAAGGTAGCGAGCTGGAGGATCATGCTTAGTGCTACGATCGGAGCAGCTGTGATGGCACTCTTGTTAAATGCTTGGGGAGCAACACCATTTATGGAAGTGCCTTGGTACTACCAGTTCTATATGGGGAGTTTCTTCTTTGCGGCAGCATTTATGGCAACAGATCCAGTGACAGCATCTACAACCAATACAGGGAAGTGGATCTATGGATTCCTTATCGGATTTATAGGAATGATCGTCAGAGTGATGAATCCAGCATATCCAGAAGGCTGGATGCTTGCTATCTTATTCTTAAATACTTTCTCAGCACTCATCGATCATTATGTGCTAGAGGCTAACATGAAAAAACGATTACAAAGTGCATAGTACAAATTATATCATCAGGTTTGTGTTAGTAATGACAGCTATCGTAGCAGTCATACTCTCACTCATGTCTACAGGATTGAAGCCAATCCACGATAAGAACGAAGCAGTCTATAACAAGACAGCAATACTCTCTGCCATTGCAAGCCACTTGGGTAAAGATCTCAAGACTCTCAGTGATGAAGAGATCGGAGCAATCTTCAGTGAAAAAGTCACTCAGAAAGTCCTCAATATGGATGGTAAAGTCATCGATGAAGCTACAATGATGGAGATGGGTTACAAGGATGGACTTGCAGAATCAGTGGATATGGGCAAGGAGATGAAAAAACCAGAAGAGGATAGAGTATTGCCCCTGTTTATCTACGAATCTGATAAGGGTAATGAATTCTACATACTCAATGTCAGAGGGAAGGGACTCTGGGATGAGATCTGGGGGTGTGTAGCCCTAGAGGATGACATGAATACAATAGCAGGTGTCGCATTTGATCACAAGGCAGAGACTCCAGGTCTAGGAGCTGAGATTAAGGATAGCCAAGCGTTCAAAGAGCAATTCGTGGGTAAGAAAATCTATAGACCAGATGGCGAGTACAAGTCTATCTATGTCCGTAAAGGAGGAGCAAAAGATCCAGTCCACGAGGTAGATGGGATCTCAGGTGCTACTATTACAGCAGATGGCGTCACTGAGATGATGCAGAGAGGGATAGCTTATTATGAGCCATACTTCGATAAAATAAACAAATAATATTCTCACAATTTTTTTTCACAAAGAGAGAACACCATGTCAGAAGTAAAAGTAGCCGAAAAAAAATCGGCATTATTCGGTAAGAATGAGAAAAAACTTCTCATCGATCCACTCAATGATAATAATCCTATCACCGTCCAAGTCCTCGGTATCTGTTCAGCACTCGCTGTGACGACATTGATGAATAAGGCTCTCGTGATGTCTATCGCTGTAATCTTTGTACTTGCAGCTTCCAATGTCTTGACTTCATTGCTAAGAAACTCTATACCTAAGCAAGTAAGGATGATCGTCCAACTCGTCATCATCGCTACACTCGTGACAGTCGTAGAGCTAGCACTCAAAGCATTGGATTACAACACCTTCAAGGAACTTTCTGTATTCATAGGACTCATCATCACTAACTGTATTATCATGGGTCGTCTCGAAGCATTCGCAATGGCCAATTCTCCTTGGAGAGCATTCCTAGATGGTATTGGTAATGGTCTAGGCTACGGAATCATCTTACTTCTCGTCGCATTTATTAGAGAGCTATTTGGCAAAGGGACAGTATTTGGATTCGGTATCATCGGTCCGGATGCAGGATACTTGATCAATACGAGTGAGAGTTGGTTGTTTGGATGGTATGCCAATAATAATTTGATGGTACTCTTCCCCTCGGCCATGTTCGTGATAGGAGTACTTATCTGGATCCACAGAGGAATCGTCAATAAGAGCCTTGTAGATGTATCATAGGTCGCAGCCAAATGTGTGCTACCATCTACGCAAGTAAGCCAATAGAAATAACATAATAGATAATTAACAAGACAATTTAGATCAATTAACAATGGGAGATCTTATCAATATATTTATCAAATCAGCATTCATTGAGAATCTTGCACTTGCATACTTCTTGGGGATGTGTTCTTACCTAGCCGTCTCTAAGTCTGTAAAGACAGCATTTGGTCTAGGGCTCGCAGTCATCTTTGTACTCGGGATCACGATGCCTATTAACTGGGTGATCAATAGTTACCTCCTGAGTGATACTGGAATATTCGGAACAGACTTAACCTTTCTGAGGTTTATCTTGTTTATAGCAGTAATTGCCTCAATGGTACAGCTCGTAGAGATGGTGATTGAGAAGTCCTCACCAGCACTCTATAACTCACTTGGTATCTTCTTGCCACTGATTACTGTGAACTGTGCCATCTTGGGTGGATCACTCTTCATGGTAGCTAAGGAGTACAACTTCGCAGAGTCTGTAGCCTTTGGACTTGGTGGAGGATTTGGCTGGTTCCTAGCGATAATAGGCATCGCAGCGATCAGAGAGAAGATCAGGTACTCAGCAGTACCACCAGGACTGAGAGGATTAGGAATGGCATTTATATTGACAGGATTGATGGGGATGGCATTTATGAGTTTGATGGGTATAGACCCAGCAGCATTTTAGCCCAATCCAACATTTTATAGATAATTAAGACACAGACAAATAAATAACAGTTATGTTTCTATTAAATTTCTTACCGATACTCTATGCTGTCATCGTATTCTGCCTCATTATCAGTATGCTGACAGTCATGCTCCTCTATGCTAGGAAGAAGTTGTTACCACAAGGAGAAGTAAAGATAGTCGTCAATGGTGATACAGACAATCCATTGATGGTACAACCAGGAGCAACCTTATTGTCAGTGTTGGGTGATAGTTCAGTATTCTTACCTTCAGCTTGTGGAGGTGGTGGTACTTGTGCCATGTGTGAGTGTCATGTAGACGCAGGTGGAGGAGAAGTACTCCCTACAGAGATGAATCATATGACGAAGAAGGAAGCAGAGGCAGGACTCAGACTAGCATGTCAAGTCAAGGTCAGAGAAGACATGGAAATCAGAATCCCAGAGGAAATATTTGGAATTAAAAAGTGGGAGTGTGAAGTGGTCTCTAACTATAACGTAGCGACATTCATCAAAGAATTTATCGTGAAGTTGCCAGAAGGCGAGCACCTAGACTTTGAAGCTGGAGGATATATCCAAGTCGATGTACCACCTACTGTCGTAGACTATAGCAAGGACATAGACATTACAGCACACCCTAAGTATCATGATTCACCGGACAAGTTCCAGAAGGATTGGGATCAATTCAAATTGTGGGACCTCAAGATGGTAAATGATGAAGAGATATTCAGAGCATACTCGATGTCCAATCACCCAGCCGAAGGGAATATCGTCTCACTGACGATAAGGATCGCAACTCCACCATTTGACAGAGCCAAAGGTGGATGGATGGATGTCAATCCAGGGATATGCTCATCATACGTCTTTGCAAGGAAGCCAGGAGACAAAGTCACGATCTCTGGTCCTTATGGAGAGTTCTTTATCAAACCAACAGAAGCAGAGATGTTGTACGTAGGTGGAGGAGCAGGGATGGCACCCATGAGATCTCATCTCTACCACCTCTTTCACACGTTGAAGACAGGTCGTAAGGTGACATTCTTCTATGGAGGTAGGACTAAGCAAGAGCTCTTCTATATCGAAGAATTTAGAGAAATCGAAAAGATGTTCCCTAATTTTAGATTTGCAGTAGCACTAGACAATCCACTACCAGAGGATAACTGGACACTGAAAGAAAATCTCGATGATCCTAATGGAGACGGATTCAAAGGATATGTACACCAAGTCGTTATCGATGAGTACCTCTCTAAGCACGAGGCACCCGAAGAAGTAGAACTCTACTTCTGTGGACCACCGATCATGAACCAATGTGTAATCAAAATGGCCGACGACTGGGGAATACCAGAAGAAAACGTCGCATTTGATGATTTTGGAGGGTAATCAGAGAGCTGTCAATTAACTTAGACAGTAAACACAATAAATTCAAGCAAATACTGTATATTTGCAATAAGTTTTCAAAGGGGGACATTAATTGTCCCCTTTTTTTATATGAAAAATCAAACAATAGAAGGAAAGATCATTGCGCTAGCAGAAGCATTTCTTAATGAAGAATATGCTGGCGATTACTTCATCGTAAGCAATGATTTTTCGGCAGACAAAGTCGTTAGGTTTTATATCGATGGTTATGAACCTGTCAGCTTTCTTATCTGTAGGAGATTGAGTAGACACCTAGAGTCACATTTAGATGAAAATCTCTGGTTAGGAGAAAAATACAAACTCGAAGTATCCTCTCCTGGTGCAGATAGACCGCTTACAGATCCAAGACAGTTCAAAAAACATATCGGTCGTAAGATCAAAGTCAAAGAAGTCTCGGGTAATACCTCAGAAGGTAAAATGACCAATATCGCAGACGGTAAGCTTTATCTAGAATCTAAGAATAAAAAAGAAGTCCAATTGGACATTGCCAATATAGAGCAAGTAAAAATTGAAATAAGTTTTAAATAATGACAACTATACAACTCGTCTAAGTATGAATTTAGTAGACTCATTTTCGGAATTTAAAGCAGGAAAGAACATAGATAGACCCACAATGGTAAGGGTCTTAGAGGACGTATTCAACTCTCTTATTCGTAAGAAATTTGGTTCGGACGAAAACTTTGATGTCATCGTGAATGATCAGACTGGTGACTTGGAAATGTGGAGAATCAGAGATATCGTCAGTGACGGAGAAGTGACAGATGAACTCTCTCAAATCTCTATCTCAGAGGCACTCGCATTCGACGAAGACTACGAGGTAGGTGAGGAGTGTTACGAGCAGCTAGAGTTAGAAGACTTCGGAAGAAGATCAGTACAGGCAGCAAGACAGACTCTCATCTCCAAAGTCATGGAACTTGCCAAGGACGAAATCTACAAAAGATATTCATCTAGGGTAGGTGAGATGGTACTTGGAGAAGTTCATCAAATACTCAAACGTGAGTTCCTGATCGTAGATGATGCCACTGACAACGAGATATTACTGCCGAGAAACGAAGCAATCCGTGGTGACTTTTTCCGTAAGGGAGATATGGTCAAAGGGGTAATCAAGAAGGTAGAGATGAAGAATAATAACCCAGTAGTTATTATGTCGAGAACTGATGAACGATTCCTCGAAAAACTCATGGAACAAGAAGTGCCAGAGATCGAAGATGGACTGATCACGATCAAGCAGATAGTAAGGATCCCTGGAGATAGAGCAAAGGTAGCAGTAGAATCTTATGATGATAGGATCGATCCAGTGGGAGCCTGCGTAGGGATGAAGGGTTCACGTATCCACGGTATCGTAAGAGAACTCAAAAATGAAAATATTGACATCGTTAATTATACAAAGAATGTCTCTCTCTATATCCAGAGATCACTGACACCAGCCAAAGTGTCAAGTATCAAACTCGATGATGAGAAGATGACCGCAGCAGTATTTCTCCAACCTGATCAGGTCTCACTCGCCATCGGTAGAGGAGGATCTAATATCAAGCTGGCAAGTAAGTTGACTGGCTACGAGATAGATGTGTACAGAGATACAGATGATGAGACAGAATTTGAAGATGTAGATCTTGACGAGTTTGCAGATGAAATCGAAGGATGGATCCTCGAACAACTCAAAGGAATCGGATGCGATACAGCCAAGAGTGTACTCGAGCTGAGTATCCCAGAGCTGATCAGAAGGACTGACCTAGAAGAAGAAACAGTATCAGAAGTATTGAAAATACTCGCTTCTGAGTTTGAAGAAAATTAAATAATCGTAAGTTGTGGATTCAATGAGAATTAGAAATCCACTATATTGGTAATATTAAATAACTGAATGGCCCAACGTCTAGCTAAAATAGCAAGAGAATTAAATGTAGGTATCGCTACCATCGTCGAATATCTCGCAGAGAAAGGATTCGAAGTAGAGAGTAAACCTACGGCTAAGATCACTAATGAGATGCATAATGCTCTCTTAGAGAAGTATAGTCTGTCCAAATCTATCAAAGAGAAGGCCGACCAAATCGTCATAGGGACACGTATCCCGCCTAAACCAGGTGAATTGACGTTGCCAGATTTTAGTAATATAGCTCCACCACCTCCACCAGTACCTAAGCCTGAGCCAGTGGTCGAGGAGATCGTAGAGCCTTCAGAAGAGATAATCGCAGAAGAGGAGACGAAAGAAGAGACAGTGATAGAACCAATACCCGTCCCTGAAATCGAACAACCAACACCTCCTGAACCCGAAACTCCTGCTGATCAAGAGACGCAACAGTCATCAGCTACAGACAATGAAGCAGGCCTCAAAGTGTTAGGGACTATAGATCTTGACGGCCAAAAGAAAAAGGAAAACGAAAGGAAACAAAAGGCAAAAGAAAACGCTAAGGCTGAAAAGCAAAAGCGAAAAGACGACAAAAATAAGCCAGCAGCAGCTCCACCTACTCAAGAGCCAGCTCCGCAAGTCTCAGCTCAGACAGATACCGACTTAGAACCCTCAGAGTCAACATCCACTCCAGCAAAACCCAAAGGAGAAAAACCAGATGCTAACTCTCTGATCAAAGTCAATGCACCTACGCTGAAGGGACTCAAGATCATGGGGAAGATCGATCCCAATAAACTCAAAGAGAAAAAGCCTGATCCGAAAACAAACGAAGAAAGAGGAAAACGGAAAAGAACCCGTAAAAAGGTCAATACAGGTAACTTCAGAAGTGGAAATAGAAATCAACCGCAAAAAGGCAAAAAGAAAAGCGACGAAGTAACTGTCGTATCGCAGAAAGAGATCGAAGAGAAAATCAAAGCCACAATGGCTAGAATCTCTGGCGGTGGAGGAAAGAAGAAGAGACAAAAGATAAGAAGAGATTCTAGAGAGCAAAAAAGAGAAAAACAAGAACTCAGAGAAGAAACACTTGATACTAGCGTAATCAAAGTAACTGAGTTTATCTCAGTCTCTGAACTGGCAAGTATCATGAATGTCTCTGTCTCAGAGGTGATCACTAAGTGTATGACACTCGGTGTAATCGTATCTATCAACCAGCGATTAGATGCCGAAATCATCGAACTCGTAGCTGGCGAATTTGAATTGGAAGTAGAATTCATCGATGCAGAGTCAGAAGAGATACAAGAAGAGGAAATCATCGACGATCCAGCTGATCTCGTAGAGAGAGCTCCAATAGTCACAGTCATGGGACATGTCGATCACGGTAAGACCTCACTCCTCGATTATATCAGAAGTGCTAAGGTCGCCTCCGGTGAGGCAGGTGGTATCACACAGCATATCGGTGCATACGAAGTCACAGTAGGTGATGCAAACAAAAAAATTACATTCCTAGATACTCCTGGTCACGAGGCATTTACAGCCATGAGAGCCAGAGGTGCTAAGGTGACTGATGTCGTAGTAATCATAGTAGCAGCCGATGATCGGATCATGCCACAGACTAAGGAAGCCATCAGCCATGCTCAAGCAGCTGGTGTACCGATGATCTTTGCCATCAATAAGATAGATAAAGACGGCGCTAATCCTGACCGAATCAAACAAGAACTCTCAGAGATGAACCTCCTCGTAGAAGAGTGGGGTGGTAAGTACCAATCACAAGATATCTCAGCTAAGGCAGGTACTAATATCCCAGAACTCTTAGAGAAGATATTACTCGAGTCAGAGGTGCTAGATCTGAAGGCTAATCCGAAGAGAAGTGCAGTAGGTGCAGTACTAGAGGCATCCCTCGATAAAGGAAGAGGATACGTGACTAAGGTCCTGATAGAGAATGGTACTCTAGAGATAGGGGATGCAATCTCAGCAGGATCCCACTCAGGTAAAGTCAAGGCAATGTTCAATGACAGAGGCCAGAAGATCAAGGTAGCAGGGCCAGCGACTCCAGTACTCATCTTAGGGATCAATGGTGCTCCGCAAGCAGGAGAAAAACTCAAAGTCTTCGAGAGTGAACAAGAAGCAAAAGCTACGGCACTCCGAAGAGAACGTATAGAAAGAGAACAATCCAATAGAGCTAATAAGCGTATTAGCCTCGATGAGATCGGAAGACGTCTCGCATTGGGTACCTTCAAAGAGCTCAACCTCATCGTCAAAGGTGATGTGGATGGATCTATCGAAGCATTATCAGATTCACTCATCAAACTGAGTCAAGAGACAGTACAAGTTAATGTCATCCATAAGGCCGTAGGACAGATCATCGAATCAGATGTACTCTTAGCATCGGCATCAGATGCTATCATCGTTGGATTCCAGGTGAGACCGTCTCTCAGTGCCCGTCAACTCTCTGAGAAAGAAGGGGTGCAGATCAAGACTTACTCCATCATCTACGAAGCTATCGAAGAAATCAAGCTTGCCATCGAAGGAATGCTTGATACGATCAAAGAAGAGAAAGCAGTCTGCCAAGTCGAAGTCAGAGAGACATACAAAATCTCTAAAATCGGAACAATCGCCGGATGTTACGTACAAGATGGTAAGCTGACACGTAATACTAAGATCAGATTGATTAGAGATGGTATCGTAGTCTATCCAACTAAGGAAGGCGTAGTAGGAGAGTTGACCTCTCTCAAGAGATACAAAGATGATGTCAAGGAAGTCAGAAATGGCATGGAATGTGGATTGACAATCAAAAACTATAATGATATCAAAGTCGGTGACTTCATCGAAGGTTATGAGATCGTAGAGACTAAGCAGACGATCGCTTAGGACTAGGTACTGATGTAAATGGATGTCAAGCATTGATCACTATCTCAAGTACTAGATCAGACGATTATGGCTCTCAGTCAGCACCTTACGCATGTCAAGTCTATACTAGATAAGCTCTATACTCAGGAGCATACATTTTCTTTTTTGGATGATGATCCTGTACAGATCCCTCGAAGATATTCCCGACTGCAAGATCAAGAGATTGTCGCTTTTTGGGTAGCCATGCTCGCATGGGGACAGCGGAAGACTATTATCAATAAGTCTAATGCACTCTTCGATATCATGGGGGAGTCTCCCTATGAGTTTATCGTCAACCTTGATGATGACAAACGGCAACTCTTCAGAGATTGGAAGCATCGGACATTTAATGAGACAGATACCTTGTACTTCCTCGAGTACTTCTATCGCTACTATCAAGAGCACGAGACACTAGAGTCAGCCTTCCTCCTTCCTGATGGGACCTTTGAAGCGAAGGCTTCACTGATACACTTCCATGACCAGTTTTTTTACCATGCATTTGCCCCCACGCGTACACGTAAGCATGTCGCCACCCCTGCTCGCAACTCTGCCTGCAAGCGGATCAATCTCTTCCTCAAGTGGATGGTAAGGAAGGATGACAGATCAGGTGATATGGGGCTCTGGTCCCGAATACCGCAGAGCCAACTCATCATACCTGTTGACGTCCATGTCATGAAGACAGCAGTCTCACTCCGACTCACAGCTGCACAGCCAGTCAAGTGGTCAGTCGCAGAGGTCATCACCGATATCCTCCGCAAGTTTGATCCAGAGGATCCAGTCAGATATGATTATCCACTCTTCGTCTACTCTAGATACTCAGATGAGTTAGATCGTCCGATTGCTTGATGATATGATAGCATACTCCCGATCATACTCCACCATTACCCATCCAATTATGCTCTACTTACTCGATAAGAGCTCTCAATGCACGCGACCCAAGGGTGAGCAATCAGCTTAAAATAATGCAAGCGTATTCTAAAGTATTTTGGTATTTATTGTCCAACCCTCATCTTTTTTTATTTACTCTTAGAATCAAGTC
>CALLAW010000044.1 GCA_938001865.1 uncultured Saprospiraceae bacterium | reverse complement strand
CACCTTGGTAACCACCGCTAAGGCACCAGTCTATCCAATCTCCGGAAGGAGAGATGTGACTGCCCCCTGGGATGCTATCTGTATCGTTGCCAATAATGTGGCAGTTATTTGTCATTAATGCTAGCTTGCCGTCCCGATCTGCGATACAGGCCCCTGCAGTACCTTGCATATATCGTTCAGTAGCAGATTTATCTAGAATAAATCCACCGTTATCAATAATTGAGAATTCACCGTTGTTCCAGTCAAATAGATTCACACCAAATCCATCTAAACTACCAGTCGTCCCGCCATAGCCGAATGCCCACTGGTAGTCATACTTCTGAGCATGAGTTGTGTTACTCAGAGCTAAGATGCAAACAAGCACAAGATTGGATATAAGTCTTATTCCTTTATAATCTTGGTAGTCCATAATGGTTGACTTGTAGATGTTAATATAACTAATTTTACCTGTGATCAATTAATTTTAGATGTAAAACCTGATTTTTAGTCATCTAGGACATAATAATGAATGCCATGACAGGATCAGATGGTACACAGCGTTTCGGAGTTTTTTTAAATATACGTAAATGTGTTGATGCAGCCAAGTTTGTAGCAAGTCCGATTACTGCTATCAAGGAAGGTGTCTCTGTGATGCATCTCAAGTTTGGTAGAGGGACTGTAGTTAGTATCGACCAGCGCAAGGTGGCAACTATCAGATTTGACCAGATCTCAGATAATCCAGAGAAGCGGATCATGCTGCAGTATGCTAAGTTGCAAGTGCTGGAGAAGGAGTGATTACTCTAGGTAGAGCATAATCTGGACATTATATTATTTGGATTGCAATAGTTACTCGTGCTATAGCTCGGCACCTTAATCTACTTAATTTTTCTTTAATTGTTATTACAAGATCTTTTAGTAGGTTTGTGATTCATAAAAAGAATTGTCAAACATTTCAATCAAAAAGATATGAGTGCAGATAAAAAAGTATGGTTTATAACTGGTGTGTCATCAGGATTAGGTAAACAATTAGCGAAGGAAGTATTATCACAAGGTCATATTGTGGTAGGTACATTTAGAAAGCAAGAACAGATAGAAGCATTTAACAACCAGAAACCAGGAGATTCGTTCGGTGTATTAATAGATGTGACCTCTTCTCAAATGATTATTGAAGGTGTCAAAACTGTTTTGGACCAATTCGGGAAGATTGATGTCTTAGTTAATAATGCTGGTTACGGAGTAATGGGAAGTATCGAAGAGGTGTCTGACGAAGAAGTGAGAAGACAGTTTGAAGTTAATGTCTTCGGTGTTTTGGCTACGATCAGAGAAGTATTGCCACAGATGAGAAAGCAAGGTTCTGGACACATTATTAATGTTACTTCAATTGCTGGACGTATCGGTTCACAAGGATTAGGGATCTACAATGCCTCTAAGTTTGCTATAGAAGGAGTAGGAGAAGCCTTGGCTGCGGAATTAAAGCCTTTAAACATCAAAGTCACCAATGTAGAGCCAGGACCATTTAGAACGGAATGGGCTGGACGGTCTGCCACATATGATAATACTAAAATCAAAGATTACGAAAGCACTGTTGGCAAACGTATTAGAGACTTGCAAAGCTTAAGTGGTAACCAACCAGGTGACCCAGTTAAGGCGGCAAATGCAATCTATAAGTTAGCACAATTAGAGGAACCGCCAGTACATTTACCTTTGGGTAAGATCGCATATGAAGTTTTCAACAAAGTAAATAGTGGCTTAATTGAAGAACTCGCTAAGTTTGAAGACTTAGGTAAGGAATGTGACTTCGATTAGACTTCAAGTACATTTCATAATGGACAGTAATGTTTTGCTTCTCAGTTCTTTGTGAAAGTTAAGTTACTCTAGTACACAAATCAGTGAGAACACGAGTTGGTTATGGATTTTTGATTTTTGTGAAATGGGAGCATCACTTTATAGATCATCAGTTGGTCCAGTTACTCACTCTGAAGTACGACCATACTCTTGTGCCATTGACCATCTCTCTGTGCTTTGATCACATAGATGCCACTGCTGAGTGCTGACAGGTTGAGATAACCTTGTCCATACCAATCATCAAGAGTATAGACAAGGTGTCCAACTGCATCAAAGATGCGAATCTGATCAAACTGTGAATTGCCATTGAGACCAAGCATCACATCACCTGATGAGGGATTGGGGTAGGCTTGGAGAGATTGAGAGACTTCAATAGCTTCCTCGACTGATGACGGAATAGCACCAAACCACTCAATACTTGAGTCGCAGACCTCTTCCTCAGATGATCCCATCCGGAACTTTGTAATCATCGGGAAGTTCCAAGCCATATTATTAGGGAGTGGGATATTTGCTTGCACTGTGCAGGCTTTTCCTTTACGATCAGGATAGTGGATGACATGGAATGCCTGAGATGTAGAGCCAGATGAGAAGTAGATCCGGCAGTCTGGGCCAAGGTAGCCACTGCCAAGCGAGACAGGCCAATTACTTGAATCAAGCATACCCTGTGTATTCACCAGATGTATGGAATCAAGGTCTTCGGCACTAGACTCTAAGTCATTTTGAATGAGTTTCCAACCTTCTGCAACATAAAGGAAGCGATTACTGGGAGACCAACAGAAGCCATCTGACCAAGAATTACCACTGTCATCGGTTGGTGGTAGATTGGTCTCATAGACTAGCTCTCCAGTGCTCCGATCAAATCTATAGAGTAAGGTTCCAAATTCTTCTGATGAAAGGGCAATCGTCCTTCCATCATTGGAGATATTGAGGGCATTGTCACCATTGATATCCCATCGATTGACAGGTCCTGTCTCTGAGATGACTGGGTCTGAGAAAGAGCCGTCAGCGTTAATCTGTTGAAAGTAGAAAGCATTAGTTTCATGCTGTTGGGTGAAGACCCACCAACCGAGTTCGTCTTCTGTCGGGATACCGATGACCCGACCATTCACTGAGGAAAGTTCTAGAAGTTTTTCATTTTTCTTTAAGACTGAATAAGAGCCGTCAGTCTGCTGCAGAATGGTCGAACGATAAAGCGTGTCAGCAGTTATCTCGAGATTCATACCACTAGGTAACCAGTAGTGTTCTCTCATCCTGTGGATGAGATAGGTAATACTATCATTGACACGATTGGGAAGGAATGCTGTATTATGTGCTCCACCTTGGTAACCACCGCTAAGGCACCAGTCTATTCAATCTCCAGAAGGAGAGATGTGACTGCCCCCTGGGATGCTATCTGTATCGCTACCAATGATGTGGCAGTTATTTGTCATTAATGCTAGCTTGCCGTCCCGATCTGCAATACAGGCCCCTGCCGTCCCTACTAGATATCTGTGATCAGCAGATTGATGGAGAAAAAGACCACCTCCATCAGAAATTGATAAGATATTTTTATTCCAATCAAATAGAGTCAATCCAAATCCTTCTAATTCCCCAGTTCCGTATCCAAATGCCCACTGGTAGTCATACTTCTGAGCCTGAGTTGTGTGACCCAAAGCTAAGATGCAAACGAGCACAAGAGAGGACATCAGTCTTATTCCTTTATAATCTTGGTAGTCCATAATGGTTGACTTGTATATGTATTAGAAAATTGAAGGAAGTAAAGACCAATTCCAGAGGCATACATTATTGCTTTAATTCTTTACAAATTAATCAATTCTAATCTTAGTATTATTGAATTTGAATAATATCTTGATTGTAGTCTTCAATGCGATCTTTAAGATGTTCTTGTAAATAGATTTCCAAATGAGCATGATACCTTTCAGTTTCCAAAAATCAATTAACTTAGTAAATATAATTGATGATATATGACAGGATCAGATGGAGGAAGGAGTTTTTCAGAGTTTTTTGCAGAAGGACAATACCAAACTCAAGCAGAAACCTTAGAAGTAAAACCTTCAAGTAAAGAATTGGTGATTGGTGTTCCCAAGGAGTCAACTCTAAGTGAAAATCGGGTCGCCATCGTGCCGAATTCGATCAGGACACTCGTTGGATATGGATTTAAAGTCATCGTAGAGAGAGGTGCAGGTGAGGCCTCTCACTTCACTGATCATCAGTTTAGCGAGGCTGGAGCAGAGGTAACATCAGATCGCAAGAAAATCTTTGGAGCTTCTGTTGTACTCAAGGTGACTCCACCAACAGAAGAGGAGCTTGAGTTCTTTACACTAGACCAAACCTTGATCTCACCACTCCACATCCCAACACTCACAGAGAATTACATCAAACTTCTCAAGAAGAAAAAGGTCAATGCCTTTGCGATGGAGTATCTGAGGTCATCTGATGGGACGTATCCAATCGTAAGGATTATGAGTGAGATTGCAGGGATGAGTATTATCCAGACAGCATCAGAGCTTTTAAGTTTTAGTAATGGTGGTCGTGGTGTCTTGCTAGGAGGTGTGTCGGGGGTACCACCAGCTAAGGTAATTATCCTAGGTGCCGGAGTAGTAGGGGAGTTTGCCACTAAAGCTGCTCTAGGATTAGGAGCATCGGTTAGAGTGTTTGACAATGATGTGTCTAAGTTGATGAGGATTCAAAAATTAGTGGGTCAGTCATTACACACATCTACCTTCAATCCAGTCTACCTTGGCTATCAAATGATGAGTGCAGATGTTGTAATTGGCGCAGTCCATAGTAGTACGGGGCGGGCACCCATCTTAGTGACAGAAGAGATGGTGACTAAGATGAAGCCAGGATCGGTCATCATAGATGTGAGTATCGACCAAGGTGGGTGCATTGAGACTTCTGAGATGACTACACTAGCAAGTCCGACTTTCGTCAAACACGATGTCATTCACTTCTGTGTACCCAATATTCCATCCAAAGTGCCAAGGACAGCATCTGTCGCGATCTCTAATATCACTACAGGTATCCTCATCAAGATAGGAAAGGCAAAGACCATCGAAAATCTGATTTACAACAATGAAGGATTGAGGAATGGAATTTATACGTTCAAGGGGTGCTTGACCAATGAGTATATCGCGAGTCGGTTTGGCTTGAAGTATACTTCCATCAATCTGTTGATGGCGAGTAATTTTTAATATTTGGTCAAGTAGAGTTAGGATCAAGGAAAGACTTTCCTTGATAAAGGAGATAAAAAAAAGCGGCTTATCCATCAGGATAGCCGCTTTTTAATTTATTGTATTGAGTCTTTTTCTTATTCTTCTTCAGAAGATTCGATAGGCTTACCGCCATCTGACTCATCTTGCCACTTCTTGAGCTCGTCCCACTTACCTTCTGCAGCTAATCCTGCTTGCATTGGCCACGTCGTCGGATTATGTGTCGCATATCTTGGACCGGCGTTAGTTAAGATTTCTTTGATTGCATCGAAGTTAGACGCTGCAAGATCGCTAAATGTAAGGATACCTGCTGCTGCTAAGTGCTCAGCTATCTTTGGTCCGATACCTTCGATTTTCTTGAGGTCATCTGGCTTACCACTTGCTGCTGGCTTAGCTGCTGGTGCCGCTGCAGCAGGAGCTGCTTTGGGAGCTGCAGGCGCAGGAGCTGCCTTTTTAGCCTTTGGCTTCTTAGCTGCCATTGGAGCAATCGTCTCTGCTACCTCACCAAGAGGTCTGATGTTGACAACAGTTCTGTTTCCTTGTTTCTTCGTGAAGTAGACAGTACCCTCTATCTTAGCATGTACTGTGAAATCTTTACCAAGATAGACATTAAGACCTGGGTGATACTTAGTACCACGTTGTCTGATGATGATGTTGCCTGCTTTAGCATATTGTCCGCCGAAGAGTTTTACTCCAAGTCGTTTACTATTACTATCACGTCCATTATCCGTACTACCTACACCTTTCTTATGTGCCATTGTTTTCTATTTATGTTTGTGTATCTTCTTATCTCGTCGATTGTCGCTAAGGCTATATGCTTATGCGATTGAGTCGATTTTTATTTTAGTGAATGACTGTCTGTGACCATTCTTCACTCTGTATCCTTTTCTTCTTTTCTTCTTGAATACGACTACCTTGTCACCTTTCTGGTGTCCGATTACTGTAGCCTTGACACTTTTACCCGACACAGTCGGAGTACCGATAGTGGTAGAGCTATCAGTTGCAGTCATTAAGACCTCATCGAATGAGACAGCATCACCTTCGCTTGCGTCTAATCTATGGACAAAGATCTCTTGTCCCGCCTCTACTTTGAATTGCTGTCCTTGTATGTTGACTATTGCTATCATGGGTTTCCTTTTTGAAAATGGACTGCAAAGATACCTTTTTTATTCTATTTTGCAACACCTCACCTCTACTTTTATTATGAGCCCAGAAATTGTCTTCCTAAGTGATTTATGGATATTACTCATATTGAAGAAATGTCTAGATGATTAGAGTCTCAGAGGGGAATTACAACAAAGTGTTTTAGGATACTGTTACTTGACTAATTACTTTTGTTATTATGATTGCACTTATTTATATCAGTATCGTAATCGCTACTGTTGTCGCGATGGAGTTTGTAGCTTGGTTTGCTCATAAGTATCTCATGCATGGGATCCTCTGGTCTTGGCACGAGGACCACCATAAGCCACACTACGACAAAGAAGGATTTTGGGAGAAGAATGATCTGTTCTTTCTTGTATTTGCGATACCGAGTGCTACATGTTATATCGTGGGACTCAATTCACCTTATGTCTTCTTATTGTTCGTCGGTATTGGGATCAGCATCTATGGGTTGATATATTTCTTGATCCATGATGTCTATATCCATCGTCGATTCAAGTGGTTTAGACAGTTGGACAATAAGTATAGTAGAGCCATCCTGAGAGCTCATGGCACACACCACGCAGTGACGACTAAGGATGATTGTGAGTCATTTGGGCTATTGGCAGTCGACGCTAAGTACTATCTCTCACGCAAGGAGATGAAGGCGGGAGAGCAAGACACTTCAAAGTAACATCTTTATAAGTAATTAGTAGACTTCTCCGCTCAAACTACAGCGAGCCTCAGCTAGTCTCTTGATGGATATTCTACTCCATTTCTTTCGGTTTCCCACAGTTTGACCCTGATCGAGTACTTAGAGTCTATCCTTGCTGAGAGCAACTTGTGTATCATATAGGCAATGTTCTCTGTCGAAGGTTGGATATCTTTATAGTCTTCGACATCGACATTCAGATTTTTGTGATCGTATCTATCTTCTATCTCTTCTTTGATGATATCTTTGAGGAGTTTGAGATCGAAGAGATACCCAGTGACTGGATCTATCTCCCCACTGACATATACTTCCATATTATAGTTATGCCCATGATAGTTGGGGCTGTTACAGAGTCCAAACACTGTTTTATTTTTCTCGTCTGACCATTCAGTATTATGCAATCTGTGAGCAGCATTGAAGTGTGCTTTTCTGATCATTGTAGTACGCATAGAGTCTAATTTTGCATTTGAGTTGATTCCTTATGAGTGAGACACTCACTATTAGAGGGCAAATGTACTTCTTTCATTGGGGACAACAGTCTTTGGGATTAAACTGTTTTGCGCTAAGCAAGATAACCTTTCAGATCTAACTCTCAAGAGATACTACAAAATATTCATAGAGTCATTGCCATTTAGCTCAAGCGAGTTATGAGAGTTGTTGTACATTTATGGACACAGAGAAGCTTCTATCAAGTCTCAACATTAGATATACTATTATGCAACAGACAATCTATCCAATATCTATCGACCTCATCACAGGAGAGAGGATCACTCTAGGTAAATATGAAGGCAAAAAACTCATGATCGTCAATGTCGCCTCCGAATGTGGGTATACAGAGCAGTACGAAGGACTCCAACAACTTGCCAACCAATATGCTGACGATCTCGTCATACTAGGGGTGCCGTGTAATGACTTTGGTGGTCAAGAGCCTGGAACTCCCCAAGAGATTGCCTCATTTTGTATCAGTAAGTTCGGTGTGACATTTCCCTTGACAGACAAGGTAGGCATTACCAAAGACACACATCCACTCTATCAATGGCTTACAGATAAGACGCAGAATGGGGTCGCTGATAGTGAAGTCAAATGGAACTTTGGCAAGTATCTCATCGATCCAGATGGGACACTAGTCTCTAGTCATCCATCAAGCGTTACCCCGCAGGATAGTAGCATTATCGATTGGATCACTCAAGGTAAATAGGAGGCTAATCATGAGATTTGGAGATATCCCAGGTAAGTTAGAGATGAAGACTCATCTCACTCAGCTCGTTGATACCGAAAAACTGCCTCATGCAATACTGATGCTAGGGAGTCAAGGGAGTGGTAAGCTCGCAATGGCACTAGCTCTGAGCAATTACCTCCAATGCGAAAATCGCCAAGATGGAGACGCTTGTGGCAAATGCAATCCATGTCTCAAAACTGCAAAATTTATCCATCCAGATATCCACTATGCATTTCCATGTGGTAAGATAGACAAGAAGAAGAGAGAGGATGTCACGAGTCAGGACTTCCTCGCAGAGTGGAGAAGTCTCCTGCTCAAGTCTCCATACTTTACCTTCCAAGACTGGAGAGAGGCAATGGGAGATCCGAGCTCACTGCCCAATATCAATGTCAAAGAGTGCAAATCAATACTCCATAAACTGGGACTCCAAACCTATGAAAATGGATACAAGATTCAGATCATCTGGCATGCCGAGTACTTGCGTAAAGAAGGAAATCGCTTGCTCAAATTGATCGAAGAACCCACACCCAATACCATACTTATCCTCATAGCTGAGAGTGAAGATATGCTCCTCAATACAATCGTATCTAGGTGCCAAATCTTCAAGATGAAGAGATTTGAAGATGAAGAGATCAAGCAATATCTTGAGTCTATCGGACAGACTGTCATCAGCGATCAGACTTACTTTATGGCAGATGGTGACCTGAGTTCTGCGATCAAGTATCAGCTCGAGAGTCTTACAGAGTACTCAGAGATGGTTATCGGTTGGTTGAGAGTAGGTTATCAGTCTCATCCTGACACTCTACTCCCATATGTAGATAAGTTAGCTGGACTCTCACGAGACCAACGACAACAATTTATCCACTACATGATCCACTTTTTTAGGCAATATTTGATATATTTATACACTAAGGATCACAAGAGGATAAGATTGTCTGACAAAGAAAAAGACGCAATCCTCAAAATAGCAAAGATCATTGATTTAGAGAAAGCAAGACAGATACTCGTCAAGTTAGAGGAAGGATTAGTACTGCTCAATCGAAATATCAATGCAAAAATTCTGTTTACAAAGTACACAATGGACTTTGGTTCGATACTTAAGCCTGCAGCAGCAACCGCAACATAGGGAATAGCTAGTCAGTGCTTATCAGGAATGTATCCACCATAACTAATTGATTATAAATAAGATATAAAGAAAAACGAAGAAGAGAAATGGGATGTACGAATTGTTCAGTATCAAAAGACGGAACTCCTTCAGGATGTGGAAATAAAGGGCACTGTAGCTCTGGATCATGCAATAAGAAAAATACCTTTGACTGGCTCGCCATGGACGACTTCGTCGATCCTAACGCCTACCCAATGGTAGAGGTAAGCTTCAAGAAAGGAGCTCGAAAAGACTTCTTCCACCTCCCTGATTACGTAGATGCGATTACAGGTGATATGGTTGTCGTAGAAGCAAGTAATGGACACGACCTCGGAAGAGTCACTCTCTCTGGAGATCTCGTGAGACTCCAAATGAAGAAAAAAAATACTCCAGAGAAAAAAGTCTCACTCAAAGTGTTGCGAAAGGCTAACTCAAGAGACCTCGAAAAACTCCAAGAAGCAAGAGATACAGAGCATGCTGCCCTAGTCAGAGCCAGAGTGCTAGCTCGTACCTTAGGACTGGACATGAAGATCGGTGATGTCGAGTATCAAGGGGACAAACGTAAAGCAACATTCTACTACACCGCAGAAGGTAGAGTAGACTTCAGAGAACTCGTCAGAGTATTTGCCAAAGAGTATCGAGTGAAGATAGAAATGAGGCAAATCGGAGCTCGTCAAGAATCAGCACGAATCGGTGGAATAGGCTCATGTGGGAGAGAACTCTGCTGTAGCACCTGGCTGTCGGACTTCAAGAGTGTCAATACAGCAGCTGCTCGATACCAAAATATCTCAATCAATCAAACCAAACTCTCAGGGCAATGCGGAAGACTGAAGTGCTGCCTCAACTATGAGTTGGATATGTACTTAGAAGCCCTCCAAGAATTCCCTAAGACTCAGAAGCTCCATGGCCGTACTGGTCGTGCCGAACTGCTCAAGGTAGATATCTTCAAAAAGCTCATGTACTACTCAGTCAAAAACGAAACAGGAAGATTCCTCGTAGTAGCTCTTAAAAAAGAACAAGTCCTCGAAATCAAAAAACTCAATGATGAAGGTGATAGAGATGTCAATATCTTCCACTATCAAGTCATGCCAGATGTCCCAGAAGAGAAAGAAGAGGATGTAATGTTCGCTGATGTTACAGGTGACATCGAACTCCCTGAGCTCAAAAAGAAAAAGAAAAAAAGTAAAAGTAGATACAAAAAATCGAAGTCTAGGCGGTCATCAAAGCCAACAAATGGTAAGTCCTAATTATTAAACAATACGTCTATGTCAAGCAGTAAATGTCTCGAGTGTGAGGGAAAGCTCATGGGAAGAGCAGACAAAAAATACTGCTCTGATCAATGCCGGACTACGTATAATAATAGGGTCAATAGCGATCAGAACAAACTGATGCGTAACATCAATAACCTACTCAGACGGAATAGACGTATCCTCGTGACTCTCAATCCCAATGGAAAAGCTAAGGTAAGCAGGATACGCCTCCTCGAAGAGGGCTTTAAGTTTAACTACTTTACCAACGAGTGGACAACATCCAAAGGAAAGCTCTATCGCTACTGCTATGATTACGGGTACACTCAGATCGATGAAGAAACATACTTCCTCGTAGTCAGAAAAGACTATGTGGATTAAACACCCTAGATAGTAAAAGAAGCCTTAAATTTGTCAATTCATTCGTAATCGAATAATTATAATCCTCATGAAATTCATTCAGTTTACACTCGTATTTGCAACACTTCTACTCAGTATCGGTTGCGGACCAGATACCAAAGAGAAGTCAGACTCCAATATCCAAGTGAGCGATGATGGCAAGACAGTCATCACTAAGGCAGATCCCAATGCTCCAGATTTCGTACCAAGTAACCTACCACTCCCTGATGCTTGTACACTCGTAACTGCAGCTGATGTCGCTAAGATCATGAATGTAGATGCAGGAGATATCGAGATCAAGGATGGAAGTGGTCGATCTAGTGCCCACTCGAGAGCTTGCTTCTTCAAGTGGATAGGGGAGAGACCCAATGCAGGTATCCTAGTACAAGTACAGAAAAATCCCGTCGGTGACGAATTTCCAGGATGGGCTACCTCATTTGTAGAGTCTAAGCGATCGATGGGAGAGTCAGACTTTACAGGAAGTGGAGAAAATGTCAAATACAAGAAACTCGAAGGGCTAGGTGATGACGCCTCATATAGCTATGAGATGGGTAAGTACATCTGGAGGACTGGCAATGACTATGTCTATATGGTCGCATTCAACGAAGAGATGACAGCCCCACAACAACTCAAAGCTGCAAAAGACTTTGCAAGTATCATCATGAGCAATGTAGACTGATATGCTCCAATCTCTCACAATTAAAAACTACGCATTGATTGAGGAGATAACCTTAGACTTGGACAAAGAGTTATCTATCATCACTGGCGAGACTGGCGCAGGTAAGTCCATAATGCTCGGAGCTATCCAGCTCTTGCTCGGTGGTAGGGCAGACCGCAACCTCCTCTCTGATCCCGATAAGAAGTGTATGGTCGAGGCACTCTTCAGCAACTATCCTACTCAGATCGATACTCTCATCAAGACTCATGACTTAGATGACTATGATGGACAACTCTTGATCAGGCGAGAAGTATTGCCAAGTGGTAAGTCCAGAGCCTTTATCAATGACACACCGATCACCCTAGCAGTTGTCAAAGAATTTGCCAACGAGCTCATAGATCTCAACAGACAGCACGAATTACTCGAAGTGCAATCAGTGAACTTCCACTACACACTCATAGATAGTATCGCAGGAGTCACTGCTCAGATAGAGGGTTATAGAGTACAGTACAACCACCGCAAGCAACTCATCAAGGATCATCAATCCCTAGTAGATCGATTAGCTAAGGCCACTCAAGAGAAGAATTATATTCAGTTTCAGTATGACGAAGTAGCAGCACTCAATCTCCAAGATGGAGAGTACGCTGAGATAGAGAGCACTATCGGAGTACTAGAGAACTATCAAGAGATCAAGACCCTACTCCAAGCAAGCGAAGACCAACTCGTCAGCTCTGAGACATCCGTAGAAGATCTCATCCGTGGTCTCCGCAATAGATGGTCAGAGATGGCAGAGATAGATCCCGCATACAAGAGTATCGCAGAGAGATTTACAAGCCTCTCCGAAGAAGTCATAGATCTCGCAGCAGAGATCTCCAATGTCGATATAGATATCCAAAGTGAAGTCTCACTAGATGATCTCAAAGAGAGAAGAGATCTCATTGCTAATCTCCTACTGAAGCATCAATTGAGTGATCTCTCAGCCTTAGAGGCACTTGTAGATTCTTGGGAGACAACTCTCGGGCAGTCACAGAGCCTCCAAGCACAAATCACAGATCATCAGTCACAAATCAATCAACTCGGAGAATCACTCAGAACTGCTGCACTCAAAATCTCCAAGAAAAGAAAAGGGCACTTCGGTAAATTGGAAAAATCTGTCAATCAGCTACTCTCCGAGCTCAATATGGAGCATGCTAATGTCAAAGTCCAACACAACCAATCCGAAGTACTGACACCTCATGGGCTCGATGAGATAGAGATCTTATTCAGTAGTAATAAGGGGATGGCTATGAGATCTATCAAGGATGTAGCCTCAGGAGGAGAACTGTCAAGACTCATGCTCTGTATGAAGACTACTGGTGCTCAGAGCATGGCACTACCCACACTCATATTTGACGAGATAGATACTGGAGTATCTGGGGAAGTAGCGCATAAGATGGGTCTCATGCTAAAGACTATCGCCAAGCATCATCAAGTAATCGTGATTACTCACTCTCCTCAGGTCGCCGCTAAGGCCGATAAGCACTTCGAGGTATACAAAGACTCAAGCGGCAAGCGAGCAAGTACACATGTTGCAGTACTGGAGCAACAAGAGAGGATAATCGCTATTGCTAAAATGCTAAGCGGTGAAAAACCAACAGAAATTGCACTGAAAAATGCTGAAGAATTACTCATCGTAAGTTAACGACTGATAATTCCTACGTCAAAATCAATGTTTAAACATAAAGTAATTATATATTTATCAACTATTAATAAAAATAGGACTCATGAGTAACGGAATTCTGAAAGGTAAAAGAGGGATTATTTTTGGAGCATTAGATGAGCAATCATTAGCTTGGAAAGTAGCAGAAGTATGTCATGCCGAAGGAGCAACATTTACATTGACTAATGCACCAGTTGCCATGAGATTTGGCAGCTTACAGAAGCTCGGAGAGAAGATCGGTTGCGAAGTCATCCCTGCTGATGCCACTTCAATGGAAGATCTCGAAAATCTCATCGATAAGTCTGTAGAGGCTCTTGGTGGTAAGATAGACTTCATCCTCCACAGTATCGGGATGTCAGTCAATGTCAGGAAAAAGAAAGAGTACACAGATATCAATCACGAATGGATGAAGAAGACATTCGATGTATCTGCAATCTCATTTCACAAAACGATGCAAGTCGCCTATAGCAAAGATTGTATGAATACCTATGGTTCGATACTCGGACTAACTTATATCGCAGCTCAGAGAGTATTTCCAGACTATAGCGAGATGGCGGAGTCTAAGGCACTCTTGGAGTCATTTGCTCGGAGCTTTGGGTATCACTTTGGTGTGAAGAACAAGGTAAGAGTCAATACTATCTCACAATCTCCAACGATGACAACCGCAGGTACTGGTGTCAAAGGATTTGATCAGTTTTTTGATTACTCTGATAAGATGTCTCCACTTGGTAACGCTTCTGCCGAGTCTTGTGCTCAATACTGCGCTACATTATTCTCAGATTATACACGGATGGTTACGATGCAGAACCTCTACCATGATGGTGGATTTTCCAATATGGGTATGAACCCAACATTACTCAATAATCAGACAAATATGGAATAACCAACACACCCTACCTAGACCCCAAAATTATATAACCCCACAAAGAAAATTTTACTATGCAAATCCTCTTAGTAGAAAACAAACAGTTGTACGCCGACTATTTGACTGGCACTATACAATCTGTTGACCCCAAAGCCACCATAGACCTGGTGGAGTCAATCGCTGAACTCAAAGAAATCGAAGACATCACTGATTACGAATACGCTATCGTAGATACTGGTCTCGTAGATAGATCAGCATTAGAGGCCATTAGATATCTCCTCAATGAAGAGAAAAGTCCCGAAGTCATCGCTCTAGCCGATATTGCTGACCCGTCATTGATCTCTGATACATTTAAGTATCAGATCATGGCATATGTGACCAATAATGACCCGATCGAGATCTTTCGCAATAGCATAGAGAAGTGTATCAAAGGTGATAGGCAGCATACTCGTAAGACTCGCAAGACTATGCGGAAGTGGGTACAACACAATGTAGACGAAGTCTCCCAAGTAGAAGTCTCTAAACGAGAACGAGAGATCCTCAAGATGATCTGCCAGGAAAAGACTTCCGTAGAGATCGCAGAAGAGCTCTTCATCAGCGAACATACTGTACTCACACATCGCAAAAATCTCCTCAAGAAAGTAGGGGCAAAGAATACTGTAGGACTGGTCAAATATGCCATAGCACATAAGTTGCTCAGCTTATAAGAGATGTGATCTGGATGGTCTAGATAAGATCTCTATTGCACCCAGAGATCACTCCTGCATGATGATCTTCCAGACATTGTCAGGGACCTTTGTGCCTAGCTGCTTAGCTCTCTTCAGATCTTCGCGAGCCCCACTCTGATTACTTGTGGAGAAGCTTGCTTTGGCACGTTCGATGTAATATGCACCCTTGTTCTGATTGAGACTTATCGCTCTATTGAGTTTGGTGATCGCATTGGAATAGTCATTTTTTAGCACGAGTAATCTCCCTGCTTCATACCACAGATCGGCTTGATATGGACGATACTGGAGATAGTGCTCTAGATCGGCTAATGCCATGTCTACATTGCCAAGTTGATTATGGATTACACTTCTATTGAGGTAAGTGTTTAGGAAGTCAGGTTCTATTTCGATCGCTTTGTTCAGATCATTGAGACCTTCTTGAGGTCGATTGAGCCTCGCATATGTAGCCCCACGATTGGCATAATACTCGCCTTTGGTACCGTCTCGCTGGATAGCCAGAGTATACTCAGTAAGTGCCTTCTGGAGATCCGCAGGTGAGCCGCTATCAAAGTAGAGTCTAGCCCTACTGTTATACGGGCCAGGTTCGTCTGGTTTGAGTGAGATCGTCTTCGTGTAGTCAGCCAGTGCTTTATCTTTCTCCCCATTGTCCCTATAGTAGTTAGCTCGATTACCGTATGGCAATGTTGTGTTTTTGTAATATTTCAGCACATGGGTCCAGAGTGTCCCACTATCTTTCCAGACTTGTGACTGCTGATATGTCATCACACCATAGATCAGTAAGAGCACCGAGATAGCAACATACTTGATAGTGTCAGACACATTTACCTTGAGTTGGTCATAGCCAAATGCAAATCCGTAAAATAGCCCAAAGTATGCGATATAAGTGAATCTATCCGCCATGAACCCTTGACCAGCCGCTTTGATCTGAAGGAGAAGAAAAACGTTGGCAGTAAAGAATGCAAGACTAAAGAAAAGATGCTTTTTTTGCTTGACAAAGCTCCAAAGTAATACTCCAGCAGCACCTACAAACGAAAGAATACTCGCATAATAGATCGATGGAAACTCTGCTGGATAAGGATATAAGGGACTCAACCTATACGGTACTATCGACTTGACAAGATAGACAAGATATGCTGTAGATCCGATAAATATCCGTTGCAGTCCACTATAGTCCGCAGTACTATCAAGTGATCCTTGTGACTCCAAAAAGTAGATGCCCAGTAACCCAAATACCAATGATCCTATGAAGAGGTGACTCTTAGTCAGGAATTGCCTGATTGTCAACCGAGAAGTCCACCAGTAGTCTATCAATACTAGTGATACAGGAAAGATAACAGCCTGTATCTTAGAGAGAAGAGAGAGCACAAATACAAGAGTAATCAAGATGGATCGAGACCACTTGTGTCCCTCTTGCAAGTTCTTGAGATAGAGGAGCATACCAGTGAGATAAAAGACTCCAAAGAGGACATCTTTCCGCTCTGTGACCCATGCGACTGATTCCACTCTCATCGGATGCACAGCAAAGAGTCCAGCTAGGAGTAGAGTCGCAGCTGTACTCAGTTGCATCCTCCGACCTATGAGGAATACAATAGCTACACAGCATAAGTGTAGGATGAGATTATTCAAGTGCCAGTACATCGGTTGGTCAAGGCCAAAGACTTGATGCTCTAGAGCAAATGTGAAGATTGGAAGTGGATTGTAATTGCCAATCACTGGTGTCACGAAGATTTCATTGACATTAGACCAGAAGTTTTCCTGATTCAGTGAGGTAATGAGTATGTTTTCAGAGAAGTTTTTGTCATCATCCCAATTAACAAATTCTGCATCTAAGACAGGGAAGAAAAAGACGAAAGTGGCGATGAGCAACCCTGACAAGGCAATCAAGTGATGCTTGTTGAGTCGGTATGGATTCTCCGTATTGACTGCTGATTTGAGTTGACTCTGGGTGAGTTTTGGATTGTTTTTCTTGTGTTTCTTTCCCATCTGATCTGATTAGATATCGTAAAGTTAGGGAAAAACTTATGTCCTCTCCCTGAGATGTTGTGTGATCTCATCAGTCAACACTTCCATTGATGGTCTACTTGCAATAGAGATCTGCTGAGAGGTCACTTGCTGGAGTGCATAGCCAGTCGTCTTGCCGATCGCCCAGATAGACTGAGATGATTGCAAGGGATATTGTCTCAGGTAAGACTGTACATTGAGCGGTGAGGTGAATACTAGGAGGTCGGGTACAGTGGATAGCAATTGGGACTGTTCCATTGATTGATAGCTGATCAGCTCACTATACGGTGATTGATATTGAGGATCTGACTGTAGTGCCCTGAGTGATTTACTTCCTTGGACGTACAGCGTATGTGATGGGTTGTACTCAAGATATTGGTTGAGAGTATTCACTCTATCACCATCGCCCACGTAGTCGGGGGTCAATTCATAATGTTGCTTGATGTAGTGAGCAGTCATCCTCCCATATGTAGCTATCTTGACAGTCTTGCAGAATCTCAGAAATTCTGTATTTTTCAAGGAGTATTTGACACCATGCTTACTGTAGAAGAAGACCCAATCAGCACTGTGATTCCAGTCATCAAACGGTACCTCTTCAAATCTGATAAACGACTTGCCAATGACCTTCATGCTCTCTGATTCTAATGATCGGAGAGGGGAGTCAGCTGTTAATTCCCTAGTGATGAGTAATGTCTTCATTCTTCATCGAATACGTCTTGGAGTTCACCGAGGAGCATGAGTTTCTTGAAGGCTCGTGTTGCAGCTATGGTGTCAGCTCTAGCATTGTTAGACGGAGAGTATTTTTGATTGAAGAGAGTAGCGTAGAGTTCTTGGAGACTAGGCCACTTGTAACCACCTCTTTTATTGGGGAGTTTGCAGTAGTATGTTGCTTCTCTCATGAGGCAGACTCCTTCTGTTTTGAAGTGTTGAGGTTGCCTGTTTTTCCTGATATACTCAGCTGCGAGGATATTCTGTTGTGAGTTGAGATTGTGACAGATGGTGTACTCTACGGTATTGACTGATTTGTCAAATTGGTCCAAGATTTCCTCTAGACTTGAGCTCTTAGACTTGATATCTTCTTCGTCGAGGTGAACCATTTTTTGCATTTTTTCATCTATTGCAAAACCGTCTGGATTGATTATGCAGTCATAATCTTCTACTAGTTTGAGGTCTTCATCGAGGATGATCCAAGAGATATGGAGCATCCTAGGCCAAGAGAATGTATCACTGAATGGAGCATTGTAATCCTTAGGCTTACCATTGGCAGAGATGTCATAGATCAGATACTTACTCATCGTGTTCTAATTATTTTTTGGTCTGTTGATTGATTTGATTGATGATATACTCTTTGAGTCCATCAAATGTACTTTGAGAGTGATTGATTTGATGGAGTTTGCTTCCATCATAGTAGCTAGTCTGGCTGACAAAGTTGCTCGCCTTATCTTGATAGAGGTGTACTCCTAGAGGGAGTTGGCAGCCACCATCAAGAGCATTGAGGACTCCTCGTTCGATATTGGTGCAGGCACTGACATCTGGATGATGGAGCTTGCGGAGGTGGGATCTCATCTGGATATTGCTCGTCTGTGTCTGATATCCGAGTACCCCTTGACCAGGGGCAGGTACCATCTCCATGACATCAAACTGAAATGGTTGATACTTCTCTATCTCGAGCTCTAATCGATCGAGTCCTGCTTGCGCTAAAATGATTCCATCGAGGTTTTCTGACTCTAACTTAGTGATCCTAGTCGGGACATTCCCTCTGATATCAACACACTTAGAGTGAGGAAAGAGTCTTTCTAGCTGAGACTTTCGCCTCGCTGATGAGGTACCTATTACTGGGCTCCCTGTGACAAATTCCTTCACTGATTTGTACTGGGAGTTAGGGTTGATGAGTAGTGTATCTCTAGGATCTGCACGATGAGATAGACCGCCGAGTGTCAATCCGGGTACTGGATCAGTGGGGAGGTCTTTGAGTGAGTGTACTGCGACATCTATGAGACCACTCAGTAGGGCATCTTCTAACTCTTTGGTAAAGAAGCCTTTGCCCTCGAGCTTATCAAAGGTCAGATCTTGTATCTTATCTCCTTGAGTCTTGATTACCTCGATGCGAGATTCTTGCCCGATCCGCTGCAATTCTGATTGGAAAAAATGTGCCTGCCATAGAGCCAAGTCACTCCCTCTACTCCCTATTATGATCATATCTCTTATTGATTTAATTTCTCTTGCAGTGGACTACACTTAATATCGGTGCAAAGTTAGGGTATTTTATTTCGAAGAATTAGGCTAAATGGAAATCAAAATAAAGCATTTAGGCATGACCTTACCTAGGCCATTGGATGTGATCTGTATGAATAGTCTCAGAGTGGTCGATCGTAGTCACTCAGTCTCTCATCATGATCTGTCTATATCTGAGTGTTGATTGTATCTCCTTGTGATGCTGCAGAGATGGAGTAGTGCTCTGAGACTGATACTAGCATGGCTGTGCAGCGAAGTACACTAGAGATATCTTGAGTCAGGTCAGATCTTCACATATGGCAATCGAGTGAGTGACTCTGCGCTATAGTAAGTATCCAATCCTCCGACACAGACACTCTCTACTGCTTGATAATCTATGCTCTTGTCATTTGATAGGCCTAGCTCAGGGAGAAGCACCCATTCGACTTGTCCGATGATGAGTATGGTATCATTACATGAGATAGGATGCTCTTCATGATATGAGAGTCCGATGGCATACTTGCTCTCTCCTACATACGGGGCTGCGAAATCGTCTATATAGCATTCTGTGAGACCCGTAGCTGAGAACTCTGAGATGTGGCTAGGGTACTTCCCAGATGTCTGATGGGCTTGATTGTAGATCTGAGTATGTACGGGATTGATCGTATACTGACCAGTCTCCTTGATATTAGCGTAGGTGTGTCTCTCGACTGTAAGAGGTCGCATGATGAGTCCTAGGTAGGGTGGGTTAGCACCGATATGCGTGACCGTATTGAAGATTGCTAGATTAGATTGTTTGGCACTGTTGGCGGTACCAATAAGGTTGGCACTGCGAGGACCTGAGAGAGTGTTGATAAGATTGATGCGATGATACTTTGGCAGTGAGAGTATTTCAGGTCTTGTAAGTATTCGGGTCTGACTCATAGGTAGGCTTTGGTTTCTCTAAGTGCTTTAACACAAAAACCCCACTTACTGTTGAGATGAGTAAGTGGGGTTTGCTAGTATTAGTGTTTGATCTCTTTGATTAGCTCTCAGACTGATCCTCATCATCTGGCTTGAGGAAGAGATCTCTGATATTGAATCCCTTATCATCATTTCTTTCGATCGGTTGTGTACTCTTGTTCGCAGCTGGCTGGTCACTCTTTGGGTCATTCAATGTGAGCTGGTCATCACTGAGGAGTTCTTCATGACTCATTTTTGCATTCTTCTCTATCGCCTCCATCTCTTGCTTGTATTGTGCTGTAGTACTCTGGTCTAGCATAAACTCCTCTTCCTTCAAATTGAAGTTTTTTTCGTCTTCGGAGAGCACAGGTGGAGCTTTTTTAGCTCGACTAGGACGTTGCGGTTGTTGCGGTTGAGGTGCTTGACCCTCACTATTACCTCTATAGTATCTCCCATCTCGTGGAGCTTCCTGTCGATAATCTTTTTGTCGTGAGTTGTTACCTCTATTATCTTGTGGGTGTTGGTGTTGACGTTGATTTTGTGGCAATCGTTGTTGATTGTATTGTTGCCTTTCTTTTTTTTGTTGATATCTTTGATATTGTCTAAATATCATGGGGCCAAACATCATTAAGAATCTCATTAAACCTCTCATACGATAGATATTTTTAAATTTAGGACTGCAATTTAAGTATTAGGTAACGGTTATCACTGACTTATGCACAATTAGAATAAAAAAAAATACACCTAGTAAGAATGAAATTCAATTTATATCTACTGATCTTCTCCCTGCATCTAATGACTGAAATCTCTGCTCAGACTGAGACATGTCTTCACAATGCCAATGATCCGAATCTCCATAAGATATCACAAGTAGTCGGAGCCGAAACAATCTCTAGGGAATATATCTTACATGTTCCTCAAAATTATGATGCAAGTATACCATCTCCATTAATCATTAATCTCCATGGATTTGGAGATTGTGCTTCTGATTATTCAAAGTTAATTGGTGAGTTTTACAATTTCAATGAATTAGCCGATGAAGAAAACATTATCCTCGCATATCCGCAAGGTGCTTATAGACCTGAGAAGGAAGATACATATTGGGAGCCAGGCGATAATGGTGTCAATGAGATAGATGCCAATGATGTGTATTTTATAGAGGAACTAGTTTCAAAGCTGAGTAACGAGTTCAACTTGAATCCGGAGATGATCTATGCTTGTGGATATTCCAATGGAGGGATGATGGCGTACAGTCTTGGTTGTAACAGCAATGATCTATTCTCAGCAATTGGGATAATGTCTGGAACAATGTTGGAAGAGGATTGCTCTCTAGAAAATCCAATACCTATCGTGAAATTTCATGGGATAGATGATGAAGTTTTGCCGTACAATGGCAGTCAATGGTATCAATCAGTTGAAGAAGTAGTAAATTTTTGGTTAAATCAAAATGCTATTAATAGCAACACTCTGAGTTCAACACCACTCAATGGAGGCAAGGTGATTCTTGATGAATACTCTGGTGGAAATAGCGAGAGTTGTCTACAGTTATATACAATCATCGAAGAGTTTGATAAACCCGGTGGTCATGTATGGTTCAGTGATGCTATAGAAGGCTCAACTCCAAATAATATCATGTGGAATTTCTTCAAAGAAAATTGTGCCATTACAAATTCAACAAGTGAGTCCACTGAACAATTGATTGAACTCTATCCCAATCCTGTCGAGCAAAACTTAATAATAGATCATGCAATGAGTCAAGAGTACTCAGTAAGTAATCTTGATGGTAAGCTGTTGCTAAAGGGAAGAATAAAATCCAATGCAGAAGCAATTTCAATGCAGAATTTGCAGAGTGGGATGTATATTATTAGGATCGGAACTCAAACTCGTAGAGTATTAAAAGTTGAATAAGAATGCAGATCAAAAGATGTGATTATAGCATCTCTACTCTCAGTCAATTCGCATCATTCTTCATTTGATACTGACCTAACTAATGGGTAGGTTGAGAGTACGTCTATTGCCTACTCTGACGCTGTATTGTCTTGATCGACTGCCCAACATCCAAGAAATACAAGATTTTTAATGAATAAAAGTGATTAGACTTCTGTTGGAAGAGACTCGCAAGATTATCAGAGTAACCATCTAGTAGGGCATCAGTGAAAGCATTGTTTTTGTATGAGAAGATGATGTCACTTCCTGGCAAAAATCTCCAATAGTAGTTAAGATCAACATTGAAAATATTATTATTGATCTGATAGATGCTCTTACCCTCACTATTGAGACCATCGAAGTCAATACTCCTCAGACTCCCATCATCCTCTAGTACTAGGTAGTCATCATACTCTACAGCATCCCAGTAGTGTCTCACTCTCAAGTCAAGTGACATCCGATTAGTAAAGATATAGTTGAGTCTAAGGCTATTGGTGACGGTGTTGCGGTTACGCAGACCAAATGTCACTGAAGAGTCACTCAGACCATAGCTTGCATAGTCAAACAGTGCCTTGTCAATATAACCATCTCTCCCTCTGATGATCCCCAATCGTGTACTTGCAATGATGAGGCAACTCGAATTGATCTGCCAGCGAGGAGAGAAAGTTAGCGTATTGGATCGTCTAGTATTGTTGAAGTAATACTGCGAGTTGATCCGTACATCAAGTGCCACAGGCTTACTATAATCAGTCGAGATAAATGGTTGGATATACATCCCATTAGGCGAATCCCAAAACTGTGAAAAATCACTCGTCCTCGGCTCGAAGTAATTCCTAAAATTATGGAAGATACCCGACGCGAAGCCAAATGCAAAGAACTTACGTGTAAACCAAAAACCACCCATCTCAAATGATGATCCTGTATAGACATTTGGCTGATACAAGCCACTGGCATTGACCAAGTACCAATAACGCCACCTATTGAGTCGCTGACTCTGCTCGAAGTCATTGTACTCCATATAGTACTCTATACTCCTCTCGTTGCCACTAAAAAGGAAACCAAGATCATTGGGATTATACGTATCACTCTCTTCAGTATAGGTAATCCGCTTGGTCCATTTGCCTTGGATATCTCCAAGATTTACATTTACCTTATGACCAATCGATCGCTGCAGTGCATTGATTCGCTGTGAGACAGCAGCATTACCAGAGATCTCCCACTTCTGAGCTTTATCTCTGAGTTGAAACTCAGTACCTGTGACATTGGCATCTGTAGCACTCCCTTCTCTCAAGACATTCGTGTTGATCAGACTCACGTAGGAATTATTCTTCATGACATGGTCGTACACGATGACATTATAGTTAGTCAGTGGATTACCACGAAGCCGAGTGATCTCTCCCTCTTGATTGACAGCATTGACTATTTCTCGACCTTCTATCGCATTGAATACTCCGAGTCCTGATCCATTTTCAAATCTACCAGAGACTTTGGAGGCATTCAAGAGTCTAGTATTGGTAGGGACATTGAGCAGTGTAAGACTATCACTTGCTGCTGCGAGATCAGATCTGTAAAATAAGCTACCTCCGACCCTCCTAGAGTAAAAGATATCTCCTCTGCTAAATAGCTCCGTACCCTCCGTGAAGAACTGTCTTCTCTCTTCAAAGAACTGCTCAAATGCCGAAAGATTGACAACAACATCATCAGCTTGGACTTGACTGAAGTCAGGAATCAATGTCATGTCAAGCGTAAAAGCCTCATTGAGCCCATACTTAAGATCCATCCCAGCGCTGATATTGCTGGATGTATTGCCCCTCTGGTTAGCATGATTGCCTACTACGAATGGTGTCAGAGAGAGTCTCAATGGACTCTTAATGTCTTTCAATCCTTGGAGAGTGCCAGACTGCCTGAGGATACCCGTCTCATTGGGATCTACCCGATTCCAATGAGCATACTCTCTGCTCCGTCTAGTATACCGAGAGAGTTGGAGTAGCCAATCCTGCTCGAGTCCGTCTCCAAATCTCAGTGCAGCATACGGTATACTCATCTCTAATTGCCACCCATCTTGAGTAACCTGAGTCCGAGAAGACCAGACCGCATCCCAGTTAGCGTCCTCATCATCTCCAGACCACTGCGAGTCAAACTGTACACCTGATGCAGTCACGATAAACGCTACACCAGTGATACCATTGTTGTAAGGATCTAGGAATACCCCAAACCAATCTGCATTGCCAAGATTATCTCTAGCAGTCAGATCAGTACGGATAAGTGCAGTTGTATCCTGTAGTATCGCTTTGAAGTAAAGTGCATTATCATCATATGCAATTTGCACATGAGTGGGATAGGTAGCATCTGCTCCTGGGTTGGGCTCAAATTGTACAAAGTCCGTAGCTATCGGCGCCGCTGCAGGCCAATCATCGAACTTTCCATCAATCGTGATCTTCTGCTCAGTACGATAGGCTGCAATCTGCCGCTCTTGGCAATGACTACTAGATGCAGACATTCCGATCCAAGAGATCAAGAGTAATAAGCGTATGTAGGGTGCCATGATGTTATTATTTAGATCAGTCTAAATATATATTAAGCCAACTCTAATAAAACGTAAAGATTGCTCACTCAAAGATAACATTCCGTCAATATCTTAGTTATATTTGGCATACTATTAATATCAGAAGTCTTATGAGCATAATCGAAATGAAAGTACCCACGATAGGGGAATCAATTACAGAAGTTACACTCTCTCAATGGTTAGTAGAGGATGGAGCATATATCAATATCGACGAACCTATCTGCGAATTTGAATCCGACAAGGCAACCTTAGAGTTTCCAGCGGAGGCAGCAGGGAAGGTCATCTATGTCGCAGCAGAAGGTGATGATCTGGAGATCGGAGCCCTCGTAGCCAAGATAGATACAAGTGCTGCCAAGCCAGCAGAGGCACCAAGCTCAACCCCGGCACCAGCAGCAGAGGCACCAGCAGAAACACAAAAAGACACTCCTCCTGCAGCACAGCCAACACCTACACCAGCAGCACAGCCAGCCACGGCAAGCTATGCCTCGGGACATCCATCTCCAGCGGCAGGTAAGATACTCAGAGAGAATGCGATCGATCCAGCAACTGTCAAAGGGACTGGTAAGGATGGACGTATCACTAAGCAAGATGCTATGTCAGCTCAGTCAGCACCATCGCCTCAGCCGCAAACCACAGCATCGCCAGACCCTACACCATCTGTAGCATTCTCAAGGAATACACGTAAAGAGAAGATGAGCAGGATGCGGAGAACCATCGCATCTCGATTGGTCGCAGCCAAAAACGAAACAGCGATGTTGACTACATTCAATGAAGTCGACTTGACAAATATCCAAGCTCTCAGAAAGACCTATCAAGAAAAATTCGTCGAAAAGTACGGAGTCAAACTCGGTTACATGTCTCTCTTTGCTAAAGCTTGCGCCATGGCTCTCATGGAGTATCCAGGTGTCAATGCTCAGATCGATGGCAATGAAGTCATCTACCATGACTATGCAGATATCAGTATAGCCATCTCTACACCGACGGGACTCGTAGTGCCTCCAGTCCACAATGTAGAGTCACTCAACTTCGCAGATATTGAAAAGAAAATCAAAGCCCTCGCAGTCAAAGCAAGAGAAGGAAAACTGACACTTGATGAGATGAGTGGTGGGACGTTCACGATCACCAATGGAGGAATCTTCGGATCGATGATGAGTACCCCGATCATCAATAGACCACAATCCGCAATCCTCGGCATGCATAGTATCATGCAGAGACCTATAGCTGTAGATGGTGAGATCAAGATCAGACCGATGATGTACCTTGCGATGTCATATGACCATAGGATTATCGATGGGTCGACATCGGTGACATTCCTCGTCAAAGTGAAGCAACTCTTAGAAGATCCTACTACTCTCTTGATGGGCCTCTAGGCTCAGCCGATGATAGGATACAGATACAGCATCTAACCATGATACGCTAACCAACTCAAAAATAACCATACGTATGACTCTAGGTGATTTTCTATCCCGACTATCTGATAACCCAAATCTCGTGATGGGATACTGCGCTGTCATTCTAGTCATCATCACGGTACTCCACTTTATCGTAGGGAAGGAAGATGCTCAGCACTCTCCTTGGTGTGGGATCTACTCTGTGCTCGTATACCTTGTGACTGTCCCGGGTATGGCAGCAGTATTTTTCAATATCTACCTCTTCCTCTTTGAGAGACAATCGATCATGGAGACGAGTATGACCGTACAGATCCTCCCCATCATCCTCATGATCGCCGCATTATTTCTCATCAAGATCAATGTGAGTCTGAGATCGTTACCTGGATTTGGGAAGTTGTCATCGCTGATCCTTACGATCTCATTAGTGCTTGCATTGATGTGGGTATTAGACAAGACTCGGTTGATCATTGGAGCATTCACAATGTTGCCAATTCAGTATGTAGTACTCATTTTTGTTGGATTATTCATCTTTGTAAAGTTAGCGATGCGTCGCTTTTCAAGTTAGACATTTGCATGCCAATGCTGAGATCACAATGGCCAATTATCGATAACAAACTGAGTAAGACTTATCAGTTCAAAGACTTCAAGGAGGCCTTCGACTTTATGACCGCTGTCGCTAAAATAGCTGAGCAACAACACCATCATCCCGACTGGTCTAACTCATATAATACAGTAACTATCAATCTCAGTACACATGATGAGGATGATGCAATCACAGCTAAGGATCATCGATTAGCGATCGCAATAGATGAGATAGAGTGAGGGATCGTCGCTTACTTGCGTAAATGTCAATTGTGTGATAAATACTGAGACAATAATGTACAGACGAGAAGGAGTACACATAGTGAGTATTATCGCAAGATACCTTCCACACACTTAGAGAGTTTTGTAACTTGTGTATCTGTATTCGCTAATATTTAACCACTACGATGCTCATTACCCTCACCCACCAGCACACAACCTACACAGCAGATTTGGCTAGACCGATTGACTGCTCCATCCCTGTCGGTCAAGTGAAGTGCTTCCACTCGACAGATTACAAGGTGACTCCATATCAATCAGGCGACTTTGTGGGATCAGTATCTAAGGGAGCTCCAGTCAACTTCTATAATGTCCAACTGAACCCTCACGGAAATGGTACTCACACAGAATGTCTCGGACACATCACTCATGCCCAGGAATCGATCAATGATAAGCTCAAGCAGTTTCACTTCATCGCTGGTGTCTTATCCATCAATGTAACTCTCTTAGAAGACGGTGACCGAGTACTAGAGAGGAAGGACATCGAGGAGAGCTATACTCAGCTTGGGTATGACCTCTCGAGACCAGAGGCTCTCATGATCAGGACATTACCCAATGGTACTGACAAGCTCTCTATCGATTACTCAGATACTAATCCGCCATATCTGTCATCAGATGCCATGACATTCTTGGTAGAGATGGGAGTCAATCACTTGCTCCTCGACTTACCTTCTGTAGATAGAGAGTATGATGATGGCCAGTTAGCCTGTCACCATCTCTTTTGGAATGTAGCAGGTCATGATGCTAGCGAAGAGTCCAGAGATCAGAATACCATCACAGAGATGATCTATATCCCTGACAATGTCTCAGATGGACTCTATCTACTCAACCTTCAGATCCCATCACTCCCGCTCGATGCAGCACCGAGCAAGCCAGTGATCTATCAACTCACCACACAATCAGACTATGACACAAAGTAAACTCCTCAAGGACAAAGCACAACCACTTGGCAACTATCCTCATGTCAAGCGAGTCGGAGACTTCATCTATGTATCTGGGACGAGTAGCCGACGACCTGACAATACTCATGTAGGCGCTACTCAAGATGCTCAGGGCAAATGGCAGCTCGATATCAAACTCCAGACCGAGGCTGTAATCAATAATATCATGGCATTATTGTCGTCAATGGATGCTGGGAAGGAAGACATCATAGATATCACTACATTCCTGATTGACATGAAAGATTTCAAAGGGTATAACGAAGTCTACGGTACATTCTTCGATCATACGGGTCCGACTAGGACGACAGTCGCAGTCCATCAGTTGCCCCATCCTAATCTATTGATAGAGATCAAGGCAGTGGCGTATAAGCCAGTGTAGATTATGGATAGATCTGTCAGCTTCTTAGTAAGTATCTGTACAGTATTCCATCGGTAAGATTTCTGTAGTCGGACGATGATTGGGGGTGTTATTTCTATAGAAGAGCCTAGTCCTTAGACAAATGTCTATACTCGATATACCACCAATAGGGATAGATTGGTTAAGTATCTGTACTTTTGGAATTCATAACTAAGACCTGTATTAATGCAATCATTTACTCAAGTAAAAAAAATAGCAAGTTGGGCGGTATTTGCCATTGCCCTCATTGTATACTACTTCTCTGCGGAACGGACTGGGAGTCTCTGGGATGTGGGTGAGTTTATACTTGGAGCATACAAGTTACAAGTAGTACATCCACCTGGTGCACCTCTCTTCATGTTGATTGGACGGATATTTACACTGTTACCTGATTGGTTTAGCAGTAATCCAGCCAATATAGCGTTTGCGGTGAATTTTATGTCTGGAGTCTGTACTGCATTTTCTGCATTTTTTGTGTCTAGGATTGCCATGCTATTTGGGCATAGCCTCTTGACCAAGGGTCATCAGGCTACGTCGAGTGACAATGTTGCTCTACTGTTTGTCGGATTAGCGGCAGGACTGAGTACAGCATTTAGCTCGAGTATTTGGTTTTCGGCAGTAGAGGGAGAAGTCTATGCGATGAGTACGATGTTTACAGCATTGACATTCTGGACTGCGACCAAGTGGTACTTCTTACCAGATGATAGACAGCATGATAGATGGTTACTGATGAGTATCTACTGCGGTGCCCTCTCGATCGGGGTACACTTACTCTCACTACTTGCATTCCCTGCGATCGGACTGATGTATTACTTCAAGAGATATGAGAAGACTAAGCCACTTGGAGTGATCGCGAGTATCTTCTGTGGAGCCCTCTTCATCGTATTTGTCCAGAAGGTCATCATCGTAGGAATCCCTACTCTCTGGAAAAATCTAGAATTAGCAGCAGTCAATGGTCTCGGACTCCCGATCCATTCAGGGTTGGTATTGACACTTATCGTGATTGGAGTAGTGTTTTTTTACCTCTTCAAGCTAGCACATCATCAGAAGAATTACCTCATTCAGTTTGGTGCAATGGCAGCACTCTTGAGCACTATCGCATTCTCAACAATCGGAGTGATCGTAATCAGAGCTAACGCTGACACTCCTGTAAATATGAATGTCCCGTCTGATGCACTTAGACTCTTACCTTATCTCAATCGGGAGCAGTATGGAGAGAGACCACTCTTGTATGGTCCACACTTCGATGCCAAGGTAGATGATATGGTCCAAGAAGATAGATATGGTAGAGTAGGTGATCAATACGAAATCATCGATCGTAAGCTCGACTATGTCTACAAGAATAAAGATAAGATGCTCTTCCCTAGGATCGGTCATGCAGATCCTGGTAGACCACAGCAACATAGAGACTGGTATAAAGCCATCTATAATAAGGAGCTCAAAGGCAAACCTTCATTTGGTTACAACCTCCAATACTTCATCAGGTATCAGGTAGGCTGGATGTACTGGAGATACTTCATGTGGAACTTCTCTGGTAAGCAAAATGCCAAGCAAGGGTATAAACCTTGGGATAAGTCAGCAGGACACTGGATCACAGGGATCAAGCCGATAGACGAGGCTAAGCTCTATAGTATGGATGAGTTGCCAGACTCAGCACTCTCTGACGAAGGCACCAATAAGTACTTTATGCTTCCATTTTTGTTTGGGTTATTTGGATTGATCTACCAAGCATTCAACAGGACTAAAGACTTCTCGATACTGATGTTACTCTTCCTGATTACAGGACTTGGACTAATCTTATACTCTAATCAGCCACCGATCGAGCCAAGAGAGAGAGACTATGTACTCGTCGGCTCCTTCTTCACCTTCTGCATGTGGATCGGTCTCGGAGTGATAGCACTCTATGATATCCTGAGAGATAAGATCAGTGGTGTGGCGCCAGCTGCTATCGCCGGAGTCATAGTCATGGTAGCACCTCTACTCATGGGCTTCCAGAACTATGATGATCATAGTAGGATGGGGCATTATGCATCTAGAGATTATGCCTCTAACTTCCTCAATTCTGTAGAAGAGAATGCAATTATCTTTACATATGGAGATAATGATACATACCCTCTCTGGTATGCACAAGAGGTGGAGAATATCCGTAGAGATGTCAGAGTTGTCAACTTGAGTCTAATCGCAGTAGATTGGTATATCAATAAGCTAGATGATAAGGTCAATGAATCTGCACCTCTCAAATTTACCCTTCCAGAGTCAGCATACCGAGGATTTTTGAGAAATCAAGTCTTCTTCTACAGTCCAGAAAACAACCTATCGCAACCGCGAAATATCTATGATGAGTTTAACTTCATCGGCTCACCGAAAAATAATGTCCAAGGACAAACTATCATGAGGACGACCAACCTCATCCTGCCTATCGACTCTCAAAAAGCATTGCAGGGAGGATGGATAGATAAGATAGATAGTACAGTCGTCTCACATATCCCGATTAGCCTTGATCCTAAGAGGAGTTATATCACCAAAGATCAATTGGCAATCATGGATATAATCATCTCTAATCTCTATGATAGACCTATCTACTTTGCAGTGACTTGTCGTAATGACAAACTCCTAGGTCTCAATGACTATATGGAAGTAGAAGGTCTTGGACTCAGATTGGTCCCTTATCGGACTCAGAGTGATAGGTCGCTTGGCATTTACGGAAGTGGATGGGTAGATACTGAGACGACATATGACAATATCATGAATAAGTGGAGATGGGGTAACTTTGATAAGGAGGACACCTTCATCGATGAGAGCTATGCCGCAGAGATCCAAGCGATGAAACTCATCATGATGCGTACTGCAGATGCCTTAGTTCAGACTGGTCAGAAAGAGAAAGCCGCAAATCTGGCAAATAAATACTTTGAAGCATTTCCTCATTTCAACTTTCCGTACGATAATACCGTGATCCCATTCATAGAGATCTTGATTAGTGCTGGAGATAAGGACTCGGCGATGAAGCATACAGACATCCTAGCAGAGCAGCTCTACCAAGAGGCTAAGTTTATTGATGATATTGATGAGGACGCATTCCAATCATTCAAGACGGACTACTCATATACGATCAAAGGACTCCAAGAAGTATTCAAATACAGTAAGCAAATTAGCCCTGAATATGGAAAGCAAATAGAGGATCTCTATGGCGAGTACAATATCAGTAAAATGAATGGAAACTAGAGAATAATGCAAGATAAACTCACAATAGCAATCGGCTGTGACCATGCAGGGTACCAGTATAGAGCTGCCATCATCGAGATGCTCAGTGATCACTATACAGTACTCGACTACGGAGTGAAGACTAGCGAATCAGTAGACTATCCAGATATTGCTCATCAGGTCTGTAAGGCTGTAGAGTCTGGTAAGGCTAACCTCGCAATACTCATCTGTGGTACTGCTAATGGGGTAGCCATGACTGCCAATAAGTACAAAACTCTCCGAGCAGGTATTTGCTGGATCAAAGAGATAGCTGTACTCATCAAGCAACATAATAATGCTAATGTCCTCTGCATCCCAGCACGATACACGGCAATCGAACAAGCAAAAGAAATTGTAAATACATACCTAAATACTCCATTTGAAGGAGGAAGACATGAAAGACGTATCAATAAGATTTGTATCTAAGCAACTCACTCTCTGCTACTTATGTGTAGCACTCTCAGCTACACTCCATGCTCAGTGGAATAGTGGAATCTCAGCTCCAGGTCCTGAAGCAATCAAGATTACTGACACTAATCTCCCACAAGTAAAGTATGCCAATACGATCACACCAGATGATCTCTATGATCACCTGAGTATCCTTGCATCCGACGAGTACGAAGGTAGAGAAACAGGATATCCCGGAAATGATCTTGCAAGAGATTACATCGTCAAACACTTCGAGTCAATCGGTCTGGACAACCCTGCCAATGGCAATACTTATCTCCAGCCTATCGCATTTACGATGAGCCAATGGGAGATGAATACCATGAATGTAAATGGTAAAGAATATAAGCATCTGAGAGACTATATGTCTTTCCCCACAACCAATACGGATACTGAGATCAACACTGACGAAGTCCTCTACCTTGGGTATGGGATTGATGATCCTAAGTACTCCGACTACGGCAACAAAGATGTCAGAGGAAAAGTCATCATGATCTACAATGGTGAACCGATCAGGTCAGACAGTACATCATATCTCACTGGGACTAAGGAATGGTCTGAATGGTCTACCGATACTGGTAAAAAACTAGAGCTCGCTAAAGCTAAAGGAGTCAAGATGGTCCTCATCATCGAAGAAAATCTCAAAGAATTTTTATTCAAAAATCGGAAGTATCTCGTGGGTCCTAAGCTAGATCTTGGTGATCTAACACAAGAGGGACCTTGGGCTAACCACACATATATATCTAGTACTATTGCCAAAGAAATCATCGGAAAGAAAACGAGAAAATTTACAAAACTCAGGAAGCTAATCATGCGTAAAGGCAAGTCCAAAGGCTTTGCTTTCAAAAACAAATTCAACCTAGAGATGAAAAAAAATGCGACTCTCATCTCTGGTAATAATGTCATGGGAGTCATCCCTGGTACTGATAAAGCGGATGAGGTTATTGTCATCTCTGCTCACTATGATCATATCGGTCGTAAAGGTGACGAGATCTTCAATGGTGCAGACGATAATGGATCTGGGACGAGTACCGTCCTCGAGCTGGCAGACGCATTTGCGCAAGCGGCAAGAGATGGCATCTCCCCGAGACGGACACTACTCTTCATGCTCGTAACAGGCGAGGAGAAAGGTCTCCTTGGGTCAGAGTACTATGCTGAGAATCCTCTCTATCCACTCGCTAATACGGTAGCAGATATCAATATAGACATGGTAGGACGTGTAGATGATAAGTATACTGACAATCCCAATTATATCTATGTTATCGGATCAGATAGACTCTCAATGGATCTCCATAATATCAATGAAAAAGTCAACACTGACTATACTCACTTGACTCTAGATTATAGATATAATGACGAAAACGATCCTAATAGATACTATTACCGATCTGATCATTACAACTTTGCAAGTAGAGGGATACCAGCCATCTTCTTCTTCAATGGGACGCATGCTGATTATCATCAACCAGGAGATACTGTGGATAAGATCAACTTTGATAAGATGTCAGAGATCGGGAGACATATCTTCCATCTGACATGGGAATTGTCCAATCGTGAGCAAAGAATAAAGCTCAATTAGTGGATAACTCTCACGGATAACTCTCACGGAGATTGTCAGTAGTGTCTCACTAATGAGCAGTTACTTTTTTGGTCTAGTCTCTCTTTTACGTTAATCTAGAGGTTACGCGGCTGGTCTGTTAATCTCCTTACCAGTGGATCTAGTCCAAAAATAGCCAGCCACACCGCCGAGCATAAATAGGACTGCTATCCACTGAGAGAGAGACCACCCAAGTCCAAGGAGATCATATCGTTCGTTGACTCTAATACCTTCGACAAAGAATCTTGCTAACCCAGTCAAGAACAGATAGACAAAGAAGAGCATCCCTGCTCTTGGTAGCCGTGTACGCAAGTACCAGAGGAGACCAAATGTGATCAATGCAATCGTGATCTCATAGATAGGAGTAGGGTAGACGAGGTCTGCGAGTCTATTGCAGTAGTGACCTACACAATCTTGGATAGGTACGCCTTCTCTGAGGACATTGCGTGGATAATCGTATGCCCATACCCAATCTGGTAAGAAGAACCAATCTGGCTTGGCTGCCAAGTTGGGAATACCCCAATCTCCATCACCACTAAACTGGCAACCCATCCGACCTATACCATATCCAAGTGCTAGACACGGGGCTGCAGCATCAGCTAAGTGAGATGTCCTGAGACCGATATATCTAGAGTACCATACGAGGGTAAGACCTGCCAGTATGATACCACCATAGATCGTCAATCCACTCCCTGAGAATAACTGACCGATAGGATCAGCTACAAAGCTCTGCCAATTCTCTAAGACTGAGAAGATACGAGCTCCCATGATCCCTGTGATCGCAGCGATAATGATGATATCGCCGACTTTCTGATGAGGCCACTCCTTGACTAATGGTGCAGCGTGATCACTCTTACGATGCGTAAGATAGACCAGATAAGCAACGACACTCGCTGCGATAAGACCCAAGAGAAGATTGCCACCACTCGAGAAGAGAATCCCAGCAGGATTGACTTTGAATTCTGAAAAGTTTTGAGAAATATATGGTATCTTGTATGCTAGGAAACCAAGCAATAGACTATTGATGACTGCATCCTTGATCCATGAATTCTGATGAGACTTATCCGATGGATTAGCGATATTCTTGAGTTTGCCGATGGTGCCTTCTTTTTCCATTCTGTTGAGTTCTTTGGCAAGAATCCATGCAGAGACGACAAAGGTTAAAGCAAGGAACAAACCGAACGTCTTGAAGATGGACGTAGTATTGTCAACAGAAGTGCCAAACAAGTCATGAAAAAAATAAGATAAATCTGGATACATAATAATTCTAATTAGATCAAAAAAATCAAGCAAAGATGAATCATCCCACTCAATATCACAAAGTTGTACTATTATTTTTAGTAGTTCTATTTTTTTCGACTAAATGGGTACATGGTCAAGCAGGTCTCCATGTCTATGCTGGTGTCACGAGTATGCAGAATAGTTTGACTCAGTTTACCCCAGATGGATTGTTCCATGGAGGAGTCCACGTAGGAGGCGACTTCGTTATCAATGATGGCGATATGTACTTTTTAGCTGGACTGCAACTCCACTCTGTGGATATTGTCGCTGCAGATCAGCTCAGTCTATTTGATCACCAAGCAAGTATCTCCATCATCAAGCCAAAAATTGGTCTCGGATTCAATATCTTCCAACTGACCCCACTCTTCAAGATTCGCCTCAAAGTGCAAGCAGCGATCGATACCTTCGTCGAATCCGAAGAGGCGACAGCAATCAATCAAAATCCTGTGCTCAACAGCGCTACAGCAAGCGGGATAGGAGGGATTGGCTTCAATCTAGGTCCAGCAAGGCTGGATGTGGAGTATCATCGAGGTCTTATCAATGCCTTCAATATGGTCAAGGGAAGCAACTACAATTATTGGTTGTTCAACGTAGGTATATTCTTCTAGGTCATGGGACGGATGAGTGAAGGATTGAGCATTGACATTCTGACTTGTTCTCCTCAGATCCGAGAATACTCAGAGAGACTCCACCTCGTATCTTATCATCTCAGAGGTAAGTGGATATGATGCTAGCTATGGTAAGAGTTGATACAGAGTGTCGCCAATAATCACAACAACTCTGCGATTATTGAGTTTTAGAATGTAACATATGGATGAGAAAGTAATCATAATTGGTGGTGGATGTTTCTGGTGTATCGAATCGATATTCCAAGACATCAAGGGAGTACTCTCAGCAGTCTCTGGGTATGCAGGTGGTCATGATGATCATCCGACATACAAGACCGTCTGCATGGGAGTCACTGGTCACACAGAGGTGGTCAAGATCACGTATGACAATGATCAGATCTCTCTGGGACAGTTGCTCGAGATATTCTTCGTCATGCATAATCCCACGACACTCAACCGACAAGGCAATGATGTAGGTACTCAGTATAGATCTGCGATCTACTACTCCGAGGAGAGTGACTTGGAGGTCATCAATACTGCTGTCGCAAATGCCGAAGAAATATGGGGATTGCCAGTGGTCACTGAGGTAGATACTGATCAAGTATTCTATCCTGCCGAAGCCTATCATCAGAATTATTACAAGCTCAATCCTCAGCAAGGATATTGTCAGTATGTCATCTCCCCTAAGCTCACCAAGCTAAGGCAGAAGTATGCTGCCCTCTTGTCTGTCATCCTCCTCATGTTGGTACCTCTGATAGGGACTACTCAAGACATCGTCATACCACTAGATGGTGAGCCATTAGAGACAATTACAGGTATCCCACTCATGAAGGTAAACTTCTATCTCATGAATGCAGAGAACAGAAGTGATCCTAAGACTACAGTCCAGATTGGTGAAAACATCAAGATACTCAATATGGAATTTGAAGGGCTCATCAGATTTGAACTTGGACATATCGTCTTAGATGAGAGGCAAGTCTATCTGCCAGAGATCAAAAATGAGATCTATGGAACAGGGTCGGAGATCATTAGAGAATTTACTCAGCCTATAGAGATTCAAGGTGGGGTCAATATCTTCGTCTGTGAGACGTATGCTACGGATGGCAACGTAGGTGAGTTATTGGGATTTACGCCAGTACTTAAGGCGAGACAGTATGCATATGAGTATAATACTCCAAGATTTGACCGGATCTATCTGAGTTACTTAGGATTAGAAGAGGCTACGACATTAGTCCATGAGATGGGACACTTCTTAGGTCTCAAACACCCGTGGAGATTAGATTCTATCAATCTCGAACTCCAAGGACTGACTTCACAAGCAATTATTGACCAGAATCATATGTCATACACCGCAGAGGTGCACGAGTTCACAGACCAGCAATTAGAGAGAATGCAGCACTTTGCACTCCAATTTAGAAGGTATCTCTGTGTAGAGATTGATCAATAAGTCTTACCTTCCCAGTGTAAATCTCCTTCAAAGTATAATTGGAGTATTGTCATACAGTTGGAAAAAAGTAAAAAACTATGGACTACTCAGAATTGCCAGAACGCATGTTGAAGCGATCTATCCTAGCATTGTTAATGCAGTTGAGTACTGCTGATCAGGATGTCCATGACAGAGAGAGAGCATATATGGAGGCAGTCTGCGAGGCAATCGACTTACCAGTAGGAGATCTCGAAGAAGTCAGGACCAACTTAGAGGATTATCCTCTAGAACCACCTCGCGATGAGGCTCAAAGGATGCAAATCCTATACTTCTTACTCTTCCAGATGAAAATCGATCACAAGATCACAGAAGATGAGATAGGAATCGTACGTAAGTTTGGATTTATCCTTGGATTCAGAGAGCAACTCGTAGAGGACCTTATCGGAGTCATCAGAGCACATACACACAAGCTCGTCCCGCCAGAGGCGATGATAGCTATCATCAAGAATTATCAGAATTAGTCAGTTGAATAGATTGACTACTCCTCTAAATTCAGAGTTTCGATTAGGTGAACCGCCGTATACAGCTTGTCCCGCCTAACGGGAAGTACCGTACAGCCAGCCCTGAGCACAGTCGAATGGTTACAGTGGTACTTCGACTTCGCTTAGCAGAGCTGTAAGAGGTGTACTGGCAGTACTACAATCTTGTTAGCCGTCTACGTGATTATCATCAGTTTTTATTTGAACAAGTCAACATATTCTCGGAATATAAATTTTCTGTTTCTTTTGTATCCTGTATATTCTTCAAGTATACCAAGTCCTATAAAGTCCATTATTAGTCTGTTAGCAGTTGAGGTTGAAATGTCTAAAAATGCTGCAACATTTTTTGTTCTCACTATAGGATATTGATATAGAATCGTTAGTAACGTTTGGCCTTTCTTCACCTTAGAGCCAAGCTTAGGTAATACCTCTGTTTCCAATTTTGATTTTAATTTCAGTATATTTTTGAATACGGAAATTGAACTTTTTGATGTTTCTATAACTCCTACTAAAAAGAATTTAATCCACTGGGTTAAGTTATTTGAGACTCTTGCTATCATGAGATTGTCATAGTAATAGGCTTTATTTTTCTCAAAAAAGTCTGAGAGGTAGAGTGAGGGTCTTAATAATACTTTTTTACTAACAAGATATAACGAAATTAAAAGTCTTCCTAATCTTCCATTTCCATCAAGAAAAGGATGAATTGTTTCAAATTGATAATGAATTATCCCAATTTTTATTAGATGAGGTACGCTTATCTTTTCATTATGAATAAATTTTTCTAAGTCTGACATTAATTCTTCTACTTCGGAGGGGTGTGGCGGAATAAATATTGCATCTTTTAGTGTAGCACCTATCCAATTTTGACTTCTTCTAAATTGTCCAGGAAGTTTATGTTTACCTCGTACACCTGAGAGAAGTACTTCATGAGTTTGCCTTAATAGCCTATTAGAGATTGGAATATTCTTTAATTCTTCAATTGACTTGTTAATTGCATTTATATAGTTTTGAACTTCTCCCCAGTCATCTCTTTTTTCTGGATTTATATCTTCTTCATCTTTTATAAGTGCCTCATCCATATTTGTTTTAGTGCCTTCAATCTTGCTTGATGTTGTTGCTTCTTTCATAATGTGCATTGTTATAAAAAAATCAACGTCTGGAATAATTTGTGAAAAAGCATTCAATTCTCCTATCAGTCTGTTAGCTTCTGACAAAAGACTGTTCACTTCAGGATTCGAAATAATCCACTGTTTATTGATTTTATTAGGTGAGAAGGACTTGTATTCCAATTGTTCTATAAACTTACCTGCAACAAAGTCTTTTATGTCCATATTTAGTAATTTATACTAATATAGATATCTATATCGTCAATTATTAGTAAATATGAAATTATAACCCACAACTAAGTGCAAAATGATGCAAATTTGATTAAACCCGGAGGAATTAAGATCATTTTTTAGCACATTGATGATAACGGACGGATAATGATATGTCGTGGTCTCTGTGAGGAACGAACAGATATGCGAGCATATCTAGTGTTAGCTGTAGGCATTTCATTCGCTTTACATGTTGTATTAGCTTGACTATCAATGCTTAATGGAACTTTTATAATCCAATTTGGTTATAATTGAAGAAAGAGTTACTTATGCACCAAGTTCATCCTTCATTCGAAGGAAGGAAATCGAAAAACGCAAACCAAGATGTTCTGCGTTTTTTGCATTTATACCAAATCACTAAGCCTTCTTTTGTATTTTTTTAGAATTTTATTTCTTTTTACATCTTTACCTCTCAGATAGTAAGCTGTTAAGAGATAATAAGCTGCAACTTTCCATAGTGGTTCAAGTATAATCACATACAATTCATCAATGTCATAAATATAGGTTCTAATACCTTCTGGCTCTTTGACTGAAAAAGCTAACACATTGTCATTTTTACCTTTATTGATATGAAACTTAAGCCAATGTAATCTTTGACTTCTATCATTATCATACTCACGTTTTCGAGTTTTTCTATCAGTAATAGTCGTCGTTAAGTGGTTAAATAATATCCCCATGTTGTCCTTCCCATCTTTTGGAGTAGGATATATAAACTTTGCATTATATAATATTGGAACGTTATCGATAAAGTCTCTTTTGAATACAAGTTTTAGTGATTCTTTCCTTTGATAGATTTTATTCGTTCGACTGTGATTCAGGGATTCTTGCTTACCTCTAACAATACAATTATCCCCAATATCAACAGATAATACTCACTTCCCATCACCCAGAGATACCTAGTCTTCACAGTGTAAGTAGTGGTAGATTACACTCTCTCTTCGTAATTTCTGAGTTGATCGTGATCATAATAGTATATCCTTACATTAGCTGTATCTCTTAGGAGGTCTAACTTCCCCACCTCTATTCTATTGATGACTAGACCAGTCCGAGACTCTAAGTCTGTCTTGAGAGCATCATAGTGCTCAGGTTTGATATACTCTATCCGATCATAGAGGATGTTTTTTCTTGTCTCATGCTTGAGTAGCCATACCTTCTCTAAGATATAGCCTATGGTGAGGAGAAGCGTATTGGCCAATACGACCTCTGCTATGCTCATCTTCTTATTCGCTAGGGCATTGATCACTGCCATGCCTATGACGACGAAGAGATAGGTCATCTCTTTGATAGGGATCGTATCAGTCCGATATCTTAGGATGCCAAAGATGGCAAAGAGGCCGAGTGCCATGCCTAGACCTAATTCAAACTTTTTGAGAGTGAAACAGATCAGGAACACTACAGTACTTATCATAAAGTAGGTGAATAGGTAGTCCTTACGCTTAGAAGTAGGATAGTAGATCCCTCTAATCAGTATAAACGAAAAGATGAAATTGATAAGATATCTGAACGACAACTTGATAAAGTCATCATCATATAGAGGTATTTCAAACAGTTCCATAAGTGTGTATTGTTTTGTTGATTGTTCGGAGTTTTGGTTTGAATAGATTGGATTTCACATCTTTGAGAGCAGAGACTCCAAGGCAGTATTTGCTGATTCGCAAAGGTCTAATTTGCATTAATTTGAGTCCCAAAAATATGGCTGTCAATCGATTGATTCGCGGTTGTTTGATCTCGATGATACAGAGATTGTCAAATGTCCTCGTCTGTAAGTCATCACTGAAGCTGAGATTGTAGTCTATCGTAACCCTCTCTTGATTACCTGGATTAGCAAGCGTGATTCTATTGAATGTATTAGTCAAGACCTTACTGTACTGGTCACTCGATGCGTCTTGTAAGTGATTGTCAAAGAATTCTCTTTGCTCAGGTGTTAACTTTGAGTTGATGATTTGGGTCTTTATTCTCACCTTATCTGTGACACCATTGTTTTGTTTTTTTTTGACTTCGAAGTAGCACACCTCTGTATTAGTATATTCTCGGATTCTCACTTTGTGGCGTGCAGACTTTCCACGCAAGTGGTCTGTATATGTCTCTAGGACATCAGTATCATAGTAGGTAGTCCGATAATCAAAGATATTATCGTCATTGATGGTGAGTAATGCATAATCATCTTTGATGCGATGGAGCAATGTAGGCAATCGGTCCACTGACAGGATAAACTTCGAATCCAATCGCTTCATTAGAGCCACTGCATTCATCTCTTCAAGCGATATAGGCTTGAGGTGACTTAGGGTTGTAACGATATTGTGATTGCTCTCTTTCATCTCGATGAGTACTCTCTCTGTCAGAATGAATAGCTGAGCTCCAACTGTGCTATCGCAAGGTTAGTGACATCTGCTGCTGTACCAAACTCCATGCGGTAAGCTCCTTTTATTACGAGGTTTTTGACAATTTCTCTTTCTGTACCAAGCGTACACCTAAACTTCTCGCCGGCATATCCTGTCATCCGGGGATTGGCAATAAAGTACTCTACTGCGAAGACTGGGTCAAATTTCCACTTCCTGATATTATACTCTGATGTGACTTTAATCCTGAGTTTATCGGTGATTCTGTCTTCCTCTTTGACTGTCTTCGTTTGATGTTGCCATTGGACTTTGTACTTGAGAGTCAATCGACTGACGTCATGTGCATATTGAGAGTAGATAGCGATCCTATTGAATGGATTGAACTCATCCTTACGTCTGTCCTTACCTATCCTGAGTACACTCCCTACCTTGAGCTCTTTCAATACCTTATAAGAGATGCCTATCTCACCAAAGTGTCTCTCGAGTAATGCTTGCTCCTCATATGAGTGTCTGAGTTGATAATTGGATTCTAAGTCAATCTTACCAAGGTCATACCCCAACTCTACAACCGACCAGGTCTGGAATGGTGTAGTCGTCTGTCCCGAGATGATCGATAGGCTGATGCCAAATGAGAAGATCAATAACAGAATTATCCGATGCATAAGTATGAGGATTTAGAAGGAATAAACTCCAAATCTAGGAGATTAGTACCCACTTACATAATATTGAGATCACAATACGGCGAAAAAGTCATTTCTGCTGCTTCATTAAAAAGAGAATCCACATGCTGTGTACTCCTTGCTAATACTTCACTACTCTAGTCAGAGTACTTTGCTGACCGATTGTGACTCTGACAAAGTAGATGCCTGGGTCAAGAGCACTAATGTCAATTACTGGATGTCTTAGGTCGGTATTGATGAGATGTGTCACACCATTTACTCCGAGTACTTGATACGAGAGATTGGTATCTGGTAGTTTACTGATGTTGATGATGCCACTCGTCAGTGTTGGGTAAAGAGTAAGCGTCTCATCTTGGATGTCAGGTGTATCTGTGAGTACATTGCTCTCTAGTAGGGATGATCGAGGTCCGAGTAGCATCTGTCTCATCAGTGTTACTTGTTCATTGGTAAACATGTTTTGACAAGATTCGATACTGTAGTCCATATAGTTCTCTATCATGTCAGGCAGAGCATCATCGGTACAACTGTCTTTCTGTTGGAGTTCCTCACATGTTGGGAGATTCTGGATATCATCTGATTGAGAGTTGGTCCCAGCGGGAGGAGTATCACTCATGAAGTCATCCATGCTGCAGTCTCCATCACCCCAGATGTGTCTAAGTCCGAGATAGTGACCGACTTCGTGAGTAGCTGTCCTTCCTCTGTTATTGGTCATAGCGAGCTGCCCAGCAGCTGGATTATTGGGTCCGACAGCTTCATAGTGAAGCACAACTCCGTCCACGGCTGCATAGTCATCAGGGAGCTGATCGGAGGGCCAGTTAGGAGCATTCATTGGCGGATAAGCGAAGCCGAGGATAAATGGCGTCTGATTACCGCCAAGATCGATCGACATATTGCAGATCCAGATATTGAGATATTTGTTGACATCCCATGGATCTGTGCCACCGGTTGACTGACTCTTCATCTTGTCTAACTCTAGGATGTCGAGGCGTTCCGTGATACAGTCGATATTGTCTGCGATAGATTCGGGATCAAAGATATCGACACCACAATCAACCAATGCCTGGAGATATACAGCAAAGTCAAACTCAATAAATGAAGAGACACTCGTCTGTCTGCGAGTAATACCAGGAGTAGGTTGGCCATCTGGATCTATCCCCGCCAGCTCAAATTGGATGTGAGCAGTCCCAGCCACATCACTGAAGATATCTCTTGTATTACTTACATCTGGATTGGTCCTAGAGAAGTCTTGATTGAGTACTGCTATCTGGTCTAATATGAGCTGATCCGAGAGATTTTCTGCGTCAGCATTATAGATTAAGTGGACGACTACTGGGATAGTCAAGGTATCTCCATCTCGGAGTGATGTACTCTCTTTGACATCTGTGAGAGTGTTGATTACAGCATCGCGATATCCCTCATATCGATGCTCTAGACTTGACTCTAACATGAGATTGCCGCAAGTGTTGATTTGGCTATGACCAAAGAATGGGAGGAGAAGGATAGCACCTATGAGACGGTAGTACATAGTTTGAAGATTTTTTTTAATTAGAGGCACCTTAGATTAACTAAATATAACTAGAAATTTATAGCTTATCCATCTATTGAGTTAATTTAGGATTAAATTGATGTTGATTGAGACCCAATCTTTCAAGTTTTATGTTTCTCTTTACAGATAATTCACTATGAGTAAAAGGGCAGTTTGGATAATTATTGGATTGATGGGAGCAGCGATGATTGGTATTGCAGCGATACAGCTGCTCTATCTCAAGTGGCAGTTCAAGCTCGATGACAATAAGTTTGACATCAAGGTGTATGAGGCACTTGGTGAGGTCAAGAATCGCCTCGAAGATGATGCCGAAACCGTCACCCTCGAGATCATGAAGAATAGGAATGGCAAGCTCTTCAGCAAAGAAGGGAATGATGCCATAGATAAGTACCTCAAAAAACCCAAAGAAGGATGGTCAGCAGGTCTGAGAAATTATGAACTCTCGAGTATGCCATATCTGCTAGATCCAGAGGCAAAGCTCAAGGACATAGATTTAGAAAAACTCGATGGGTACATCAAGCAAGCCTTTGGCAGTAGGGGACTGATACTTGACTATGATTACGGTGTCTACTCTATGAGAGATGCTGACTTCACATCTCTCAATGGTAACTTTGTGGCAACTGTTGGCGTCGGTGCCTCCTCTGACACTGAGACCGACTATGACAATATCCTGTACAACACTCCATATAGTATCCAACTCTTCGATACTCCAGAGTTGGAGGTAGGAGCACTGAAAATCAACTTTCCTTCCAAGAGGTCATTTATCTTGTCATCTATAGTATTGCCACTGGTGTTTTCATTACTCTTTACGGCCATGATTGCATTTTGCTTTATCTACACCATGATCGTAGTCTTCCGACAGAAGAAAGTCTCTGAGATGAAGACAGACTTTATCAATAATATGACACATGAGTTCAAGACGCCTATCGCTACGATCTCTTTAGCCTCAGACTCTATCCTCAGTCCTACTATTATAAGTAACGAAGAGAAGATTAAGAGATTTACAGGGATCATAAAGCAAGAGAATACTCGGATGCTCAATCAAGTAGAGAAAGTATTGCAGATGGCGAGGATCGATAAGAGGGAGTTTGATCTCAATCTCGTCAGAGTAAATGTCCATCAAACAATAATGAGTGCCGTCGAAAACTCAAGACTCAAAGTCGAACTCAAAGAGGGTACTATCACGACTAATCTCTCAGCAGGCATTGCAGAGATTGATGGAGATCAGAACCATCTCTCCAATATTATTCATAACTTACTTGACAATGCAGAAAAATATTCGTCCGAAAAGCCTCGAATCAACGTAAGTACTCGTAATGTAGGTAAGTCGATCGAGGTCTCAGTCCAAGACAATGGAATCGGAATGAGCAAGGAATCTATCAAGCACATATTCGATAAGTTCTATCGAGTACATACAGGTAATCGACATGATGTGAAGGGATTCGGGTTAGGGCTAAGTTATGTCAAAGCTCTCGTAGATGCACACAACGGAACGATCGATGTCAAAAGTGAGTTAGGAAAAGGAAGTACATTTATTTTAAAAATTCCTCTCAATCAAAGTGACCAAAGGTAGATTTTAACATCATAATAGTAAGTAAGTTTAAATTTTAACTCTTGTAATAACCCCAATATTTAATAATATTTATTTCTCATGACAAATTCACAAAAAATTCTTTTAGTCGAAGATGATCGAAATTTTGGAGATGTATTGAAATCATATCTTGAAATGAACGACTTTGATATCACCCTGGCTACTGATGGTGAGCAAGGCCTAGAGACATTCAAAAAGAGCAAATATGACCTCTGCATCTTTGACGTCATGATGCCTAAGAAGGATGGATTTACTCTCGCTAAAGAAGTCAGAGATATTGACTCTGAAGTGCCAATCATCTTCTTGACAGCTAAGACTCTCAAAGAAGATATCGTCGAAGGATTCAGGATAGGAGCAGATGACTATATCACTAAGCCATTCAACTCAGAGGAGCTCTTACTCAGAGTCTACGCAATCCTCAAACGATCAGGTAAGAAGGCTGATCCTAGCGAGGACATCAAAGAATTTGAGCTAGGTAACTTCCACTTCAATTACCCATTGAGAGAGTTAACTTTCAACCCAAGTACGACCAAAGAGTTAGATAAGCTGTCGCCAAAAGAAGCACATCTGCTCAGACTATTCTGTGTATATAAGAATGATGTACTCCCAAGAAGCGTGGCACTCACTAAGATCTGGGGAGAAGATAATTACTTCACTGCAAGGAGCATGGATGTCTTCGTCACGAAACTCAGAAAGTACTTGGCTAAAGATAAAGACTTGGAGATAGTCAATATCCACGGGAATGGATTTAGACTCATCGATAGAAGTGTAGAGCTAGTAGAGAAGTAACTCTATCCAGTCAGCATCTTACACAACGTGGACGATGCCAAGAGTGATCAACTTCAATTTATTTTTTCATGAAAATGTCAATATGAAATCTCTCATTACATTAGCCCAGATACTCTTCGTTAGCGTACTAGGATACTCTCAGATTACTGAGCAGCAAGTATCTGGAGCATTCGGTACTCAGAATGCCTTTGTCATAGAGCATCAAGGTGCCACAGCTAAGCATGCCGAAGAGGCATGGAAAGCATTTGCCAAGCAATATAGCAAGAAGACTAAGTTCAATAGGAAATCTAACACTTGGGAGACTACAGGTGCAAAGATGGCAACAGTATCATCCAAAAATCTTGATCTCTACATGAAAGTAGCAGAAGGCAATGGGATGACACGGACATCAGTCTTCTTTGATAATGGAATGGTGTTTCTAGACTCTAGTAACTCAGCAGATGTCATTGCAGATATCAATAGTATGCTCGAGCAGTATCAAGCTATGACCAAGACGCTTGTCATAGAAGACGAGCTCAAGGCTGAAGAAGGCAATCTCAAATCACTAGAAAAATCTCTAGATAAACTCAAAAAGGAAAATCAGAAATACCATGACCAGATTGCCGAATATGAGAATAAAATCGCAGAGGCTGAAGATGCAATCATTACCAATATGCAAGATCAGAAATCAGCAGAAAACTCAATCAGTGAGCAGCAAGGACTCATAGAGATGGTCAAAGAAAAACTCAATGCTACCCGAGTAAAATAAGTACGAAATATCATAATCGAAAAGATACTAACAGGTCATACAACTCTCGTATGGCCTGTTTTTGATTAATATACTCTCGTAAACATTGGCTTGGTCGCTTGCCAAATAGGGGAATTAGCGCAAAGTAAAATTATCCACAAGTTTTCCAAGTGAAGTTGTGGAATCTCTCAATATGTATTGAAAGATAAATCTTGTAACTTCGTCAACCTGATATTCAATTGAAACTTTTTTGTAATATCTGACATTGATTGATTACTAAGATTCGTTATACCATCCAATGGCTAAGCAGCAATACAAAGACAACAAGAAGAACCTCACAGATGTAGATCCTATGCTCTACGGTAAGGTCCAACCTCAAGCAATCGAACTCGAAGAGGCTGTCCTTGGTGCTGTCATGATGGACAAAGACGCAATGTCACTCGTCTCCGAAATCCTCAGACCAGATACATTCTATGTACAGGCACATAGTGAGATCTACGCCGTCATGGAATCCCTCTATAACTTCCAGAAGCCCATAGATATCCTTACGGTCAGAGAGGCACTTATCAAGGCTCAGAAGATAGAAGATATCGGTGGTATCAGCTATCTAGTGCAGTTGACAGAGAAGATCGCCTCAGCAGCCAATGTAGAGTATCACGCTAGGATACTTACACAGAAGTATATCCAACGTGAGCTCATCAGGATCTCTACCGATACGATTAGAGACTCATTCGAAGATGCCAAGGATGTGCTCGAGCTCATGGATGAGGCTGAGTCCAAGTTGTTTGATATTACCGATAAGAATCTCAATACGGGATTCCAGAAGGTATCCATCCTAGCTCCTCAAGTACTCGACGAGATAGATGAGATCTCCAAGAAGGAAGATGGATTGACTGGTGTGACTACAGGATTTGATGGTCTAGATAAGTTGACTAACGGTTGGCAACAGTCAGATCTCATCATCTTAGCTGCCCGACCAGGTATGGGTAAGACCGCATTTACCCTCTCATTAGCTAAGAATGCAGCCGAAGATGGTCAAGGTGTAGCCGTATTCTCTCTAGAGATGAGTGGTAAGCAGCTCACATCCCGTCTGATCGCTATGGAGTCCGAGCTCGACTCGGGTAAGCTCAGATCAGGTAAGTTAGAGGATCAAGATTGGCCAGTACTCCAGCAAGCTGTAGAGAAGCTCTCTGATCTCCCAATATTCATAGATGATACACCATCTATCAATATCTTTGAACTCAGAGCTAAGGTCCGAAGGCTAAAACAAAAACATAATATCCAACTCGTAGTCATCGATTACCTCCAACTCATGTCTGCCGGGCCAAGTAACAAGAACGGGAACAGAGAACAAGAAATCTCAATGATCTCAAGAGCTCTCAAAGGTCTAGCCAAGGAGATGAGTGTGCCAGTAATAGCACTCTCTCAACTCTCTAGAGCAGTAGAGTCAAGATCAGGAGATAAGAGACCAATGCTCTCTGATCTGAGGGAGTCCGGAGCCATCGAGCAAGATGCCGATATCGTGACATTTATCTATAGACCGAGTTATTACGGATTTACCGAGGATGATCCAGCAGGTAATCTCGCAGAAATCATCGTCGCTAAGCACAGAAATGGTGCCCTAGAGACAGTGAAGCTCAGCTTTATTCCTGATTTCGTAAAGTTTGTCGAATATCAAGGAGGATTCAATACCTTTGGAGATATCGTTACTGATCCATTTGCCGAGAGTGAGAGTCAAGCACTCAGCTTTATGAAGGCCTCTTCTAAGATTAATGAAGACCAGTCTATGGATCTCGATTTTTAGCGAAAGCGTCTCACTTCCTGCTCTTAGGACCTCATCTAGATACTCCAATCCTTATGGCCAAAGTATACAAACTCAATAAGTACGTAGCACACTCTGGAGTCTGCTCAAGGCGAAAAGCTGCCGAACTCATCAAGGCAGGCAAGATTACTGTCAACGGCAAAGTCCACCTCGAGCCAGCACTCGAGGTCACAAGCAATGATAAAGTAGTCTACCAAGGCAAAGAACTCAAGCCTACCATCAATCATACTTACCTCCTCCTCAATAAGCCTAAGAATGTCCTCACTACCATGAGTGATGACAGAGGTCGTAAGACAGTATGGGATATGGTCAAGGATAAGGTGACAGATAGAGTCTATCCAGTAGGTCGTCTAGATCGCAATACTACGGGGCTCCTCCTCATTACCAATGATGGTGACCTAGCTAGGAAGCTCTCTCATCCAAGTAGCAATGTAATCAAGTCTTATATCATTACATTACTCGAGCCGGTCTCTGCTAAGCACCTTCAAGAGATCAGGGAGGGTATTACACTTGAGGATGGTGATGTCCCCGTAGATAGGGTCAATTATGTCGATCGATCGGATAAGTACAAGATCAGTATAGACGTACATATCGGTCGCAACCGGATCGTGAGACGCATCTTTGAATCATTCGGCTATACTGTGCAGAGGCTCGATCGGATCTACTATGCCGGATTGACTAAGAAAGGACTTCCAAGAGGATGGTCAAGACCATTGACCAATGAGGAGATTAGAATGCTGAAACACTTTACTTAGTAATCGTCTTGACCTTTCGAGGTCTATGGATGACCAATAGGCAAGATGCCACAACTCCCAAAACAAACAAACCACCCAACAACCCGTACCAAGGAAGGTAATCATCACTATAGTAAAAGTAAGCCCTCGTCCCTACGTATAGAGTGATGATGACTGTAACCACACTGATGAAGTAATATGGATTCTTGACCTTGAAACTGACATTAGTATTGAGCACGAGCATCATCACACCACTCAGTACATAGTAGATGATCTCCACCCGAGGCGTACTGAATGTAGTGAACATATAGACGCCAAGACAGATCAGTCCAAAGGCGTAAAGCATAGAAGCTGTATGTGCTTGCATAGTTGATTGACTCTGTAGATGTCAAGACACAAATGTAATAAAAAGTACAACCCAAAGAAATACACAAGAATAAAACATATTACGATAAATTGCAATATGTTAATAATTTTTGTTACGTTTGTCATCTCGTAACTCATTGATAAGTGAGTGAGCATGAGTTTTTTATCCCAAAGACCGGAGCAGGTAGAGGCATTGATCAAGTGTTTGTACCTGCTTTTTTTTATTTTGCTTTAGAGCAAATATGTCTTGAGATTGTCAAATATTATTTGATCCTTTCAGTGGAATCCTAGTTATTGCAAGAGTCATAGTCTATGAGAGTCCCTATCTTCGACAGATCATGAGACTACATGCAGATAAGTTAGTACTTATCTCTCCATTTCACGGAGGGAGCCATCGATATTGGGCAGATCAGTATACCAAGCACTCACAGTACGATTGGGATATCTACTCTCTCCCAGATAAGTATTGGAAGTGGAGGATGTATGGTGCAGCGATACACCTTGCGAGGCAGCTCAATCAGAGTGGCAAGATCTATCGAGCCATCATGACCACTGATCTCCTAGATCTTGGATTACTCAAGTCGCTACTCAGTCCTCGCTATCGTGATCTGCCGATACTCGTCTACTTTCACGAGAACCAACTCACCTATCCATGGAGTCCTACAGATACAGATACTCAGACTGGTCGAGATCATCACTACGGATTTGTCAATTATAGTTCAGCGTTGGTAGCTGATCATGTTGTATTCAATTCTAAGTTTCACCAGACCAGTTTCATTAGAGCTGCTGATGGCTTACTCAGTAAGATGCCAGACTATAGATCAAGAGTTACGATCCGTGAGATAGAGTCTAAGTCTTCAGTCGTAGGTATAGGTATAGATGCACTTGAGTCTCTGGGTCAAGCCCAAAAACCAATAAGAGATATCCCGAGAATATTATGGAATCACCGATGGGAGTATGATAAGAATCCAAAATTATTCTTTGATGTGCTACTCAGACTTGCTGATGAGGGGATGATGTATGAGTTAGTTGTCCTAGGAAGTGCTACGTCCAAGGTCCCACCAATCTTCCGATCAAGCTTGGATAAGCTAGAGAGCAAGGTCGTCCATATTGGTTATCTAGACTCTAGAGAGGAGTATCTCAGCCTACTCCAGAGCTGTACTCACTTACCTGTCACTAGCCATCAAGACTTCTTTGGGATCTCTGCCGTCGAGGCCATAGCAGCTGGCTGTATCCCTCTCTTGCCAAGGCGATTAGCATTTGTAGAGCATCTTGATCCGATGGTCTATCCTCAGTACTTTTACGACAGTGAAGAGGAGTACTATACGCAACTGAGAGACCTACTCATGGCACCGCCACTCACCGATGAGGAGCTGCAGACTCTCCGAGCAGAGATGCACAAGTATCATTGGTCTCGTATAGCGCCGAGGTTAGATAGTGAGTTTGCACTGTTAGGTGTGCCTCTGCCTACTCCCACTTAGGAGAGAGTACCGGAGAGACTGCGATCTTTGATCGTGTTATTTATACTTTTCGATGATGGACTTCACTAATTTCTGTTCTTCCAATAAAGTGGTGGTAAGGATGTCTTGAATACCACAAATATTACCGTACTTTGCTACTGATGAATATTGGAGTCAATGCACGATTATTACTACCAGGGGTCAAGGAGGGCATCTCTAGATATCTCCATGAGACTCTCTCAAGGATGGTGCTTGATCACCCAGAGGATACCTTTCACCTCTACTTCGATCGAGCATATGATGAGCAGTATCTCTATGCTGACAATGTCATCCCACATATCGTCAGACCACAAGCTAGACATCCATTGCTTTGGCATATTTGGTTTGATTATATGCTGCCATATCGCTTTCGCAAAGATAAGATTGACGTCTTTTACTCGGCCGATGGTTACTCCAGCTTGAGGGCACAAGTGCCAACAGTGTTAGTGAGTCATGACTTAGCTTTTGAGCATTTTGATGATCAGAATCATCAACACCATCTCCAATATTTACGCAAGTATGTCCCACGATTCCATCGCAGGGCAGAGAGTATCATCGCCGTCTCTCAGGCAACAGCAGATGATATCGTTGCCACCTATCAGATAGATCCAGCGAGAATAAGCATTGCGGGGAATAGTACTACCCTCCAATGGTCACCAACCCATGATAAGTCAATAACTCACGGTAAAGATTATATCGTGTATATCGGCTCTCTCAATCCTCGCAAAAATATTGTCAGACTCATCAAAGCATTTGACCAATACAAAAACGAGACAGGCGACCAGACACAACTGGTCATCATCGGGAAGTTAGCATGGAAGAGCCAACCTATCCAACGTGCTATGACTGATGCTCAATATGCTGACGAGATCATCCATCTGACTGATGTACGCAAGAGTGCTAGTCTCATCTTGTCTAATGCACGAGCTCTCGTCTATCCAAGTCTCTTCGAAGGCTTCGGAATCCCAATTTTGGAGGGATTTGCAACTCAGGTACCTGTCATTACATCTAATGTCAGCTCTATGAAGGAAGTTGCTGGAGATGCTGCAGTACTGATAGACCCTTACTCCATAGATGCTATAGCTCAGGGGATCAAGACTGTCTGCCATGATGAGAGCCTACGTCAAGATCTTATAAGGAAGGGGACTGCGCAATTGCTCAAATATCAATGGGAAGATTCGGCACGTACCATCTATACTCAACTCAAAGCAGTAAGCAGATGACACCTCCATTAGAGCAGACCATCGCAGACAAGATAATCAACTATTACTATGATCTCAATCCGGATCGTTGGCAGTTACCATCGGGTATCTCTTTGCTCAATCCATTTGTGGATACTGAGATGCGTCCCATCTTCGAGCAGTTCTACCAGCAGTACTTTGCCGATCAAGATCAGCGATATCTATTAGTAGGGATCAATCCAGGTCGATTCGGAGCAGGAGTGACTGGGATTCCATTTACTGATCCTAAGATCTTAGAGACACACTGCAATATCCCCAACCATTTGCCAAAGCGTAATGAACTCTCAGCGATATTTATCTATGAGATGATTGCAGAGTATGGTTCTGTTGCTGAGTTTTATGCTCAGTTTCTGATCAGTTCTGTGGTGCCATTGGGCTTTGTCAAAGATGGGAAGAATATCAACTACTACGATGATAAGACTCTCCAAGATAATCTTACTCCATATATCATCGCCAATATTGACGATCATATCAGCATGGGGATTAATACTGATAAGCTATTCGTCTTAGGTCAAGGTAAAAACTATAAGTATGTACAGAATCTTAATCGAGAGATCAACAGATTCGACGAAGTCATCCCACTCCCTCATCCAAGGTGGGTGATGCAGTATAGACTCAAGCGTAAGCAAGAGTATCTTGATGAGTATATGATCAAGTTGTCATCAGTCTCCCGCTCATGATCCACTGATAAGTGACCGATCCAATCCTGCGAGATACATCGAGCTGAGGACGATCTCCCGTGCTACTGATTGATTATCCCTAATCCAGATCTTTTACACTTTGATTGATTACCCTTTGATAATATTGTTCATAGAGTGGTACTACTTCATTGATGTCAAATGTATCTGCAAATGCGATACAATTCTGAGAAAACTCCTCCCATGTAGCCTTATCTTTAATGATCGCATTGACACCTTTGGCCATAGACTCTACATCTCCCAATCCACACACATAGCCAGTCTTCCCTTGGATGTTGACCTCTGGTATGCCGCCGATATCACTCGAGACTACAGGCACACCACATGCCATCGCCTCTAGAGCCGCTAGACCAAAACTCTCCTTGGCAGATGGCATCAAGAAGACGTCACAGATGCTAAGGAGCTTACCTATGCCATCGCGACGACCCAAGAAGTGAATTGATCCACATTTCCCATCACGACAATAGTCTTCTGCTTTCTGCCTTTCTGGGCCATCCCCAATCATTAGGAGTTTGATCTTTGGATTTTCATGATTGAGGATTTCCCATGTCTTGATGACATCCATTATCCGTTTGACTGGTCTGAAGTTACTCACATGTACGAGGAAGATATCATCTTCTTCACCGAAGAGTTTCTTGAGCTCTGGATTATATTCTCTTTTGAATTTAGTCTTATCAATAAAGTTGTAGATTACTTCGATCTCTTTGTTGATATTGAATCGATACAGAGTGTCAGTCTTGAGAGAGTTAGAGACAGCAGTGACACCATCAGACATATTGATGCTAAACTCCACAACCGGTGCATATGACGGATCATTACCCACTAGAGTGATATCAGTGCCGTGCAATGTCGTGATTACAGGGATATGGATCCCCTTAGTCTTGAGTATCTGCTTAGTCATGAAGGCTGCAGATGCATGCGGTACAGCGTAGTGTACATGGAGTACGTCCAATTTTTCGTACGTCATCACATCTACGATTTTGCTCGCTAGAGCAGTCTCATATGGAGTATACTCAAAGAGTGGATATTGTAAGTTACGTACCTCATGGAAGTGAATATTGGCATAGTATGTATTCAATCTAGCTGGAAGGCTTGATGAAATAAAATGCACCTTATGCCCCTTCTTACTGAGTGCAATACCCAACTCCGTAGCCAACACACCACTCCCTCCATATGTAGGGTAGCAAACTATTCCGACATTCATACGTTCTATAATTTATTAATTACTTTTAAATTCATTCTCCGTCATAACATCTATACAGAGAGAACAAAGATGGTGAAAAGAAAACTGTGTAATAATTTAGAATGGTAGTTTATTCTATAAAAGACATTGAAAAGCTTACAGGCGTCAAAGCTCACACGATTCGCATCTGGGAGAAGCGCTACTCTATAGTCATACCCAAGCGTACCAAGACAAATATTCGATACTATGATGAGGATGACCTAAAGAATGTCATGAATATCGCATTGCTAAATAATAATGGGTATAAAATCTCAAATATTGCTAAGCTCTCCATCGATGAGAGACAGACTATTGCTGCCAAGCTCAATAATGTAGACTCGAAGTTTGAAAATAATATTGATGCCATCATGTACTCAGTACTCAGGCTAGACGAGCACAATATCAATCTTATCCTCAATCAATATATCCACCAAGAGGGACTACACGAGACCATGAATCAGCTCGTCAACCCCCTCTTAGAGAAGATGGGGATGATGTGGATCGCAGGATCTATCTCAGAAGTACACGAGAGATTCGTAACCAATCTCCTCAAGAATGTCATCATCGGGCAGATCAATTCATGTGATGACAACCCCAATAATGTAGAAAAGACTAAAGTTATCCTCTACCTTCCTGAAGGACAATCACACGAACTCTCACTCCTCTATCTCCACTACATGCTCAAGGCAAAAGGCAATGAAGTACTCATGTTTGGTATGAATTACTCCTTAGAAAGTCTCCAAGAGACGATCAAACTTGTCGATGCGAATAGAGTCATCACTCTTATCAATGAAAAACTCCAACGATCATCTATCCAAGCATATCTCTCCAGATTGAGTGATATCTTAGGATCAGATACGATCGCTATACTCACTGGATACGAAGTCCTCGCTAATCAATTCGCAGTGCCTTCCAATGTCCATATCGTCAAGAGTATCCAAGAATTACTCGATTTCAACCCAACTGACGTACCTTCCAAGCCTGTCAGACAAGTAAAGTAAGCATCACAAACAGGCACATCACATTCAATTTCTGCAATAGATTCAGCAATTAGGAATTAAATCTGTTATTTTTGCTGCACTCAAATTATTCACACCTTTAATCATATTATTTAATGAAAAACTATTTATTCATAATCGGCTTACTCGCAATCGGCTTACTCACGTCATGCTCAGGAGACTCTAATGCTGCAAAAGCAACAGTCGGCGAAGCAAAAAAAGTCGCATCTCCTGCTGCTGCTAGTTCACTTATGGTCAATACAGCTGGGAGTACTATCAACTGGACAGGATCTAAGCCAACAGGCAAACACTCCGGAACAATAGGGATCAGCAAAGGTCTTGTCGAACTCGAAGGTGGAGACCTCTCTGGAGGAAAGTTTACCCTAGATATGAACTCTATCACAGTCACTGACTTAGAAGGAGACAGCAAAGCAAATCTCGAAAATCACCTCAAGGGAATGACAGACGAGAACAAAGATCACTTCTTCGATGTCAGAACATACCCAACCTCTACATTTGAGATCACTAAGGTAGCTAAGCTTGCCAATGATCCAGCTGCATCACACCTAGTATACGGTAACCTCCAGATCAAGGATGTGACCAAAGAGGTAGGATTCAAGGCTAAGATTGAAAACACTAACGGTAAGCTCAGTATCACTACACCTCCATTTACTATCGATAGATCAGAGTTCAATGTCAAGTATGGATCTAGTAAGTTCTTCCCAGAGCTCAAAGACAAGATCATTCATGACGATATCGAGTTGCAGATCTCACTCACGACGATGTAGGATCAGAGTACCTCCACTATAGCGTTATCTTTAGATGGATTTGCTCTAGGCAAATGCAAAACAAGTAAGTAAGCGAAAGTCAGATGTTAATCGAACTTTCGCTTATTTTTTTCTCGTAATGAAGACATTCAATAGAGAAAATATTAAACAAATTGAGTACCTCTCACTAATTATATTACGTTTGTAATAGACTATGGATATCTACGAACGGAAATCAAAGTGGAAGTTATATCTCGGCATCGTCGGAGTCGCCATTATATTGGTTACGATGCTGTATTCGATGTTTTTGTCTAGACGTCTCGCAGAGTTCGAACGAAGCAAAGTTGAGCTATTTGCAGAAGCATTAGAGTCAGTCACAAGGAGTGATCTCAATAAGCAAGATGATCAGAATGTAGAAGTCCTCATCCTCCGAAAGATCTCAGATATCCCAGTCATCCTCGAAGACGAAGAAGGTAACCTCGTCGGCGAAAACTTTGGAAGAGATGTCACTCAATCCTTCCTAGAAAGCGAAAAGCAGAAATTTTTGGATTCTGGTAAAAAACCAATAGAATCAATAGGATATAGTAGATACATCTATTACCGCAATAGCAGACTCTATACCTACATTACCTTATTCCCAATCATACAGTTTCTCATGCTTGGAGCCTTTATGCTCTTAGGGTATATCGGATTTAGCAACTCTCGTAAGGCAGAGCAGAATAGAGTATGGGCGGGGATGGCTAAGGAGACTGCACATCAGCTCGGCACACCTATCTCAGCCATCATCGGCTGGATAGAGCATCTCAAGATGGATGACCAACTCACACCAGATCAGTCCGACATCATCAACGAACTCACTAATGACGTCAGTAGACTAGAGCTCATCGCAGATAGATTCTCCAAGATAGGGTCACTTCCGATCCTCGTCCAATCCAATCTCGTAGACGATATCAATAAGTCAGTATCATACATGAAGAAGAGAGCCTCTAAGCGTGTAGAGTTTGAGATATCTGCAAGCGAAGACCCCATATATGCCAATATCAATCACCACCTCTTTGAGTGGGTAGTAGAGAACCTCATGCGTAACTCACTCGACGCCATGGAAGGCCAAGGCAAGATTATTGCAAATATCTATCGATTAGAAAACTCAATCTATATCGACCTCTCAGATACCGGCAAAGGGATACCACCTAACAAACAAAAAACAGTATTTCAACCAGGGTATTCGACTAAAAAAAGAGGTTGGGGACTAGGATTATCTCTCGCCAAAAGGATAATTGAAAATTACCATCAAGGAAAAATATTCGTCAAATCATCAAAAATCAATGAAGGGACTACTTTTACGATTCAGTTGCCTGCTACTACTTAGTATCTCTACGTATACTCTCTGTGGTCAGCAAGTAGTCCAGTTCGTCTCAGGAGATGATGGTCAACCATTGATCGGAGTAACTGCGATAGCCAAGCTCAGTGACTACCAAGCGATAAGTGATGGAGATGGTCTCATCACAATTCCCAATGCATTGATTCCAATCAATGTCGAGTGTAGTTATCTTGGATATACAACGCTGTCATTAGAGATCAACCAACTGAGCAATGAAATCACTCAATTGGTCCTAGAGCCAAATGCGAATCTGCTCAATTCTGTAGAGATCATCGGACGATCGCAGGAGAGAAGAGAGCTACTGCCGCAGCGTATAGAGGTCATCTCACAAGCTCAGATTCAAGCATCACAGTCCAACTCTTCAGCAGATGTGATAGGCAATTCTGGAAGTGTATATGTCCAGAAGAGTCAGGCAGGTGGAGGGAGTCCAGTCATCAGAGGATTCGAAGCCAATAAGGTGCTCCTCGTAGTAGACGGAGTAAGACTCAATAATCTCATCTATCGGAGTGGACACCTACAGAATGCCATCACAGTTGATCATTCTTCGTTAGCTAATCTAGAGTTGATCTTTGGTCCTGGATCATTGATGTACGGGTCTGATGCTCTTGGTGGAGTGATACACTTTGAGACTCTAAGACCTCAGTATAATACGAGTCAGACAGTAAGTCTCAATACACAGTTCACCTCATCTAATCTTGGTGCTAGACTCAATCTGATACACCAGTATGGAAGTGATAAATTAGCATCAGTGACATCGCTGAGTATTGGTCGGTATGACGACCAACGAGTAGGGCAGAATAGAGCAAGTATCTATGACGCCTTCCCAACTTTTGGCTTGACCGATCTCTACTATGATACAGATGGTAACCTACGGAAAAACCTCCGACCACATATCCAGCGCAATACTGGCTACAGCCAAGCAGATATCCTGCAGAAGTTTAAATTTAAACTAGGGAAGTCTGCTCACCTGACCTTCAATGCACAGTTATCGACATCGACGAATATCCCTAGGTATGACCAATTAGCTCAGACCGATGAGAGTGGTCTCCCTATCTTCAGGAAGTGGTACTATGGTCCACAGCAGAGGCTGCTCTTGAGCCAACAGTTGGACTTGACAGAGAGTACACCACTCTATGATAAGGCTATCTTGATTGCATCATTCCAAGAGATAGAGGAGAGTCGGATCACACAGCCCCAATCAAGTGATGCTACTATCACTCAATTAGAGCAAGTAAGGGTCTATGGCTTGACTACCGACTTCATGAAGACATTCAACACCCGTCTCAATCTCAACTATGGTCTTGATCTCCATCACAATACTCTCAACTCATCAGCTGAGTCAGTCTTAGACTCTGGGGAGAGACATCCTGCACTTACTCGATATCCAGATGGCTTGAGCAATCTGACTCAGTATGGTGCTTACATCAGACTAGGGAGTTATCTCTTGGATGAGCAGCTCCGACTGACTGGTGGCGTGAGGTACTCAGGGCAGTTGGCCGAGATTAGATATGAGAGTATGGAGACATTTAAGTGGCCTGACTTCTTCTATGATGGGATATCTAATCGCAATAGTGCATTAGTGGCATCCGGATCTGTAATATATCAGATAGGGGATTTGTCCTTTAAGTATGCCATCGGACAAGGATTCAGAGCACCCAATATCGACGACCTTGCCAAGGTACGTGTCAAGAGTGACGAGATTACGATACCCAATACTGATCTCAGACCAGAGCGGACACTCAATCATGATCTCTCAGTGAAGTATAGTAATGACGCTATAGTCCTCACGGCATTTGGATATTATGTCGTGATTGATGAGGTGATAGTCCGTAAGGCAAGTACTCTGCCAGATGGCTCACCTCTCTTTATCGATGAGAATGGTCGGAGCCTAAATGTCACAGCGAATTTTAACGAAAGTGAAGGACTCATCTATGGAGGTGGGATGGCACTAGACTTCAAGATTACTCATAGCCTCTCCGGTGGTGCCAAGGTCAATCTCACTAAAGGGATCAGTAGAGAAGGAGCACAAGAGAGCCCTCTAGGACATATCCCACCTCTCTTTGGATGGGCTGGAGTCAAGTACGATAAGGGACTCTACCAATTAGCGATAGACTATCACTTCAATGGGAGCAAATCTATCCAAGACTATGGTGGTACCGTCGATAATCCAGAGTATGCTTTGCCGACAGGAACTCCAGCATGGAGCACAGTAGATATCGGTCTGAGTCGACAGTCTGATATGCTCACATTGCGAGCTGCAGTAGATAATGTACTTGATACTTACTATAGACCTTTTGCCTCAGGGGTCAGTGGTCCAGGGCGGAGTTTCAATGTCTCAGTAGGGTTGACCTTTTAGTAAGACACTCCTTAGAATCTAAATCCTACAGAAGCTTGCAGTGTCACCTGGTGATCCTTGTCATCATTGACCTTGAATCCCCCAGTGTCCGAGAGTGATTCCAGACTGACGTCTACAGCATCATTAGTGATATCTCTCAGTCCATACTCAGCCCTCAGACCGATGTAGAAACTCTTGTTGACATACACTTGCGTCCCTGCAATCACAGAGAGATCAAATCCCCTGAATATCTTCTCATCATTATTGTCAAAAATATAATATGCCCCCACAGCTCCTGGGATAGTGACGATATCTTCGCCAACAAAGACAGCTGGGCTATTCACTGATGTCCCAGTCCCACCTGCTGTGTCTTGATAGTATGAGTGCTGCAATGTCTGTCGGAAGAAGAGTCTATCTGGCTCACTTCTACTCGTGAAGTCAACCGTACCACTCCCGACGGGATTAATCAAAAAGTTAGCACTGAATCCAGCAAAGAATTCTAAAAATGAAAATGGTTGGATATGTGCAGTGATAGGGATAGACGCATAGGCATTAGACACCTCTAAGATGTAATCAATATCACCCTCCGTATAGAAGAGATTATTGTCTCTCAACTTGATAGGATAGTATCCGACGCCATTATACTCCTTCCTGAATCCCTTCTGAGAATACAATAACTCGGCCCTGAACCCAAAAGTACTCGTCAAATATCTCGATACATTGACGCCAAAGTGAAATCCTGTACTGACTCCAAATGATTCCGCATCCTCAGTAGGACCCTGTAATGTAGAGAAGTCTAGTCCAGCCCTCACTCCAACTTTAGTTGACTGACTCATGAGCATTATCGGTGCAAATGCAATAATTAACAATAGTTTTTTCAAGGATATATGATTTTTGTAAGCTTATAGATTAGTGGAGCACTTTTTTAATAATAAGCCCAAAGATAGATGTTACAATGGACTTACAGTAACTAACGTAGCAAGAGTAACGATTCTTTGGGTTTATCAATCTATTGAAAAATTGATAGAATTAGAATAATTCTAAATAATATTCTCTATAGACCTAAATTCATCTGCATTGTTATCTATACATAGTATATTGCGGGGAATTATATTTTACAACAATATGAATTGGATAATCAACTTTTTGACTTCAAGTATTGGTAAGAAGCTCGTCATGAGCCTTACTGGTCTATTTTTGATCACTTTCTTACCAGTACATCTCTTAGGAAATTTACTCTTACTCAAAGGTGATGGTGGAGAGGCATTTAATACTTATGCCTATTTCATGACCAATAATCCATTGATTAAGTTTACATCTTATGGATTGTACTTCTTCATCTTACTGCATGCAGTACAGGGTGTATTGCTCGCATGGCAAAACAAAAAATCAAAAGGAAAGAAATCTCTTGTCAACACTTATACCAATAAGACGTGGGCATCTAATAATATGGCACTACTAGGGATACTCATATTTGCATTCCTCTGTATCCATATGGGTGACTTTTGGTTCAAAATGAAATTTACCAATAGAATAGATATTATAGATAGCTATGCAGGGTATGAGGGTGTCGGTATCAAAGATCTTTATTCAAGAGTTTCTTTGGCATTTAAACAACTTTGGATTGTACTTGTATATCTCATTGGACTAGCAGCGATGGCATTTCACCTTTTACACGGATTTGCGAGTGCATTCCAGACGCTTGGTATCAATCATAAGAAGTACACTCCAATCATCAAGCTATTGGGAATCGGATACTCTATATTGATACCGCTTGGATTTGCAATTATTCCAGTAATTATGTTTTTTAAATAAGCAATTATGTCAAACATTACACTCAATTCAAATGAGCCAAAAGGTGGCTTGACTAATAAGTGGACTGACTACAGAGGTTCGATGAACTTAGTAGCTCCTAACAATAAAAGAAATCTCGAAGTCATTATCGTGGGTACAGGTCTCGCTGGAGCATCAGCTGCATCGACACTCGCCGAACTCGGATATAAGGTCAAGGCATTTACATTTCATGATAGTCCTCGGAGAGCTCACTCGATTGCTGCCCAAGGTGGTATCAATGCAGCCAAGAATTATCAGAATGATGGAGATAGTACATTTAGACTCTTCTACGACACGATCAAAGGGGGAGATTATAGATCAAGAGAATCTAATGTCCATAGACTCGCAGAGGTAAGTACCAATATCATAGATCAGTGTGTGGCACAAGGTGTCCCATTTGCCCGAGAGTATGGTGGACTCCTTGCCAATAGATCATTCGGTGGAGTACAGGTGTCTCGGACATTCTACGCAAGAGGACAGACTGGACAGCAACTCCTCATAGGTGCTTATCAAGGTCTATCCCGACAGATCTCTAATGGTCAAGTCGAGATGTATAACAGACATGAGATGTTGGATCTCGTATTAGTTGACGGCAAGGCAAGAGGTATCATCACTCGTAATCTTGTGACAGGTAAGATAGACCGACATGCAGCACACTGTGTAGTACTAGCAACAGGTGGTTACGGTAACGTATTCTACCTCTCGACTAATGCGATGGGATGTAACGTAAGTGCAGGTTGGCGAAGTGTCAAAAAAGGAGCCCTAATGGCTAACCCTTGCTTCACCCAGATACACCCAACATGTATACCGGTATCAGGTCACTACCAGTCTAAGTTGACTCTCATGTCAGAGTCTCTAAGGAATGATGGAAGAGTATGGGTACCTAAGACCAAAGCCGATGCAGAAGCTATCCAACGTGGAGAGAAGAAAGGTGTAGATATCGCCGAAGCAGATAGAGATTATTACCTTGAGAGACGATATCCAGCATTTGGTAATCTCGTACCAAGGGACGTAGCCTCTAGGGCAGCTAAGATAGCATGCGACGAAGGCAAAGGTGTCTCTCCTACAGGATTAGCAGTATTCCTAGACTTCGCTGATGCGATACAGAGATATGGCAAAGCTGAGGCCATCTCAAAAGGAATTGACAATCCAGATATCGTCAAGCTTGGTGAGGCTATAGTCAAAGCAAAGTATGGTAATCTCTTCCAGATGTATGAAAAAATAACTGGCGAAGATCCATATAAAAATCCAATGAAAATCTATCCAGCCGTACACTATACAATGGGTGGTATCTGGGTAGATTATAATCTCGAAACTAATGTTCCTGGACTGTTTGCCTTAGGCGAAGCTAACTTCTCAGATCATGGAGCTAATAGACTTGGTGCCTCAGCTCTGATGCAAGGATTGGCAGACGGATACTTCGTACTTCCATATACCATAGGGACATTCCTCTCTAAGGAGATTAGGACGCCTAAGATATCAACCGACTCACCAGAATTCGCAACAGCAGAACGAGACGTAACAGATAGATTACTCAAACTCAAATCTATCAATGGTACTCAATCAGTTGAGTCATTCCACAGAAGATTAGGTCAGATCGTATGGGAGTATTGCGGGATGTCAAGGACAGCAGAAGGTCTTAAGACAGGAAGACAGAAAATCAGAGATCTCAGAGATGAGTTTTATAAGGATGTATTCATACCAGGTGACCTAGAAGACTATAACCCAGAGTTGGAGAAAGCAACAAGAGTGGCAGACTTCTTAGAGTTGGGAGAGCTCATGATGGTAGATGCCCTAGATCGTAATGAATCATGTGGTGGACACTTCCGAGAGGAGTATAGCACTGATGAAGGCGAAGCCAAGAGAGACGATGAGAATTATGCATATGTCTCAGCTTGGGAGTGGGACGACAATCAACCTATCCTACACAAAGAAGAGTTGAAATTCGAAAATGTAGAGCTCAAAACACGGAGCTACAAATAATCTTTACACTACTAAAATTGAAGTTATTATGAAGTTGAATCTAAAAGTTTGGAGACAGAAAAATAATAAGGATGAGGGAAGATATGAAGCGCATACAGTCGAAGCTACGGGTGATATGTCTTTCCTAGAGATGATGGATGTACTCAATGAACAACTCATCTCTGAGAAGAAGGAGCCAGTAGCATTTGAGCATGACTGTAGAGAAGGAATCTGTGGATCATGCAATATGGTGATCAATGGTAAGCCACACGGACCTCAGCAGGGTACGACTACGTGCCAACTCCATATGCGTCATTTCAATGATGGAGATTCTATAGCGATCGAACCATTCAGATCAGCAGCATTTCCAGTCATCAAAGATTTAGTAGTAGATAGATCAGCATTTGATCACATCATCCAAGCCGGGGGATACATCTCAGTCAATACCGGACAAGCACCAGACGGAAATGCAATCCCCATCGAAAAAGATCTTGCCGGACAATCATTTGATGCAGCGACTTGCATTGGTTGCGGTGCATGTGTAGCCGCTTGCCCTAATGGTTCAGCCATGCTCTTCACTTCTGCTAAGGTAGCTCACCTAGGACTCTTACCACAAGGGAAGGTAGAACATACCAAAAGAGTGAAAAACATGGTAGACACCATGGATAAAGAAGGCTTTGGGATGTGTAGCAATATCGGTGCTTGCGAAGTTGAATGCCCTAAGGAAATCTCTATAGAAAACATCGCAATGATGAACAGATCTTACTTAGCCTCAGTCTTTGGCGGTAGAGAGTAAGACTGCAATTGCTCCATTGAGGTTTTGTATTATTCCATCTATCAGATATTGTAGAGCCCTATACTTGCGTTAAAGTTATCGATTGTTCGGGATATTGCGGACAGCTCATCTTATTTTTAAGCACATTATGCAGTTTTTATTTCCTGGAGTATTATGGGGTCTACTAGCACTTGCAGTGCCTATTATCATTCATCTCTTTCACTTTCGGAGATATAAGCAAGTCTACTTTACCAATGTCAAGTTTCTCAAAGAGGTTAAAGAAGAGAGATCAGCAAGTCGAAAACTCAGGAATCTACTCGTATTACTTACCAGACTATTGGCAGTTGCCCTCTTAGTGATAGGATTTGCTCAGCCATTTATAGGAGATAAGGATAAGAGTATTGATCAGAAGTTAGTCTCGGTGTTTGTTGACAACTCCTTTAGTATGACTAGTCTGAGTAGTGATGTACCTCTCATAGAGAAAGGTAAAAAACGTGCTAGCGATATCGTTCAATCATACCAAGAGACAGATAGATTCCAAGTATTAACCCACGATTACAGTGGGATGACATCCAAGATACTTAGCCAAGAGGAGGCACTTGAGGCCATCAAGACTATTGAGATCACTCCAAAAGTCAAGTCCCTCAATACCATTTTGCAAAAGCAAAAACAAACCTTCGAAAAGCAAAAAGGAAAAAGAACATTCTTTATGCTTTCTGACTTTCAAAAGTCAATTACAGATTTGCCAATTGAGACAGATACCACGTTTGCTCTCAGTCTAGTCCCACTCAAGGCAGTCACCCAGCAGAATATCTCCATAGATAGTGCCTATTTTACTTCTCCAGTAGCATTGATAGGGCAGAGAAATTCCCTACTCGTAAAACTCACCAACTACAGTGATACAAAGCAGGACGAAGTCACTCTCACAGTCCTTCAGAATGGACAGAAAAAACCAGCAGGTTCGTTTTCAATAGATGCTAACTCCTCAAGAACAGACACCGTTAATCTGACCATGCTCTCTGAAGGAAAGCAAGATATTACACTTCAGATTCGAGATTATCCAATCCAATTTGACGACCAATATTATCTCTCTACACTGATCTCTAATGACAATAGAGTATTAGCCATCTCCGATAGTGGAACCAATAAGTATGTCAAAGCAGTATTTGATGCTATTCCTGCGATAAGTCTTACACAGAGTAATATCAAGAGTCTTGATTACAGCACATTTAGCGATTATAAGTTGATCATACTCGAGGATGTCGCCAATCTCTCATCTGGTCTGAGCTCAGAGTTAGACGGATTTATCCGCAAGGGTGGCAATGTCGTATGTTTTCCTCCACAGAGTGCCAGTATCAATTCACTTAACCAGTTTTTTGACAAGTTAGGTGTACCTCGTATCACTCAATGGGAGACTGTTGACAACACCGTATTTGGGATCAATACCGATGAGTTTGTCTTCAATAAGGTCTACACCAAGCGTAGATCCAATGCCGACTTGCCTAAGGTTACTGGCCAATATAGATTTGCCAATACATCCAACAAAGCAGGTGAGACCCTTCTTAGTTATAGGAGCGGAAGTGCCTTTGTCACCAAATATCTAAGGGAGGAAGGACATCTGTACGTCTGTGCAGCTCCACTTGATAGACGATATAGCGAGTTAGTCGAGTACGCCGAAGTCTTCGTGCCGATGATATACAAGATGACATTTGCTCAAGGCTCTGAGACTCCGCTTGCTTACCAGATAGGTAAGACCAATACAATCAAAGTCCCTTATGCAAGCAGCAATGCAGAGTCCATAGTTACATTGAAAGGTGATCAAGCAGAGTATATTCCTCAACAGACCAACCAAGGGGCAACTACAGAACTTATCGTAAAAGACGAAATCACTGAGGCTGGATTTTATACACTTAATAATGGTGACAAGATGATTCGGTCAGTAGCATTCAACCACAATAGACTTGAGTCAGATCCAGCAGTCTTTGCGTACTCAGAGCTCTCCGAGCAGTATGGTGACACTTATACTATTTATGACAGCCAAGGAGCATCAGAATTCCTCGCCAAACTCAAAGAAAAAGAAGAAGGGGTTTTTCTATGGAAATGGTGTCTTATATTTGCGTTGATATTTTTAGCAGTTGAGACTCTAATCCTCAGATATTGGAGATGATCTCAATTGATCTACTCACCAGTATGTTACCAGATGACAGTTTACCTCCAGAAGTTCAAAGTCATATACCCAGGACACAAGCTCAATGGTAAGACCCTCGATTTTATCATCAAGAATGGTAAATTTAGCGAAATAGGTAAAAACCTCAAACCAAGTAAGTATAATCATCTGCTAAGCAAAGGTTGCATCTCACCAGGGTGGATAGATACTGGTACACACCTGACAGCGCCAGGTTACGAATCTAGAGATACACTGACCTCACTACTTGATACAGCCGCAGCAGGAGGATTTACCGATATCATTACCTTCCCCAATACCCAACCCACATTAGATAACTCAGCTGCCTTAGCTTCTGTCCTTGCACAGAGCCAGTCCCATGCAGTAGACATACATCCGTGTGCAGCGATTACACGAGACACTTTAGGGAGTCATCTTACCGAGATGCATGACCTCAAGTCAGTCGGAGCTATAGGATATACCGATGGGGCACACTCCATCAGTGACGAAGGTAATCTCTACAGAGCACTACAGTATGCTAGAGCATTAGACACAGTAGTAGTCAACCAGCCTAGAGTGAAGAGCCTATCTCCAGACTGGCAGATGAATGAAGGCAGCGTCAATATCACCCTAGGACTTACAGGACAAGCAACCATTGTTGAGGATATTGCCACCAATAGAGATATTAGTATCAATCAGTATGCTCAAGGCAAACTCCTTCTGCACAAGTTGTCATCACCTCAGAGTATCAAGTCAGTTCAGAGTAGTAAGTCAAACTCCGACATATATACATCAGTTAACTATCTTCATCTCGTGCATAATGATGAGCAGTTGCTAACCTTCAATACCAACTACAAAGTCGACCCACCACTCAGATCAGCTAATGATCAAAATCAACTAGTCAAATTATTCAATAAACAGAAGATAGATATCATCTGCTCAGATCACCAACCACTTGATCAAGAAGTCAAGTTGGTAGAGTTTGACAAAGCATCATGCGGGGCTACAGGGCTACAGACTCTATTCTCTGCAATGAATACACACATAGATAAGCTCGATCTAGAGACTTTCGTCAAATGCATAGCAATCAACCCTAGAGAAATATTCCAAATAACCTTACCTGATCTCGAGGTAGGAGCCCAAGCAAGAGTTACTCTCTTTGATCCCAAGCAAGCATTTACCCTCAATCAACAAACAAATAAATCTAAATCAAAAAACTCACCGTTTTGGCAGGTAGACCTCAAAGGAAAAATTTTAGGTATATTTGGCAATAACCAAACTTACATGCAATACTGATTTACTTACTCAATCAGCTACATATCACCTATTTTTCAAATCAACATTCGAAGCAAGATGAACCCAGCAATAAAAAATTTGGCAATAAAGAATGGCCTCTTCTTAGGGGTAGCCATTCTCATAGGTAGCATCGCATTTATATTAGTCAATCCTAGAGGCTTTCTAATCTATGGGAATTGGACACTCTTTTTGATCGCATTACTGATTATGATCAAGACCGCCAACGATGTCAAGTCACAACAGGACGGTTACGCCTCATTTGGCCAATTATTTATGCCTATACTCCTCACCGTAGCGATTGGATATTTTTTCAGAATTGCTATTTACTATATCATGGCCAATTTCATATCTCCAGAGCTAATAGACATCCAAAAAGAAATCTCATTTGAAACATTAGAATCAATGAGCGGAATGTTGGGAGAAGAAGTGATGGATAAGTCATTCGAAGCCATTGAAGATCAAAATGTCGCAAGTATTGGAAGTGTCTTATTGCAGTATGTTTCTCTCATGATTGGTACAGGAGGGATCGTCAATGCCATAATCTCCGCAATCCTCAAAAACCAAAAACCTCTAATAGATAGGATTTGACCAATACCCAACCCAAACTTTCAATCCTTGTACCTCTTCTCAACGAAGAGGAGTCGCTTACTCCACTTACCCAATGGATAGATCAAGTCATCACAGAGCATAATTACTCATGCGAATTGATCTTCATCGACGACGGGAGTACAGACAATTCGTGGCAAGTAATTCGACAACTATCCACCAAGTATCCGTACATTAAGGCAATCAAGTTCCTGAGAAACTATGGTAAGTCAGCAGCTCTCAATGTTGGATTCGATCAAGCCAAAGGCGAGATCATAATCACTATGGATGCAGATCTTCAAGACAGTCCTGAGGAGATCCCAGGCCTAGTACAGATGATAGACCAAGGCGGTTATGATCTAGTATCTGGATGGAAACAAAAACGCTTCGATCCCAAATTCACCAAGAATCTACCGTCCAAACTCTATAATTGGGCAGCAAGAAAAATCTCCGGAATCCAACTCAATGATTTTAATTGTGGACTCAAAGCATATAAGTTCAAAGTAGTAAAGAATATCGAAGTATACGGAGAGATGCATAGGTACATCCCCGTCATAGCAAAGAATTCTGGTTTCACCAAGATAGGAGAGAAAGTAGTAGCTCATCAAGCAAGGAAGTATGGAGTGACTAAGTTTGGTTACTCTAGATTTATCAATGGGTTTTTAGACCTGCTCTCTATCAGTTTTATCGGTAAGTTCGGTAAGCGTCCAATGCACTTTTTTGGCGCCATTGGGAGTCTCAATACATTATTTGGAATGCTAATCCTAGCATACTTAGCATTCTCCAAGCTTGTAATGCATACGAGTAATATAGACGACAGACCGCTCTTTTTCTTAGGGATGCTTCTCGTGATTGTAGGAGTCCAATTATTTATCGCAGGGTTTTTAGCTGAGCTCATTATTCGCAACTCACAAGAGAGGAACAATTATAAGATCGATGACATCATACAGAGAGCAGAGTGAGCAATATTCAGCAGAAGATCGTATTCCTTGGTCCAGCTTACCCATATAGAGGTGGGATCGCAAGCTTCACAGAGCGACTCGCTGTAGAGTTTCAAAGACAGCATTGGCAAGTCAAGATTCTAACCTTTACCTTTCAATACCCCAGCATATTATTTCCCGGCAAAGACCAATATCGCAATGATAAGCCACCATATCAGTTAGACATCCAGCGTACAGTTCATAGCGTAGGTCCATTATCGTGGAGACGTACAGTTAAGCAGATTCAATTGTTCCAGCCTGACATCGTCATAGCACCACATTGGAATCCCTTCATGAGTTACAGCATGGCAAGTATCCTCAAGCAGTTGACATGTAATAGACTCATCTTAGTTCACAATCTATTTCCACACGAATCGGGCTACTTTGATACCACTTTAGTAAATAGATTGATGAATTTGGACACAAAGTATTTGGCGATATCAGACTCAGTATATCAAGATATCCGCCAACAGTATCCAGCCGTTTCTGTATCTCAGTATTCACACCCCCCTTATGATCACTACGGCCACGCATTAGACAAAGGAGATGCAGCCAACATCTTAGGGCTTGATCCACAGAGAGACTACATGCTATTTTTCGGCCTCGTTAGACCCTACAAGGGACTCTCTCAGTTACTTTCCGCTTTCGCTAAAATCGCAGACCAACTTCCGCACCTTGACCTAATTATTGCAGGAGAGTTTTATGAATCAGTCGATATTTATCAGCGAATTATACAAGACTCTAACTTGTCACATAGAGTCATTTTGCGCAATGATTTCATACCAGACAGTGAAGTTGCAGCATATTTCTCAGTTACTGATATTGTGACCCTTCCATATATTTCTGCCACACAGAGTGGAGTAGGGAGGATCGCCACACATTTTTCCAAGCCTATACTCGTTACAGATGTTGGTTCATTAGCACAGATGACACAAGGAGGACAGACAGGTATCGTTGTCAATCCCAACAAAGACGGGATAGCAGATGGACTATTAAGGTTCTACCACGAGCAGATGAGCACAAGACTACTCAGTAATATTGACCAGCAAAAACAGCAAATCACATGGTCAGGACTCTACCACCATATACTCAATCATTTTCAATAAGAATCTTATCACCCAATGCAAGACTTTTCAATAGTATTCCAACAGCATATCTCCAAAAGCATTCAAGCCAAACAAGCAATACTACACGATAGTAATATCCAACAAGTGCTTGACCAGTTCTGTAGCCAACTTGTGAGTTGCTTCAGACAAGGAGGAGCTCTTCACCTATGTGGCAATGGAGGAAGTGCAGCAGATGCTCAGCATATAGCTGCTGAGTTCAGCGGGAGATATCTCCTAGATAGGCAAGGGATCAATGCAGAAGCACTTCATACTAATTCATCCGCCATGACAGCCATAGCCAATGACTTTGGATACCAAGCAGTCTATGCAAGATTGCTTCAAGCCAAAGGCAAATCTGGAGATTTCTTGATTGCAATAAGTACGAGTGGCAATTCTCCCAACATCCTGCAGTCAGTAGAGATGGCTAATCAGATGGGTATAGACACACTAGCATTGACAGGTGCCAAAGATTCCAGATTAAAGGAGCTTTCCAAATACACAATCCAAATACCTTCAGACTACACACCCACTATTCAAGAGTGTCACATTATGATTGGTCATATTATCTGTCATACCGTAGAACACCTACTCTCAGTTTGACACCACCAGAGATCATTAACCATTACCACATACTTGTGTTTCTTATGCCTCTTCTTCAGACACATTACCGATCCAATTGACCACAGAGATCACCTTCCATTCCTACCATCAGTCCTTTTTTAAATCACATCTATCAATAATACATTCACCCTTTACTATATTTGCACCCTATTATGAGTATAGAAAATTGGCAATTAGACTTTGAGTGGCTTAAAGTTAGACACTATATCAAAGAGAGTCTTGGAGGAGTAGACCTCCCAGATATGCGTGCCATCCTACTCCTAATTGGTGTTCAGGAACTAGGATTTAAACAGACCAAGTTTACGAAAGAAGAGAAGCAAGACCTTATGCACATAGCAGTATGTGCCCTGCTCGAATCCGAAGGATACTACCAATTTGAGGGTAGAGACCAAGATGGCTGGCCACACTACAAACAACTCAAGCCATTTACAATCAAGGGAAAAGACCCACAAGAAGAAATATTAAAGCATCAAATTATTAAATATCTCCAAGCATGATTAATAAGATAACCCAACTCCTCCTAATAATCAGTTTAATCTCGATATTCAGTTGCAACACCGATAGCAAAAGAAAAGTAAAAATTGAAACAGAATACGGCGATATGGTATTTGAGTTATACAATTCAACACCACTACACCGAGATAATTTTATCAAGCTTACAAGCGAAGGATTTTATAACGACCTCCTATTTCATAGAGTCATCAATGGATTTATGGTTCAAGGTGGTGATCCCAATTCCAAAGATGCACCTCCAGGAAAAGGTCTTGGGAGTGGTGGTCCAGGGTACAAAATAGACGCCGAAATAGGAGCCCCACACTTCAAAGGTACACTCGCCGCAGCACGACAAGGCGGGAGCGGTAACCCCCTAAAAAAATCCTCAGGTTCACAATTCTATATTGTGCAGGGCAAAATACCTTCAGATAACGAACTGAATGCCAACGAAAGATCAAAAAAAATTACTTATAGCGACGTTCAACGTGCCAAATACAAAGAGATAGGAGGAACACCAATGTTGGACATGGATTACACAGTGTTTGGCGAGATCATCACTGGCATGGATGTCATTGACAAACTAGCAGCAGTTCAGACAGCACCGGGAGATAGACCAGTCAAGGACGTCAAAATGAAAATTTCAGTAGTCAATTAACACCCCAACTATGTTTAATCATTCATCAGTATTTATACTTTTATTAGCACTAGTAACCCTAGCTAGCTGTGCTAAGCCAATTGCAGATTTCTCCTATAATATGGAAAAAGATGTACTCCCAGTCAACCTGAATACTAACAACCTCTCCACCAATGCAGAGCAATATTGCTGGTATATCGATGGCAACAAAGCATCAGAAGAAGCCGAACCAAACCTTGAATTTTATAATTCCGGTAGACACCAAATTACTCTCGAAGCATCGAAAGGAAAAAAATCAACTCAAACCACTAAAGAAATAATTTTGAAAGCACCAGAAGTTTGCCTAGTCCAAATAAAAACATCAAAAGGAGATATCACCGTCCAGCTTTTTGACCAAACTCCACTTCATAGAGATAATTTTCTCAAACTTGCCAATGAGAACTTTTACGAAGGAACTCTCTTTCATCGAGTCATTAACAGTTTTATGATTCAAGGTGGAGACCCCCTCTCAAAGGATCCAACAAACAAAGCATTAGGCACAGGCGGTCCAGGATACACCATTCCAGCTGAGTTTGTTGACGGACTATATCATGTCAAAGGATATTTAGCAGCTGCTCGACAAGGAGACAACGTTAATCCCCAAAAGAAATCTTCAGGATCCCAATTCTACATAGTTCACGGCAAAGATGTCAATGTCGAAAGCCTAGAAATAATGGCACAAAGTTCCGGAGCAAAATATTCAGATCAAAACAAAGAAGAATACCAAAAACTCGGAGGAACACCATTTCTAGATACACAATATACAGTATTCGGAAAAGTAGTATCAGGACTCGAAGTCATAGATCAGATAGCAGTAGCTAAGACAGACAATCGTGACAGGCCACTAGACGATATCAAGATCCTTAAAGTAATACCAATCCAATAATATGGAAAGTCAAATTTTAGGAATAGATATTGGCGGTACAGGGATTAAAGGCGCAATAGTTGACACAAATAAGGGTCAGTTATTATCTGATAGATTTAAAGTCAGTACTCCATCTCCTTCCTCACCATTAAATGTATTAGACGCAGTCAGACAAGTCATAAGTCTCTCAGATTACAAAGGACAGAATATTGGTTTTGGTTTCCCAGCAATAGTTGACAAAGGACAATGTAAGACCGCCAGCAATATCTCCGAAAAGTGGATTGGTATCAATCTCAATAACTATTTTTCAGAGCACCTATCAAAGAAGTGCATAGCTATTAATGATGCAGATGCAGCGGGAATAGCCGAAGTTCAATACTCCCAATTGTCCACTGATAATACCACCATTATATTACTCACACTCGGTACGGGTATAGGGTCCGCAATATTTCGACATGGTCATCTACTTCCCAATTCAGAACTTGGACATCTCAAATTCAAAGGAACCATAGCCGAAAAATACGCATCCAACAAAGTAAGAGTAGACCAAGAGCTCAACTATCAACAGTGGGGAAGTAATCTCAATGAATTCCTACAACACATAGAGCATCTCTTTAGTCCAGATCATATCATCATTGGAGGAGGAGTGAGCAAGAAAATGAACAAATACTCTAAATACCTCAATACTAAATGTAAGCTGTCAGCATGCTCACTCCTGAACAACGCAGGAATAATAGGAGCAGCACTTAACGTTAGTCGTCAGTAATATCAACAAGGTTTCTTTTATTGCACTATATGTAAATGTCATACTTCATTCGAAGAGACACCAGATAACTCCCATTGCTCTAGAGATGTTATCTCACCATTACTATTGTTCAGTCTAGCTAAATAAAACTCCTACAAATAAAAAATGCCCAACAAAGTAAATTGTTGAGCATTCAGCGCCTCCTCAAGGACTCGAACCTTGGACCTACGGATTAACAGTCCGCCGCTCTAACCAGCTGAGCTAAGGAGGCTTTTGTATAAAAGCGACTGCAAAATTAAAACTTTCTTCAACTATTTCACAAAATGGAATAAAAAAAAATATATTTTAATTTAAAGTATTGACAATCAGATAGATAGGCCAGTTCTTAAATTTAATTTGTATTAAAGTTTGGATTGGAGTAAAAAAGGTTGTTATCTTTGCGACCCCGAAAGAGGGAAAAGAGAAAGATCATTGACATAATGGGAATAGAGAGAAGAGAAGAAGAAGACAGTAATACGTTTAGAGTT
>CALLAW010000043.1 GCA_938001865.1 uncultured Saprospiraceae bacterium | reverse complement strand
AGTCTTGAGTGGTCACCAAACAGTCGATTTATCTATACTGCTTCTGCCTTGGAACTTCATCAAGTTGACTTATGGGAGACTGATATTCAAACTGATGGAATAGAGTTAATTGATGTCTACAATGGTACCTTAGACCCTGTACAGACAATCTTTACTTTGATGGCACTTGGTCCTGATTGTAAGATCTATATGTGCCCTCAATCAAGTACAGATTCATATCATATCATTCATGCTCCAGACCAAAAAGGCAGTGACTGTAATTTCGTTCAGAATGGAGTAAGGTTACCTGCTCGAACTGGGACAGCTTCTTTCCCAAACTTTCCAAGATTTAGAGTAGATGAGGAGGAAAAGTGTGACCCGACAATCAGCTCTATCTTTGATGAATATGTCTACTCAGTCAGTGCATTACATGTCTTCCCAAATCCGGCTGTCAATGAGATTACAGTTACACTTCCTGAGATCACAAAAGCTCATCATTTAGTCGTCACGGATCTCTCAGGTAAGAGAGTGTTCTCTGAAAATGACATCATTGATCAAGGTCTATATAAAGTAGATGTTACTTCTTTTCAATCAGGAGTATACACAGTTGATTTATTTCCATCGCAAAACCTAGAAAGGGTAGTCTATAGTGCTCAATTTGTGAAAGAGTAAGGGGATTTACATTCTGTTTCAATCATCGGGATTGATTGTCTTATCTACAAGTGTATCAAGTTCTCTCAGTTTGCCCTTACAAGCTAAGATCAACTCTGTTGCCTTTTTGACTTGAGATTCTAAGTTGTCAAGGCTCTCTTCTGATTGGAGTTGTTGTAGGATGCCTTCAAGTTCTTGGTATGCTGTATCGAAGCTAAAGTTTGCTGCTTTTTTCTTTGCCATTGTCGTAGAGTTTGAGATGTAAAGATGAGAAGATTTTATGATAATGTGCCATCTTCAATGAACTCAGTAGAGCAGTGATATTTTTCAATGTTCGGTACTGTATAAGAATCGCCGATATTAGCTTTGACTTCATCTACCTGATGTTGATTTCCTTTGGTGCAAAAGATTGCTTTCAGTTGAGAGTATTGAATTGAACGATGAAAGGGAGATGATGGATAGTATACATTGTGATCTTTATAATGTGTTGAATGTGACAAATATTGATTTTCAATTGGGGGGTCCTCAAGATTGCCATTAGAAAATCCATTTGAATGTGAAGAATTCATTTTAGGTGTTATTGGAGAACCAATTATTGTATCAGTTGAGGGAACATGTGTTCAAGATCAATTCTGGATTAAATTAAACGGTATACTTTCACATGAGTGGTAATCCGATCAAGCTCTCTTCTGACTGGAGTTGTTCGAGGATGTCTTCAAGTTCTTGGGATGTTATCTCTGACGACAAACTGATTGTTTGAAAGTGAATGATCTTATTAGTTAGATCTAGAATGAGGTAAATGAATTGCAGATAAGCTGGAGTGTATGTTCAGTTCATTGGTCAGTAAAGATGATAAGCTTTAGTACTGCCACAGACTACGATGGTAGATTTCTCTTATAGATGTGACATAAGGTCGAAAACCCTTTGAAGTGAATTATTTGGGCTACGACCCAGTAATCATTGCTTGTATCGATGCCACTGCTTGTAAAGAAGTCTAACTCACTGGTGATGATCTCTTGATGACATGTAGTATCGATCGAGATGCTGTAAACTTCCCGTCGAATCTCTCCTTACAGTCTGTTTGGAGTTGGGGGCTGTATTCAGATTGATATCGTTCTAAGATTTCAAAGGATTCACAATAATAAGATGTGACGAATCTGACAGAATTGCCATCTGCTTCAGTATCCTTAGCAAAGTGATAATCGGTAAAACAACCTGTATTCATCACATCTTGAAGGTGATGCTCAGTAAAGAATGTTTCCCATTCGTGGGCTTTTGTGTAGTGAACAAGACACTCGACTCTGTACTCGATCATAATATTAGTTTGTGTATGGAGATTTCATTAGCTCCTATTCTGAGGATAGCTTACGTTTTGATTACAGACTATCTTGATCTAGAAGTTGTAATCTTTATGCAAATATACTCTTCTTTGTTGTCCATACTTTTAAGATATCTGTGCTGCTAGAGATTTTGTGCTATCCATATCATATCTCTTATTTGGCTCTTGCCATTAGATATAGACAAGAGAGGAAGAGCAAGTAGGGTGATAGAGTAGAGTAACATTGAAGAGGAGAGTATAGATCCCTAATAAAAAGAGCCCCGAAGCGACGAAACTGCGGGGCTCATGCCTTATTCAATTGTAGCCCGTAGGGGATTCGAACCCCTGCTACCAGGATGAAAACCTGGCGTCCTAACCCCTAGACGAACGGGCCATCTAAAGCGAGTGCAAATATAGAATTTTATTTTTTTCAAATACAACTCTCGCTTTGATTTTTTTCAAAATTATTCAACGGTAAACCGTGTTATTGAGGCTTCTCCACTTTCCATCACGATCTTTACAAAATAGATACCACTTGGCCACTGCTCGACTTCTATGGAGTGGGCATGAGATGTCAGATGTTGGTCATAGATTTTGCTCCCGCTTTGGTTAGTAATCGTCAGAGAGTGAGGTGTATATCCCTCTTCAATCTTGATATTCACTTGTGTTGTGCTCGGATTAGGGTAGAGCTCAATGGCATGGCTCATTCCTAAGTCGACTGTATTACTTATCGGCACATCGACTACCTCAAATATATCAAATCCGCCCTCTACTAAATGTCCAGTATCCATAGCATCACTCGTAACGACCTGTACAGATACTGACGATAGGTCAGTCAGATATGACTTGAAGAATAGACTATCTACTACGATCCATTGCGATAGAGACTCTGCAGTGTTGATTACTGAGAATAGCTCTCCAGTGTTGTTATTGACGATCGCTATTTCTAGGTTGTCATTTGGTGTAGAATTGCCACCTTCATTGGTAAACCAATAGGCAAATGAGAGCTTAGGATTGTCATATGTAGAGAGATCCATCTCTGGCGATTTTAGCGTGACTACACCATCATCTACATCATCATTACCTACACCTCCATCTGGAGAGTTACCTGTGACGTAAGCAAGGTTGCCAAGGTCTCCTGGCATATCACTGCTAGGATTGATTAACATCCCTTGACTTTGTGTGCCATTTGGGGCTTCTCTTACCCATGCTCCTGAGCCTGCCTCATCAATAACTTCCCAGCCAAGGTCCACAATGAACTCATCTCTATAGCCATCTTGCAAGACAATTGTGATACTCTCTATCTGATTGTTGGGGAGGTTTAACGATTGAGACTGATACCCCCAAGCACCGCCATAAAGTACAGTAGGAAGGTCTAATAACTTGAATGTGAAATTTCCTTGGTTATCTGCAATGATGTCAATCTGTTGCTCAGCATTGAATCCTTCAACTTTGGCCAATGGAATAGCTGTACCGTTCATATCGACGACTGTACCGCTAATTTCTGGAGCCAGGGTTAAGAGTTGTGCATCTACGATAGTAACCGTTCCGGCAGAGACTACAGCTGAGAGTGTATCTGTAAAGTAGAGTGGGTGACTAAACTCTATCAACTGCTCGCCTTCTCTAGCGATGCCACCTTTGTATTCGCCATTTGCATTTGCTTGAGCAAAACTAAATTCTTGGTCTACAAATCGGATCTGAGCAGATGGGATGGAAGCACCTGTCTGGATGTCTGTCACTGTACCTTCTATCCGACTTGCTCGAGTATATGTAGGTTGGAATACGTACAGTCCTGTACTGATATCACTTGCCAGTATGATTCCCGAGGGTAGCCATGGATATGCCCCCCATGTACCATCAAACCATCTTCCTTGGATGCTTGCTTCATTTTTGAACGTATCATATGCTCCTACCTTGACGATGTTTGTAGGGTCTGAGACATCTGTTATGACTAGTCCATCAGTGTACCATGATGTCACTAAGTAGTCATTGATAAAGTGTGTATTGTGAGGGATGACACCATTTCCTTCTGTAGCCAACGGTCTGTATTTGTCAGTCTGTGTGATGTTGTTCAAGTCAGAGATATCGTATCCATCAACAAAAGAGTTTTCTACTTCGTCGGTGGTATAGAGATAATTACCATCATCTGACAACCAAGCATTATGAGTGAAGTCTGATGAAGTGGCTTGTGATACCAAGAATTGAGGATTGGCTTTGTCTGTTACGTCATAGATGCCAAACTCACCATTTCTTATCTCCGAAGAGTAGAGAATGTTATCTCTAACATAGACATCATGTGAGTAAGCACGAGTGATGTCTCCTACGATCACCGGGACATTGGGATCTTGATTGAGGTCGAGTATGATGATCCCGTTCGTATTGAAATCGTCAGGAATATTACAGCCAGCGAGATAGCAATACCCATTTTCGTCGATAAAAAGATTGTGGCATGTTTCTAGGTTCTCTGTGAAGCTATTAATGGTGATCGACGGTGTCCAGTATGTATATGTGATACTCTCTGGGGCATTAGTCATATCGATTATACCAAGTCCATCGTCGCCTGTGTCGGTTGTAAAGTAGATATGATTTTTATAATGTTTCATGTCTCTCCAGACCGATCCGTCTCCTGGGACTTCTTGTCTGAGGATTGGGTTAGTCGGATCCTCCAAACTGAAGATTGAAACCTTAGTAGCACTACCCATTGCAGCATATTCAATTCCATTAGAGTCAACATAGCCCCAAATATCATTTCCTGCTTCACCGACTGAGACATTGGCTAACAACTCAAGGTTGAAGTCTTCTTGACTAGATAGCGATAAACAGATAAGGAGTGTAAGCGTAAGGGTGAAAAGTGATTTCATTAGAGTTTAAAATTATATCAAGTGTAAATAATGTACACAAATGTCGTTAAATAAATCTATTTCTTATGACGGTGGTTTGACATCACGCGGTTTTTCCGCAAGGGTATCGATCCTCACCGATAATGCATCATAGCAAACAATCAATAGTTCAATAAGTTGAAATTTTTCTCTCGATTGTGTAAGACTTATCACTATAGCTCTAACTCTTACTTCTTGTAGGATAAGGCTATTTGTCATCTATGGTTACTCTCCATTAAAATATTCTAACGAGGGAATTTCTCGTGGAGAGCATTTTGATATCATTGGTGTTGGACCATAGTCTTTAGTGTTGCATGACAGAGATGTCTTTCTTTTTGATAGATTTCAATGTTCCACACATGTATTTGCCTCCCTATCTTGATCGGAGTCACGATACCGGTGACCATTCCTTCTTTACCGCTACGCAGGTGGGTTGCTGTAACTTCGAGGCCTACATAGATGCCATTTGGATTGACAATAGAGTGAGATGCAACACTCCCAATCGTCTCAGCTAGCGCTGCAGAAGCACCTCCATGGAGTAATCCAAATGGCTGCATCGTCCTCTGATCGACAGGCATTGTAGCTTTGAGGTAGTCTATTCCGATTTCCACAAATTTGATATCAAGGAGTGCAGAGAGATTGGTCTGGCCAAATGAATTGAGAGTATCTAATGTAAGATCAGGATTCCAGATTGACGTTGTTTGGTGAGTCATTGTTTGAGTTTTTCTTGAAGCTTCTCTAGTAGCCAGGTTTTACCGTTTACCTTAGTGTCTTGTGTTATTGTATTGATGAGTAGTTGTACCTCTTGATTTTCATTATCCCTCAGTTTTAAGAGCTTCTTGGTATACATGATAAACCTCTTGTATGGGATAGTCTTAGTCTCGCTAAGTTCCTTATTTCTATTCAGAGCTGTGTAAAATGCATCCAACGAGTATTCCAAGGTGTCATATTCCTGCAATTCATAATAGGAGCTACAGAGCATGATTTTAGCATTGATATTGTAAAATGTGTCGTTAAACTCGACAATCGCGAGTTGTTGGATCACTTTGGTCCATTTTTTTTGATACCAATAGAGTCTAGCTAAAGAAAAGTTAACAGCGTTTTCTCGATGTTTTTCTTCTAGTAATCGAGATTTTGTTTTTATGAATTGCTCTACTCTGTCAAACTCATTGTTCCTCAGTCCAATCACTACATAATTTCTAAATGTAGTTGGAGAGATGTTCCCGTCATCTGTGATGATATCATTTTCTATTGCAAAATCATAGATGCCAAGCGCTTCTCCGAGATGATATTCAGGCTTGATACTGAGTCGTCCAATGTTGTAGGTAAGCAGCGAGTCGTAGATCTCTCGTATTTCTTCTGCTGGGAAGTGATCTAAGTTTTTTGGGATTTCGGTTTTGAGTTGTTCGTAGTGTTCATCTGCATTCCTATTGATCAGCATATTGTAGATGTGTACATATGCTGAGATGACTGGATTTTGCAACAGCTCACCTCTATCGAGCATTCTTAGCATAATCTCCACTTCAAATGGACGTTCATTGATCTTGTAGATTCTTTGCCAAGCGATGAGATCGCATGCTAGCCTGAGTTTCTCAATGATATAGAACTGATCAAGTGTGCTATTGAGGGCATCTAGGTTGATATTTCGGTTAGCCCCTTTTTTGATCATTTTTTTTTCGTATTCCGATTGGAGGTTGTAGATCGACTTATTCAGTGCATACATATGATTGAAGAATAATCCAGACTTTTCTGGTTCTCTTTCAAAGATTGTCAAGGCATTTGATTTTGCTTTGTCTACAAGTATTGCAATTTTGTTCTCTTGGATGCTTTCTAGCAAAAGTCTATTTTGGAGTAATTTATTTGACTCAAACTCTTCTTGAGTGATGAAGTTTTGATATTTAGTAATAAGGTCCGATGATAATTTTCTAAATTTTTTGTCTGGAATATCTATTTCTCCATAGATCGCTTTGATGCTGTCTTCTTTTGAGAGCATTTCATCGTTTTTGATGGCTTTTATGATCAGTTCAGCAAGGATAATAATGGACTTGTTCGCATTGTGGTATGGCGAATTTAGGTACTTTAAAAATCGGTTATTTTTAACAGCAGACTGAGATTCTAAGAGCCTATAGATTTTACTTGATTTCACTTCAGTTATTTTTATCAAAAGAGATATAGAAATTAAATTATCTCTTTATTTGTAACTTTCTGATATACTGATTATTATGTAAGAAATTGGGAGATAGTATTTTGTAAATTTATAAAAATTATATTAAAAGAATTTTAATTTGTAAATTATGTCAGTTTAATTGGTTAAATTTATGGCGTAAATCGTAGAAATGATCAGAATACTAAGCACCCTTATGGTACTCTTCACGTTTCTTTGTGCTTCAGCACAGAGTAACCCTGAGTTTTCTGCTTATGAAATCAAAGCTGACTCTCTCTACAAAATCCCCCTCTATTCTTTAGGAACTACACCCATCAACGTTAATACTTCTGATCTCGCAGTAGACTCACTGAGTATCGAAGAGTTAGGGAATAATAGCTACGAACTCCAAATACGATTTGAAAGTGGCGTAACGGGAGAGACTGAGTTAGAAATTGAATACTCTGCAATAGGAGATATCCCTGGTATACCATATCCGTTCTATTCAACTCTCCAATTCAGAGTATATCCATCTGAGCTCACTGCTCAGGATGACGTTATCGTTCTTGATGATGGGAGCGGAGTAATCTACCCACTCTATAATGATTCGTCTTCGGATGGTGCTGTGGAGTTGGATCACATCGCATACACAGAAAATTGTACAGCAGAAATTATTGATTCCGTAAGTCTATCTGTCACAATAGATGACACGAGCAAAGAAGCTTACATTACATATCTTGCGATAGACGATCTAGGTACGACGAATGAAGCATTGGTTGTACTCATCTCAGACCAAACTGACAACGATTTAAACCTTTCCTTACACAATAAGGAATATATTGACATCTTCTTATCGTCAAGTTATAATGTAACAGTTGATCCTCAAAATGGTGAAGTCACTGAGCTGTTCAATAATTGTTGGAGGTACACACCAGTTTCTGATTACGTTGGGTCAGACTCAATGACCTTTGCAGTAAATGGCAATACCGTTACAGTTCACACTGATGTCTATGATCAATCACTGGATGTACAATTTGTGAGAGATGACGAAGTGTTCGTAGCCCCTGGTGGATCAATTACCTTCAATGTATTAGACAATGATCTACTAGATTTCCTCCCTATCATCGAATATAGCAATCAATTGGATTACTTAGGTGGAGGAGTATTTGAGTATTCTCCAGATGTTAACTTTAGCGGTGATCAACTCTTCTACTACAAAGTATTCAATGGTTTCCTCTTCATCGAAGGCAATATTGTAATACATGTAGATCATTACTCACCAAATGTCAATGGGGTAGAGTACTCATTGCAGACAGGCTACCAAACTGAGTTGTCAATCATACATCAGACACCTCTTACCGACTATACGATATCGCTGATAACACCTCCATCTCTAGGTAATGTTACTATCGTTGACGACCAGTACATCGGAGAGTGTGACAGCACAAGCGTATTGCAGAGTATCATCTATGACCCTTCTGGAAATGCTGGAGTTGATTTCTTTGAAGTAGAGTACTGCACCACTGATACGTATTGCGAAATTGTAAAGATCCACGTAACCAACTATCAAAACAACACAGAAACATGTGCTTGCCTTACTGATTGCATCTGGGAAGGTGATGTCAATCAAGATGGTGTAGTCAATACACTTGATGTCATGGAGCTTGCCTACAATATAGGAGAGTCAGGGTCAACTAGAGAGTCAACTGGCACATGGTCAGCACAAGAGACAGAAGATTGGAAGTATTACCAACATGGCAGTGATCGTGATCTCGGTCATAGTGATACGAATGGTGATGGTTATGTAGATAGAGATGACTTTGATGCTATCAATACACAATATGGGAAGATTCATGATCTTCTACCTCAACAGTCGTATAATCTCCTCTCTACACCAGTAATACTTACTCCTAATGAGTCAGATGTCGATAGTGGTGATATGGTTATATTCTATATTGAACTCGGAGATTCTGATAGTCCGGTGCTTGATTTTTCAGGATTGAGTTTCAATTTTTCTATAGATCCAGCATTGATAGATTCATCATCTGTATATCTCAAATTCTATGATGAGTCATGGGCAGGATATGGCAAACCTACTAAGAGTTATTTCAATCAATCGGTTGCAGGCAGCATCGATGTAGCCATCTCACATATCGGAGGTGGAGGTAGTGCAGGTGCAGGTATCATAGCAGAGTTAGGATTTATTGTAGAAGACGAGGTCTGTGGATTGAGATTAACGGATGACTTTTTTACATTCCCTGTAGTATTCTCACAGGGTGTGATGCTTGACAGCAAAGGAAGTAAGTATAGCTTACCTAATGCATACTCAGAATCTACATTGAGAATCTCACGGGATCAACATGATCCACTTATCACAATAGAAGAAATCAATATCTCAGTAAGTCCAAATCCGACTATAGATAAGATAAAGATTACATCCAATGGCGAAGTAGAGCAGATAACTCTCTATTCGATAGATGGTAAGGTACAGCTCCTCCAGTCTAGAGTCGAGAAAGATGGTATCTATGTGGATATGTCACAGCTCGTCCCTGGAACTTACCTAGTCTCTATGGTAGTAGACGGGAGTGTCGTAGTCGAGAAAGTGATTAAGTATTAGTGAAGTCTTGGGCTGTAGTGGTCTTACTTGGAAAGTTCAATTGCGATCTCTATTTTATTATTGAAAGATGAGACTTCATTTACATCTTTAACATTAAAGGCGCATTAGTGTGAAATAGTGCCAATATACCCTATGATACGTCTACTTGTAGTAGGTAAGGATAACTTCCAATATAATAGGACTGCAGTGCTCCTCGCTGGTCTCAAGGCCAATAGACAAGTCCAGCTCTCTCTACACCCACTCCAGACTAAATCGAGAAAAGAGGGTAAAGAACTCAGTCAACTTAGCCAAGACTTTGACTACGTGTTAGTCCCGGCATTTAGGCACACTGATATGGTCTACGTCAAGCGGTGGAGTCAAGTACCAGTTATCTTTGATCCTTTGATTAGTAAGTTTTCGACGAAAGTTATAGATTATCGTCAATATTACAAGGCATTAAAATATCTTATAGACTTCAGGGCATTTCGTCGGGCTGATCTATTGATTGCAGATACTGAATGCCACCGTAGGTACTATCACAAAACATTTAGAATACCACCCCGTCGTAGCGTTACAATCCCTGTAGGGGTCAATATTGATGATTGGAAGCCACTCATGGCAAATGGCAGACAGTCATCTCAACACTCTCGTGGAGACCGTAAGTATGTTGTAGGGTTTTATGGTTCATTTGTGCCTCTCCAAGGCACCTCTGTAATCTTGAAGGCAGCCAAGATATTGCGATCCAATAAGGAAATTGAATTCAGATTGATAGGCTCAGGATATCAATATAAGGATGCAATACGATACGTCAAGAAGCATCAATTAAGGAATGTGAGCCTTATGGGTTGGATGCAACAAGAGAGTCTACGAGATTCAATATCAGAGTTTGATATCTGTCTAGGGATATTTGGATCATCTGGTAAGGCTAATGCTGTGGTTCCGAATAAGATCTATCACTATGCAGCACTTGGTAAGGCTATAATCACCAAGGATACCCCAGGCATTAGAGAGGTGTTTGATGAGCAGTCTATCCATATGGTGAGTAATAGCCCAGAGGATTTGGCTGATGCGATCAAGCAATTATTGGGCAATAGCGATTATCGATCTCGTATTGGTAAGACGGGACTGCGAGTAATCCAAGATGGATATTCACATCATCATGTAGCACAGCGTCTAGTTGATCGATTGATGCTTGGATTATAATCTATGAGAGTGTATGGATAGCACAGAGTGTCATAGCCTGTTGCACTCTGCTATAGATCTAAGCAGTAATAAGAAAGAGGAGTATAATTATACTCCTCTTTCTTATTACTGATATTGCTTGCACTCGGGTGCTCGCCTATACTTGCTTGTCGATACAGTTGAGGTCATTAAATGCTCTTTCTAGTCTATTCACAAAACTCATCTCGCCGTGTCTTAGCCACTTACGTGGATCATACATCTTTTTGTTAGGGAGATCGTCCCCTTCTGGATTGCCGATTTGAGTCTGCATGTACCCGACCTTTGGTTCATAATAGTCTCTTACCCCTTCCCAAAATGCCCATTGGAGATCGGTGTCTATATTCATCTTGATTGCACCATAGTTGATCGCTTCTCTGATCTCTTCAGTACTACATCCAGACCCACCATGGAATACAAAATTGACTGGATTGTCAGATGCAGTTTTGTATTTTTCTTGAATATGTTTTTGACTATTCAGTAAGATTTTTGGAGTGAGTACTACATTACCTGGCTTATAGACTCCATGTACATTACCAAATGCAGCTGCAATAGTGAAAGCATCACCGATTGTTTTCATTTTTTCGTAAGCTTGAGCTACTTCTTCTGGTTGTGTATAGAGCTTGCTCGTATCTACATCCGTATTATCTACTCCATCTTCTTCTCCACCCGTGATTCCGAGTTCGAGCTCTATCATCATTTGCATTTTATGCATTCTTTGATAGTATTGGTGGCAGATTTCGAGATTTTCTTCGATTGACTCTTCAGAGAGATCGAGCATGTGTGAGGAGTAAAGGGGCTTGCCAAATGCTGCATTGTAGTTCTCTCCAGCATCTAGGAGACCATCTATCCATGGCAAGAGCTTCTTAGCACAGTGATCTGTATGTAGTATTACTGATACACCGTAAGCCTCGGCTACGTTATGTACATGGAGGGCTCCTGAGATACCTCCGAGTACTTGATTAGATTGTCCCTCTCCTTTGAGTCCTTTACCAGAAAAGAAAGAGCATCCACCATTACTGAACTGTATGATGATAGGAGAATTGACTTTTGCAGCGGTCTCTAATGCTGCATTGACACTATTGGTACCCACGCAATTGACAGCAGGTATCGCAAAGTTGTTGTCATTAGCATAGTCAAAGAGATCTTTGAGCTCTTGTCCGTACACTACTCCTTTATTGAATTTAGCCATTTGTACTTTTGTTTTTTATTAGTTGTTATGATGCTCTTCTCTTAGATTATTTCTTTAGCTGCTAGGAATCTTTCTGCATCTAGAGCAGCCATACACCCAGTACCTGCAGCTGTTACTGCTTGGCGATATACATGATCTTGAGCATCACCAGATGCGAATACTCCTTCAATATTGGTATAAGATGTCCCAGGTTTTGTAATTAAATATCCGTTGTCGTCCATATCGAGGACTCCTTCGAAGATGGTAGTATTTGGCTTATGACCAATGGCAACAAAGAAAGCTGATGTTGGTATTTCTGATACTTCTCCAGATTTATTATTCTTTACCGTGACGGACTCGACAAACTCCTCTCCGTTAATCTCTACTGTCTCGGTGTTCCAGTGTACGATAAGATTTTTTGTTTTGAGTACTCTCTCTTGCATGATCTTGGATGCTCTCATCTCGTCTCTTCGGACTAGAAGGTGGACTGTGGGGCAGAGCTTAGCGAGATAAGTGGCTTCTTCTGCGGCTGTATCACCACCTCCTACTACTGTTACATCTTTACCTCGGAAGAAGAATCCATCACATACGGCACATGCCGACACACCTTGGTTCATTAATCTCTTCTCAGAGGGTAATCCTAGCCATTTAGCACTAGCGCCTGTAGAGATTACAATAGAGTGGGCATGGATTTCCTCTCCTGTTTCACTCCAGATTTTTTTGACTGGTCCACTGAAGTCTACTTTCTCGATCATTTCGTTGACCACAGTAGTTCCAAATCTTTCGGCTTGCTTTCTGAAGTCTTGCATCATCTCTGGACCCATAATACCATCGGGATACCCAGGATAGTTCTCTACGTCATTGGTGATCATAAGCTGACCACCAGGTTCTTTGCCAGTATAGACTACTGGGTTCATATTAGCTCTTGCAGCGTATATCGCAGCTGTATAACCAGCTGGTCCTGACCCTATAATTACACAATTGTGGATAGTTTTGCTCATTACTCTAATTACTTGATGTTATGGATTTATTTAGAATTTACAAATGTATCATTTATCTACAACAAACGTACTCTTAGGCAGTCCTATTTCCGTCAACTGACAGACTTATGCTGATCAATGAGATCACTGATATTATTCGCTACATTTAGAGGATCTGAACCTACATCTATTGTATGATGTGCTTGTTTGTAATACTCTATTCTGTTGATGTAGAGGTTGTCGATATATTCCTCTAGATCACCTTTGCCAAGTAGTGGACGATTAAGATTGTATTGGCGGTAGTTATGCTTAAGATAAGCTGGCGTTCCGTGCAAGTAGATGGAGATTCCATTGCGATTAATCCACTCCATGTTATCATGAAAGCATGGAGTACCTCCACCACATGCAAGGATTGAGTTATTGTCCTGATTATGGGTCTCTCTGAGTGTAATAGCCTCATAGAGTCTAAATATTTCAATTCCTTTGCGATTAATAATTTGGGGAATAGTCAATTGATATTTGTCAGTAATGCTTAGATCGAGATCAATACATGTCATACCAGTAATGTGCCTGAGCTGCTCGAGATAGTGTGATTTCCCTATTCCTGGCATTCCCACAAGGTAATAGTGTTGATTGTCTCTATCCATACTTTGCTCTATGCTATCTTCAATCGTGTATTTGATGATTTTAAAATTTCCCGATTATCTTTGGTGTAAAATTAATAATAACACTAAACCAACAACGAATGTTAACTATTTTTCTACAATCAGCTTCAGGTTCGGGTGGTATACTTAGCTATATCTTTCCTCTTGCCATGGTAGCAGTGATGTATGTTTTCTTCTTAAGACCACAAAATCAAAGACGAAAAGAACAAGAATCTTTCCAGACTGAGCTTAAGCCTGGTCAAGAAATCGTTACTACGAGCGGTATTATTGGTAAGATTAGCAAGTTGACAGACGATTCGGTGTCTGTTATCGTGTCTAATAACAATACAATCACATTTATGAGATCATCTATCTCTAAAGAGTTGACAGACCTCCGGCAGAAGTCTAAGGCTTAAGAGGAAGATGCTTGTTACAGATAATAAATATAAAAAGGAGACTACCTGGTAAGATAGTCTCCTTTTTATATTTTAGAAAGTATGAAATTCTCTTTTATACTTTAGGAGTATAACTTGTGTTTGATAAGAATTTTTTCTTTCTTTTTCCTTTGATGGCACTTGCTGCTTTCAGAGCATTGTAAGCATTAACGACTCCACCTGTGACACTGAGTGATGAGAATGGTGCCATATCACCATCGCTGCCTGGGATATTTACTTTGTCATTTAGCTTGACTGAAGTAGCCAATAAGAGATCCTTTACTTGTCTTGCAGAGAGAGAAGGGTAGTATGATCTTACCATCGCTGCGACACCTGCTACGACTGGTGATGCCATACTCGTACCTTGGAGTGGTGCATAGTTATCGCCAGGAGTGGTAGCATAGATGCTAACACCTGGAGCAAATATATCGACTTGAGCCTTACCATAATTACTGAATGTAGCAGGGAAGTCGGCACCTTGCTTGAAGCTCAATGCTCCTACTTCGATCCAGTTTTTGTAGATCTTAGCTCCGAAGAGTTTTTTCTTCTTTGCCATATCATTGGGAAAGTTGTCAGAGATGTCATTGTTTTGGCCTGCATTACCTGCAGCATGTACTAGGAGTACATCATTCTTTGCAGCATATTGCATTGCGGCATCGACTACACCTTTGTCCCACGAGTATCCTTTACCAAAACTCATATTGACGATAGATGCACCATTGTCTACTGCATATCTTATTGCATTAGCCACATCCTTGTCTCTTTCGTCACCATTTGGTACGGTTCTGATTGACATCAATTTGACGTTGTCTGCTACACCGTTCATCCCGATACCATTGTTCCTTACCGCTCCTACGATACCACCTACGTGAGTTCCATGGAGAGCATCAGGACCTTCTACATCATTGTTGCCATAGTATCTCTCGTTAGAGTTGCTATAGTCGTCACCGACGATAGTCCTTGGATTGAAGTCAATATTATAAGCATGATCTAGTACACCCTGATAGTATGAGATAGCACCTTCGAGCTCAGCGTCGATCATGTCTCTGAGACTTCCAAAGCTTTCAATAGCGCCAGTCTCGCTGAGGACATTAGTCACAATATTCATCCCCATGACTAATTGGTCAGTGTTTGCTTCGATTTTTGCAAGATTTTCTAGAGTGATAGCATCATCTCCCATCGCAGACTCTAACGCATTGATGCCACCGATGAGTTGAGATTTTTGCTCATTGTAACTGTCCAGTCTATTATTAGCTTTGTCGAGTTCTGCATTTACAGCTTTCTCATAGATTTTATACTTAGAGTACTCAACTGCATCTTTTTTTGACAATTGTGATGGATCAGCATTTTCGTATTTGTATTTATACTTTTTGTAGAGTCTTGTCACTTCGTATGTATCCGCATTGACATTACCATTAGCCCCGCCGATGAAGTTCCATCCATGGATATCATCGATATAGCCATTCTTGTCGTCGTCGATTCCGTTACCTGCTATCTCACCAGGATTGACCCACATATTGTCCGCAAGGTCTTCATGATCATAGTCCATACCACTATCTATAATAGCTACGACTACAGTTTGGGATGATTTTCCACTGAGGAGTTCGCTGTATGCCTTGTCACTTGAGACTCCTTGATATCCATCTGCGATATCCATGTGAAACCAATTTTCTGGTGCCTGACCTAACATAATCAAAGGCATTGAAATTAGAGCAATTGTTAATTTGATTAAATTCATCTGTTGAGTAATATTAATTTATATTGGTTTGTATTAGATGCAAATGTAAGTTTTATTAGAGCAAAATGTGGCAAAACTCTCCTGTTAGTATTAGGCAATAACATAACTTTAATTGAGTTTTAAACATATTATCCTTATTTTTTATGTAGATAGATAAGGTATCTTATGACTTTCGGTGTCATGCTATTCTAGGAATACACTTAGCATTGAATCATACACAGATATTCGGATTGAACAGACTTATGAATTATTCGCGTATATTAATCTTGCTTGTTTTTGCCACTCTTGTAAATGTTACTCAGAGCTACTCTCAATATTCGGAGTTTTCTGTAGCGGGTGGTATTGCTAATTATTGGGGGGATCTCAATCCATCTCAAGTCATGAGCAACATAGAACAATCTAGTCTCGGAGTAAGCCTAGGGTACCATTATCATTTTGGCAATGGTATTGCTCTGAGAAGCGATGTTGGTTACTATCGTGTACGCAACTCGGATTCGTTTCAGGAGGAGTTACCTAAGCGTCAGAGAAATCTGAGTTTCAAATCACCTATCATATCTGCTGCTATCATGGCAGAATTTCACTTGGTAGAGTTGTTAAGTCGATCACGATCAAGGATGTTGGTCAGTCCTTATGGAGTGCTGGGTGTGGGAGGATTCTACTTCAATCCAAGTACTGAGTATAATGGTCAGACGGTTGCTCTCAGACCTCTAGGTACTGAGGGACAAGGTCTACAGGGTAATCCAGATATCTATCGTTCAATAAGCCTTGAAGTTCCGTTTGGTGGGGGATTGAAGTTTAGCTTTTCTGAGTCAGTAGCGATCTCTATAGAGGGTGTGATGAGATACACACTGACTGATTATATTGATGATGTCAGTACTGAATATGCCAATTACCAGTTGATCCTAGATGATAAAGGAAGTATCGCGGCGGCTCTCTCAGAAAGAGTAGATGAGTTCATCGGAGAAGCTGAAGGATCACAAAATAGTAGATTTGAAGGGATTCAGCGAGGCAATCCAGATATTAAGGATTATTATTCAGGTGTGATGATTAGAGCTTATTTCTATCTAGGTAGAGGGCTCAAGTCACCATTCAATATTGGGAAAGCTAACTCTCCAATTTGTCCAGAATTTTAAAACAATCGTTAGGCTGAATTCACCGACACAAATATTAGAACAATACTGGGGGTACACACAATTTAGAGCATCGCAGCTACCAATTATTGATGCAGTGACATCTGGAGATTCTATCTTAGCTATCTTACCCACAGGAGGAGGTAAGTCCATCTGCTATCAAGTACCAGGTATGGCTCTGCATGGAGTGACTCTTGTCATCTCTCCACTGATCTCTCTGATGGCTGATCAAGTCGAAAATCTTACTGACCGCGGAATAGAAGCAGTATACCTCCACAGTGGACTTACTCGTCACGAGGAGGATGTGATACTCAATGATGTCGTGAAAAATAAGTATGACTTCCTCTATGTGAGTCCAGAGAGACTAAAGAATCGACTCTTCAAGGCGAGATTCAATGATATGCCTATCAATCTGGTAGTAGTCGATGAGTGTCACTGTATCTCTCAATGGGGGCATGACTTCAGACCTGCCTATCGCAATATTATAGAAGTAAGAGAGTATAATGACGACTTGCAGATCGTAGCATTTACGGCGACAGCAACAGATCAAGTACAATCAGATATCCAAGAGTTACTCAAGATAGACGACGGAAATGTCTATAAATCTAGCACCTATCGAGAGAATCTCATCTATAGCGTAGATCGGACAGAAAATAAAATTGGAAGAATCAAAGAACGCTGCCTCCAAGATGTCACTCATACAGGGATAGTCTATGTAAGGAATCGAAAAGCAACGGTCAAGTTGGCAAAACAACTGACTGAGGTAGGAATCTTAGCGAAACCCTATCATGCAGGTCTAGATTATAAATCCAAGCAAGCCACACAACATGAATGGCAAAACGATCAAATACAAATCGTAGTTGCTACGAATGCATTTGGGATGGGGATCGATAAGCCAGATGTGAGATTTGTAATCCACTATGAACTCTCTCCAACCCTCGAAGAATATATCCAAGAAGCAGGTCGGGCTGGAAGAGATGGTAATCTCGCCGAAGCGATATTGCTCTACAGTGAAGCAGACAGAGCCAACAAAGAAAAAGATCTCCAACGATCGTATCCAAGTAAAGAGATTATCAATAAGACGTATCACAAGCTCTGCTTTGCGTATCGTATCGCACCAGGATATGGGGAAGGGAGTACATTTCCGTTTGACCTAGTAGAGTTCTGTAAGGCGAGTGGCTTGCAGATCGTAGAGACGCATCGAGCAATGGTGATCTTACATAAGGCCGGATATATCAGTGTCTCTGACAAGTTTGAAAAGCCTTCCAAAGTATGGGTCAATAATAGAGACTTTAGGGATTACCTCAACTCAAGAAAAGATACGAATAAAAAAAAGATTCTACTCACTCAGTTGTTGAGAGACTATGATGGTATCTATTACAATTATTGTAAGATTTCGGAGAGATCCCTCGCTTATCAACTCCAGATCGAAGAGTCAGAAGTCAGAAGTAGGCTCGAAGATCTGAGGGCAGATAATGTCATTGATTACCGTGAGCAGAATGACATGGGCTTCATTACATTTACCTTCAGAAGGCCTGCTCAGGATATCGTGAAGATTGACAGAGCACACTACGAAGATAGGATGGCACATCAACAGAGACAACTCGATGCTATGATTGCATATGTTGAGACAACGGAGTGTCGGCAAAAGTATATCGATAATTACTTTGGATTCAAATTGAAAGAGGATTGCAGCTGTTGTGATTGTTGTGATCAGAAGCACAACGTAGATGTAGACTATCTTGAGTCACAAATACTCGAGGTCTTCAAGAAGGATAACGTTATCTCTTTATTAGATTTCAAACGATTGTGGTCTTATAATCAAAGAACTCAGGCATTTGAGATACTCCAAACCTTAGTAGATGAGAGAGTCTTAGAGGTGAGCGGTGATGATATCAGATTGGTTGCTCGATAGCGACGGCTAACTTTATTTCGATCTGAGTCCGATGACATCATTCATCGTGTATATACCTACGTTGTCTACCAAGTACTCTAATGCCAATACAGCTCCAAGTCCAAATCCACTCCGATTATGTGCTCTATGAGTCAGACTGATCATGTCTTGGTCCGAATTGAAATTTACTGTGTGAGTACCTGGTACGTTGGGTTTTCGTATTGCATTTACCTTGAGTGACTTGTCATCTGAGTCTTCTGTACCTTGGAGCACCCAAGAGGAGTATTGGCTCTGATTGATTATACCTTCAGCGAGAGTGATAGCTGTGCCACTTGGTGCATCTAGTTTCTCAGTGTGATGCTCTTCTGTGATATCTACTTGGTAGTTGTGGAGACTTGTTAGTTTGCTGATTATCTTGTTGACCTCAAATGTAATGTTCATACCTATGCTGAAATTGGATGCATAGAGAAATGATGAGCCATTAAACGCTTGGCAGATAGCATCATAGTGCTGTAGCCATCCAGTCGTCCCACTTGCAGTAGGTCTGCCACTCTCTGCACACAGAAGAAGATTGTCATATGCTGTATCGGGAGTACTGCACTCAATGATACAATCACAGAGACGAAGGTTCTCTACGGTAAGGTCATTGAGGTTTTTTCGTGTGTAGGTTTGTAGTATCGTATGACCTCTAAGGACAGCTTGCTCTGCAACTGATCTGCCGAGTTTGCCATAGCCTATGATGGCAATGTTGAGTGATCTAGTCACGAGGTTGAGATTAGTTGAGGTTGAGTGATCGAGTAAGTTTAGTGTATAATAAAGTCAAGAGTCAGACTATTGTCAAGTGATAAGTAGTAAGATCCTGATCTAAGGTCTTTGACATCGATGCTTTGGTCAGCTAGGATGGTTCCTTTTTGCACGACAGTGCCTCGAATATCTCTAATCTGATAGTGATCAAATCTCTCAACTGACTCCAGTCTGAGGAGATCATGTGCAGGGTTAGGGTAGAGGTTGACCTGAATCGGAGAGATCAGATCCTCAGTATTACTGATTGGTGGATTGATCCTTGATATACGATTATTCGTTATCTCTGAGATATAGACATTACCAGCGCTGTCAGCTGCAAGTGCTATGGGTCCAGCACCAGTAGAGTAAGTAACTGGGGATGGATCAGTCTCAGTAAGGCTCACTTGGACGACTCTGTCTCCTGCAAACTCTGCGATATAGAGTTGATCATCTAATACAAGCAGTCCAGCTGGAGTCATCAGTCCATCAATTATGGTGTCTTTGACATACTGTTTATCATTGAGATTGAATGAGAACACAAACCCACCATTAGAATCGGAGCAGTATACGAGATCTCCATCTACAGCAATCCCATATGCCTGTGAGATATCTCCAATTACAGTGTTGAATCCTGATCCACATCCCATTTGGATATTGATTTTGCTAATCTTGTTGCCTTCTCGTTCTGCGATATAGATCGACCCATTCCTATGTGCTAGACCTACTGGGGGGAACTCTATACTCGTGCATGCCTCTGCATCACCACTTGATTCTGTAAGCGTATATTTGGAGATTCTATTTCCGTTTCTTTCGCCTATGAAAAGCGTATCTTCTAACACCAAGAGTGAGGAAGCGCCTGAGATACCTGTGACATAGACATCCGATGAGATTGATGATTGATTGAGATCTACTTTTGATACTCGATCTGCTCCGTTTTCGCCAATGTACATGATGTCGTCTTGGATCGTTATACCCCAAGGACCATTTACACCAGTAAGGAAGGAAGTTACTTGCGTAAATGCAAGGTTAACCGTTAATAATGTCAAAAGAATTGAATAAAATATTTTGGCACTTTTCATTATTCTTAGTTTTGGTAGAGTGAAATAATACTCTGTAAAGCTAAGAAATAAATCTCTATATTTCTTTAGTTATTACCGATAGAGATTAGTTGTAGTGGCGATTGAGCTTTCTGACATTATTGACATCATAGAGAGAGCTTGGATTCTGAGGCGTCTTTGCTAGAGAGCTGTAGTTGGATATCTCTTGACTAGTCTGTTGGGTGGAGTAGCTCATCACCCCGAGTGTGACTATCAGGACGCATGAGGCTATTGCCAAGAGAGTTTTTTGTAGCGTAAGCCTCTTGATTGTCAGGTCTTTGTTATTGCTCTCAAGTCTATTCTCTACTCGTTGCCAGAGGTGAGAGTCTGGTTGGAGGCTACCGCTCTGAGCGGCATTGGTCATTGATTGTAGTTCTTTATCTGTCATTATCCAATCCTATTTGATTGTTTTTTTTTAATCATTGCTTTGAGTCTTTTTTTTGCATGGATGAGTTGACTCTTACTCGTATTGATACTGATACCAAGTTTTTCTGCAATTTCTTTGTGTTTGTAACCTTCGATTACGTAGAGATTAAATATTGTCCGATAGCCAGTCGGTAGGTCATCTAGCATACTGATGAGTTCATTATATGACATATGATCATGGATCTCAATAGTTGCTTCTGGAGTGTATTGAGCATACTCTATGCTTAGGTGGAAGTGTTGTTTTTTTCTCAGGTGCATTAGGCATTCATTAATTGCTATCCGCTTGCACCATCCTTCAAATGATCCTTGGTTTTTAAATTTTGGTAAGTTTTGAAATATTTTGACGAAAGTCTCAACAAGGATATCTTCTGCTTCCTCATTCACCTTGAGGTATCTTCTACAGATAGCCATCAGAGTAGGAGAGAGTCTGTCGTAGAGTGTCTGTTGAGCAGATCTATCCCCACTGAGGCATGCATTAAGTATGTGGATGTCGTAGATCATAGGTCTAATTTACGCTTTCTGATAGAGAGATGCAGTCGAGATTACAGTTTGGTGCATCCGACTCTAAAAAAGATTCAAAGATTCGGACCGATTGGATAGCTTCTATATTGTGAGACATTCTATCTTTGTTCATTTGGATGTAAAGATAGAGTGATTGCCACTCTAGGTAAATGTAACAGATGAAAGCGAATCTTACTAAGCACTTCGAGGCACAACAGGTAGAAGAAAAATGGTATAAGCATTGGGAAGATAACAAGTACTTCGCGTCGACTCCAGACGAGAGAGAGGCATATACAATAGTGATCCCGCCACCCAATGTGACAGGAATGTTGCATATGGGACACATGCTCAACAATACGATCCAAGATGTACTCATCCGCCGAGCTAGATTGCGTGGTTACAATGCATGCTGGGTGCCAGGTACAGATCATGCCTCTATTGCTACGGAGGCAAAGGTCGTCAAGATGCTCAGAGAGAAAGGAATCAAGAAGTCTGATTTGACTAGAGAGAAATTCCTAGAACATGCATGGGAGTGGAAGGAAGAATATGGGGGGATTATCCTCAAGCAACTGAGGAAACTCGGAGCATCATGCGATTGGGAGAGGACAGCATTTACCATGGATGAGCAACGATCTGATCATGTCTACAAAGCATTTATCGATCTCTACAATAAAGGGAAACTCTACAGAGGACTCCGTATGGTCAATTGGGATCCAGAGGCTCAGACAGTACTGTCTAATGAAGAGGTCATCTACAATGAAGAAAATGGTAGACTCTATCATCTCAAGTATCAACTGACGGATGATCCGACTCAATCAATTACAATAGCTACGACTCGACCAGAGACCTTACTCGGTGATACAGCAGTCGCAGTCCACCCTGATGATCCACGGTATACTCACCTCAAGGGTAAGTCAGTAACAGTCCCACTTGTCAATAGGCAGATTCCGATCATCTTCGATGACTATGTCGATATGGAGTTTGGTACTGGTGCTCTCAAGGTGACACCAGCACATGATATCAATGATTATGAGCTTGGTAAGAAATATGACCTTGAAGTAATCGATATCTTCGAAGATAATGGAAGCGTCTCAGCAGCTGGCCAACTCTATATAGGGATGGATAGGTTTGATGTAAGGAAGCAAATTGCTAAAGATCTGAAAGAAGCCGAGCTCCTTACTGATGTAGAAGACTATAGGCACAACGTAGGGAGGTCAGAGAGGACTAATGCAGTGGTCGAGCCAAAACTCTCTCTCCAGTGGTATGTGGATATGAAGGCAATAGCAGAGCCTGCACTTAACGCTGTGGAGACAGACGAGGTAGAGTTTTTTCCAAAAAACATGAAAAACACCTATCGTCACTGGATGTCAAATATTAGAGATTGGTGTATCAGTAGACAATTATGGTGGGGTCATAGAATACCTGCATGGTATTATGGTGAGCATGTTGCAGTGACTCTAGATCCAACAGAGGCCTTAGCTACACTCCGGACGTTGTCAGATAATCCAGATCTCACAAGTGCCGATATCAAGCAAGATGAAGATGTGTTGGATACTTGGTTTTCATCTTGGTTGTGGCCAATGGCGGTATTCAATGGATGGTTTGATAAGAAGGAACTCGATTATTACTTCCCCACTACCGTATTGGTAACAGGATGGGATATCATCTTCCTGTGGGTAGCACGGATGGTTATGGCCAGTTATGAATGGCATGGGACATTTCCCTACAAGGATGTCTACTTTACAGGAATGGTGAGAGATAAAAAGAGGCGTAAGATGAGTAAGTCTCTTGGTAATAGTCCAGACGCCTTAGGATTAATCAAAGAGTTTGGTGCTGATGGTGTCAGGTTTGGAATGTTGTCTTGTAGTCCTGCTGGTGGTGACTTACTCTTCGATGAAAAGCTTTGTCTGCAAGGACGTAACTTTTCCAATAAGATCTGGAATGCTCTCAAGCTACTCAATCATTGGGATGTGGATCAGAATCTTGATCAACCACAGGGCAACCAGCTTGCGACAGCTTGGATTAGGAATAAGTACCAACAGACTCTTGGACAGATTGATAGTAAGATAGATGGATATAAGCTCTCCGAAGCATTAATCCAACTGTACTCATACATCTGGGATGATTACTGCTCATGGTATCTCGAAATGATCAAGCCAGAGTATGAGCAACCAATAGATGCTGCTACTCTCATCGAAGCAAAGCAGGTGTTGAAAGACATCTGTATCATTCTCCATCCATTCATGCCTTTCATCACAGAAGAGGTGTGGTCAGTGCTCAAGGACGAAGGAGAAGTAGATTGTATAATTGCCACATATCCAGACGTGCAAGATTATGATAGTCCATTAGTAGCTGACTTAGAGACTGTCAAGTCAGTTGTCTCATCGATCCGAGATACTAAGAATCAGCACCAGATCAACCCTAAGGAACTCCTACCACTCTCTATCCAGACTGACGAAGAAGCGATAGAGCTTTTCAACAGGACTGGTGTCAAAGAGATAGTATGCAAGCTTGGATACCTATCTGACCTCCAATTCGTAGATGAGGGAGAAGGATATGCCTTCATTGTAGGGAAGAGTAAGTACTATCTCAAGAGTAATGAAAAGCTAGACATCCCCGCAGAGATAGCCAAGCTCGAAGAAGAACTTGAATATCAGCGTGGATTCGTCAAGAGTGTAGATAAGAAGCTCTCTAATCAAGGATTTGTCAGTAATGCTCCAGCCAAAGTGGTTGAGATGGAGCAAAAGAAAAAGGCAGACGGAGAAGCAAGGATACTTCTCATCGAAGAAGGATTGGCGAAGTTAAGAGCAGAGTTGGGTTCTTCGTAGGGAGTTACCTATCCCAAGCTTAGCTGTACATTTGATATTGGGTTAGTAAGTACTTCCTTCAAATAGGATTGTATGATTGCACCGTCACACTTATAATCGGATAGAACTTCAGTTGTTTCAGAATTTGACTACTTCACCTCTGAACCTTGTCATTCCCTTGAACAAGTGAAGGGATTAAATCTCTATGCCATCAGAAGAAAGGAATGGATATTATTATGATTAGCCAATTATACTCCGACCCCAGAGATGGTGTGGGTACAATCAGAGTTGTATCATTCTTATCGATTACTTGCAATTCTGTTACTCATAATCAATTTGTCTTTACTGAAGACAGCCCTTACAATACACAGAGGTTGGAAATAAAAAGAGGATAGGGATGGGATTTTAATGAGTCAGAAGAGGATAGATGAGTAATATCAAACTGTATTATCTATATCAAATACAACGAGATATATCATCAAGGTTCACTGCTCAATAGACAGTAAAAGACCAATGGATCTGCTACGTTAAATAAGAATAACGGAATTTAGTGGAGCAAACTGCCCATTTTGAATACAAAATGACCGCTAAACTTGTAGAATATAAGTTCAGCGGTCATTTTAATTTGCTTAAGCTTTGACTGTGTCAAATAAAAAACTAAGTTGCTGATAACGTAAACCACTGACATGCAGAGATTTATGCAAATTAAGAAGCTTTCAAAAAGAAAATGAAGTTGGTATTTTTTTCTAAAAGTGGTACTTTGTTAATAGGTAAACAGTGTTTATCTTTGTCATATCATTTAGAACAATTCCTAACAACAAAAATTAATTCCTAATCTAAATGACTTACATAACTAATCAATTCCTAGATTGACAGTTCTCAAGATAAAGAGAGCAACTTCCAAAATCTATATCATCCTTGTATCATTATGATACAAGGATGTTTAGATTACATGTTTCCATGCTTGGTGTTGTCTAAACTAAAGCCCTTCTAATTCGTCTTCGATAATTCCTAGAGCTACTAATATTGCCTTGATAAATTCCATAATACTTTGATGTTTAAAAGTGAACTAATAATTTTAAACAAAGATATGGCACGTCCTTTTCTGGAAAAAGGGACAATATTTAACTATTTTTAGCACTCGCTTTTCGTTTTGAAAGGCTATTATTTGATATTAATAATCTGATTTACAGATGCTTACAATATCAGTAAAACATTTTTTATATTAGAGTAGAATCTAATATAATATAAAACAAAATTCTTAAAATTGAAATATAGCCATATTAAGGCATGTCAACAGCTGTTAAGATTGCTTATTGATTCGGAAGTGCTCGCCTCTCTTGTGAAAGGGAATTATTTTACTCCTGTTGAGTATAAGATGTTAAAAAAGCTAACTTTTGAAAATCATAAAGATTCTAAGTTTGCTAATTTGATCGAATCTTTTGCGCCAACTAAAGATGAAAGCAATCAATCTAATCATTTACTAGACAAGTTTTTGGCCCTAATACCCCTACTTCACTTAGATTTACATAAAAATAATTCTACTTGGGTTGTAAATAATTTAAAGTTTATCACAGAAAGTGCGGTTAGTGATTATCTCTCTAGAACACATCCAATGGCCTTTGTAGCGATCAAAAAAGTGATAGAAGCCAAATGCTTATCAGATTGGAGTTTCGATCAACTCTGTACAGCTCAATTTGAAATTGCATCAATACGAGTAGAGTCAAAGAAAAATAAAATACAGGAATCGATCAACTCATTGAATCGAATTAAAGATAGATTTGATGAGACACATTTAGAAGTTGAAGTCTCGACTCACTTCAACTTCTTGTTAAGGCATTTTCAAAATTCAGCCTCTCTAAGTCCAAAATATGCTATTGAAGCAAAAAAATATTACTCAAAGTACTCTCATCTATTAGACAGTACGCAAAATGTGAGAATATTTTTCTTTGTTAGCTTGATGGGTGTTTTTCATGCTTTGTTAACTCCTGATTACAAATTAGTAATCAAGAGGTGTATTGCTTCATTGCATGGATTAGAAAATTACTTTGATGTACAGAACACAACTTACATTAGGGCTATCAGAAATAGATTGATAGAAGCATATATCCAAGTTGGGTATTATGATAAGGCTATGTCTCAGCTCAATAAAATAGGTAAGCCGCCCAATGTGGTGTCAACTGTGAGACAATCGCTACTCAAAGTCTTCATCTATATCAGAAGTAATCAACACTCAGATGCTGCTTCTCTTTTTAAAGAAATAGATAAACCTTATGTCCGTAGGATTTTGACTGGTGGTTTGAAGTATAACTTCGATTTGGTAAGGGATCTGATCTATATCATCGCTGCACTCAAAGGCCTTGATCCAATTTACCTCCCTGTAAAGCGTACACTCAAGGCCATGCTCAAGGTAGATAGTGAGTATCACAAGGATAAGTCAGGACTCAACATCGCCCAGCTTGTAACGAAGTGGGTCCTCTTAGTGATGAACAGAGACACCAATACCATGAGAGCTAGCGATCTGGCATTGGAGAAGTACCTCACTAGACATGTAAGAGATAAGAAGAACTATCGAGCCAAGTGTATGCTGCGAATGTTGAAAGTCATCTACAAGTCCAATTACAATGTAGAAGTAATCAAGAAGAGATCAAGCACCTCGTACAATCGACTCAGAAATACCAAACCCGATGGCACATTTCAAGCTATGGAACTCGAGATTATATCCTATGAGCAGCTCTGGTCCATGTTGCTAGACTATCTCGCAGCAGGTAAAAAAATGTATGCTTAGGGGGCGAACATACCACTTAAGCCTAACATAACATCCCAACCCGTAGAGTCAATGTAAGACTTAGGGGTATCAATAAACTCATCTTTATGATAATTGGAGGTTCGATAACTATTGCTGGACGACTCGCCAAACTTCAGTTATGATCAAGGTTGATCATAGTAACTTATTGTACGATTTCGATTGAGGAAAAGTGGATATATTACTCCAACCGATATCTGTGGTATGATATTTATATCAGGAATGTAAGAATGATCTACCTACGTGGTACGAATTGTTTAAAACTTAGATTTGGTGTTAATCTTAGACTTAAGTGTAAAGCACTATATTTGTGGCAATGGACAAGATAATAATATTAGATTTCGGATCCCAGTACACTCAACTCATCGCAAGACGAGTAAGAGAATTTAATGTCAATGCACAGATACTTCCGTATAACAAGAATATTGACATCAATGACCCTTCCATCAAAGGTGTGATCTTGAGTGGGAGTCCGTGCAGCGTAAGAGGAGAGAATGCACTTCCGATTGACTTAGATGCTTACCTTGGTGTCAAGCCTGTACTTGGTGTCTGCTATGGAGCTCAATATATAGCACATCATACAGGCGGTAATGTAGAGAAGTCAGATAAGAGAGAATATGGAGCTGCGAACTTCTCCAATACGCAGATTACCGACCCTCTGATCGCAGACATGATACAGAATCAGGTGTGGATGAGTCACGGCGATAGTATTACAGAGATTGGGGACAACTATGAGATACTACTCACGACCGAATCAATTCCGGTCGCAGCTTTTAGAGCTAAGTCAGGAGTCTATGATCAACCTGTCTATGGAGTGCAATTTCACCCAGAGGTTACACATAGTCTAGACGGCAAAGTACTCCTAGAGAACTTTGTAGTTAATATCTGTCAAGCGTCAAGAGATTGGACTAGCGAAAAATTTGTCGATGATATGATTAACTCTATCAAAGAGCAAGTCGGGGACGAGCAAGTGATACTTGGTCTATCTGGTGGAGTAGATAGCTCTGTAGCAGCCTCTCTTATCCACAAAGCTATTGGTAGTCAACTCACTGGGATATTTGTCAATAATGGGGTACTCCGTAAAGGTGAATTTGAAGAAGTAACAGAGACATATAAAAAATGGGGACTCAATGTAATCTCTGTAGATGCAACTGATGACTTCCTCAATGAGTTAACTGGCGTATCTGACCCAGAAGAGAAAAGAAAAATCATAGGGAGAGTCTTCATAGAAGTATTCCAACGAGAAGCCAACAAAATCAAAGATGCAAAGTGGTTGGCACAAGGGACAATCTATCCCGACGTGATAGAATCTGTATCAGTATTCGGACCATCAGTAACGATTAAGAGTCATCACAACGTCGGCGGTCTACCCGACAAACTCAATCTGAAGCTCTTAGAACCCCTCAGGATGTTATTCAAAGACGAAGTGAGGAGAGTAGGCAGATACATGGAAGTTGATGACAAGATTCTGTCTCGTCACCCGTTTCCAGGTCCAGGGTTAGCAATTCGTATCCTTGGTCCTATCGATAGAGATAAGATCAAACTCAACCAAGAAGCTGATGCAATTTTTATCAATACACTCAAAGAGACGGGTTGGTATGACAAAGTATGGCAAGCAGGGACGATGTTACTTCCAGTAAAGTCTGTCGGCGTGATGGGAGACGAACGGACCTATGAATATACACTGGCACTCAGATGCGTTAACTCATCAGATGGAATGACGGCTGAGTGGTCGCAACTTCCATATGACTTGCTAGCCCATGTGTCTAACACTATAATTAATAACGTAAAAGGAATAAATAGGGTAGTCTATGATATCAGTACGAAACCTCCTGCAACGATTGAATGGGAGTAAACTTATGCTCTTAGCAATCATCCTTCCATTCCTGATGGTGGGCTGCAAAGCAAATAAGAGAGGTAGTTCAGAGTCTAAGACTCCTAGACCCTCTAATGCCAAAACAACCAACCCAAATAATACTTTGGGTGCCAATAAAAAGGTCAAGGTTATAGATTGGACGATTACCGATCCACAGAAAGAAGTACCAATCGGTGCCCCTACTGTAATCAAAAGCGTTGCTAAAGGCGATTACTCCGTGAGCCTACTGGTGCCATTCAATGGCAATAAGGCTGGGAATAATGAGCTAGCAAGTAAAGAGTCGGGTGCATACAGATTTGCTTGCTACTATGCAGGTGTACAGATGGCCGCGGAGGATAATCCTATCCAATCTAGAGTGGATGTCCATGTCTATGACAGTGAATCTGCTGATATTCAATCTATACTTAGGAGACCTCAAGTTAAATCTTCTGACGTCATAGTTGGACCTTATGATAGCAAAGATCTCAAAGCAGTAGCTGTCTATGCTCAGTCTAATAAGATTACACATGTATCGCCGTGGAAGTCTAGTAAGAGCATTGCGAATAACAACCCTTACCATGTACAGACTAAGCCAAGTCTGACTAAACACTATGAGCAAATGGTAGCAGATGCAGTGAAGTCATATCCAGGCAAAGATATTTTTGTGATTGGTAAAAGCTCCTCTTCTGACCAAAAAAGAATGGCATACATCAAGAGCCTAGGCAAGTCTATGGGAAGATCAGATATCAAAGCCTATACAGTCAATGAAGATTCACTCCGGATAGGTGAGACTGCATTTGATAATATCTTCAACCCAACAGCTACCAGTGTCGTTTTGATTCCAAATTGGAGCTCAAGTGACGAAGGATTTATCTATGGGTGTGTACGTAAGCTCAGAGTAGAGAAGGGAGAGGCTGATCTTGTCGTCTATGGGATGCCTAAAATGATGGATACAGACAAGATTTCCTATGACTTTTACAATAATCTCAATATCCATATTATCAGATCTGATTACGTAGATAAGGAATCTGCTTCCGCTCAAAGGTTAAGGCGAAGGTTCTTTGATCAGTACAATGCGTTTCCAACCGATGATCTCTACGAAGGATTTGATATGATGTCCTTTGTCTTGAACAATCTCGATAGGCATGGCGCTAACTTCCAGACTAAAGTCGGTGTGGATCGGTCAGGATACTTACAGACTGCCTACGACATCATCCCTGTACCGAGAGAAAGTGTAGAGAAGATAAAAGGTCCAGATGATATCAATTATTACGAAAACAATGCACTCCAAGTACTTCAATTTCAAAATGGTAAATTCATTAAGAAGTAATGGACTTACTCACAGAATCAAGGGACTCTCTCTTCAAAAAAGTAATATCAAATACCCAATTTGACTTAACAGTAATCCTAGAGAATGTCCATGATCAGCATAATGTCGGTGCTGTGATTAGAAGTTGTGATGCAGTTGGTATCAGATCGATATACATCCTTGACACTGATGATAACCTCAAGGACAGAAGGTTTGATATAGATCTTTCCACGAGTACCGGAGTGAGACGATGGATCACTGTTACCAAGTTTACAGATACTGATGAGTGTATCGCTGAGGTAAGGAAGCATTACGATCATGTGCTTGGCACTCATCTCAACTCCAATGCTAGATCAATTTATGAGACAGATTTTACGCAATCTGCAGCAATAGTCTTTGGAAATGAACATAGAGGGATGACACCAGAACTCCTCAGCCACTGCAATGGTAACCTTGTGATCCCCCAGATGGGAATGGTCCAAAGTCTCAATATCTCAGTAGCCTGTGCCGTCACAGTATTCGAAGCAGCAAGGCAACGGATCAGCAAGGGGATGTATGCAGGCAACTTTGATGAGACTAATGCCGAGCAACAAAGCAAGTACAATCAATACGTACAGATTCAAACTAAACGTAGACTCAAGTAGACAGATCGCATCACTAACATAATGATTGAAGAGTCCTGTATGTAGATGTTTACTATCTTTAGGTATATCTAATTTTAAGATCTCATGAAATATTTTCTTATCTACATGCTCTGCGTTGTACCATGTTTGTTAGTAGGGCAGGATTTGTTAGGTAAGATCACTCCAGCATCTGCAAGTAATAATGTGAGTACATTCTATATGAGTGACTTGGTCATTGCGGAAGATGTAGGCACGTTTGCTGCAATCACAACATTGTCATTAGGCACTTTTGTAAATGTTACAGAAATCAATGATGCACAATCACAATTCAAAGTATCCCCCAATCCAACCACTGATCTCATATCAATCTCTAGTTACGATTCTATAGAGACGCTTCGAATCTTTGATATCAATGGGAAGATAGTATATGAAGGTAACGCTAGCCACATAGATGTCACAGGTCTAAGATCTGGGACTTATATCGTACAAGTCAATAACAAGAATGCCTTGACCTTTATCAAACAATAGAAGAAATGAAAAACTTGTTCGGATTATTTAGTCTAATTTTTCTTACCTATCATTCTGTAGCTCAAGTACCACAAGCATTTAGTTTTCAATCTATTGTGCTTGATTCTAATGGTGAACCAATATCAGATCAATTAATTGGTGTCAAAGTGGATATCTTAGATAATAGCTTGACGGGAGATATAGTATACTCTGAGACGCATCAGTCTACAACCAATATGAGTGGTATCTACTCGATCAATATCGGACAGGGTACAGCTATCCAGGGGACGTTTGCACAGATACCATGGAGCAATGGTAACAAGTACATTAGTCTCTCACAAGATGTCAGCGGAGGGAGCAACTATATCTTTGCAGGAGCTAGCCAACTCTTGAGTGTACCATACGCATTAGTTGCAGGGAGTGCAAAGGTCAAGCCGATAATCTATGTCAGAGGACTCATCGGTAATACTGATAATGTACTTGATAATGAAGACCCAGATGCACGAGCAAATTTCAGGACTACCTACCAATGGATACAAGGCACTCCTGAAGACATTTTCGTATCATATAACAACCTCCCTCCCAATACACATCTCTATATGTACAGTGAGTTAGGGAATGTTGAAGTTGAAGATTTCGACAATTTCACTGCAAAAGATACAATCTTCGATGGAATCAGATTTAGATCTAATCGCCTAGTAAGGACCGACCCCAATGTACCAATCCCAGCAGGTAATTATGATGTTGAGATCACGTATAGTTCCGCTGATGAATTGTTGGCTACTGTAATACACCCATTTACTGTGATTGATGGTGAACCAAATAATCCAAATTGTTTGACTCCAGAGGATGCCGGAGTATATACTCTGACTAGTAATAATTGTACAGACATTGAAGATTACTTTCTTGATGAGATCACGCTAGAGGCAACAGGCAGTGGCGATCTATTGAGGACTAAGGTTCTCACTATCCAAGAGACTTTCATAGAATTTACACACTTTGATATCAATGGGACATGCTTCTATGAAGTACAAGGAGAATATTATTACGAAGATTCCGAAATTCGAATTGAAGGATTTGTAGATCGAGTTGAGTCAACGGCAGAAGAGTTTGTCATTACAATTGATTTACAGATCGAAGACCTGATCACTGAGACCACTCAGCCATATAATTGTGAGTTGAGATATGATAGATAGATTGGACAATTCGTAGATTCTAACTTGTTGTAAATGATGGTTTGAATCATGGTTCATATTAGTGTTATCCCCCAGCCATCTTGACATCTTGGTACCCTTTGTCTGTGAGGTATGCGACTATTTTTTCCCGCTGATTACCTTGGATAAGGATCTGACCATCTTTGTAACTTCCACCTACTCCGCAGAGTTTTTTGAGGTCTTTGGAGTATTGTTCCATGAGATCTGACTGCTCATCTTCTAACCCTTTGATGATGATTGCAGTCTTCCCACGTCTTTGTTTCTTTTCTAGACATACTCGTACTCTTGCATCTGTGAGTATATCTATTTGGTCTTCGGGTGTAGTTGGGGCATTTTCTGGATTACCCATTGATTGGAATGCATCCCATGATAAGTTTATTTGTTTTTTGTTCACGTCTTTAGATCATTGTAGGAGGTGAGGAGTGATGTCATCAGATTTTCATAACGCGTATATTGCAGATATATTCCTTTGAGTAATCTTACAGATTGAAAAATGAATTGTCATTACTCATCTGGATATGTCTAGACATTATAAGAGTGTTATCTATCATTGAGGAAAAATTAGACACGTGTTGACTAATACTTCTTAAATACGTATCTTGGTTATAAATTATATGCAAATGAACACAAAACTAACATTGACACTTGAAAAAGATGTCATTGAAGAAGCAAAGAGCTATGCTAAGGAAAGAGGACAAAGTTTATCAGATTTAGTTGAAAACTACTTCAAATTACTTACAAAAGATAAACTTAAAGTTAAACCAAATCAATTGTCTCCAAGAGTTAAGCGTCTACGTGGAATTCTAAAAGTTGATAAAGACTTCGACTATAAAAAAATATTGACAGAAGAATTAAGCAAAAAATATGGAGTCTAAAATATTTGTCGATTCTGATGTAATAATTGATTTTTTTACTGACCGTGAACCTTTTGTAAATCCTGCAAGTAAAATATTCGAATTAAATGAGTCAGGATTAGTACAAATTTATATTTCAGCTGTTAGCTTGAATAACATCTATTACATTGTTCGTAAATTTTTAGGACATAAAGACACAATCAAAATAGTTGAAGAGTTAGTTGAAATTACAGAGATAATTGGGACTACTAAGAAGGAAATTGTCCAGGCATTAAAAAACGACTTTAAAGATTATGAAGATTCTGTGCAGTATTCTTCCGCACTAAATATAAAAGGACTTGATGCTATTGTAACTCGAAATACAAAAGATTATATCAAGGCTAAATTGCCGATTTTCACTTCTGAAAGTTATATCAAGACTATGAATGGTGAGAGATGACATTGGATGGCCACAGCGTATCTACTCCTTAATCCTAGATTTGCTAGGTATCATTATACGATACTGTCCACCTCGCTTCTTTACGTTTTGATATTAGCAGTTGGAGTAGGATAGGAGTCTGTTCATAGATAGAGCCGCATCTGGCCTATTGAGACAGAGAGGTAGGATGCTTTGATATTTGCATCACCTTCCTTCTAGTCTAAGTGAAGAGTCCAATCTTCCATGGCTTATATTTGTAATCGATATAGGTTAGATGTTTTGCAGTTTCTACTGCATTGTGATCCCAAAACACTATTCCATATTGACCGAGATTTAGGCTCCAAGTTAGCCACTTAGACTTGATGATCGTCTGCCACGCAAGGAGCATACCATCGGACCAATTGATATCATCAATGACAATAGCACCTTTACTTGCAAGTGATGGTTGGATGAGAGCTAAGTACTCTAGAGTGGCTTCATATCTGTGATTACCGTCAAGATAGACTAAGTCAATAGGGTGAGTCAAATTGTTCAATACTTGAGGCAATATGGCTGAGAATTCTCCAGTATGATATGAGATGTTATCGAGGTTGAGGTCATTGTGGATACGGTGAGCAATCGCAGTAAGATTCTTTTCTCCTTCTACTGTGATTACGTGAGCCTTGGTATTCGCAGCGGCGAGATAGGCAGTACCTATCCCTACATTAGTACCGAGCTCGAGTATCGCATTTGCCTTGAGTGTCTTAGCGAGGTGGTAGAGCTGCCTTCCTTTCCATGGTTTGGATGAGGCATTTTTGGTAATCTCAGCAATCGTACGATTCCTCTGCAACCTGCTTCCTGCTCCATAATCGGTGACATCTATAGGTGTGTCATCATGTCTCAGTGTCATATAGTGTGACTGGATATCGTCAAACATATAGTAATATCTGCTCTCTGTAATACACTCAGTTATAATTTTATATAAAAACGGTGAGTGAACTTGATAGAGGGTTTTAGCATTTATGTAGTATCTTAGATACCTAATTGCCGTATTCAAATGATTTATTTTAATGAGTCAAATCCAAATGTAGTAAACATTATAATTGATGAAGTGTAATTTCCAACTATTCTCTGTTGTGTCCAAAGTGTTGATGCTCTCAGTATGCTCTCTTTTGAGTATATCTTGGGGAGTCGGACAGAGTTATAATACGGCAACAGGATTTAGAGTTGGATCTGATTTTGGAATCACTGTAGTACAGCGGATAGCTAAGCGAAGTACTCTAGAGCTAATTTACGAAGACGGGCTCTTCGAGAGTAATCGTAACTTGGACTTATTATTCAAGCGTCATCTTCCTCTTATCTCTAAGAGTTTTAACTTTTACACTGGTCTTGGCATAGGGCATGCTTCGGCATTTGATCATGAGATTGACATTACGAGTCAGACAGTGTCGATTCCTGCTGTATTGGGAGCAGAAGTCACTCTTGGTCGGTTCAATCTAGCCGCTGACTTCCAACCTACCTTACTTTTGCGTAAGATAGACAATCAAAGAATCGTACGATCATCTGGTGTCAGCCTGCGATATGTCTTAGTCAAAAGAAAGAAAAAAATAAAAAAAGCAAAGAAGAAAGTTAATGGCTTCTTTGATAATCTACGAAATAATAAATCTCCTAAATGATGAAATTAATTTTACAACTCTTGCTCTGTCTGGTGACACTCACGATGTCTCTCATGCCAGTAACTGCCCAAGTGGACTTCAGTGCTTCTGATTCCCACTTCAATGGACAGTCCAAATCAACGTTCATCCCCAAAGTATTTACTGATATCAATGGTGATTACCGAGATGATATCATGATGGTAGAGGGGAATACAGTGTACAATTATGTCTACAGTCAGCAGACAGATAGTATGTATATGGATGATACATTTACTCAAGGAAGTGCAGATCCATGGGCACAAGGAGCCATAGATCTTGACAATGATGGTGTCTCAGAGTTATTTACATCTGGATTCTATGATGGAGTGTACATCTACAAGCAAAACTCAAGTGCATACACTCTCTCTCAACAACTCAACTCTGACATATTTGCACAAGCATACAGCCTTGCAGATATTAATAATGATGGCAATATTGACCTCTTCATCTGTAATGATGATGGCCTCTCTTCCATCTATATCAATGATGGGACTGGCGTGTTAGTAGACCAAAGTGATCTGATAGACATGAGGACGACACCATCTAGTGACAACTCTGGTAACTATGGAAGTGTATGGGTTGACATCGATAACGATAACGACCTTGATCTATACATAGCTAAGTGCAGGCTCGGGGCTACAGCATTTGATGACATGAGGAGGGTCAACGCATTATTTGTCAATAACGGTGATGGTACATTTACTGAGGATGCAGCCAACCGAAATATCGCAGTAGGGGCCCAGTCATGGGCAGCTGACTTTGGAGATTTCAATAGAGACGGAGCTTTGGATCTGTTCCTTGTCAATCATGATTTTGGTAATCAAGTATTCATTAATGATGGCAACGGATATTTCACAGAAGAGATGGATTTTAGAGCATTGGTCCCCAATAATGGATTCGCTTACCAAGCGATGGTAGCTGATATAGATAATAATGGTTGGGAAGATCTCATCGTAGCTGGGAATATCCCTATTATCTATTATAATGACGGAGGCACATTTACAGCAGTGACAGGTGCTGATAGTGGACTTACACAGATGGAGTCTGGAGCATTTGGAGATATCAACGAGGATGGATTTATAGATTTTTACGCTGGTGCAAATGGCTTAGGAGGTGTCAGTAATCAGATGGACAGAGTATTTACCAATCAAGGTAATGACAATCACTACTTCACACTTTCTCTACAAGGTACGGTCTCTAACAGACAAGCTGTAGGCGCCTCAGTGATGCTCTATAACTCTGACGGTGTACAGTGTAGACTCCATAAGGCTGGGACTTCTTATAGTATACAGAATACTGCGAACCAACATTTTGGTCTCAACCAAAATACAGAGATAGACTCAATCGTAATCACATGGCCATCAGGAATAATCGAGACTTACACTGACGTAAATGCCGATACACACTACTTAGCAATCGAAGGCTCTTGCATCAATATACTACCAGAGATAAGTACTGCCGATAACCCAACACTCTGCGATGGAGACATGAGTCAGACGATTGACATCATGTCCAATGTGCCATCAGTGACTTGGAGCACAGGAGAGACAGGAGAAGTAATCACTACTAATCAGTCAGGTCTCTATCAAGTGACATCTGAGGGTGATTGCTCAGTACCGTCGAATATCCTCAAGATCCATGGTACTCCACAATTAGATCAACCAATACTCAATATTGATGATGACGTGACTCTCTGCTCTGGAGACTTCTTTACGGTACAGATAGTCAATTATGATGAAGCAGAGTGGCTAGATGGGGTCATCTCGACATCCCAGATTATAGACGAGACGAGTGTGATACAAGCAACCATCGAGTCAGTCTGTGAGACCGTTGTCTCCGATCAATTCAATGTGGAGATCGTAGATCCACTGGTCGCAACAGATAGAGCAGTAGAGTTGCCCGAAGGAATGGCAATACTAGATTCTGGTGTCGAATCAACTGTCTGGTACGATGATGCTACTGGTACTCAGATCATAGGTACAGGTCAGACACTCGAGGTAAATGCATCGCAAGATGTAACTTATTACTATCAGACAGCTCCAGCTATCATGGCACCGAGCACCGAGGTAGGAGCAGATATCGAAGAGCACAACTTGGACAATTCCATATTTGACCTTAACGGGCAAATGTATATCAATCCGAAGCGAGACTTGACATTGAAGACTGTAGATGTAGATGTGAAGCAACCAGGACGAAGGATTATTACATTACTCTCAAGTAGTGCAGAGGTTATAGATTCAAGAGAGGTAAATCTGACAGAAGTAGGAAGACAAACTATCGAACTTAACTTCGAGTTAGAGCAAAATGAAAATTATAGGATTTCTACAGATAGCCAGACGAATCTTGAAGAGTTTGATACTGAGAATCCACAATTTGGATTCCACTTCAATCCAGGATTTCCAATCAATTATGATTCATGGATTACATTCACTAATAGCTCATTTTCCTCAGTCTATTTTTACTTCTACAACTGGAAGATCGAACAAGCACATAACCCTTGCCTGAGTAATGTTGCTAGCTATGAAGTGAGTATAGTTACCTCTAGTACCGATGATGTTCTGATAGATGACTTTAGCCTCCAAGCGAGACCTAACCCTGCGACTGATGGGATACAATTCATACTCACGAATGATCAAATGAGCCAAGGTCTACTGACAATCTATACTCTCATGGGTAAGAGAGTGTTTACCACAGAGAATTATAGTGAATCACCAATATCTATACAGAGCTGGCCAAGTGGACAATACCTCGTCCAACTCAAGACACAAGACACTCTGTATACTACTCGATTTCATAAAGAGTAATCAACTGTAATCCTCAGTCCAGCAAAGACTGGTGGGTCACACTCTTGTAAAAATGCAAATAGTCATCTTCAGTATCTTGAGGGTGGCTATTTTTTGTGCCCCGATTTGATAATAAAACTGAATCATGTACTTTTGTATATATTAAACAAAATTATAATACTATGATCTCCTTGCCGCCAGAAAAACTTGGATCATTCTACTTGGGTGCAGAGTACGACTTAGAGACTTCACAGTTGACAGATACCACGATCAACTATGATGCTCGTGACTTGACAACGCATGCTGTCTGTGTGGGTATGACAGGCAGTGGGAAGACTGGTCTGTGTATCGGATTGTTGGAGGAAGCAGCCATAGACGGAGTACCTGCGATCATTATTGATCCCAAAGGAGATATGACCAATCTTATGCTCCAGTTTGAAGATCTCAGTCCATCAGATTTTGAGCAATGGGTCAATCCAGAAGATGCTCGACGTAAAGGATTGACACTCCAGGAGTATGCAGCCCAGAAGGCGACCCAATGGAAAGAAGGTCTAGCATCATGGGGACAGTCACCAGAGAGAATTAACAGCCTTAAGAACTCTGTAGATTACACAATATTCACCCCAGGCTCTAACGCAGGTATCCCGATTAATATCTTGGGTTCGTTTGCTGCACCTGATGATGACTATGATTCTAATGAGGAATTGTACTTAGAAAAGATAGAAGGGATCGTCGCAGCCTTACTTGGGATGATAGAGAGTAACGAAGATCCGGTCAAGAGTAGAGAAGCTATCTTACTTACGGGCATCTTTATCCACCATTGGAAGCTCGGAGAAGACTTAGACCTCACCAAACTCATCATGGCTATCCAGTCTCCTCCAATGACTAAGTTGGGAGTCTTTGATCTAGAGACATTTTACTCGGCTAAGGACAGATTTCAGTTAGCCATGGACTTTAATACCCTTGTGGCCTCACCTCAGTTTAAGTATTGGCTCCAGGGTGAGCCTTTGGATATCCAGAGTCTTTACTTTACTAGCCAAGGTAAGCCTAGACATAGTATCATCTATATTGCTCACCTCAGTGAATCTGAGAGAATGTTCTTCGTAACACTTCTGATCAATAGCGTGGTGACTTGGATGAGGAGTCAGTCAGGTACGACATCACTGCGGAGTCTCTTATACTTCGATGAGATCTTTGGATATTTTCCGCCATCAGCGAATCCACCCTCTAAGAAGCCACTCCTGACCATGCTCAAGCAAGCGAGGGCATTTGGAGTAGGTACTGTCTTAGTCACTCAGAATCCTGTAGATATAGATTATAAGGGACTGTCCAATGCCGGTACATGGTTCATCGGTAAGTTACAGACAGAGAGAGATAAGATGCGTGTCAGAGATGGATTAGAAGGTGCTATCGCAGAGGCAGGTGGCGAAGTCCAAATGGACTTTGATAAAGTAATCTCCCAACTTAAGTCAAGAGTATTCCTCTTACATAATGTGCATGCTGGTACGCCTGTGATATTTAATACCAGATGGGCAATGTCTTATCTACGAGGTCCTCTGACTAAGCCACAGATCAAGGAGATCATGGCTGATAAGAAGGCAGAGCACAGGACGCAACAAGATGTACCATTAGAAATCGTAAGTACTCAGAATTATTCAGAGCCTACTGTTACGGAATTGAGTGGTCCCCCAGCTCTAGAACCAGGACTCCAACAGAGATTTTTGAGGCCTCAAGACGGGAGTGGTACACTTCACTATAGACCAGTCATCTTGGCAATTGGCAAAGTTCGATTTAATGATACTAAGCGTGGGGTAGATGTCATCAAAGATTATGGTATGCTCTGTCCACCGCCAGATGAGTTCGGAAGGATCAATTGGGCTAAGGCTAAGACATTTGCAGATTGGAAGAGCAGACTTACCGATGCTCCCATCTCCGCAGAAGCCGATAGGGTAAACTATGCAGACGTGCCAGATGCGATGAGTACAATCAAGAGCTTGAAGAAGGTAGAAGATGAGTACAAAAACTACCTATACTCTGACAAACGACATCTCATCCTCGAACATCCTAAGCTTAAGGTCTATCAAGCAACTCAGGAGTCAGAAGCAAACTTTATCGCTAGGGTAAAACATCTTACACGTGAATTGAGAGATGAGAATATGGATGAACTCCAGGAGAAGTATGAACTCAAGTTTGATAAGATTACAGAGAAAATCAGGAAGGAAGAACAAGATCTAAATGAAGCTAAAGCAGAACTTAGAGGTCGTAGAACTGACGAATGGATCAATGGAGCTCAGACTTTGATTTCGATATTTGGCGGGAGGACAAGATCACTCTCTACCGCTGCCACCAAGCGTAGGATGGCTCGTAAAGCAAGTCAAAAAAGAGATGAATCAAAAGAAGATATTGCTGTACTTCAAGATAAATATCAAGATCTTCAAATCGAATTGGATCAAAAGTTAGCTGAGCTACGTATCCACTGGGATGAAATTGCGAATAGCATCAGCAAGAAGGAAGTCAAACCTACCAAGACTAATATCAAAGTAGATAATGTCAGCATCGTATGGTTGCCGAGATGGATGTAATCGGAAGTCATTGAAAGTCATCTGATCTTGGAACTAATCGCAGGGATTAGAGTTTTATATGAGTAGACTTATAATCGTATACAAATCACAAATAATGATTGAAAAAGTAGTAGAAAAATTCAAAGAGCAAGGAGATAAAGCAGCACCTATAGGTGGTACTATTAAGTTTATTTTGGATGACAATCCTGTCTATATCGATGGTACAGGAGAGGAGAATGTAGTCTCACAGGATGATAAAGAAGCGGATACTGTAATTATCACAAGCATAGAGACTCTCGGTAAGCTAACAAGCGGCCAACTCAATCCAATGATGGCGATCATGGGTGGGAAGGTTAAGATCAAAGGTGACAAAGGATTGGCAATGAAGTTGCAATCACTCTTAGGTTAGCCATCGATAGAATGGTCTTCAATCCGTACCTCTTGTGGGTGATTAAGACTGATTACCTCTGCAGACCTTGAGATGCTAGTCTGTCTGAATACTCTTGTCAAATGGAAGGCTAAATTGATACCGGACATTACTACTTGTAGCGTCATCTAATGTATCTACTCCATAGCGAATATGAGTAGGGTCAGCGTAGACGAATGTACCAAAGAGTCTATCCCATATCGAAAAGATATTGCCAAAGTTAGAGTCCGTCCACGGTCTCTCATAATGATGGTGAAACTTATGCATGTCAGGAGAGATAAATACCCAACTCCACATCCGATCTGCCCACTTAGGAAGATTGATGTTAGCATGTGTAAGATAAGTAAACGCTATCGTCAAGAATCGGTAAAGCACATAAGTGGCAAGAGGAATGCCAAATCCAATAATAGTGAGCAAAGCAATAAACTCTCGGATGAGATAATCTCCAGGATGGTGTCTAGTCCCAGTGGTTGCATCGACCATCGTATCACTATGATGGACTAAGTGGAATCTCCACATCCATCTCACCTTGTGAAGGAGTCTATGCGAGACGTACTGTGCAAAGAAGTCTAAGGCCATTACAGCGATCAATATCTCTACCCACATAGGTAGGCTGATCACATTAAGGATCCCAAACGAGTGAGTATCTAACCACAAAAACACTCCAATAGTCGCTGCACCAAACAGCACATTGATAAGGATCGATGTTGAAAGGAAGATCAAATTTCGACCCGCATGTTTCCATTTGTCATAGTCAGAGAGTCTGAAGGGTATTCCAAACTCTAACATCCATGAGATGCCGAGACAGACTATGATCCATAGTAGCTTATGGATACTTGAGAGATTCTCGAAATAAAGTATGAATGTTTCAGTCACTTGATAACGGTTGTAATATATTCAACAATAGAGATTTATTCCCAGTGAATTAGTCTGTATTCAATATACCTTTGCAGAGTACAAGCTAAGACCTATCCATAAAGAGATACATCCCTCAAAAAAAAATCAATAATTAAACATAATGAATAAACAGCAAATCTTACGCAAAAGACCTACAACTTTACCTGAGAGTGATACTTGGGAATTGGTCTCATCTGACATCCCTCGACCAGCAGTCGGAGAGGTATTAGTCAAGACGCATTATGTCTCTATAGATCCTGCGATGCGTGGTTGGATGATGGATCGCAAGTCATATCTGCCCCCTGTCCAATTGGGTGAAGTGATGAGAGGAGGTACAGTGGGAGAGGTGATTGAGTCTAATGCTCATCCAACATTGGAGGTTGGTGATATCCTGTCAGGATGGGGTGGAGTGCAACAATACTTCACGACCAATGGCGAGATGCAGTTTCCAGTGGATACAAGTGTGTTACCGATGCAAAAGTATCTAGGGGTACTCGGTATGCCTGGCATGACGGCTTACTTTGGTATCCTAGAAGTAGGGAAGATTAAGGAAGGAGATACAGTCGTGATCTCAGGTGCAGCTGGCGCAGTTGGAAGTCTTGCTGGTCAGATCGCTAAGATTAAGGGATGTCGTGTCGTAGGGATCGCAGGTGGTACAGCCAAATGTGACTATGTGGTGAATACATTGGGCTTTGATGCTTGTATAGATTACAAAGAAGGGAAGGTATACGAGGACTTGGTTGCTCATTGTGCCCAAGGGATAGATGTCTACTTTGATAATGTAGGTGGTCCGATCCTTGATGCTGTATTGGCTCGGATCCGACTCAATGCTCGGATAGTACTCTGTGGAGCAATCTCCCAATACAATAATACAGAAGTCTATGGCCCTAAGAATTATCTCTCACTGCTCATCAATAGAGGGACGATGCAAGGGATGGTCGTGCTAGATTACATCACTCGATATCAAGAAGCGGGTGCTCAGATAGGTCAGTGGATGCTCGCAGGCAAAATACAATCTGAAGAGACAATAGTAGAGGGGATAGAAGGCTTACACCCAACATTTATGAGATTGTTTAATGGTGACAAGAGAGGCAAGTTGTTATTGAAAGTCAATGCAGAGTAGATAATTGTTTGCTCGTAGTATTACCGTTTTTTATCTGAGACTTTCATGTAGATCGTGGCAGTGACGACCTCTTTGCCGTCAATAGTCTTTACTGATACCTTACAAGGCACTTCATCACACTGATTCCAATCTGTATCGCTGAGATCACAACTTGCAATAAGGTGATTATCGGCAAGCGCTACGTATGCTACATCCATACCAGTTGGTATCCACCTTCGATGCTTGGGTATAGATGCCTCCATACAGATGCCAGCCGCAAACTCACAAAGATTGCAACAAGCGATCGCGTGGACGGTCTTAATATGATTGTACACGGCGGGACGCTTACGCATCGAGACGCTTATCTTGTTGTGCTCTAGATGGTCAATGATTGGATTGATAGTCTTGAAGTAAGGAGCCATCCGAGCTACAGTCTTAGAGAAGAGATACTTCCCAAAGGGGAATTTTAATAAAGTAGATTGTATCCTTAGTATTTTGTTCATAACAATAGATTAGAGGTTAGCTGCGAGTACAGCTGCTTCTTTGATTGCTCTCTTGGCATCCAAGCCTGATGCGTCTTTGGCACCACCGATAACATGCACTGCTGCATCGAGTGTGAAGTCCGCTATGGCATTGTGAGGTTCTTGACCTGCGCAGATGATTACATTATCCACAGCAAGGATGCGTTCTTCACCATGACTTTTGATTTTGAAGCCATCTTCGGAGTAGCTTAGGTATTCACACTTAGATAGCATGTTTACTTTCTTGTGTTTGAGACTAGCTCTGTGTATCCAACCAGTAGTCTTGCCAAGTCCTGCACCATGTTTGCCAGTTGATCGCTTGAGCAAATAGATTTCACGTGGTGATGGGCTTGGTTGAGGTGGAGCAGTGGCTCCTGGTGTTGAGAATTGCATATCGACACCCCATTCTTTCATATATTGATCGGTGGTGATGCTGTGTGTAGGTTCGTCATCTGCAAGGTACTCTGCGACATCAAATCCAATCCCACCTGCTCCTACGATTGCCACCCGTTTGCCGACAGGTATCTTATCTTCTAATACCTCCTTGTATGTCAAGACTTGTGGATGATCACTGCCTTGGAAGTCTACTGCTCGTGGAGTTACTCCTGTTGCTACGATTATAGTCTGATAGTTAGAGGTGTTCAGCGTTTTCTGTGATGGACGAGTATTCAGTATGACATTGACATGATACTTGGAGAGCATTGTAGAGTAGTACCTGATTGTTTCTTGATAGTCCTCTTTGCCAGGGATTACTTTTGCCATATTGAATTGACCTCCGAGCCTCCTAGACCCTTCATAGAGAGTAACCTGATGACCTCTCTCTGCACAGATAGATGCCGCAGCTAATCCAGCTGGCCCACCACCTATCACAGCGATCTTTTGAGGTGTATCGGTAGGGAGGTATTGCAGCTCTGTCTCATGGCAAGCTCTTGGATTGACGATACATGAGCAGCGTTGCATATTGAATGTGTGGTCGAGGCATGCTTGATTACAAGCGATGCAGGTGTTGATTTCGTCAGGGGTTCCATCTATCGCTTTCTGTACAAAGTGAGCATCGGCTAAGAATGGCCTAGCCATAGAGACGAGGTCTGAACATCCACTGCTCAACACTTCTTCAGCAATCTCAGGAGTGTTGATTCTATTAGTTGCGACTAGAGGTATGGAGACCGTGCCCATGATTTCTTTAGTTACCCAAGCGAATCCGCCTCTCGGTACGACTGATCCAATCGTAGGTACTCTAGCTTCATGCCATCCGATGCCAGTGTTGATTATCGTAGCACCTGCTTTTTCTATTTCAATTGCGAGTTGTTTGATTTCTGCTAAGGTGCTTCCATCTGGAATCAGGTCTAGCATAGAGAGACGATAGATAATGATAAAATCACTACCTACCGCTTCGCGAATACCTTTGACGATTTGGATTGGAAATTTTATTCTGTTTTCATAAGTGCCTCCCCATTCATCGGTACGTTTGTTAGTATGCTTGACGATGAATTGGTTGATGAGATATCCCTCTGAGCCCATTACTTCTACACCGTCATACCCAGCTGACTGAGCAAGCTTTGCACATTTGATATAATCTTGGATCGTAGACTCTACTTCTGCAGTTGGCAACTCTCTTGGCTTAAACATATTGATCGGAGCCTGTATTGGCGAGGGTGCAACTAGGTCATCAGTATATGCATAGCGACCAGCATGGAGTATTTGGAGGCAGATCTTTCCGCCCTCTTGATGTACAGCCTCTGTGATGACCTTATGATGTATAGCTTCATCTTCAGTCATAAGGGTAGCACCCCCTTTGCCCACCACACCCGCTATGTTAGGTGATATTCCTCCAGTCACTATGAGGCCTACTTGACCCTTAGCTCTTTCTGCATAGAAGGCTGCAGATAAGTGATTCCCATTAGGTGTCTCCTCGAGCATGGTATGCATGGAGCCCATGATTACTCTATTTTTGAGAGTAGTGAATCCAAGATCGAGAGGAGAGAGGAGATGAGGATAGTGAGACATAAGAGCTATGAGTATTTATACTAATGAAAAAGAGATTGAAAGTCTGATCGGATGGAAAGATACAATGTGTAAAATCAATAAGTGGAAAAAATCCTTTCACATTTTCTGAGTTGTGCAGATGACAGAGGTGAGATTCATCCATCCGAGTAAGTAGCGTCTTGATGACAAGAATGGTTTGTTGCGAAACATCTGTTTTATAATGAATGTGTATCCCATTTACTTACAAGTAGTAAATGCTACCAAATAAAACAAAAGAAGGCCTCGCTACTGCGAAGCCTTCTAATCTGTCAGGGTGGAAGACCGGATTCGAACCGGCGGCCCTCGGTACCACAAACCGATGCTCTAACCAACTGAGCTACAACCACCATTTAGAGTCTTTGATCGTAGAATAGATAATCCCATGACAAAGAATTTACTAAAGTGTTGCAAATGTAACATACTCATGAGATATCATGATCTAATTCTGCTACTTTTTTTACATGTTTTCTTCTGGATTTGCCTTTAATGTAAATGTCCTCGTTACAGGATTGAGAGGTGTATCTACTTTGCTTCCGTCTGCATTTACTAGCGTAAGTTCAATTGTATTTTGACCCATTGGTAGTCCTTCTATGAAGTATGGTCTCCATTTTTTCAATTCTTTGACTTCACCATTAATCTTTGCTACTACATACTGCCCTTGTACTGGGTTGAGCAGATAATAATCAAGCATCACTTTTTTAGTGTCATCGCCTACATATGTCCCCTTAGGTCTACTGTAGAAGAGCATAGACTCTGTGATGTCTTCACTAGAGCTGATTGATTTATTATTTATTACGACTTTCTTTGCTATACGTGCAGTAGGGCTCTTGATACTTTCATGATAAGATCTGCTTAGAAATGCAAGGAGATAATGCTCTCCATCTGGGATATCGAAATCAAACTCAGAAGTATACTGCGCTGAATAAGGATTATCATTTACAATAAGGTGGATGTGTTGTCCCTTGCCAGAATTAGCACACATTTTGTTCTCTGCATCTGTAGTCTCAGACCCGAGCTCATAAGAGTCACCATCAACTTTAAACGAAAAGGAACCGTCCTTATAAACCATATTTGTTAGTTTCGCATCATCAAATAATGGTGATTTCGAAAAATTGGTAATTTTTAGCTCACTATTTATTGCTGATTGTGGATTTACTGATTTTTTGTTAACATTTTCATTACTTTTCTGATTACATGCGTATAAAGAAGTAAGGAGCAATGTAATAACTAGGGCTTTGATTAAGTGGAAAGTCTGCATAAAGAGGTTTTTTTATTTTTATAAATGAAAATATTAAAGGTGAAATTAGCCAAAATAGTTCATCGCAGAGCCAACACTGATTAAAAACCTAAGAATTGAATAATTAAAATAAAACTTTTGGCAGGTATAGACAATGACATATTAGTAGAGTTACCACAGAATGGTGAGAAGGCGATGTCTATGATCTATGAGCATTACTATCAGCAACTTTGTCTCAGAGCAATCAGATATGTTAAAGATTCGAAGATTGCAGAAGACTTGGTACAGGATTTGTTAGTAGATATATGGAAGAAAAGAGAAAATCTTAATATTAATACCTCTTTGATTGGTTACCTACAAAGATCTATCGTAAACAAATCTCTGAATTGGATAAGATCGCAACGCGTACAAATCGAAGATATTGATGCAGTAAAATCAACCTCAGATAATAATCCCGATGCACAAGACATTATTGAAAAAACGGAATTAGAACAACATATTACAAAAGTAATTGATGGGTTACCTGAAAAGTGTAGACTCGTATTTGTAATGTCACGTTTCGATCTCATGAGCTATAAGGAAATAGGGGATAAATTGGATATTTCTACTAAAACTGTAGAAAATCAAATCTCCAAAGCACTACGTATTTTGCGTAGTGATATGAAAAACTTTGCAAATATTTGATTTTTAAATAGGGGTAACCTACTTTTAGAGAGTCTTACATCTGAATGTTGAATAAAAATACACATATTACCAATTTAATATCATCCCTCTCGGAAGATATCGCTGCTGAATCAAACAGCGCCAATGGTGGTTACAATAGTGCTAACATTAGCGCCATTGAATCTGAACTCAGTCAGATTTGGAATTCAGCTGATGCATACAAAACAGATGTTACGTTTGACCCTAAGAGTGGGTTCAAGTCATTCCAAGATAGAATCGCAAATCTGGAACCAACAGCAAAGGTAACTACAGAAACTAAAGTTGTAAAATTCCGAAGTAACCGTGTTCAATATCTTACAGGAATTGCTGCAAGTGCAGCTCTGTTGATAGGAGCTTGGTTTTTATATCCTTCAGATACGATTACTTATTATAATGATGGTAATTCGCCTCAAGAATTTGTCCTAGTAGATGGGTCCAATCTGTTCCTATTTCCTGGAGCTAAGTTAGAAGTAGACAATTCATTCAGTGCTGATAATAGAAATATTAATCTCAATGATGGTCAAGTCGTAGTAGATGTCGAATCTTCTAAGGTTCCATTTGTGATGAGTATGGGTGATGGTGATATTGTAGTTACAGGCACAAAATTCGCCGCAGAGCATAGTGACGACGATATTGTAATTAATCTCTATGAAGGAAGTATTAATTATGAGTATGATGGTAAGGTCATCAAGTGCATACCAGGAAGCAAGATCGTACACAACATAGCGAATGGGAGTGTAGCGAAGTCTACTGAAGTCGATCAGGGATTATTAGACTTTGCTAACGGTACACTCTCGTTTATAGATACACCTTTACTTGAGGTTGTTACTCGTCTAGAGCAATTTTATAATGTCACATTTACTGGTAAAGAGAATCTGCCTTCAGATTTGAACTTTACTTCTGCTGTACTCGACAACCAGAGTCTTGATAATATCCTTAAGACATTGGAGGTTTCATTTGATCTAGAGATCAACAAGGTTGACGAGATTAACTATACTATTCAGCACTAATAAAGTGTACCTCTCAATTAATTTTCTTTTTTTCGTTTTACTATTAGATACTTAGTATTTTTGAGCATGTAACTCTAAATAGTTACTTAATCATATGATGCGAAATATTATCTTGTGTTGCCTATTATTAAGTCTAGTCAAGATCACGGGATATGCTCAGACCGTACTACCTGATGAAAAGAAGGTTGTCTACTTTGCAGAAGGGATGCTGCTAGAAGAAGCTCTTGTAAGTTTGTCAAAGAAGAGTGGTGTAAATATCGCATATAACACGGATATAATTCCAAAAGACAAAGTCGTTACTCTTACTGCTCGGAGTAAGACTGTAGGACAGATTATTGATTATATGCTGCTCGACACAGATTTGAAATATTCTATCGTTGGCAATCAGATAGTAATACAACAGTCACTCATTCAACCTGATGATGTAAAAGGAGAAGTTACAGTCAGTGGTATCATTACGGATAAACTTACAGGAGAAGTACTACCATATGCAAGTGTATATACATATGACAAGACTATAGGTACAGCATCTAATGACTATGGATATTACAATATTACTGTTCCTGTAGGTGAAAACCACATTTACTATTCTTACATCGGTTATCAGCTAGATATAGTAGATCTTGACCTCTCTAAAGATACATCAATTGTAATCGAACTAATTCCAATCACTCAGTTGAATGAGGTGTTGATTTTAGATGATCCAATTAACAAAGAAGTCAGTGTACACAATACGATTGATGTACCTGTGAAACTTCTTTCAGCTATGGTGCCTCTTGCAGGCGAGTCAGATGTACTTAGGTACATCCAATTGACACCAGGAGTCACGACAGGTGCAGATGGAGTGGGAGGGATCAGTGTCAGAGGTGGCAATGTTGAACACAATTTATTTTTACTGGATGGAGTGCCAATTTATCAAGTTAATCATGCATTGGGACTCTTTTCGACCTTTAATAACTATGCAATTAAGAATAGTGTGTTGCATAAGAGTTCGTTTCCTGCAAAGTTTGGAGGTCGATTAGCGTCAGTAACCGATATTAGAACCAAAGAGGGGAATATCAATGAATTCGGAGGAGAGGTAGGTATAGGAACCATTACTGGAAAATTCTCACTTGAAGGTCCAATTGAAAAAGGCAAGTCCTCTTTTATTATCTCAGGGAGAAGGACATTCCTAGATCCATTTATTTCATCTCTTTCCAATGTGATTAATCAACAATCTAATACTTTTGGAGATCGCAAGTATAGGTTTTATGACATTTTCGCCAAGGTAAACTTTAAGATAAACGAGAATAACCGGCTTTTTGTCAGCTTATTTAATGGATCGGATAGCTTCATTACGGATATTACCTCAGAGGGAAATATCGATATGGATTTAGTCACGACGAATCGCTTATTTACGTACAATAGTAATAATTCATTGGCTGCAATTAAGTGGAATAGCGCAATGAGTAAGTCGTCATTTTTAAGAACAAATCTTTACTTGACTGATTATAATCTAGAAGTATTTGAGTTGTTTAGTGTCACTTCGCTAGATGAATTTGACAAAGAAAAATTGACGTATGACGGTGGATACTTTGACTCACGAGTTAGAGATCTTGGTTTGCAGCTAGATTATGATAAGGTGTATAATTCTGGCAATACACTGAGTATTGGACTACACTCAGTGTCGCATTTATTCAGCCCAGGAGTACTTTCTGCTACTGAAGATTCACCAATAATATTTGACGGAAGGATTCCAACTTCTACAGAATTTAGTCAAAATTTTGAAAACGCTAGGCTCCGTGGAAGTGAGTTTAGGTTATATGGTCAATATGATATTAAATACGGAAAAGGAAGTGTCTTATCAATAGGCCTTAATCAAGCTATGCACTTAGCTGAGTCTGGCAAGGCATACTTTACTCCTGAGCCAAGGTTGAGTCTACTCCAAATGGTAGGTAATACTCAATTAAGAGTGTCATATAGTAGATTGAGCCAATTTAGCCATCGAATCTCAACTACTTCACTTGGTTGGCCATTAGACATTTGGGTGCCAACAACCGACTTGATAGCACCACAGGTCTCATCATTGTTCAATATTGGAGTATTAAAACCATTCACACCTAAGGTAGATTTTGCAATAGAGGCTTATTATCGGATTCTGAATAATCTCACCAACTTCAACGCTGGTGCAAATATCAATATCTCACAAAACTCAAACTGGGAATTCCTAATACCTGTAGGAGAGGGCAGAGCTTATGGGATAGAAACAAGTATAAACAAAAAGCTAGGAAAGCTCATTGCACAACTTAATTATACTCTGTCATACTCTAACCGAACGTTTGAAGATCTAAATTTGGGTAGAACATTCCCTTACAGATACGATCGGCGTCATTCGATTAAGACTACACTTTTGTATCGAATCAATGATAATGCAGAGATAGCTGCAAATTGGGTGTATGCGTCAGGTAATGCCACGACGCTTCCTCAGTTTTCAACCATAGAGGATGGAGAGATTAATCTGATATTTGATGAGATCAATGGACATAGGTTATCGCCTTTTCATCGGTTGGACTTTGCATTTAATTTTTATAATGATGTAGAGTGGGCCAATATTAAGTTCAGTCTGGGAGCTTATAATGCCTACAACAGACCTAATCCATTCTTTTTGGACGTAATACCAGTGAATGGAGGAAGCACATTAAGAGAGTTCTCGATACTTCCTATTATACCGTCACTCTCGGTAAATGTTCAGTTTTAACTCATATTTGGAGTTATAGAGTGTTAAAGTTTGTATTAAAGTAGTGAGAATTTTGTACTTTTGAAGTAATAAGCAAACGGAAATTAGGTTTTTTGAATAAATTTTACTTTATATTATTTTTATTTATAGGTGTAATCCTATGTAACTCAGCTTGTGTCACACCTGTAGACGGTAATGAACTAGTTGAGGATGCTGGGACAATCATCTATGTAGAATCAGTCCTCAAAAATAACGAATATCCATCAGTGTCCATAAAAAGTGCAGAATCTGCATATTCTGGAAGGATTCCTACAATATTATCAGACCAAGAAGTAGAAGTATCAATAGGAACTTCTGATTGGACTAGGACACTAGATTACTCTGACGAAAAGTTCACTTTAACTGACTTTAAATTAGCAGAGGGAATTGACTACAGTCTCAATGTGATACATAAGAATAATCAAGAGATCAAATCTGCATATTCAAAGGTTGAGATTCCATTCAAAGAACGCTTTAGCGAAATACAATTCATAGAAGACCATAATGCAGAAGCTACTATTGGTTACTATAATTATTCTTATGATGTTTCAGTAACGTTCAAGGAGGAGTCAAATGGAGATTACTATCTCGTATTACCAGTCTCTCGAAACGTTTCATTTGATAATACCATTGTACAGTACAACAATGAATATAATCCATATACTGTCAATGAGATATACAATGCACCCAATGGCATGAGAATTACAAATGATTCTCAAGGTCTATTAATTGATCTTCAAAAATCAAATGAAAATTCAGTAATGTTCAATATTTCAATAGATGGTAATCAATTTGGATTCAATGGGAATAGACTTCAAAAACATGTCTATTTTTATCTTTGGAATATTACAGAAGATTATTATAAATATTTGAAAAGTGGCGGTGGATTTATCTCTGCTTCGAACACTATTATTGAACCTGTAATCGAACACTCAAACATCGACAATGGTGGTGGAATACTTGGCGGGGCTGCGATCACTCTTGATTCAATCGCTATTCAATAATTTATTTCATATTTTTCCCTTAATTTAATTTTTATTACTCGAGAATGCATGTAAATTTGCACCTCATTCAACGGAAGAATGGCAGAGCTGGTTTAATGCACTAGTCTTGAAAACTAGCGTACGTTTACGCGTACCGGGGGTTCGAATCCCTCTTCTTCCGCAGTAATTAAGACAAAAAGGTTTCCAATCAATATTGGAAGCCTTTTTTCTTTTATATAGCCTCAGTCAGTAAACATTCAATGAGGAATAGATACACAGCTCTCATTCAAAGCTATTATGTTATTTCAAGGTTTTGATCGCAAGTGTATTGTGTAAATAATGTCCACACTCTCTCATAAAATGAGAGAGGAGTTGTTTAATGTCGAATTACTCATAAAGTTAAAATAGGACTTCACTCTTGGCTATAATATGTATTAAATTGGCTCGGAAGCTTGCGGTGGATGCTAAGTGCCCTTACTAAATAGATATACCATTAAAGATTACTAAACGAGGAGAAAGTAAACGATATCAATAGATAGTAGTACTGAGTAATAGTATATACAGGTAGAATGATGAGTCTCAACTGAAACTATACATTCATTTGTTTACCTAGAGTAGGAGAGTGCAGAGTCATAGCGCTTAAGAAACTCAATTTTATTGCTGAAGTCAGATATCCGCCACCTGTAAATATTTATTACTTAGGTCGCATCCTCAGGCTTGTTAAAAATTCTGGCAATGTGGTTTGGTAATGAATTTTTGAAATTAGCCAATCGTAAAAGAGTAATTCAACATCGTCATATACTCCAAACAGTGTATTATGAAAATGATCAACAGTGAATTAGACATCCCACATATCATGAACCAAAAGATACTTGAGTCATCAAGTAAGTCACCTAACCAAATTCAATTAGGATGGAATAAGTATTATCTTCTCTAAGGTCTATGGCCTATCCAAATAGAGCTGAGCCGGTCCATTATTAGGCATATAGATCAATCCATTCTGACCCCCAGCAAGTCTTATCGTATTGATATGGCGGGAGTTATTATTAAAGTATAGCCCTGTTTTTGTCACATTGTATTCTGCGGTGACATTCTTCTCTTTGTTACCTATGATAATTACACCCTTACCAGAATCATATGATGGAGTTTCTGGTTCTGTATCAATAATATTACCGCAAAGAATGATATCATCAATGTTATCATTGTTAATATCTACTACTGCAGCATCTAGTAGTGGTGCTTGCTGCGCCATGAATGGCAATGGAGTGGACGTAAATTGACCTGTAGAACTCCCCCATAATATAACACTCTCAAATGAGGTTACCTCCATCTTAGTAGCTTCCTCAATGCTTTCTTCACCTAATATCTCTTCTATACTGGAGTTAGCAAATAGACTGTATGTTGGAAACTTTGCTTCAAGAAATGGCATTTGTTCAGTACTACATTCTTTGCCTCTTACTGGTACCGTCTTTTCTTTATACTTCTTAGTAAGGACGATGTCAAGTGTACCACTATTGTCAAAGTCGTTGGCCATGACACCAAGTGGTTTTTTTTCTGATGGCTGAAATTTGTTATTCACTCCCATATTGCCAAGGAGATAGTCTGTAACTCCATCACCATTGAAGTCTCCTTTAGTAATGCTTTGCCACCAGCCTTTCTTAGAGTGTAAAGCATCGACTTGATTGAGCTCAAAGTAGGGTTCATCTGTCAAACTGATTAAGACCATGGGTTTGTCCCATTCTGAAGTAATAAGGATATCTTGGCGACCATCGTTATTATAATCTATAAGCTCAGCATCTGTAATCATACCAGGCAAATTATTCTTAAGAGCTTCTGGGGTAATGTCTGTGAACACACCATTATTATTCCTCAGTAGATAAGAGTTTTCTTTTTTGGGATACTCACCCGGTTTGTTCCGTCCAAATACCCAGATATCACTATCTTGGTCATTGTCGATGTCTATTGCTACACTTGCCATATTACTCCCAATCACTGTTTTAGGAAATGCACCATTTTTTTCAGAGAAATTTCCTTCACCATCATTCAAGTAAAGTCGATCATGGAGTAGATCAGGTTGTTGATAATAATCACCACCCCCTCCAGTATGAGCAACAATGTCTAGATCCCCATCCTTGTCTGCATCAAAGATAAGAGTACCAATATCCTCAGCGTCTGTTGAGTTGTCTAAGGAACTTATAACAAATTTATTACCCTCTTGTATCAGTACTTTAGAAAAGTAGCCTTTCGAGCTACCAATGAAGATGTCGTCTTTGTTGTCACCATTGAAGTCTGCAACGCCTACAGCTGGCCCTAGAGTAGAGTATTTGTGAGGGAGCAATATTTCTCTCTTGAAATCATCGAACACATTTTCTCTATGAAATACTGAGAAGTCAGGTACTTCGGCAGTGATATTAAGGAATTGAGATTTTTCGTTTTCTACTCTATTGGGTAATCTTTGCAATGTTGATTTATCATACACATGATAAGTATTGATTTCTGGTTTTGAGATCAAAGAGTTGGTACCGTCTAACCAATTAATGACAATGCTATCTACTGTCATATCGCCAATGCCGGCGGTGATTCTATGGTCTACTGATGAGAGATAGCCTCGGCTGAAGTAATATTCATATTCTTGACTTTTACCTTGAGTGTATATCTTTATCTTGGAGTTAAACACTCCAGAAGGGTTATTCGTGTTTTTGAGAGTGACACCGATAAAGTTATTATTTGACAGTTGGTTTTCTAATATGGATGCCTTCTTGTTGATATTATTGATCACCAGATCTAGATCTCCATCATTGTCTAGATCCGCGTACGCAGCACCATTAGAGAATGTTGGTGTCCCTTCACCCCATGTATATGTCAGGTCTTCGAACCCTTCACCTTTTTGATTTCTAAATATTTTATTTGGTATTGGCTGGCTTGGTACTTTTGAGAGATATTCTCTAAACATCTCTTCAGTCATCAAAGAAAGCTTTTTCTTGTCTTCATTAATCAAGGCTCTAAAGTCATTATCCTTGGTATCGCGGAGATACCCATTGCCGATGTAGAGATCTTTGTATGTATCGTTGTCTAAGTCTAACAGTAATGCTGCCCAACTCCAATCTGATTGGGAGATGCCAAATGCCTTACCTACTTCATTGAAGTACCCTCCGCTTACCCCAAATTGAAGGCTGTTGTACATGTATTGACGATTGAATTTAAAGTCATTTACAAGAGTGTTAAATTGTTTGGTGTCCATAGACTCCATCAGTCTTTTATTCCTTACGTGATCTTCAGGGGTCATATCAACTACAACAATATCTTGGATCATGTCATTATTGATGTCGGCAACATCGCAACCCATGCTAAAGTAAGAGGAGTGATCAACTCTTTGATTTAGTTCATTGACAAACTTGCCATTCCCCTGATTGATGTACATGTAATCCTGAAGGAAATAATCATTAGCCACATAGACGTCTAAGAGACCGTCATTATTAAGATCTGTCGTTGCTAAGCCTAGTCCAAAAGTGATATCATAGATCCCTGCATCAAAAGATACATCGGTAAAGATTCCATCATTATTTCGAAAGAGCTTTGATGTAATTTGAGTTCTTTGGCTCTCTGGCATATTTTTGACCTGTTTATAGTAGTCAAGCACCTTACCATTGAAGTTGCCATGTGTATTGACCCAGAGGTCTAAGTCTCCATCTTTGTCATAATCAAAAAATGAAGTATGCATGGTGTTACTGATGAAGTCTAAACCGAGTTCTTTAATCTTATTTGTGAAGGTTCCATCTCCATTGTTAATCCAAAATTCGTCGATCTTGTCACTTGGATCTATAGAGACGCCACCATATCCCACATAGATATCTAAGTAACCATCTTCATTTATATCTATCATATTTACGCCAGTGGCCCACCTATTCCTAGATGATACTCCCGCTGTGACCGTGATATCCTCAAACTGCATCTGCCCCTTATTTTTATATAAGATATTGGGTGAGTCATTTCCAGTGAAAAATATGTCAGCAAGACCATCATTATCTATATCGCCAATAGCTACTCCAGATCCATTGTAGAAGTAGTCAAAGTATCTTGAATTTCTCTTTGCTGACTCTTTAACGGTATTAGTAAAGTGGACTCCTGTAGCAGTTGCAGGTAGACTGACCATCTTACCCGTTGTGAGTTTGGAATTGTAATCTCCTGATTGGCAGCCGATAAGTAGAATTATAGCAATACAAGTGAGTACGGCGCATCTTATTGATGATATCATAGAGCTTATTATTTCAGGTTATTTTTGAGACATAAAAGTAGGATATTTTTCTCTTTTCTTTGCAAAAGTGGAGGATATTGAAAGATCTTTTGATGGTTATTACTTTGGAATGGAAACTTTAAAAACATTTTGAGTTTCTTTGTGTTTATCCTGTTATATTTGCTCCAAATATTAGAAGGATTAGCACTGAACACAACATATTGACCAAGGCCAAAGACCTATTCCTCAAGTTTGGGATAAAGAGTGTGAGCATGGATGACATTGCTAGGCACCTTGTCATGTCAAAGAAGACCCTCTACCAATATTACGAAGGCAAAAGTGACTTGATCCACAAAATCATTGAATACCATCTCAATCAAGAGAAAATGGTAATGAGCAGCATCCAATCCGAATCAGATGATGCTATAGATGAGATGATACGTATAGCAAGATACATCATAGAGTTCTTCACAACCTTTAATCCATCACTCAGTTATGATCTTAAGAAGTATTATCCTGAGTGTTGGTCTAGTGTAGAGGTCGAGCATATGGGATTTATCAAGAATACGATTGCTCAAAATATCAATAGAGGTAAACTTGAAGGAGTCTATCGAGATGAAATCATCACCGAAATCATTGCAAACTTATATGTCAGTAGCTCGATGAATATTACATTGATTCAAATGCCAAAGTCTGAGATACAACCATCCCAAATATATAGGGAGATGATATTATACCACCTTCATGGGATAATGACTAAGAAAGGGAAAGATCTATTCAAAAAAAATAAAACGAATACTTATGCTAAGGTATAGTCTGATACTGATATGTATCTATATAAGCGGAGTATCCACCGCCCAATTGAGCCTCAGTCTTGAGCAAGCCATCGAGATGGGAATGAATACTAACTTGGAATTCAAGATAAACCAATTAGACGTAGCCCTCGCCGAGGCACAGATCAAAGAGCTGAAATCAACAGGACTACCACAAGTCAATGGAGGCGTAGGTTATCAGTATTATTTCGTCGTGCCACAGCAACCGATTGAGGATTTCATTACCCCAAGTGTATTCGGAGTGTTAGAGGGAACTGGTCTCTTGCCTCAAGGTACGTATGTTGGCCCGCCTGAGACATTTGAGTTGTCCTTCTTCCAACCACACAATGTCAATGCAACAATCGATGCCAGTTGGTTGATCTTTGACGGATCATACTTGGTTGCTCTCGAGGCAGCAAGCCTCTATCGAGAGTTGACAGATCACAAATCGGAAATAAGTAAGCAACAAAATAAAAACAATATTACTAAGGCTTATCTCAATGTCTTGCTTACAGATATAAACAAGACAACATTGCAGAATAATATCATAAGCCTAGATAAAATAAGGTATGAGACAAGTCAATTTTACAAGGAAGGATTCGTAGAGCAGCTCGATCTCGATAGATTAGATCTCTCATTGATGAATCTAAGGACAGAGTTGGATAAGCTTGACAATGTAAGCCAATTGGCAATGAATGTGCTAAAACTTCAGATCGGCTTAGGGATGGATGAGATAATCATCCTCACGGAAGATATCGATATGCTCATCAATACCATGAAGATCGATGCAATGGACCTAGATGAGTCATTAGATGTCACAACTCTGCCAGATTATCAACAGATAGAGTTTGGTATCCAATTACAACAGTTAGAAGAGAAAAGAATCAATAAGTCAAAATTACCCACTTTGTCTGCATTTGCATCTCTAGGAGAGAGCCTTCAAAGGACTAATTTGTTTGACTCCAATGAGGCTGGTTGGCTACCGTCCGTCAGTGCTGGACTGCGATTGAGTGTGCCTATCTATGACGGCAATAGACGCAAAGCCCTCATAGAAAAAAATCAACTCACTATCGAAAAAGCGGAAACCCAAAAACAGCAGTACATCGATGCTAAAGCAATGGAAGTAGCGAATGCAAAACTCCAATATGCAAATGCAAAAACAACTCTTGATAACACTGAAAAAGTGCTAGAGATCACAAAAAACATCTATGACAAAACACTCATCAAGTACAAAGAAGGTGTCGGATCTAGTATCGAAGTCAATCAAGCCGAGTCCGAGGTATTTGCTGCTCAAGCTAATTATATCAACGCCATCTACTCATTGGTAAATACTAAAACAGACCTAGATATTGCTCTAGGCAAATAAATCAAAAGAAATCGAAAATCTATAATCTAGCGAATAAATTACTATGAAAAACCTTATCATTTTTAGCTTATTGTCAGTACTTATAGGCTTGGGATGCAACCCTACAGCTACCTCAGATGCTCAGACATATGACCTTGAATCAGTCGAAGGATTAAGAGCTGCGATTAAGCAAAAGACGTCCGAAGTCTCTAACCTGCAAGGTGAACTCGAAACACTAACAGATAAGCTTAAGAAAATAGATCCTACAGCAAAAAAACCGAAAGTTCCAGTCGAAGTAATGACATTAGAGGCACGTACATTTGAGAGCTTCTCTACCATCCAAGCAAATGTGACTGCTGATGATCTCGGCATGGCAAGTAGTGAGACTGGTGGTAGACTCACTACTCTCAATGTCAAAGAAGGTGACTATGTCGAAAAAGGTCAACTGATCGCTACGGTTAATCTTGAAACTCTCGAAAAACAAAAATTGGAGTTAAATACATCACTCTCACTAGCTAAGACCGTATACGAACGTCAAAAAAGACTCTGGGATCAAAATATCGGTTCTGAACTCCAATACTTAGAAGCAAAAAATGCAAAAGAACGGATAGAGCAATCTCTTAAAACATTTGACTCTCAACTTGCCAAGAAGAACGTCTATGCTCCAATGAGTGGGGTGATCGATATGATAATCGTCAAGCAAGGCGAGATGTCTAGCCCAGGTGCCCCAATCGCGATGATACTCAATACGAGCCAACTCAAAATCGAAGCAGATGTCCCTGAGAAGTTTCTCTCAAGCGTCAAGAGAGGAAGTAAAGTAGAAGTCTACTTCCCAGCTCTCGATATCGAAACTCAGAAGAAGATAAGTGCAGTCGGACGAAGAATCGATCCTGCCAATAGAACATTCAAAATAGAAATGAATACCTCTAGTATGGGAGGTAAGATCAAGCCTAACTTACTTGCCGAGGTTACAGTCAAAGAACAATCAATTAGTGACGTCATCATGATACCAGTTAACCTCCTTCAACAAGAAGTGTCTGGAGACAATTTTGTATTCGTTGAGATCGATGGTGTCGCCACTAAGAAGAAGGTCATCACAGGGACTTCCAATGACAATGCTATCATCATAGAAGATGGTCTCACTGTAGGAGATAGAATAATAGTAGTAGGAGCCATAGGTCTGAGTAATGGCGCAGAACTCACAGCTATGGAATACATAGACGAAGCAGAAGGTAATAAATAAGCTCATAGAGCAGTGAAATTCACTTATCTAAGGCAAACTTAAACAGAGAGATTATGTCAAATATAAAAGAAGCAATTACCAAAAAACTCAGAGAGTTTAGCTTCACTTCAATTGCTGTGGATAACGCTACAAGTGTGTTCATACTGACGTTTATGATCATCCTCTTTGGTATCCAAGCATATGATGATATGCCCAAAGAGCAATTTCCAGAAGCATCATTACCAACAGTATATATCAATACTCCATACTTTGGTAATTCTGCCCAAGAAATTGAAAACTTTGTCTCTAGACCCATAGAAACAGAGCTAGAGTCAACTACTGGTGTCAAATACATCACTTCGACATCTATCCAAGATTTTTCAGTTATTATTGTTGAGTTTAATGCTGATATAGACATGACCGTTGCTGTCCGTAAAGTCAAAGATGCTGTCGATCTTGCCAAAAGTGAATTACCCCAAGATCTTACATCTGAGCCCAAAGTCGTAGAAGTAAACCTCTCAGAGATCCCGATCATGACCATCAACGTCTCAGGAGATTATCCCGTAGATGCACTCACTGGATATGCTGAGCTCATCGAAGATAAGGTGGAAGGTCTCCGCCAAATCTCGAGAGTAGCGATGAAAGGTGATCTCGAACGAGAAGTACAGATAGACGCCAATATGAGTGCTATGCAATCTGTCGAAGTTTCATTTAATGACGTTGAGAATGCTGTAAGATCAGAGAATCTCACAATGTCGGGTGGTGAGATGGTCATGGATAAGTTCAAGAGGGCAGTGAGGATTGTAGGCCAATTCTCATCAGTCAACGAACTGAAAAACATGATCATCAAGAGTGAAAACCAACGGCCAGTATACCTCAAGGATATTGCTGATGTCAACTTTGGCTACGAGAGTAGGACGAGTTATGCTCGATCCGATAGATTACCTGTCATCTCGCTTGATGTCATCAAGCGAAGAGGAGAAAATCTCCTTGCAGCCTCTGATGAAATCAAAATCATCTTGAATGAGATCAGACCTACACTGCCTCCCGATCTCAAGATTAGCATCTTTAATGATCAGTCGGTATCTACACGTAATGAGGTCTCTAATCTCGAAAACAGCATCATATCTGGTGTCATCTTAGTAGTCTTAGTACTCTTGTTTTTCTTAGGATTGAGGAATGCTATGTTTGTTGGTATGGCGATTCCATTGAGCATGTTGATGGGGATACTGATCTTGCATATGACAGGTGTCACTTTGAATATTGTAGTACTCTTCTCTCTCATATTAGCCCTTGGATTGTTAGTGGATAATGGCATCGTTGTCGTAGAGAATATCTACAGATATATGCAGAATGGATACTCTAATCGCGAAGCAGCAAAGTATGGAGCAGGAGAGGTCGCATGGCCTATTATAGCGTCTACAGCTACGACGCTTGCTGCATTCGTCCCATTGGCGTTCTGGCCAGGGATCATGGGAGAGTTTCTCAAGTATATGCCTATTACATTGATCATTGTATTGACTTCATCATTATTCGTAGCATTAGTGATCAATCCAGTATTTACCTCCACATTTATGAAAATAGATGAGAGATTAGAGGACAGACAACTGAGAAGACGCAAGGTGAGGAACTTTCTGATTGGAGTCATTATCATGCTGATTATCGCTGCATTAGCACACTTGACGGGAGTCAATTGGTTGAGAAATCTCCTCGCAATTACTGTTGGAATTACCTTACTCAATTTTTTCATCCTGCGGCCAGCATCTTTCGGATTTCAGAATTCATTCCTACCAATCCTTGAGAGAGTATATAATAAGTTTATCTCATTTGCTCTCAACGGGATCAAGCCGATACTTTTCCTAATCGGGACTTTTGCATTGCTCGTCGTAGCGATTGTATTGCTTGTAGCGAGTCAGCCTAAGGTTGAGTTTTTTCCGGCGGCAGATCCACTATATGTAAATGTATTCGTGGAGTTACCGATGGGAACTGACATCGATGCAACGAATGATCTCATGAAGACTATCGAAAACGATGTCATAGAGACACTTAAGCCTGATCTTGATATCGTAGAAGCGGTACTTACGCAGATTGGAGAGAATACCTCAGACCCCAATGCTCCACCTGAGCCTGGAGTCACTCCTAATAAAGGGAGGATTACGATCAGTTTTGTCAAAGCAGAGGACAGAGGAGGTAAGTCTACAAGGACTATTATGGAGAACATCAGGAAGACAGTCAAGGGATATCCTGGTGTAGTCATCTCTGTAGATAAGAATGCAGATGGACCTGCTGTCGGTAAGCCGATCAATATCGAATTGAGAGCAGAAAATATCGACTCTTTAATTGTATTCTCTGATAAGTTAGTTACTTATATCGAGGATAAGAATATCGGTGGTATCGAAGAGCTCAAAGCAGATGTCAAACTCGGTAAGCCTGAGCTGTTAGTCAATATCAATAGGAATGCGGCAAGACGATTTGAACTCTCCACATTCAGCATCGCAGATGCACTGAGGACTTCAGTATTCGGAAAGGAAATCTCCAAATATAAAAAAGGTGAGGACGAGTATCCAATCATGCTCCGGATGGAAGAAACTGGACGGAATAGCGTCTCCGAACTCCTCAATCAAAAAATTACATTCAGAAATCCAGCTAATGGACGGATAGCTCAGATTCCTATCTCAGCAGTTGCAGATATTGACTACTCATCCACCTATAGTGCCATCAAGCGGAAAGATGGTAAGAGGATGATCACACTCTCATCTAATGTGCTAGATGGATATACAGCGAATGAAGTAGTCGCTAATATCCAAGATGCTCTCAGACTGTATGATTTTCCAGAAGGATTTAGCTATGCATTTACTGGTGAGCAACAGCAACAATCTGAGGATACTGCATTCTTGGGTAATGCATTTTTGATTGCTCTGTTTGCTATCTTTATCATCATCGTAGCACAGTTCAATTCTGTAGTGACACCATTTATCATTGTCCTATCTATCTTATTCAGTACGATTGGTGTCTTCTTGGGATATGTATTGACTGGTGAGTCGATAAGTGTCATCTTCACTGGTGTAGGGATAATCTCCTTAGCAGGAGTCGTAGTAAATAATGCCATCGTACTGATAGATTATATCAATCTCTTGATCAAAGGAAAGATGGAAGAGAGAGGGGTAGACTCTCTCTATGATTTGACTAGTGATGATATTAGAGAAAGTATAATCACAGGTGGAGCGACGAGGTTGAGACCCGTACTCTTGACGGCAATTACTACTGTACTTGGTCTGATTCCATTAGCAGTTGGATTCAACTTCAACTTCTTCACATTGATCTCTGACTTAGATCCTAATATCTTCATCGGAGGAGATAGCGCAGCGGTATGGGGTCCAATGGCACGTACGGTGATGTATGGATTGACATTTGCCACATTCTTGACGCTTGTCATGGTTCCTGTAATGTTTTGGCTCGCTTATCGAGCAAATTTCAGAATCGGTAAGCTCTTCAATAAGAATAAGCATGTACCAAGTGTGGCGACAATCACAGAGGATGATTCCGACCAATTCACTCAGCAACCAAGTTAATTATGAGCAATAAGTTAGAGGATATCCGTAAGCAATATCAGCTCGCGAGTTTTAGCGAAAGCGATTGTAAGAGTGATGCAATTGTCCAGTTTGAAGAGTGGATTGGTCAAGCGATCTCAGCAGAAGTAAGAGAGGCAACGGCTATGTTACTCGCTACAGTGGACTCAGATCACAAGCCTCATGCTAGAGTGGTCTTGCTTAAGGGAATCAAGGAAGGGAAGTTTGTCTTCTATACCAACTATCAGAGTGATAAGGGACAGCAATTACTTGCAAATCCAGCAGTGGCATTGACGTTTTTTTGGCCACAGCTTGAGAGACAGATCAGGATAGAAGGCTCAGTCACCAAGCTTGATGCTGAGTCATCTGCCCAGTACTTCCAATCAAGACCTCGAGAGAGTCAGTTATCTGCATGGGCTTCACCGCAGAGCAATGTGGTGAGTTCGCAGGAAGAGCTAGCAGCTAAGCGAGAGGCAAAGAGAGAAGAGTTCACTCAGGAAGAGGTATTGCCCTTACCTCCGTTTTGGGGAGGATACCTTGTGACACCTCAGTCTATAGAGTTTTGGCAGGGGAGACCCAACAGACTCCATGACCGTATCAAGTATTCGATGAGTGATACTGGTGATTGGAAGATCCATAGACTAGCACCATAAGTGATTACTGCGGTACTCCCTAGTAGATACGATTTCGATTGAGGGTAAAGAAACCACATATTAGAAAATATTTTAATATGTATGAAATTTATTCCAGTGAACTTGAGTCTTTAGTGCTATACTCTTATTGTCTGATTGCTTCTACTGGATCAAGGTTGGATGCTTGCATTGCAGGTATGACACCAGCGATGATTCCGACTACTACGCTGCATGCTACACCTATGATGATGTTAACCCATGAGAGAGAAAAAGAGAGAGGAGTGAGTTCATTGAGGGCTCTCATGACAAGAGCCACGAGTACGATGCCCATAGTGCCTCCAATGGTACAGAGGATAATTGACTCTATGAGGAACTCTGAGATGATGATAGGCTTAGTGGCACCTAGTGCTTTCTTGATACCAATGATGTTAGTCCGTTCTTTCACTGAGACGAACATGATATTGGCGACGCTAAACATGCCAACAATAAGAGCAAAGATACCGATGAATACGCCGACGATGTTGAGCATATCAAACACTGGTCCTATGACTTGCTCGAGCATTGAGAGTTCATTGACGGCAAAGTCTGACTCTTCCATAGGTCTGAGCCTACGATGAGCTCTGAGGAGTCCTGTGACCTCACCTTTGAGTTCATCCATGTCTACTCCATCATTTGCTTTGACAGAGAGCATTTCTCCTACCATTCGAGAGTTACTTACATTGATATATTTTTTTGCTGTTTGATATGAGATCCAAAGCACTTCATCTAGATTGATAAAGTTAAACATGTTTTCACCTTCTTCTTCTAGTACTCCAATTACTCTAAATTGCTGTCCCATAAACTTCACTTTCTCACCTATCGGACTTCGATTATCAAAGAGTCCTCGAGCTATTTTGGCCCCGAGCACAATGACGTTAGTTCCGCGATCATATTCGAGTTGGGTGAAGTACCTTCCTTGTTCGATATTAGCCGTACCGAGTTTGATATACTCATAGGTCGATCCCATGATGAAAGCATCTGAGATGGAGTTATTTTTGTATTTGATCGTCTTACCACCATTGAATATGCAGAAGTTGGCAAAGTCAGCCAGCTTCGATTTTTCGGTGATAATCTCATAGTCACTGATCTTAGGATCAGGACGCTTCATGTATTTCCAATAGTTCTGATTGGGATCTTCATTCCAGGGCATCTTGTCGATGTAGATCACATCAGATCCGAGTTCGCTAAATCCATTCTTGATATTATCCTCTAGGGAGTCCACTGCACTCATGACAGCTATAATGCTAAAGATTCCAATCAAGATACCGAGTAAGGAGAGGAACGTCCTCAGCTTATTAGTGGCAAGGGCACTCAGTGCTTGCTTGATACTTTCTATTGCTATTTTGAGATAGATAACCATTGGTATGGTAAATGTAATCCTTGTTACTCACACGACAATAAGCTTTCGATGAAGAGCTCGATATATCCGCCTAAGATGTAAGAAGTCTCGCTGATCTGCTTGACTACTTAGTATCATAGATCGGATAGTGTTGATAGCGTGCCACACCATTGACAAATTCCTTGAGCTCTATCTGATTGATGTGAGGGAGTACTCTACCAGTAGTGTCTATGACTTGGATGAACCCATCGGCGATTATCCTCGTATACCCCTCTCTGAACGACCATAGTATTGGATATGAGAATGGTAATATCGGTGTGCAATCTTGGTCGATGATTCCCCACTTGTCATCGATTGCTGCTGTCAGATAACCCTCTTGATAGCGATAAGTCTCAGTATACTTTGGAGGGCACAGGACATTTCCTTGACTATCAAGGATACCCCAAAGATCATTTTCTTGATATTTCCAATAACCTTCGCCTCCTTCAGTGACTGTTGGATATGGCAATGTATTGGTAATCCTCCCTGCAAGATCGATGAGATGATAAGTCTGATCAATCTTGACCAGAGCAGCATCATTACTGTATGGAGTCCCCATAGCATAGACTGTATCGATTCTTTTGTTACCTCGAGTATCTAAGTAGAGATAGCCATCATGAGATTTGGCAATATAGCCCAGTTTTTCGGCTTTGAGAGAGAGATAGATGGGTGCGATGACTTGATCTCCAGCCAAATTTATGACTCCATAACCACTCTGAGTCTTGATAATTGCCTGTTTGTGTTCATTGAAGGGGCTAGCAGAGAGATATTTGCCATTGAGTACTCTCTGTCCAGATTTGTCTACATAGCTCCATGTTGCACCTTGCTTGATAGGGGCTAAGTCGTAGCTAAATGGTTTGACACTATTCGCCTTGATCGTATCTGAGATTCCATCAGCAGTGATGATATGATAGGTATTGCTCCAGTTCTGTGCCCAACCTGCATTGTCAGACCATTGGAGTACAGATTTGAATTGAAATGGGACGATTGGCTTCCCTTGAATGGAAATGTATGACCATTTACCTGCGAGTGAAGCAGGGATGTGATCAAGATCAATGGGGTCTTTGAGAGCATCGTAGAGAGGCGGCAGTACGGTACTGCCATTGATATCAAGTAATCCCCACTTGTATCGAGGAGACTCATAGTCGGAGAAGTATTGAGCCTCATTATCATCCGCATAGGTGAGGGGAGTGACTTCATTTTGACAAGACCATAACATGGTCATACCCAATATTATCACTAATCTTTTCGTATTATACATTATGGTAAAATCACTACTCGTATTCATCAGTATCAGTTCTTTAATCTTCATTGCAGAGTGGCAGATAATACGGAGTCCAGATGGTATGTTACAGTTCCAGACTCCCACAGAGATGCACTATAGTCGGGATAAGGCTCTGACAAGTATAGGACCGATCCAACTCCATATCTATCAGTCTCTTGACAAAGATACTCTGCAGAATAAATATAAAGTGACATATTACGAATTGCCTATCTATCTCAATATGGAATCCGACTCAATGTTCAATGAGATGGCAGGTCAAATCACCCAAAGTATGCTAGAGTATCCAGGCGCAACCCTCGATTACACTCAACCAGGCCAGTACAAGGATGGGTACCAGATGACTTCGAGAGTTACTTATAATGACCACTATGTCGCTAAGTCGATTATCCAATCTAATGGGACCCACTTGGTCAATGCTCAGTGCTTTGTCCCTAAGTCAATGAGCTTGAATTATAATGTTGATCAATTCCTGAGTAAGGTCATATTGCATCCAATCTCAGTATCAAAATAACGCATACGTTGCCCAACATTTAGCTGACTATAAGTATTGTGTATAGAGTCGTGAGTGTCTTGTGACGAAGTGAGTGATGGACTGAACTGAAAGATTCTTAAAATCTACTCGGATTCTCCACGGACATTTGACCTATGAGTCTGATTACTAAATCATTAAATTTGAATAAATATTTTAATGGATTAGAAAAACTCACTTAAGTTTACCTATTTTTGGAGCATATCATTGTCGCATTTTTTATGATTATGGCATCACTTACCCTTCCAGTTAGTCAAGAATCAATGCGAATTATTAGTAAAACAACATCTGGTAATGTCTCATAAATTTAATTCTCGACTAGACCTCTCTGTACTGGAGGAACTCTATGGTAATGACTATGAATATGCCATGCTCATGTTTGATCTTTACCTTGAGTCGATTGATCAAGAATTAGCCAGACTCAAAGAAGCAATAGAGACAGCTCAGAGAGAGATGATCAGACAGGTCTCACACAAGATCAAACCTGTATTCTTGATGGTCGGTCTCTCTTCACTCAATGCGATCGCCAAACAATTAGAATCTGGCCACGGTACAATGAGCATAGATGAGTTAAGTACGTTATACGGGGAGTTACTGAGCCAAATTGAACTCACAAAGCCGATACTCATCGAAGAGAGTAAAAAGATAAAGAGGATATAAACTCAAATATTATGATACGTACTATTATTGTCGAAGATGAGATCATGGCTAGGAAGTCACTCGAAAAAATGTGTCAAAAATTTAATCAATTGGAATTAGTGGGTGTCTATGAGACTGCTGAGGAAGCATTGATTACACTCAACAAGGATAGCATCGATCTCATCTTATTGGATATCGATATGCCAGGGATGTCAGGACTCGACTTAGTAGAGAAGCTCGTGGATCTTCCGCAAGTAGTCTTCACCACAGGCAATACAGAGTATGCCTACGAAGCATATGAGTACGATATCACTGATTTCTTGAAGAAGCCTATCTCTCCAGATCGATTTGCAAAAGCAATCCTAAAGGTCGAAGGAATCAGAGACAAGCGGAATGAACTTGCCATCGCAAGTGCTAAGCATGAGATCTATATCAAATCCGATGGAAGGTATATCAGATTGCCCTATGACGATATCTTTTATTTTGAAAATATCGGAGATTACATCAAAGCGATTACAAAGAAGGGAAGTTTTCTCTTTCACGATACGATGAAGGGTCTAGATTCTAAGATTACGAATCCAAGATTTCTCAAGATACATAGATCATATATCATCAATATGAATATGATCAAGGATATCAAAGACAACACAGTCGTCATCGATCAAAAGGTATTGCCAGTAAGTCGTGCCTACAAAAATATCTTACTCAATAGTATCAATCTCGTATAAGCTAGAGTCATTCCTTAGAAGTACAATCACCCTTAGATTTACTGTAAAGTAGAGTAGGCACTGCTAGTAGACCAATTGTCAGTTCGGATTTTTAAAAAAAAATTATTTGATTTAACTTCTCAACGATACGCTGTTACTTCCTTTCATTCTCTTAACTTTGTATGATGAATATTGCTGTATTTCCAGGATCATTTGATCCAATTACTAATGGACATCTAGACTTAATCAGGCGAGCTATCCCATTGTTTGACAAGATAATAGTTGCCATCGGTGTTAACGATCAGAAAAAATCTCTTTATTCGCTAGAGCAGCGACTCAGTTGGTTGGAAGAGATATTCAGTGAGGATGACTCTATCTCGGTAGGTAACTATCACGGGCTGACAGTCCATTATTGTCAAGAGGTCGGTGCCAAATACCTTCTCCGAGGACTGAGGAATACTACAGACTATAATTATGAACAAAGCATCAGTCAAGCCAATAGTATAGTAGGTGGTGTAGAGACAGTATTCTTAATTTCTAATCCTCAATATAGTCATATCAGTAGCAGTATAGTCAGGGCTATCGTCAAGGGGAATGCCGACGCAAGTACATTCGTGCCTGCAGTAGTGGCATCTACACTTCAGTCTAGCTAAATGAATAAAAAATATTTATATAACCAATCATAAACTACAATCTATGTCAAATGCATTCTTTAAAGTGCCGAAGGCAGTAAATGAGCCAGCTCTTGCATATTCCAAAAATTCGAAAGAAAGAGCCCAGATAAATGAGGCAATTGCAGAATGGAAATCAAAGCAAGTAGATATCCCATTGACAATCAATGGACAAAAAGTCTATGCTGGTAATACAATCAAGATGTATCCACCACATGAGCTCAAGCACTGTCTCGGGCAGTTCCACCAAGGTGATAAGACTCACTTCCAATCAGCCGTAGATGCTGCTCTTGGAGCTAAAGAGGCGTGGGCCAATACTCCGTGGCAAGAGAGAGCGGCTATCTTCCTCAAAGCAGCAGACTTACTTGCTACTAAGTACAGAGCCAAGATGAATGCAGCTACCATGCTCTGTCAATCTAAGAATGTCTACCAAGCTGAGGTCGATTGTATCTGTGAGATGGCTGACTTCTTGAGATTCAATGTAGAGTATATGACACAGATCTATAGCGAACAACCAATCAGTACTCCTGGTGTATGGAATAGGATAGAGTATAGACCACTAGAGGGATTTGTGTTTGCGATTACACCATTTAACTTTACAGCGATAGCGGCTAACCTACCAAGTGCCCCAGCAATGTTGGGCAATACAGTCGTATGGAAGCCTGCAGATAGTCAAGTCTATTCGGCAGCGGTAATCATGGATATATTTGAAGAGGCAGGATTGCCGGATGGAGTGATCAATATGGTGATGGGTGATGGTCCAGAGATGGGAGATGTCATCTTCAATCATCGAGATTTTGCTGGACTCCATTTTACGGGGTCGACATTAGTATTCAAGCATCTATGGAAAGAAATTGGGATCAATCTCGATAAGTATAAGTCTTATCCCAAGATTGTAGGTGAGACTGGTGGTAAAGACTTTGTAGTAGCACACGGGTCTGCTAATCCACAGCAAGTAGCCACGGCACTCTCAAGAGGAGCATTTGAGTATCAAGGACAGAAGTGTAGTGCAGCGAGTCGAGCATACATATCGTCTGCGATCTGGGACGATGTATGGACAGGTCTCAAGGCCGATATAGAGTCATTCAAAGTCGGTACAGTAGAGAATTATGGCAACTTCGTCAATGCTGTGATAGACGAGAGAGCATTCGATAAGATCGCTGGATACTTAGATGATATCAAGGGGAGTAGTGATGCAGAAGTGTTGATCGGTGGTGGTTATGATAAGTCAGAAGGATACTTCATAGAGCCTACTGTAGTCAAGGTAACTGATCCTAAATACCGTACAATGTGTGAAGAGATATTCGGACCAGTATTGACCATATATGTGTTTGATGACAACGATTTTGAGTCAGTATTGGACTTAGTAGACTCTACTTCGGATTACGCATTGACAGGATCTATCTTTGCCAAGAGCAGAGACTTAATCCAACTGGCATCCCACAAGCTCAAAAATGCAGCTGGTAACTTTTATATTAATGATAAGCCTACTGGATCAGTCGTGGCTCAGCAGCCATTCGGAGGAGCTAGAGGCTCAGGAACCAATGATAAGGCGGGGTCCAAATTCAATCTATTGAGATGGGTCAGTCCTCAGACTATCAAGGAAAGCTACAATGCACCATTAGATTATAGATACCCATTCTTAGAAGAATAGCTCCTCAGTGTAATCACAACGAGAAGCAAAAAAAAGAGGAAACTTACTCAGTAAGCTTCCTCTTTTTTTTTATTTGTAGTGAGCAGTAATCTTAGATCAGGCTCGCAATCTTAGCTTCAAGGCTAGCCTTAGTTGCTACACCTACATGCTTATCTACAACTTCTCCATCTTTGATGAAGAGGATAGTAGGGATACTCCTTACACTATATTTCATAGAAGTCTCTGGGTTATGGTCTACATTGACTTTGCCAATGAGAGCTTTACCTTCGTACTCTGCGCTGAGCTCGTCTATGATAGGAGTGACCAATCTACATGGTCCACACCACTCAGCCCAAAAGTCTACAACTTTTAATCCTGAACTGTCTATTGCTGATTCTTTAAAGTTTGAATCTGTGAATTCAAATGCCATATCTTGTAATTTTAAATGATATATTTTCGTATTTTATCTAATACTTAACTTCATAACGACAGAGATATTGTCAAAGTTCAATAATTCTAAGTCCTATTTTATAATCTGCACAATTGTCAAGTGGCTGACGATTCTGCTCATATTGCTCTATGTAATATTTTACTGTTGTTTTTCAGTCTTTCCAGAGCAATTTGAATCATTCTATGGGTTGGTTTGGTATCCTAAGGTGAGATCAATTGGGAGTAGTATCACCAACAAACTTCCTTTTCCAATGCTTTACTTTATTATTGGCTTGATCATAATCTGGCTAATCTCCATCGTGAGTCAAGTATGTAATAAGATGTATCGAGTCAGTCTATACTCTTTGCTCACGGGATTGGGATTGGTGTTTACCTCATTCTACATCTGTTGGGGATTCAATTATCGACTACCAACTTTTGTAGAGAGACAATCATTGGTAGTAGATGCCCCAGATCTCCAATGGATTAAGAGTCAGATCCAAAGCCAAGCAGATCTCTTAGATACAATAAGGAGTAGCCTCACGATACCTACGCAGATTGATTATGAGCATTTACATGCAAATGTTGAACAAGCAATACTCAGATACCTGAGAGACCTCAATCAGCATCAATCTCTCAGTCTACCTTATGCGCTGCATAGTAATATCTGTATCCAAGCATTACCTGCGGGGACATTGTTGCGGTTAGAGACATCAGGTGTCTATCTCTCTCAGACCTTTCAGGGACATCTGGATGCTGGACTCTCACATATCCAGATACCTTATACTCTGATGCATGAGATGCTTCATGGTTACGGGATTACGGAAGAGTCTGATTGTAATCTCATTGCTTATCTCGCAGGGAGTAACAGTGAAGACGCTTGGATCAGATACTCAGCAGGTATCGCATGGTTGAGATATCTTGCGTTTGATTGGATTGCAGTAGACAGGGATGCTTACTTTGAGTGGCGATCTCAGCTCTCTCCACTTCTGATTGAAGATCTTAATGATATCAACCAACATCTTAGGGCCTATACGCCGATCCTTGGACCACTCAAAGATAAGATCTATGGAGCCTATCTGAGGTCCAATGGTATCTCAGATGGAGTAGCTAACTACAGTTACTTTGTCAAGGTTGTCCATAGCTTACAACAGAAAAAATCACGTACCAGTACTGAGTAACATCCCCTTAAGATTGACTTTCAGAGATATCTATTATTCTCATCATATCCTATAGGAGTTTTTCTATTTGAGACTTTGTGTAATTGATCAATGTAGAGATTTTCATATCATCAGACGCATCCGGATGTGCTAGGCCAAAATCTCCTTTGTCATTGTCAAAGTATTTGCCGTCAATATCCTCGGAGAGATGAGTGATAGCCAGATCATAAATTATGTCAGCTCCTTTGTCTGCTGAGGACCAAGACTTCCCATAAGCTTCTCTTACCATGTTGGTATCTAAGAGTGACCCTGGATTGAGAGCAACTACAGCTATCGAAGGTTCTTGCTTAGCGAGGTGATAGCTCCACATCAGAAGGGAAAGTTTGCTCTGAGCATAGGCTTCTTGATCAGAGACAGTTAGAGACCCGTCTAGTAATCCCATTGAGACACTGCTCTGGGCAGCAGAGCTCAGATTGATGATTTTGGATTGATTGCTCGCTTTCAGTTTGTCTATCAGTAGAGTTGTCAATAGATAAGAAGCGTAGTAGTTTACAACTATTCTTACATCGATTCCGTCTTCAGTCTGAGATTCTGTTGATTTGAATACGCCAGCATTATTGATCAATATATCTATCTTGGATAACTTATTATTGATGTTGTCTGCCATAATCTTCACTTGGGTCAGACTGGAGAAGTCTGACACAAATCCATCAATGCTTTGATTACCCGTGATTGTCTTTAGTTCAGCTATTACTCTCGTCAGTTTGTCAGAGTTTCTCCCATGTAAGTAGATCTGATGTCCATCTTGAGCTAATTTGATAGCAGCGAGTTTGCCTATGCCATCCGTACTTCCAGTAATGAGTATTGTTTTATTCATAAGAGTGAGTGATGTAGCTAAGAATCGTGAAATTTTTCTAATAGATTTTTTGATAGCTTCTCCAATGTCTTTTCGATATTGGCTGTATTGAATCGGAGGTTAATTGCAACATGATTTACTCCAATTGATTGCAGTTGTGAGAGATACTCTACCAAGTAGTGCATCCCTGTCCTGATACCGAGATGAATCCCTACTGGTTTGTAATCATCATCTTCTTGCAAGTCCACATACAAGGGTTGTAGAAATGGTTTATCAATGTTCTGATCTTTTAATACAAGAGCTCTCCACTCACTGATGTTATGTGATTGCATATAGAGATTGCGTGGATAGTACATCCAGCCATCACCATTCGCAGCAACCCATTCTGTGCTTTGTTGACTATGTCCAGTAATCAGTATAGGGATCTTTGTACCATAGGGTTTAGGGAGGATATCTAGATTACCATCCATCACGCCATGCATATTCTTGTCCATTATCGGATAATCCAATGTTGCATTGCGGATATATTGATAGGCATCTCGGAAGGATGCTCCACGAGATGCATAGTCTATATTCATACCAGGATATTCTTCATATCGATCTCCTGACGCGACACCCATGATGAATCTACCATGAGTAAGTTGGTCTAAGGTAGCTGCTGATTTTGCAACATGAAGTGGATGATGCAGTGGCAGGGCAATACTTGCGATGCCCAGAGTAATCTGTGTAGTCTGTGCGGCTAGATAGCCTAAATAGACAAATGGATCATAGGTCTGACCAGCATCACCAAATGTCGGTACATGCATCGGCACATCTCTGACCCAGACTGCTTTGTAGCCGAGTTGCTCTGCGAGCTTCACTCTCTCTAGATGTCTTAGCATTAGAGGTGTGGTACTATTAGCATACTCCTCGATCGGTACTACGAGACCGATTGTCAATCTATTCGGTATGAAGACTGAGTTATATCCATTGTTAATCGATTCAAATTCTTGCACGGAGTACTATTGTAAGTTTTGACACTATACTGAATGTATGGGTTGTCTTAAATGTTTACGATTTAGTTACTTTCCACTACTCGAGTAAGGTTTTGATATTATGGCTTCTGCAATGCGTCTTGTGCTAGTCTGACACTCCCATACTTAAGGAGTGCAGCACGGGCACTCTCATAGTCTAGGCCAGTTGTTTGGACGATCATTAGAGTCCCTCTATCTACGAGCTTGTCATTAGACAGTTGCATGTCTACCATACGATTGCCTTTGACTCTTCCAAGTCTTATCATCACTGCGGTTGTCAGCATATTGAGCACCATCTTCTGAGCGGTGCCTGCCTTCATACGGGTACTCCCTGTGACGAACTCAGGACCAGTGACGACCTCTATAGGATAGTCGCTTACTTTGCTTATAGCACTCTGTGGATTACAGACGATGCATCCTGTCTTGATTCCATTTAGCTGACAAGCTTTCAGACCATTGACTACATATGGGGTACTCCCACTCGCTGCGATGCCCACTACGATATCTGTCTTATTTATTTGATAAGATTGCAGGTCTTGCCATGCCAGTTGTGGGTCATCTTCGGCAAATTCTTGAGCTTTTCTGATCGCCTTGTCACCACCTGCTATGAGACCTATCACCATATCATGGCTCACTCCAAAGGTAGGAGGACACTCTGAGGCATCGAGGATCCCTAGTCTTCCACTTGTGCCAGCTCCGATATAGAAGAGTCTTCCGCCCACGGCGAGAGCTGAGTAGATTGCCTCTGCTAACTTGGTGATGGAGTCGAGCTGAGCATTGACGGTTTTTGCCACCGTCATATCTTCTTGATTGATGAGGGCAACTAACTCCTTGATTGTTCTTTGCTCAAGATTGTTGTGATGAGATGCTTGTTCTGTAACTTTCATTGAGTGTGGTCAGGTTTGTGATGAGGAAGTAAGCCTTCCATGACTTGAAGATTATGTAGGTTGTTACTTAGGTGATTTAGAGATACTCCAGAGCCCTATAAAGGTGAGTATGCCATTTACCAAGAGTATCAAGAAGCCAAATGTAAATCCACTGAACCACTGAACAGAATTGATATTAATGACATAAGAGATAAGAGGAGAGAGTACACAGACTATCCATACATAACGATCATCTACGATACGTCGAGTCAATATCCCGAAGCTGTAGAGCCCTAGGATTGGTCCATACGTGTATCCAGCCGCCTTGAAGAGGGCATTGATTGCTGACTCATCGAGGAGATTATTGAAGATAAGGATTACCAGAGCTAGTATCACAGAGAACCCAAAGTGTACGAGATGGCGTTGTGTTCTTTTTTGTTGAATAGTCTGGTCTGATTTCTCTGATTCTAAGATGTCTACACTGAATGATGTCGTCATAGAAGTCAGCGCAGAATCAGCGCTAGAGTACGCCGCAGCAATCAATCCAAGAATAAAACAGATCGTGATCCCAGCTGGAAAATGCTCGAAAGCTAACATTGCATATAATCTATCTGTCCGTCCGGGAATGGTTATGCCATTCGTCTCAGAGTACATATAGAGGAGTGCTCCGAGTGCAAGGAAGAGTACGTTGACCACTACAAGAATACTGCTGAACATTCCGATGTTCCACTGAGCTTCCTTGAGGGACTTGCAGCTAAGATTTTTCTGCATCATATCTTGGTCAAGACCCGTCATCACAAGTGCTATCAATGCTCCACTTACAAATTGCTTGTAGAAGTTGTTAGCATCTGACCATCCATCTTCAAAGAAAAATAATTGTCCATATCCAGCTTCACCAATTGCTCTAGGGATCTGCCCGATGCTCAACCCAAGTGTATCCCCAACGTACCATACTGTGGCCACTACTGCAATCAGCATGAATAGAGTCTGCAGAGTATCAGTCCAGATAATAGTCTTCAGACCACCAGCGAAGGTATAGCTATAGATCAGACCTAGCGTGATGATGACGGTCAAGCCAAAAGAAATACCAATCGGCTCTAATACGAACCCATGGAGTACGAGAGCTACCAAATAAAGTCTGAAGCTAGCTCCTATAATCCGAGATAAGAGGAAAAATGATGATCCTACCTTATAACTTACTTTCCCAAACCGATCTTCGAGGTATTGGTATATCGTAATAGAGTCCATCTTATAGTAGAGTGGCATCAATACTGTGGCGATGATTAAGTATCCGACGAGATATCCAAACACCATCTGCAGATACGAAAAAGCCATATTGCCACCTCCAGCACCTACAGCACCAGGAATAGAGATGAATGTGACTCCAGAAAGAGATGCTCCAATCATCCCAAATGCTACAATGTACCAAGGTGACTTACGACCTGCAATATAGAAATCATCAGATGTACTTCCCTTACTCGTAAGTCGAGAGATGATTACCAATACGCCAAAGTAACATATGATTATCGCTAAGATCTGCTGTGGTGTGATGTGCATAGGATATTGCTCTCTATTAGTAGTGACATGAATCTATCAAGTATAAATATCTACTCTGACCACAAAATAGAAATAATTCTATCGATCTGCTACTCTAAGATACTCTCAGAATCCTCTCACTCTCAGATATCTACTCTTAGAGAATATTTTCACCCTAAGGTCTGCAACTGTACACCTGTATCTCTAGTTTAATCATTACTTTTGCAGTAATTCTATAATAATCACAATATCTTTCCTTAATATGAGCATGACACCATATGTTACAACAACAGTTGCTGATGCTGTAGCCACCATAGAGTTCTACCATCCTAGTCATAATTCGCTGCCAAGCGATATCCTGGCAAGAATAGTTACAGAGATACAGTCATGCGATGAGAGTGCAGAGATTGAGGTGATTGTATTGAAGTCAGGTGGTGATAGGACGTTCTGTGCTGGCGCTAGCTTCGATGAGATGCTTGCAATAGATGATGAACAGAGCGGACATAACTTCTTTATGGGATTTGCTAATGTGATCAACGCTTGCCGCAAATGTAGTAAGCTGATCATAGGGAGAGTACAAGGTAAGGCCATAGGTGGTGGTGTAGGATTGGCATCAGCCGTAGATTACTGTATTGCATCCAAGTACGCAAGTGTCAAGCTCAGCGAATTGGCTGTGGGGATTGGACCATTTGTAGTAGGACCAGCTGTGGAGCGGAAGACTGGATTGAGTGCAATGTCTCACCTTGCGATCAATGCTACAGAGTTTATGACAGCAGAGTGGGCTAAGCAGAAGGGACTTTACAATGAAGTATTTGATACTGTCGAACAAGTAGACGCCTATGTCAAACATCTGAGCCAGATACTTGTTAATCAAAGTAACGAGGCAAAGAAGGCACTCAAAAGAGTCATCTGGTCAGGGACCGAAAATTGGGACCAACTCTTGAGAGATAGAGCAGAGATTAGCGGAAGGCTCATACTTACTGATGATGCAAGATCTGCAATGCAAAAATTTAAGACTAAAGCATAACAATAATTCTAACAATAATTCTAACTCTAATTAAATCAAAAATGAAAAAATTATCACTCGTAATCGTCTTGATAATGACGATATTCTCAATGGCAATAGGACAGGTCAAGACTCCAGCAGCAAGTCCTTCTATCAAGATCGAACAAGAGTTTGGGTTGACAACTGTCAATCTTGAGTACTCAAGACCAGGTGTAAAGGATCGAACTATTTTCGGTGATCTCGTGCCGTATGACAAGATGTGGCGGACAGGTGCCAATAAGAACACCATGATTACTTTCTCTGATGATGTCACATTCGCAGGTACTGATGTTGAGGCTGGTACATATGCACTCTTCACTAAGCCAGGTAAGGACATGTGGGACGTATACCTCTACACTGATACTGAAAACTGGGGTACTCCCGAAGATTGGGATGAATCCAAAGTAGCTGCTAAGACAATGGTCAAAAGTACTCAACTCCAATCAAGTGTAGAGACATTCACTCTTGGTCTTGATAATGTGAGTAGCGATAAGGCAGATCTTGTACTTACATGGGATAAGGCACACGTCGCTATACCACTTGCAGTAGCGACAGACGATATGGCTATGAAGACAATAGACAAGGTCATGGATGGTCCATCAGCCGGAGATTACTACAATGCCGCTAGATACTATAGAGAGAATGGTAAGGACTTAGACAAGGCATTGACTTGGATGACTAAAGCTGTAGAAGGAAGAGGAGAAACATTCTGGAATACTCGTCAACTAGCACTGATCCAAGCTGATAAAGGCGATTATAAGACTGCAATGGCAACAATCAAAAAATCAATTGATCTTGCTAAGACTGCTGGTAATGATAACTATGTCAAGTTTGGTGAAGCATCACTTGCCGAATGGAAAAAAATGAAATAAACTAGGAGTCTTCCCTTGCGAAGATTACCTTGATAGATACGATGAGCTGCCTTCTGAGATGAAGGTGGCTCTTTTTTATTGTACCTCTATGCATCTCTGTGACCCGTCTCTATCTCGATCAACTGTTGTGATGGAGAGCATCCATAATGCGTGGATAGAGTTCGTCACTCGATTGGTGATAGTTGAGACATTGACCTGAATATTGATTGCCAAACCATGTGATCTGTCGCTTAGCATATCTTCGCGTATTTTTTTGGATTTCATTTACAAGAGTATCTGTATCCATCTCACCGTCCAGATACCTGAATATCTCCTTATATCCAACAGTATCCAATGCTCTACGATGGCGATGTTGGATCAAGCCCTTCACTTCTTCAATCCATCCACTGTCTAGCATGACGTGAACTCGCTTATTGATTTTGCTGTACAGTAACTCTCTGTCCGTATTGATCCAGTATCTAAGTATCCGATGGTGATGTGTTTTCTCTTGTTTCTTAGACTTCCAGCTACTATATGGGGTCTGAGAGCTGTGATACACCTCTAGGGCTCTACTGATCCTTCTTGAGTTATTTAGATCTAGACTATTAGCACTGAGGGGATCGACATGCTTCAATTCGGCAATCAAGCCATCAAGACCATAATGATCGGCGATACTGCTTACTTTGAGTCTTGCATCATCTGTAATATTAGGAAACTCATCAAGACCGTTGAGATATGCATTGATATAGAGTCCTGTGCCACCACAGATGATGATATGATCTGATTGGGTATGAGCCTCCTTGACAGCTTGGTCAGCATCCATTTCAAATCTACCAGCACTATAGATCTCCGTCAGTGGTACCGAATCTATACAGTAGTGCTTCACTCTTCTGAGTTCTTCTTCACTTGGCTTGGCTGTACCTATATTGAGCTGTTGATAGACCTGCCTACTATCCGCAGAGATGATTGGACACTTCAATTGCTCTGCGAGCTGCATACTCAGAGAAGATTTGCCGACACCTGTAGGTCCAGCGATTACTATCACAGTCTTATGAGAGAGAGGAGTGAGAGACATTGACTCTGTTTATTACTCTAGGTAAATGTATTACAATTGCACTAAGTGATAGATCAGATGGTTATCTGAGTATCCTATGTGACGAAGGTAGTAGATTTGAGTGTAACCACCACTTGGTCACCTTGAGTTATTCATTCATAATCTCAAATAGAATGCCCTCAATAGATTGATGCCAATAATAGTGATGAATCGCCAAAGCATAACTCGTTAACTTTTTTTCATTTGCAGATCAAGGAGCTCTAAAGACTCTCAATTAATTAGAAATTCTACTCATCCAGAGTTTGATAGTTGGACTTCTATTTTATAGATCAAGATGATTAACTTTACGTACCGCATCTCCTCTGATACTTGCATCATGACTCCATGACACATAGCTATCGGTGATGCGTTTAGGTACTTTGAGCTTATTATTAAAAGACAACAGATAATTTATGGTGGCAAGAATGTTATTCAGTATTGGTATTCTACTTTCATTGTGCATGAGCTGCAATCAAGGTGGGAGTACATCGGAGCCAGATATTCCTACTCAAGGCTTCGATTATGCATTGGTGATACATGGTGGAGCAGGATTCTCTAATCCTTCATCATTGGGTGATCTCAAGATCAAACAATATACACAAGTATTGACAGAGGCACTTAACAGAGGTCACGATATGCTCAAAGATGGTGGTACAAGTGAAGATGCAGTAGTTGAGGTAATCGCATTCCTAGAGGATTCACCACTCTTCAATGCAGGCAAAGGAGCAGTATTTACCCATGATGGTCAGAATGAACTGGATGCTTCGATTATGAATGGTAGAGACAGGGGTGCCGGAGCAGTTGCCGCTATCCGTCAAGTAAAGAATCCCATCAAAGCTGCGCAGGCTGTCATGAATCATTCTGAGCATGTGTTACTTACAAGTGATGGGGCCGATCAGTTTGCGATCGATCAGGGACTAGAGAGGGTAGATACATCATACTTTTTTACCCAAGACAATTGGGATCGACTCCAAGGTATCCTTTCTCAAGAGAGAGAAACGGGATCATCCGATAGAGTCGAAGACAGAGATTGGAAGTTTGGTACTGTTGGAGCAGTGGCATTGGATAGGTCGGGTAATCTTACTGCTGGCACATCTACAGGTGGCATGACTAATAAGAGATATGATAGAGTAGGTGACTCCCCTCTGATCGGTGCAGGTACCTATGCTGATAATAAGACATGTGGAGTCTCATGTACAGGACATGGAGAGTACTTCATCAGATATGGTGTAGCTGCAGATGTCACACATCGCATGTCTTACCTCGGTGAGTCAGTTGACAAGGCAGCAGCCGAGGTGATTCGCAATCTCAAGGAGATCGGTGGCAATGGTGGACTTATTGCTCTTGACACTAATGGCCATGCAGCTCTACCGTTCAATACGTCATCGATGTTTAGAGGTTATATTGCTCCAGATACGATACTTGTTGAGTTATTCTAAGATTAAGCCTTTTCTCATAGATTCTATAGGAGGTGACTATTTGTTGATTACTCGCTGACTAATTATTGCGATGTTTTACAATTTCGTATTATTGCATCGTGAAGTACATTATATATGATTTAGAAGCAACTTGCTGGAGAGGGAGACCGCCAGGCGGATACAATGAGATCATAGAGATAGGAGCTGTAGCAGTCAATAGATATGGTCAAGTACTTGACACATTTTGTGAGTTTGTCAAGCCCACTGTTAATCCTAAGCTTTCATCATTCTGTACTCAACTTACCAGTATTACTCAAGCTAATGTAGATAGTAGTAAGCCATTTCCCCAGATGATTGAGATGTTTACTGATTGGATCGAAATCGAAAATGAATTTCTCCTTTGCTCTTGGGGAAAATTTGACAAAACGATCATTATGAATAATTGTGATCTCCATCGCCTAGACCATGATTGGGTTCACAACAATCATCTTGATGTCAAAGAAGCATATCACGTCAATAGAGGACTCTCACCACATCGGGGTCTCAAGTCAGTAGTTAAGAAGGAGGGATTTGAGTTTACTGGAATCCACCATCGGGCAATCTCTGATGCAGAGAACTTAGCTAAAGTTTTTGTTAAATACATTGATGAGTGGGATCAATAGTATGATTTCATCAGTTAGAGTATTACAGTCTTCATTCTGTAGATTTATTCACAACAAACCTAACTGTTTGAGACTTCTTATATCAAACAATAATTATTTTCTATGAAATATTCATTACTTCTATTTTGCACATTGGTATGCCTGTCTGTGACATCAGTGGCACAAGAGACTGTGACACGAGGGCAGATAACGATGACACTCCTCGACGTCGATACCGAAGACGAAGACATGAGCCAACATGCTCAGCTGATGACTGGATCTAAGTCTATTGTATCATTTAATGAAAAGTACTCTTCTATGGAACTCAATATGATGGAAGGGATGATATCTATGAAGACCATCACTAACTTAGAGCAGGGAGACTCTCAGATGTATGTAGATGCTATGGGTATGAAGTACGTCATCCCGATATCCAAAGAGGAAAGAAACGAAATGATTAAAAAGAATGCAGGTGATGGTGATTTTCAAATCACTTACGACAAAGCAGAAACTAAAGTGATTGCTGGCTATACATGCTATAAAGCTACCGTTACTCATCCTGACAATGCAGATACGATGATTACATGCTATGTCACCGAAGAGATCAAGGCAGATCCGAAGGTACTTCAAGGATTTGAACAGATAGACCTAGTAGGATTTCCATTGGAGTATACCATTGGGAGTTCTGAGATGGGGGTGACATTCACCACACAAGAGTTTTCCAAAGGAGTAGATGACTCAGTCTTCGAGTTTGATGCCAAGGGATATCAAAAGATGTCTTTTGAAGAGTTCAGTAAGATGGGGGGAATGGGATTTTAAGCCTAATAATTTCTTAAAGAATTAATAAAGCCAAGAGATTGTATATAAAACATTGGCTTTTTGTTTCATATTTGCATTATTATCAAGAAAGGTGGAGGGATCAGGCCCGGAGAAACCTTAGCAACCAGTAAGTATTCAGTGGTGCTAATGCCTGCCTAACATAAGAAAAGTGTTAGGAGCGATGAAGAGAGTTCTTCTCCACGTTTTCATGTTCAACCATTTTCTTGATAATTAATGTAGCCAGGCATTTAGCTTGACTATACTAAATTACTAGAAAATGAAGAAGTCACAAATACACCAAGATCTCAAGAATCGTATCCTCGTCCTTGATGGAGCTATGGGTACGATGATACAACAATACAAGCTCACAGAAGCTGATTATAGAGGAGAGAGATTTGCAGATTTCGAACACGACCTCAAGGGAAATAATGACCTCTTGACACTTACGCAACCCAAGATCATCAGTGCCATACATGCTGAGTATCTCAAGGCTGGTGCAGATATCATAGAGACCAATACCTTCAATGGTACGAGTATCTCGATGGCAGACTATCACATGGAGGATCTCGTCTATGAGCTCAACTATGAGTCAGCAAGACTCGCTAAGGCACAATGCGAACTCTTCACTGCGCAGAATCCTCAAAAACAGCGCTATGTCGCTGGGTCGATCGGCCCTACAAATCGGACGTGTTCACTCTCGCCTGATGTCAATAGGCCAGAGTATCGTGCTGTGACATTTGATGAGTTAGTCGAGAGTTATACGACTCAGATTGATGGCTTAGTCAAGGGAGGAGCAGATATCTTACTCGTAGAGACAATCTTTGACACACTCAACGCTAAGGCGGCGTTATTTGCAATATCCACATACTTTGAAGAGCACAATGTAGAGCTGCCTATCATGGCATCTGGTACGATAACTGATGCAAGTGGCAGGACACTTTCAGGCCAGACAGTAGAGGCATTCCTCAATAGTATCAGACATATGGATCTTCTCAGTGTAGGATTTAACTGTGCTCTTGGTGCTGATCAGCTCAAGCAGTATATGCAAGTCCTCTCTAAGAATAGTCCATTCTTTACCTCTGCACACCCCAATGCTGGTCTTCCTAATGCATTTGGCGAGTATGACGAGACTGCTGAGATGATGGGAGGGACGATCAATACCTACTTGGCCGAAGGCCTCATAAATATCATAGGAGGATGCTGTGGTACATCTCCAGATCATATCCGTAAGATTGCTGACCTCGCAGCCCAACATCAACCTAGACAGATACCTGATCTTCCTAAGCGATTGCGGCTCAGTGGGTTAGAGCAGATGCAGATCTTGCCCGAAGCAAATCTTGTCAATGTAGGAGAAAGGACTAACGTCGCAGGATCTCGTAAGTTTTTGAGACTGGTAAAAGAAGGAGACTTCGAAACAGCCCTAGATATTGCAAGAGATCAAGTAGAAGGCGGGGCTCAGATCCTTGATATCAATATGGATGATGGACTACTAGATGGGGTAGAGTCGATGAAGACATTCCTCAATCTTTTGGCCTCCGAGCCAGATATCTGTAAGATCCCATTCATGGTAGATAGCTCTAAGTGGGAGATCCTCGAAGAAGGTCTCAAGTGTATCCAAGGTAAGGCAGTGGTCAACTCGATTAGCCTCAAAGAAGGAGAGGCAGAGTTCATCGAGCATGCCAAGAAAATTAAAAAATATGGTGCCGCTGTAATTGTGATGGCATTCGACGAAGAGGGGCAAGCTGATAGTTATGAGAGGAGAATAGAGATCTGTAAGCGGAGTTATGATGTGTTAGTTGATCAGGTTGGCTTCCCTCCAGAAGACATTATTTTTGACCCCAATATCTTTCCAGTTGCTACAGGTATGGAAGAGCATAGACGCAATGCCTTAGACTTCTTCGAAGCGACGAAGTGGATCAAGGATAACCTCCCATATGCGAGAGTGAGTGGTGGCGTGAGTAACGTCTCATTCTCATTCAGAGGGAATAATAAGGTCAGGGAGGCAATGCACTCAGCATTCCTCTATCATGCAGTCAAGAGTGGTATGGATATGGCAATAGTCAATCCTAGTCAGCTTGAAGTCTACGATAGTATCGAACCAGAGCTCTTGCAAAAAATAGAAGCCGTACTCCTCAATACCGATCCAAAAGCTGAAGAAGAACTCCTAGACTTTGCACTCAATGTCAAGCAAGATGCTAAGTCAGAGGCGGCACTCGGCGAATGGCGATCACTCCCAGTAGCGGAGAGATTAGAGTATGCCTTAGTCAAAGGTGTGACCACATATATTATAGAAGATACTGAGGAGGCTAGACTCTCTCTCCCTTCACCGCTCAAAGTCATCGAAGGTCCACTCATGGCAGGTATGAATACAGTCGGTGATCTCTTTGGGAGTGGTAAGATGTTTTTGCCTCAAGTCGTCAAGAGTGCTAGAGTGATGAAGCAAGCTGTAGCATACCTGACGCCATATATGGAAGACTCTAAAGAAGAGACCAACTACCAAGGTAAAGTCTTATTAGCAACAGTCAAAGGTGATGTCCATGATATCGGTAAGAATATCGTAGGTGTCGTACTTGCTTGTAATAATTATGAAGTAATCGACCTCGGTGTCATGGTACCTATGCAGACGATTATTGACGAAGCCAAAAAACACAAAGTAGACGTCCTTGGCCTCAGTGGACTGATCACACCAAGCCTCGATGAGATGGTAACTGTAGCACAAGAGATGGATAAGCAAGGACTCCATATCCCACTCTTGATCGGTGGAGCGACGACATCTCGTATCCACACTGCAGTCAAGATTGATGAGCAATACAGTGGTCCGGTCATCCATGTGTTAGACGCTTCCAAGAGTGTAACTACTGTGTCGTCACTCCTCGGTAAGGATTCGCAAGCAACATATATTACGGACACTGAGCAGGAGTACAAAGAGATTAGAAAGAACTTTACTGCCCGCAAAAAGTCAAAAGATTTTATCTCCATCGAAGCTGCTAATACGAATAAGATGACTCTCGATTGGACTGAGACTAACTTTGTGAAGCCAACATTTATCGGACAGCGAGAGGTGACAGAGATGACTGTGGATACTATCAGGCACTATATTGATTGGACTCCATTCTTCTCTACTTGGATGCTCAAAGGCAAATATCCAGCTATCTTAAGTCATGATGTAGTCGGTCAAGAAGCAACAAAGCTCTATGAAGAAGCGAATGCACTCCTCGATAAGATTGTCAAAGATGATCTTCTACAGATCAGGGGTAAAGTTGCATTCTATCCAGCTAATACAGTTGATGATATCGTGATCAATGTGTACAAAGATGAATCGAGGTCAGAGGTGTTAGGGAAGTTTCCAATGCTACGTCAACAAGGCAAGAAGGGACCAGGTGTACCCAATATCTCACTTGCAGACTTCATCGCCCCTAAGGGATTTGATGATTATATTGGATGTTTTGCCGTGACATCTGGACTAGGGATAGAGCCATTGCTCGATGCTTACAAAGCCCAACATGATGATTACAGCAGCATTATGCTCAAAGCAGTTGCAGACAGGCTTGCTGAGGCAACTGCCGAGTATATGCACCAATTAGTGAGGAAAGAACTCTGGGGATATGCCACAGACGAAAGCTTAGACAATGAGAGTCTAATCAAAGAAAAGTATAAAGGGATTAGACCAGCATTTGGGTATCCGGCATGTCCAGATCATACGCCTAAGGCTGAGTTGTTTGATCTGCTCCAGGCAAATGAGATCGGGATAGACTTAACTTCATCCATGGCGATGTATCCAGCATCATCGGTGAGTGGACTCTACTTCTCTCATCCTCAGTCCAAGTACTTTGCAGTCAACAAACTCGAGAAAGATCAGATCGAAGCTTATGCTAAAGCTAAAGGCGACACAATAGATAAAGTTGAAAAATGGCTTGCTCCAAATTTGAATTATTAAATAACGAATATCAATAAATGAGGAATACCCTCAGTAGAAAAAGAGAAAAGATATGAAGCTTACAGACTTCTTGAAAACACAAAAAGAAACAGTATTCAGCATGGAGATTCTTCCACCGCTCAAAGGTCAAGGAGTGGAGTCAATCTATTCCACGATTGATTCATTGAAGGAGTTCAATCCAGCATTTATTGATGTGACATACCACCGAGAGGAGTTTACATTCAAGAAGCATCCTAATGGTCTCCTCGAAAAGAAAAGTACCAAAAAGAGACCAGGAACAGTAGGAATCTGTGCTGCGATCAAGTATAAGTACGACATCGAAGCAGTCCCTCATCTCATCTGTGGAGGCTTCTCCAAAGAGGAAACAGAAAATGCTCTGATTGACCTTAACTTTTTAGGAATTGATAATGTATTAGCTCTGAGAGGTGATCCCATCAAATCTGAGAGAGCATTCAACCCTGAGCCAGATGGTCATGCCTATACATCTGATCTCATCGGTCAGATTACAGATATGAATAATGGTGTCTATATCGATGAAGAGCTCAGCAATCCCAATCCATCAGACTTCTGTATCGGAGTAGCGGGGTATCCAGAGAAACACTTCGAAGCACCCAATATGAAATCAGACCTCAAATATCTCAAGCAAAAAATAGAGATGGGAGCTGATTACATCGTCACTCAAATGTTTTTCAACAATAAGCATTACTTTGACTTTGTAGATAGGTGTAGAGCCGAAGGGATCACAGTGCCAATCATCCCAGGACTCAAGACGATTACCACTCAGAAGCAACTCAGTGTATTGCCAAGATACTTCCACCTAGAGATACCAGAAGAGCTATCAGATGCGATCGAAGATGCTAAGACCAAAGAAGCTGTGAAGCAAGTAGGTATAGAATGGGGAATCCAACAAGCCAAAGAACTCATGGCTGCTAAAGTACCTTGCCTCCACTATTACACTATGGGTAGAGCTAAGACAACTAAGGCAATCTTAGAGAAAATATTTTAGATTGAGTAGAACTTAGCTTATTTACCTAAATATTGGCACTGTAATATCTAAGCATTCAAGTGGGCTTTGGTAATGGTTCAACTTGATTTCAGCAGCCCTTATTTTTAGACGATTAATTTGTAATAACTCATTTTAAATTCTGCTTGTTTTAGTATTCTATTTGCATTGCCGAGTGTGATCTTCTTTTCCTCTATTGTGGTATGGATGTTCTCTTGTATTCTTTCTGTATTAGATTTGACCAATTTTGTTAAGTGTAATTTTTGTGTTATAACCTAATCACCACATTGTAATATTCAATCTCAGGCCAAGGTATTAATCAAAAAAAAAAGCACACCTTAGTCTGGACTAAAGTGTGCTTACAAGTATATTTCAACAAAGGGCTAGGTTGCGATTAATTGAACTTTACAGTTACTGTTTCGCCTATCCAACAGCCTACTTTTGCTTTCTCTCCAGCTTTTACGCCTCTCATAAATCCTTCTTGCTTTTCTGGAAGTGACGCTTTGTACTTACCTATTTTCTCGTTTGCCTCATCTGCTACTGATGGATCAATGCTCTTAGCATAAGAGTACTTCTCTATAGCGGCGATGACTGCAAGGCGTTGATTCCACGAGTCACCACAGTTACGAGCAGTCGTTGCATACATATCACCGATGAGCATATATGGTCTCCCATATCCTTGTTTTGCTTTACCAGCTTCTCTTGCAGTCGACCTAGCATCATTATATTGCTTGAGCTTACGGAATTGGATAGATGCTTTAGAGAAGAGCATCTTTGCCTTCTTATCAGGATCTGTCTCAGCAGCGATTGCTTCGTTATACTTTGTGATTGCTCCTTCGAAGTTACCTTTATCGTATTCTTTCTTTGCCATGAATGCAGGATTACTTGCTTCGAAGTCTGCTTGTCTTGCAGCATTAGTGCTCGCAGCATAGCTTGCCCACTTACCTTCTAATTGGCTTAAGAATGGATCATTGTCAGGACATCCTCTTTTCTTCAAGAGTACGATTAGTGTTTTGACATTGTCCATGTCATCTGGATTGTCATCATACTTTTGTTGATATGATTCTTTGAAGTATTCACAGTCAAATATCTCAGTCTCTACTGGTGCATAGTGAGCCTTAGCTGCTCCCCATGCTTGTTGATAATACTCAGCATATTCGCTTTCTGTATTTGCGGCAGCGATAGTTTCGAGCAATTCAAAGTTAGCAAGAGCCGTAGCTTTGTCCAATCCACCATTTTGGTATTGATATACAGTAATCTTGGCAAGTGGATCCATCACGATGTACTCGACATCGTTACCACCTCGCTTGATTGCATCCATGAGGTATTCGTAGTTGGTACTATATGGAGTTTGGAGATAGTAGTACATATCATAGCCTAGTCTTCCTTTGAGGTATGAGACTTTTTGATCCACTGTCTCACTTTGAGAGACAGAGATGTTGCCTGCTTCATAGCATGAGATCGCTTGTTCGTAGAACCCTATGATCTTTTCTTTATATTCGTCTTTGAGTGCAGTATCAGTCTCATTTTTAAATTTATTCATGTAGATAGCTGCACCATCTATCATATGATAATCTCTCTTACCATCAGCTCCTGGAGCGATAGCATAAGCTTTAGTCCAATACTCTTCGGCAATGTCATAATCTTCTGTTTTCAATGCTTGACGATATACTGAGTGAGCCTCTTCCGCTTCACTTTGTTTAGCATGTCCTTCCCAAGATTCACATTGGCTACTTGCCACAGATGCAGTGCCGAGCATTAAGAGGAGAATTCCGATTTTTTTGTTCATAATTCTGTGTTTACTATTAGTTATTTAGGTTTTTATAATCTTGTAATAAGATAGGATTTTCTGTTTAATTATACTTTCGTTTGAGGAACCATTGATCATCATTGAATGTGAACCCAAACTGTAGACTGATGTATCGTTCATTGATATATCCATTGCCTTTGTATCCTAGAGTGGCACTGATATCGCCTCTACTAATCTTACGCTGACTCACGAATGGGAGCTGAGTCCCTAGAGTGACTCCATAGTGCTCTACTTCTGCTCCAGCCTCTGACTGGCTTATCTGAGTTGGTTCAGTCCGATAGAATGCCCCAAATTTGTATCTAATTCTCTTGAAGTAAGATGTATATGACTTCGCATTTGGTGTAAACCATCCACCGATGTTAAATGAGTTGACATCTCTGAGTGATTCTTGGACGATGGAGTTACTATAATTGCTCCATGGAGTTGTAGTGTAGGCTACACTGATTGCCCACTTGAGACCTTGCTGGTAGGAGATGCCCATCCCCAAGCTAGAGGGTAACTTGAGTTCTCCCTCGATATCTGTGTCTGCGATCAGGGTGTCAGTTACCGCTATTGATCCAAAGTTTTGGAAGAGGATATTCTCTACATTTGCTGTCGCATTGAGAGTAGTCCCCGTGCTGCCATGTACACCGACAGTAAGTCTATTTCCGACGACGTTCTGATCAAGATTTTCTTCGTCAAAGATGTATGTATACATGACTCCATAGTCAAGACCTAGCCCTTGAGCATTGTATGATGTTGAAAATAAGTTGCTAAATGCAGCTGGGAGATCAATGAAAAGGATATTCTTTTCATAATTGAGTCTACCAAATACCATGTTAGCATTGATTCCTGCTGAGAAGTTTTTGTATTCGATACTCGATCCCCAATAGAACTTGTAGAGTCCACCAAAGCCAGTATAGTTCCTCTCTACATTGCCTAGATTGGAATCTGCTTCTATACTCGAGACATTATATCCTATCCTAGAGATAGGGTTGATCCCAAATGCCATCCCAAAGTCTGTAGGACTTGTAAGTGGATTGAGGGCTTTGTTGATACTATTCCTCAAGGGAAATGCGATTGCGACATTATCTAGATTGCCACTCCATAGACGAGATCCTGATCTCCCATCGATCTCTGTCTGAAAATTTCGGGCAGAGAGGCCAAGATCAAATGCAGCTGTTGTCAGCCTGCTATATGATGCTGGGTTGACATTATTGATTGTATAGTCTGTGTAATATCCTGAGGCTGCTCCACCAATACCAGTAAAACTAGAGTAACCTGGAGAGACGATGTCTCCTATTCCAAATCTTGAAAAGATAGAATTGTCAGTTGCCTGCCCAAACACTGAGCATTGTAATAATATGAGTATCGAAATTGCAATGTATCTAACCATAATATTTTGATAAGTAGTGTAATCCTTTGATGTTTAAGAAATGATCAATATATATCTTTCTTTCTAGACGTTCGGCAAAGAAGTGGGCACTACCACCTGTAAGCATAACGCGAACTGGGTTATAATTTTTCCTTAAGGAAATGATAAAACCTTCAATTTCGTAAAGCATTCCGTAAAATCCTCCATTTTGAAGTGCTTTTTCAGTCGATTTGCCAATGTAATGATTTTCACTTGTAGGTTCGACCCAAGGTAACTTAGCTGTATACTCATGCATTGCTTTCAATCGCATGTGTAGTCCAGGTGAGATATTACCACCCATGAACTTTCTGCCAAGATAGAGGAAGTCTGATGTCATACAAGTCCCGATATCAAAGATAGCGGCATTCTGACCTGGGAAGAGTTGTGAAGCTGCATATGCCGACAGTACTCGATCTTTACCAAGTGTATGTGGGGTGTCATATTCGATTTCGAGGGGGATATCACTTACTGACTTGATGATCTTAGTATTGTAGCCTTGCAATGTTTCTTCGAGACGAGTATAATCTTCTTTGGTGGATGTTACGATTACGTTGTCAATTGTCGTGGTTCCGATGAACTGTTTCAAGTCTTCTGACCAATCTTCTTGGAAGGCTGCATACTTGACCATATTATGACCAGCAAACATGCCTACCTTTGCCCTAGTATTCCCCTCATCTATGCAGATCGTTGTCATCCTTAACTATTACGATTATTCTTTATTGTTACTTTGGGCAATTTAGTGTTTAAAATGTCTTACACCAGTGACAGCCATCGCAATTGAGTATTTATCACAGGCTTCGATACTGAGATTGTCTTTGATAGATCCTCCTGGCTGGACGACTGCCTTGACACCTGCAGCTGCGGCTAACTCTACACAGTCAGGAAACGGGAAGAATGCATCAGATGCCATCACACTTCCCTCTAGACTCAGATTGAAAGCAGCAGCTTTGTTGATTGCTTGATTACAAGCATCTACTCGACTTGTCTGCCCACAGCCCATACTTAGCATCTGCTTATCTTTGACGAATACAATTGTATTAGACTTGAGGTGTTTGACGCATTTAAGAGCAAATATGAGGTCTGACTCTTGATTGTCAGTTGCTTTGGTCTGTGTGGGATATGAAAAATTCTCAGCACTCTCTGTTGTCTGGTCGATATCTTGTTCGATATAGCCATTGAGTATTGATTTTACTGATTTTGTTCTCTGGTTGTAGTGATTCAGTTTTAGCAATATCCTCTTTGACTTGGCTGTGAGGAGTGCCTGAGCATCTTCTGTAAAGTCTGGTGCTATGACTACTTCATAGAAGAGTTTGTCTATTTCTGTTGCTGTCTCTTTATCGACAGGATGATTGAAGATAAAGATCCCTCCAAATGCAGAGACTGAATCTGCTTGCAGTGCCTTAGTCCATGCCTCATGTACAGTATCACCAGATGCAAGACCACATGTGTTGGTATGCTTGAGGATAGCACAGGTTGGCTCTTCGTCTTTGAACTCCTTCATGACACTGATCGCAGCATCTACATCTACGAGATTATTATATGAGAGTTCCTTCCCGCTAAGCTTGTCAAACATTGCACCCATCTCTCCAAAGAAGATTCCTTGCTGATGAGGATTTTCTCCATATCTGAGAGTTATACCGTTTACAGCAGAGATGTTTAGTTTTTTGGTAGGGGAGAGATAGTTGTGGATCGCTGTATCATAGTGAGATGAAATGCCAAAGGCTTTGCCTGAGAGTGCTTTACGCTGCTCTAGGTTAGTCTTTGCTCCATTAGCTAAGATTGTTTCTAGGTCTGAGTATTGGTCCTTTGACGGGATCACAACGACATCGTTGTAGTTCTTCGCTGCACCTCTGATCAGCGCAATACCACCAATGTCAATTTTCTCAATAATCTCCGCTTCGTCAGTACTATTGGCAACAGTCTCTTCGAATGGATACAAGTCTACAATGACCAGATCGATTGTAGGGATTTCATATTTGTCAAGTTGGCCGATGTGATCATCGTTTCGCATGGCTAAGATTCCACCAAATACCTTAGGGTGGAGTGTCTTGACCCTACCTCCTAAGATTGAAGGATAGGATGTAAGATCTTCTACTTTGCGTAGATCCAAGCCTTTATCTTCTAGATGAGCATAGGTGCCTCCAGTCGAGTATACAGTAATATTGTTGTCTTTGAGTCCTTTGATGATATCTTCTAATCCATCTTTATGATAGACTGAGATCAGGGCAGATTGAATGGTTGTGTTACCCATCAGGTAGTTTGTAGGTTATCTATGAAATATTCAGGTTATTGAATATCGGTTTTTGCAAGGTGCAAATATACAGTTATACGGGAGATTTAGCCTATGTCAAGGAGGGTAATCTCAGAGACTGTCAAGTGAGTCAATTTAGGCCTCCAACAGGGTAGAGGAGGTAGGTAGGTTCAGCATTGACAGACTGCTCGTAGAGATAGTCCAATTGTGCTTTCGCATCGTTTGCAAAATCTGTATCTTCCTCCTTTTTGGCTAAGAATTTTGCCTTGAGCTGTGCATCATTAGAGAGGAGTTGTGCAGCTGTATCTTCAAAGACGTAGGCTGAGTAATGCTCCTTTTGCATTAAGATTCCATCAAAAAAATTCCATGCGAAGAAGCTATCTGGAGCCGATAGCTCTAGCGTGTTAGCGAGATAGATACGAGCATTTTGATCTGTTGAGATGACGTAATCACCTTTGTAGTACGTCCATTGTCTGGAGCCACCTACGGCCTTTACATTGGAGTGGAGGTAATGCCCCTCGTAGGGAAAGTCCACCGTCTTGTAGCTTTTAATTTTTGACATTGTAACAGTCAGAGTTGTATCAGATTCTAACCTTTGCATTTCCACACCATTTGCCTTGAGTATATCAATCACTTTAGCGTAAGCTTGTGGAATCACATAGGCCTTTGGTATACTGACAGCTGCTATTACTTGATAAGTATTATAAAAATCAATCTCCTTGGTATAAGGTTGGTTGTGATCATAGTAGAGTCTAGGCAGACCAGTGACTTCACTCTCTTGAGTAGTCGCTTCATACCCTTTGAAGGTCAGTTTTTCGACTTTCTCTTTGTTAAGGACCCAATCGACAGCATGGGTAGTCTCAGGATATACCGATTGAATTGCTTCTTGCTTGAGAGTCTTCAGATCAGTATCGGTCGTAGCCAAATGCGTAATCATGGACTCCATAAAAGCGAGTGTACTCTCGACTCTATCCTCGTAAGGCTTAAGCATGTGAGTCTCAGGCATGAAACCAATACAATGATGCAATGCCGCATAACCAGTAGAGTATCTAGGAAGATCTAAGAAGCCTCTAATCCCATTGTCAGGCGAACCGTTAGAATAGACATATGGAGTCATTTCCCAATCTTTAGCTTCCATCTGTTGGTATAGATCAGGAAGAAGAGTATTGGTCAGATAGCTAGCAAGTGGTGCTGCTAACTTGTCCTTCTGAGTGGCGATCAAAGTCATTATGTATTGATAGTCTGCACCATTTGACGTATGATTATCTATGAAGACATGCGGTGACCATTTGGTAAAGAGTTGGTTAAATGAAAGTGCATTACGACTATCACACTTAATAAAGTCACGGTTGAGATCAAGGTTCTTGGCATTGCCTCTAAACCCATATTCCTCAGGACCATTTTGGTTGGCTCTGCTATGGCTTCCTCGGTTGAGACCACCACCGATATTGTAGAATGGTATGAGCACAATCGTCAAATCATTAGGTATCGTGAACTTACCATCAACAATAGATTGTGTCAGTTGGATGGAGGCATCTACACCACAAGGCTCCCCAGGATGGATCGCATTGTTAATGAAGAGGACGATTTTTTCTTTGTTGGGGCTGAAGCTCTGATCATTAGATATCACCACCTCATGGAGAGGGTATCCTGAATCTGTCAACCCAAATTCGCTGACTTGGACCAATTGACTTTCATTAGATATTGCTTGATAATATTCGATGACCTCAAGGTAAGTCGGTGTTTGATTGTTTTCTGATTTGTGGAGAGTAGAGTGGTGATGGTCTTGAGCCATAATGAGAGTAATCGATGTCGTGAGTAGGAGAGTAAAGAGTATCTGACGCATGCTGTGAAGAACTGAAGTGATGGGATAAAAAAAAGAGTGTGTCAAGTGACACACTCTTTTACTTTATTTACAGTAGGTTTCGTAGGAAACCCATTAAGACTTTTTCAAGTTTGCTGAATTCTCCATCGACTCCGAAATGTTGACTTAAGATTGTCAGCAGATCTTCTTTTTGAGTCTCCGTACCGATAAACTTGTCTTTGAGATCCAAAATCATTTGAAGACACTCATATTGACCAGCATTCTTAAAGACCGTATGCATCTTGTCTAAGGTCTCAGCTCCAGTCTTTTCTCTGATAAACTGCTCCTCTGCATCACTAAAGTCAAGGTCTTCATACGAAGCATAGATCAGTATAAAACAGATGTATTCTTTGTATGTCCACTCTGTATGCGGAGCATTGTTTACTGTGTTGCTCATAAGTTCTTAATATAGGAATTAACGATAATACGAATTTACCAAAAATTATTCCTCAAATTAGAACCAATTACTACTTTATTCAGGTACGTTAGCCGGATTTAACAAATCATAGAATTGATCAAGCTTTGGTAACAAGATGATTCGTGTTCTTCTATTCGTAGATTTTCCTTCGGCAGTATCATTAGAGGCCAATTGATTGTACTCACCTCTCCCTGCTGCGATGAGCTTATTGGGGTCGACACCATACTTCGTCTGCAATGCTCTGACTACTGAAGTAGATCGCTTCACAGAAAGGTCCCAATTATCTTCGATACATGATGACCTCATAGGTACATTGTCGGTATAACCTTCGACCATCACCTCGAGTTCGGGCCTTGATTTGACAATCGTTGCAATCTTATTGAGTACTTCATTAGCTCTAGGTGTGAGTCTATAGCTTCCTGACTCGTAGAGCATCTTATCTGAGATATTGATGAAGACTACAGTCTTGTCTACCTTGATATTGACATCTTGGTCAGCGATGCCATCTCTGAGTACATCTTTGAGATTGACTGCGAGAGCAAGGTTGATGCTATCTGCCTTTGTCTTAGCCGCTTGGAGGAGATTGATGTATTTGTCTTTCTTCTCTAATTGTTCAAGGGTTGCTTTGACATTCTGGTTAGCCTCTTGTGTGAGTACAGTGAGGTCGCCAACTTGAGTAGCTGTGTTGTCTCTCACAGTTCTTGAATCTCTAATTTGGTCTTTGAGGTCTTCGATTTGGTCTTGTCGTGCTTGAAGAGTACCGGTATTTGCTTTAAGCTCAGCGAGGAGTCTAGCATTTTCTTTTTCACAGGCTGTAAGCTTATTCATGTATTGATTGAGGCTTTCACCACACTTGCCGAGATCTCTATTCGCTAGCTCTAGTTCTGACTTAACTGACGCGAACTGCTTCTTAGTGATACATGATGAGAGCAGTAGAGTTGTGACGAGGGAGAGAAAAATTATCTTCTTCATAAGAATTATATTTTATTATGGTGGAGGATTGCGTATTAGTCATACAAAGATATACAAATAACACTAAATTGTAATATAAGTGAATGCAACTAATCTTCAATGCGAATGCATGGGTGAATACCATGAGCCAACTCTTACTTGGACCCTGCAGTCAACGATTGTTATTACCCAATATAGAAGGAAATTGTTTGGTTTTATCTTAAACTCTCTTAGAAGGGTAAAGATTGACAGTAAGTATTGTGTTAAAGGTTATTTGTCCTTGATTGAGAGGTTGAAGATCAGAATAGAAATTTACAGACTGAATTGATACTTATCTTCCTGTTTTAGAACGCCAGTTTTCAAATTGATCACCGCCAAAAATCATTCGGATTGTTCCACATTCTTCTGCTGCTGCGGATGGATCAGGTTCGTACTGATATTCATAGATGCAGTTCAATGCTTTCTGTAAGAATCTTTTATTCTTCAAGGTTGTTTTCTCATTGACAATGCTCGCATACTTGACCTTACCCTCACGATTGATACAGACATTAAAACAGATTGTTCCATTTTGGTTTTTTGCTTGGCTATAAATGCATACCACATTGCTATAAATCATTTTTCTCGAGATAGCACCATTATTTGGCAACTGATCTATCGAAGTTTGTGACTCACTGGGATTAGCATTAAGTTGAGAGTCAGCACTTTGATTCTGTTCTTTGAAGTTTTTAATCTCAATAGAGATGCTACCACAATCTAATTGAGCAGCATTTGGATTTGGTTCGAAGATGTAATTATAGCCAGCTACTAATGCTTCGTTTAACATCTCAACACTCGTAATTGTAGATTTGTCTCGATCGATTTCAACGAAAGTGACCTTACCATCGCGATTGGCGCAAAGATTTAGAACAATTTGACCGTATTGTATCTCATTGGAACCAAGCACTTTTCTCAGATCGTTATAAATGACATTTCGTCGCTGAGAGAGATCATCTGTTAGAA